>NZ_JAMXLY010000028.1 GCF_024054555.1 Segatella cerevisiae | reverse complement strand
ATAGAAGTCAACCTTTATCAGGATTAGAAGATAAAATGTCAACCATATGTAGGATTAAGGAAAATAATGAACAACTTAATTCAGGCTTAAGGCTAAAAGTGGTCAACCAATATTAGGCTACCACATATCGATTACTATTATGATTTCGGACTCTATGTGAAATATCTGGTTATCAACAGTAAACAGGAATTTGCAGACAAGTATCTGAATGACCAGTTTGACTGTGGTACTGACAGTACCGCAATAGATCCGCAAACGCAGCAGACCGTCTATGTACTGGATCACAGGGTCAGAAATAAATATAATATTGTAGTAGACTACTTTAAAAACACGCTAAACATAGATTTGCAGGCTATAGGAGACAGCATTTCGAAAATCAAATAAATTATTATAAACGACATGAAAAAATTATTCATTCTTTTAAGTTGCATCTTCATCTTTTTACAGATGAGTGCACAAACTTCCTCGAGGGTGTCAGGTATTGGCAAACCTAAGGCAGGTTCTCTACAGTCTTTTACTTATGATGCTGCAGGAGGTCCGTTGGAAGGAAAGGACTCCCTGAATTGCGTTGTATACCATTACGATAATTACGTATGGAAGATCGATGACATCAATTTGAAAAAGGAAGGAGCCAATTCTTGGAAGGGTGAATTCCAGATCCCTGAAGATTGCGGTTTTTTTGCTTTGTCTTTCAAGGCAGGTTATATCGGCAATCAGGTCATTGACAATAATGATGCCAATGGAGGTTATGTATACCAGGCTCTGAATGCGATGAATGAGGTCGCTCCTGACGGCTTCCTGGCTTGGGGAATATTCCGCAACCAGCCGTATTTTAATATTACCAACTATTATCAGAAGTACACTATCCCAAATGATGCTTCCCTCATTTGGCTGAACAAAGAGGTGGACACCTATGAATCAAATATGCCCCTTTTTATGGATTATTACCTTAAAGCGGTAAAAATCATGGCTGGGACTCATTATGACAAGGTCGTTGATCTCGCTTTCCGTAATGCAAATAAGGAATTCAAGATGAATGAATTCTTGTATTCGACATTTGAGAGTGCCTATCGTTTCGATGTGAAAAATATAGCTAAAGCCGATTCTATCCATAAGGTGATACTGGAAAAGTTCCCTCATGGCTTTACCTCTCGTGCTGACTTGTTCCATAAACTGGAGAATGGCGAAGAAGATGAAACAACATTCAAGGGTATCGAGAACTTCTATAAAGAGTACCCTTACAGCGAATGCATCAAGGACCAATATGCTAAGAATCAGACATGGATGTATTATAACCTCTCTCGGAAATATACGAATGCATTGTTCGCCAAGAAACAGTATGACCGGATTATCAAGTTCCTTCCTAATTTTAATTTCATCGCTTTGAGTGAAGCTTTCAGGTGGAATATTTTCAGACCTTATAAACTCCATCTCGCTTCTAATGATTCTATCTATCCATTGGCAAAAGCTTTGATGGGGGAGATGGAGCAGAAGAGATACGATCTTTCCAATATGCAGGATCTGGAGCATTCTCCAAAAGAAGCCCAAACCTTGTTGGATTACCAGTTCTATGAAAGATTGGGCGTTTATATCCAGTTGCTGAATACGTTGAACAAGCAGAAAGAGGCTTTGCAATGGTTCAAATACTATGACAATCCTCAGGAAGAATATATTGCCTTCGGTGATGCTACCATCAATCAGGTCCGTTATGATATCTATATGAATCAGGGCCAAAAGGACAATGCGCTTACTGTCCTGAAGAAATCTGTGAAATATGATGCCATTACCGGCAGCATGCTCAATGCTTTGAAGGAAGATATTCATCCAGCTTCAGATGAGGCTTTTGACAAATATCTTAACTCTTTGAAGAGTGCTAATATCAAGGACGAACTCCAGAATACGGTTAAGTCGAATCTAGTGCAGATACCTTTCAAACCATTCAAATTTCTTGATCCCAATGGGAAACCTGTCAGCAGTGCGAGCTTCAAGAATAAGATTGTTGTCATCGATTTTTGGGCTAACTGGTGCAGTCCTTGCAAAATGGCAATGGAAGGCATGAAACTGGTCGTTGACAAATATGCCAAAGATCCTAACGTCCTGTTCTATTTCGTCAATACGATGGATCATGGCATCAAAGGTAAGGCCGCAGTTGACAAGTTTATGGCAAGCAAGTCGTATACGAATTTTAAGGTCTTGTATGATACTTGGAACCAGAGCACAGGACAGTTTGATGCCTCTTTCCATCAGTTTGCCCAGATCTTCCATTCATCAGGCATTCCTCGTAAGATGATCCTGAAGGACGGACTGATTCAGTATACGGCAGGTGGCTATAGCGGCAACCCTTCTCAATTGGCTGATGAGATGACTTCTGCCATCGAACTGATTAAGAAAAGTGGGAAATAAAGAATCTATCTGGTGAATTTTGAGACTATAAATGAGTTATGAATATCAAGAAATCAGTTGTCCTTGCCTTGTTCTTGGCATCGGGAATATCTTCCGGGAACCTGTTTGCCCAATCGTCACCTACTGAGAAGATGTCGATGACATTGTACGCCCTTTCGCGTCTTTATGTCGATTCGCTTTCGACGGGTGATATCGTCAACCAGCAGATCAAGGATATGATGCATAATCTGGATCCCTTCTCCGAATATCTCACTCCGGCACAGGCCAGGGCGAATGAGAATGTCTTGTTGGGCAGCCAGGGGACGCAATATGTCTCAGGTTTTTCTCCGAGCATGACTTTAGCATCCTTTACCGATGCAGGCATTGAGGGAGATTTCGTTCAAGGTCATTTCCTCATCTCGTTTGTCATGAGCGGGAGTGATGCCTATCAGAAGGGTATTCGTCCTGGAGATGAGATCCTGTCTGTCAATCAGACAGCAGTCAGTTCTCTGGGACCTCAGATCTATTCTGCGTTCCGCGGTCAACCCGGAAAGCAGATCCGGTTGGAAATTTCGCGGAATAAGACCACTAAGGTTTATTCCGTCGAATTGAAAGCAAATGCGAAGAGCACGGTCTCTGCTGCCTATATGCTCGATAATCATACGGGATATATCGCACTGTCCATGTTCTCTGAGAATACGGATGCGGAGTTCAGGTCCCGTCTTTCCGCCTTGAAAGCCCAGGGGATGAAAAACCTCATTCTCGATCTGCGTAAAAATCAAGGTGGGTTGTTTGATGAGGCTGTGAAAATAGCGGATGAATTTGTCGGCGGCGAGAAGTTGCTGGTCTTTACCCAAGGCTTGCATTCTCCGCGCAAGACGTTCAAGTCTACCCCTGCCGGTGCTTTCCAGAGTGGAAAGTTGATCGTCCTCATCGATGATCAGACCAAGTCGGCTGCAGAAATTCTCAGTGGTGCCTTGCAGGATAATCACAGAGGTGTCTTCGTGGGTGAAAGGTCTTTCGGAAAAGGTCTGATCCAGGAGACCCTTCCTTTCAAAGACGGTTCTGCTCTTCGGATCACGGTCGCCCGGTACTTTACGCCGAGCGGGAAATGTATCCAGAAACCTTACTCTACGGTGTTCAAGACTTTTCAGACCGGTAAGGATTCAGTGAGCACGTCTGATGACTGGGGTATCAGTCCTGATGTGACCGTGTCTGAGAACAACAAGGCTCAGACCAAATGGGCGGGCCTGCTGATGTATTGTGGGGCGATGACCAAAGCTGCACGGGATTATACCCTCATGAACAGAACTGCACTGTTGGCAAAATATCCAACTTTCAAGGCTTTTGAAAAAGGTTTTTCTGTCGACGTGAATTCACCGGTGATGAAGGAGATGATCAATGATGCGGAGTCAGCCGGTGTTTCTTACAGTCAGGATGACTACGCTAAAGACAAACTGTATGTTAACACACAACTGCGTGCTTTGGTTGCGAGAAATCTTTATAATGACAACGCTTTCTATTATCATGTTGTCAATGACGGTTCTCCCGTATATCAGAAAGGCGCAGAACTTGTACAGAAGGAATCTTTGTATAATTCATTATTGAAGAAGCAAAAATGAAGTTAAGGAATTTGTTGTTTTTGGTATCGGTTTTGTTTGTCCCTATGGCCGCAATGGCTTCGGAATCTCAGTTCTCCTTGGAGGGGAACATACATGACAAACAGTTTGACGGTCTGTATATCTATATGATTAAGAATGACATCGTCGACTATCAGAAAAACCGAGTGTTGGACAGTTGCCTGATCAAGGACGGTCAGTTCTCTTTCACCAGAAATGTGGCTGAAGGGGAATCTCCCTATGTTGTCACGTTGTCTTTGCCGCCCAAGAACGAGCATTTCACCTATGGCTTGCCTGAGTGTTATTGTATCGTGGAAGGTGGGTCAATCACGGTGGACTATACGCCTCTGGGGGAAGAAATTACCGGTGGTACTGTCAACGCTGAATATGACAGTCTTATCCTGAAGAATAATAGGCGGGTCAAACAGCAGGTTGATGTAGTGACAAAGAAACGGGATGAACTCGAAAAGGGGCAGGGTGCAGACCTGTCCCTGCAGAACCATTTCAATCAGATCATAGACAGCCTTTACAAGACGGTCAGACCTGATTACATCAAGTTTATCTCCCGTAACATCCACAATGATGCCGGGGCCTACTTTTTCTTCAATTATCCATCTTTGAACTATCCTCAGGAGACCTATGCGGCACTCTCACAGGAGGTCAATCAGGACTATGTCCGGAGCAAGAAGGCCGTGGATGAGCAGCGACAACGTGAGAGGAGCAATTTCGAACAGTCTATTCAGGCAACTAATACCGGTAGACCTTACCGCGACTTCGAAGCTCCTGATATTCATGGAAAACTGTGGAAGTTGTCCGGTTTGATCAAGAAGGGTCATGTGACCTTGATTGATTTCTGGGCATCCTGGTGTGTACCTTGTATTCAGGAATTGCCGGTTTTGAAGAAACTCTATGCGACTTATCATGCCAAAGGCTTTGATATCGTCAGTTTCTCTTTTGATACTCGGAAAGCCAGTTGGCTGAATGCCGTCAGTAAGCATCAGATGACGTGGACCCAACTCTCTGACCTGAAAGGTTGGAAGAGTCTGGTCGCCAAGGAATACGGTATCTCGGCCATTCCTTTCTTGGTGGTGGTTGATCAGAATGGTAAAATCGCTGTCAAGAATATACATGGTGACAAACTTGAGAGTATGATCAAAGACTTGATGAAGGATTTGAATAATGGAAAATAAACGCGTTTTGCTCCACGTTTAAATGGTGTGAAATGAATTGTAGGTCTTGCTGTTCCGTTCTCAATGTTTTAGGGCTTGAATACCTTAGACAAGAGCAGTAATAGGTGCCGATGAGCACTGACTGCAATACTACACTCAGAAATACCGAATCGTCTGGCCTTCCGCTGTCATTTCTATGACTTTTGGAAGAAAGGAGGATTCGGTATTTGCTTTTTTAGCGCATGATCATTTCTTAGAGCGCTGGACTAATCCCGATGTTGAATTTTGCGACGAGAGGCAGGTGGTCTGAGTATCCCGGTCTGTAGGCTGGTCCCATATACGTTCTATAGGGTTTTACACCTCCGTATTTCTCGTCAGGCTCCAAGGCGAAGGGAACGTCCCCGATATGGCAATTGAGAAAACTCGATTTGACGGATGAGGAGCAGAGAATATGGTCCAGACTCCCCCATTCTCCTCGGAAGCGATAGGTTCCCTTGGCACCGTTTTCTCCTCTGGCATCTTGAGAGAGATTGATGAATCCGATGGAATAGAGTGCTTTGAGCACCGGTGAGTTCTTGTAGTCGTTGAAGTCCCCTGCGATGATGATTTTTGCTCCCGGCGCCATGCTTCGGATAGAATCAATAGCCTGGACAAGTCTCTTTTCAACCGCCAGGCGATGAGGTCTTGATGCCCGTTCGCCTCCTGTCCTGCTCGGGGCATGTATGCCGAACACGTGCAGGGTATCCCCGTTATTCAGTTTGCCGCTCACGTAGAGGAGGTCTCTCGTGGGTCTCATGTCCGGTAATGGCGCTACTCTGAAACAGATATGGCGGAGGGGGAGAAAGGCATAGGGATTGTACAGGAGAGCCACGTCGATTCCCCGTTGATCAGGGGAGTTGGTCATGACATACTCATATTTGGCATGTCTCAGGAGGGAGCGCTTGGTGAGGTCCCGCATCACACTGTCATTTTCGATCTCACATAGGATGGCCAAGTCAGGCAGGTGCCATTGCCGTGTGGAGTCTTCTCCTAAGGCGATGAGTTCTTGTCCGATATGATTCAGTTTTCGCCAATACCTGGTGCGTGTCCAATGATGGTCGCTGTTGGGAAGGAATTCATAGTCGTTTTTCAAGGTATCATGCTGAGTATCAAAAAGATTCTCACAGTTCAGTTCTACGAAGGTGAGAAATCCGGCTAAAAGTAACCCGATCATACGCTGTTTGGTTTTTTATAGTATTCAATTTCAAAGTTAGGAAAAAGAAATAAATATGGAAAATATTTACGTGAATTTAATGGAAAATCACTAACTTTGCCACAAAGAAAACCGGATATTTGCTTTTTGAGGTCATCTGAGATGTCGTGGTCTGATTTTCCTGTCAGATTCAGATAAAAAACAAGTTTGATGGCAAGAGTCGAAATCTGGTTGGAATCATATCGTTGCCGGTCTTTATGGTCAGGGATAAGTTTTACCGGAATATAGGAAAAGGTTGCATTTAGGCTATTGTTGAGAGAGGGGAATTAGCCCGATGAAGAGAAGAAATAAGGAGAAAAGGATCACACATTATAAGGGAGAAAAAATGAGAAAATTCATCAAAACAAGATGGACATTGTTCCTGATTCCTGTTTTGTTTTCGCTGCTTGGTATTTTGACGGCACATGCCCAGTCTACGGGTGGGGGAAAACTCAACGGATCAGGACAGACCTCTGTTACCCGGATGTTGTCAGGCGTACTGACTGACGAAAATGGCGAGGTCTTGCCGGGGGCTTCTATCCGTGTTGAAGGTACGGGCACTCAGTCTGTCACTGATGCCAAAGGAAACTATTCTGTTTCTGTACCTTCGAACCAGTGCAAGGTGACATTCAGTTATATCGGGATGAAACCTTATCAATTGACTTTGCCTGCAGGCGGCGGGTCTTTGCAGAAGAACGTCCGTATGGCTTCCGACAATACGTTGAAGGAAGTGGTCGTCACCGGTTATCAGACCATCTCAAAGGAACGTGCCACAGGCAGTTTTGCCAAGGTGACCGCTGATGAACTGAAGACCAAGCGCTATGCCAACCTTTCTCAAATGCTCGAGGGCGAAGTGCCGGGGTTCAATACCGCCTCAGGTCTGATCAGGGGTACGACGACGATGAACGGCGATGCCAGCCCCCTTTATGTCATTGACGGTTTCCCGGTAGAGAATACACGGTATAATCAGACGGGGTCGCTGGTGGAAAACCTGCCCCAACTGAATGTCGAGGATATCGAGAGCATCACAGTCCTGAAGGATGCGGCTGCAGCCAGTATCTACGGCGCGCGTGCCGCCAACGGGGTCGTGGTCATCGAAACGAAAAAGGGACAGAAGAAGCACACGAACATATCTTTCAGTACTTCTCTGACCTGGCATCCTTATTCTTTCTATGACAAGCGTCTGACGGATGCCTCTGACATCATCGACCTGGAGAAGGAATGGGCAAGCAGCAATACGCACCTCCAGGGTGACCAGGCCGCGTCCTACGCCCAGTCCCTTCTGGACAATAAGGTGTATACCTCTCAGGGCATTACGAATATCCTGAATTACTATACCGGAAAACTGACACAGAGTCAACTGGATGCCAACTTGAACAGCCTGGCATCCCAAGGCTACCAGTATTATAAGGATGTGGCCAAATACGCCAAGCGGGACGCTACCTACCAGCAGTATTATCTCTCTGTGGGCAGCGGCAGTGAGAACAACAACTTCACCGCTTCGCTGTCGTACCGCAGCAACCGGCTCAATGACCGCTATTCCAATAACAATGCGTGGGGCGCAGACCTGAAGGATGTCCTGAACCTGAACCGCTGGCTGACCGTCGAACTCGGGGACTACAGTTATTTCAACAAGCAGAAGACGCAGACCTATGATCCGCTTTCCGGGGGATATACCTATGAGCCTTATGACCGCCTGAAGAACGACAACGGCACCAACTATACCTATACCCAGGAGGCACGCCTCAGTAATTCTACCCTGGCGATCATCAACAACAACGGCCTCTATAATCTGGATATTACGCCCCTTGATGAAATCAGCCGGAACATCAGCCAGTTGAACAGTTTTACGAACCGTGTCTACGGCAAACTGAATGCCGATATCTTCCCTTGGCTGAAGTATAACGTGATGTTCCAGTATGAATACAGTTATGACAAGACAAAACTGCTTTATGACAAGGAATCCTATTACGTGCGCCAACTCGTGGACGAGTATGCGACGAGTGACGGGAAGACGACAACTTTTAACATCCCCTACGGTGACATCTATTACCGTTCCAATCAAACTTCCAAGGCTTATACTTTCCGCCAGCAACTGAATTTTGACAAGACATTCGGGGGAAAGCACAACATCGTTGCCCTTTTGGGACATGAGGTCAGGAAGAACGTGCTGGACTATGACAATTCCACCCTGTATGGCTATGACCCTCAGATGCTGACATTCACGCTGGTGGACCAGAGCGTCCTCAATTCGACCACCGGGCTTCTGGGAGGCTATGGGCTGGCTGCCAATAATTTCGCTTATCTCCGCAATATTGACAACCGCTATGTCTCAGTCTATGCCAATGCAGCTTATACCTATGATGACCGGTATATGGCGACGGCCAGCATCCGCTGGGATCGCAGTAACCTTTGGGGGACGAATTCCAAATACCAGAAGAATCCGATCTGGAGTCTGGGCTCGGCATGGAACATTGACCGTGAGAAATGGTTCCACGTGAGTTGGATCGACCGCCTCAAACTCCGTCTCAGTTACGGTATTGCCGGAAACGTCGCCAAGGATGCGGCACCTTATATGACCGCCAGTTATTTCCCGAACACTAATGTGGGAGGAACGTATGGGAGCATCACTTCCCGTCCTAATCCCAACCTGCGCTGGGAGAAGACGACAACAACGAATATCGGTTTTGACTTTGCCTTGCTGCATAACCGGCTGAACGGAACGATCGAATACTATAACAAGATGGGCACTGACCTGCTCGCCAATACGGTGGGCATACCTACCGAAGGTTTCGGCTATTCCACTTATGAAATCAACAACGGCAAGATGCGCAACCGGGGTATAGAACTTACCCTTAACGGGAGTATCGTCAAGACCCGGGACTTCGGTTTCGACGTCTCTACGAATTTCAGTTACAACAAGAACAAGGTCATCTATGTCAATGTCACTGCCCCCGCTTATTACCTGCAGATGGATTACCCGCAGTCCTATCCTGTGGTCGGCAACCCCTATGCGGCCATCTATGCTTACAAGTGGGCAGGGCTGAGTGCAGACGGACTGCCTCAGGTCTATGGCGCTGACGGCAAACCGACGACTCAGGATCCGTCCTCACTGGCAGCTGTCAAGTATGTGGGCAGTACAGAACCGACGACATTGGCTTCAGTGAACCTCGATTTCCATTACCGCCAGTTGGAATTCTCCTGCCTCTGGGTCTACAAGGGCGGATACAAGATGCGCAATACAGACCTATCCATGCTGAGTGACAGTTATAATGGTGCCATGGGCAGTTATATGACGAATATCGTACCTGTCAACAAGAACATCGTTAACCGCTGGCAGAAGAGCGGGGATGAGGCTACGACCAATGTGCCTCGTGCCGTATTCGGGGAGAATCCTTTGTTCAGCGATGCGAGTTATACCATTTATAGTTATTCAGACATCAATGTCATCAACGCATCCAATCTGCGCCTTGCCAATGTCTCGCTCTCTTATGTCCTGCCACGGCAGTGGATCCTTCCTGCTCATTTGAGTAATGTCAGACTCCAGATGAATGTCGAGAACGTGTGCACGTTTGCGCACAGCAAGAGTGCGAAATATCTCCTCAGCGGTTATGATGCACCGAATTATGTATTGGGACTTTACGTTGATTTCTAAAAAGGGGAACGAAATGAAAAAAGAAGGTCTTATGAAAACGAATATATCCGGACGGAAATTCCTGAGGGTTCTTGCACTCTTCTGCATGGCTGCGGGTGTGCTGTCTTGGACATCCTGTGACAGTTATCTGGACAATGTGCCTAAGGGCCAGAAGATCCCTACGACTCTCAAGGACTTTACGGATATGATAGGCAATGAGTATACGAACCAGCGTGAAGATGTCACCCAGGCTTTGCTCTTGCTGAATGACCGTTATGTCTCTTCGGCAAACCTCAACTATTATCCTTTATGGAAGGCTAATTACTTTTGGGATGAGAGTGCCAATAGGGTACAACTCAACAACTCTGATGAGATGACGTATTATAACGGTTATGCTGCGATTTCTACAGCCAATCTGATCTTGGAGAATGTACCTTCCGCTACGGATGGTACAGACAAGGATCGTGCCGTCGCCATTGCTCAGGCGAAGATTCTGAGGGATATGAAATATTTTACCCTCGTCAATTATTACAGTCACACCTATAATGCCTCCACGGCTTCATCGGATGGGGGAGTCCCCTTGATCACCAGTGCAGAAGTGGGCGCCTCTTACACCCAGCCCAACGTGCAGGCGATCTATGATTTTATCCTGAAGGATATTCAGGCAGCATTGCCGGACCTGCCGGAGAAATCACAGAATGTGCTCTATGCCGACGCGGCTACGGGAAATGCCTTTGCAGCCCGTGTCTATCTGCAGATGAGCGATTATACAAATGCCTTGAAATATGCTCAGGCAGCGTTAGCTTACAATGACTCCCTCTTTGACTGGAAGGCTTTCTATAATGCGCACAAGTCTGTTCTGGACCCTCCTGATGTCTATCAGCAGATCACTTCCCCTATGGGGTTCGACTACTGTGAGAATTATAATTTCTGCCACGGGAACAACTCCTATCAGGGGAGCGACTTCAGCATGAGGGTCGACCGCGCGGCACGCTTCGAACCTGGGGATGCGGAATTTCTCAGCCGTTGGAAAAAGCGGACGGTAGGCAGTGATACCTATTATGCGGCAATGACTGCAGGGTATTACAATTGTGGGGGTATGACGACTACGGAGGTCTATCTCATCGAAGCAGAGTGCCTGGCCCGTTTGGGAAATATTGATGAGGCGATGGCTGTCCTCAATAAGGTACGCAAGGCGCGTATTCTGGACAGTTATTACAAAGACCTGACCGCTTCTACTGTGGAAGAGGCTGTCCGCCAGATCCGAGACGTCAAGGCAAACGCCCTGATTTTCACGATCGTGCCGTTTTGTGACGCCCGCCGTCTGAATCTGGAACCGGCCTATGCGAGGACCTTGGAGAAGACGGAAAACGGAGTGAATTATTCTCTTGCTCCGGACAGTTATATGTGGACGATGCCTTTCCCGCAGGGGGCAGTGGACAATCCCGGTAATGGGACAGTTAAACAGAATGTCAATAAATGATTAAAATACAATAGGTATGAAGATATATTTAGTTCTTTCTTTACTCCTTGCCCCGTCTCTCCTCTGGGGTCAGGGTTATCATATTAGAGGACAGATTTCAGGATTGCAGGATGGGGATACTGTCCAGATCAATGAAATCAGTCATAAATGGAAGGCACCTTTGGCTGAGACGGTTGTCAGGAGCGGGGAGTTCTCTTTCTCCGGTGACCAGTCTGATCCGAGAGGTGTCTATGTTCAGGTGAAGGGCTGCAATGGTGCCGTTCCGCTCATTCTCGATAATCATCAGATTGTCCTTTCAGGTACAGCTGCCAGGAATGACTCCCAGAAGATACCGTTTTACCGTTTTCAGGTCAAGGTATCCGGCAGTCCGCTCACGGATGAGTTGAATGAAAAACTGAAAGTGAGGGTTGCGCTTGACAGTCAGTATGCTGACTATCACAGGCGCTATGCTGACATCAGCAACCAGGTCAACAAGGCTGCTGCTGCACATGACTCTGCAGAGATGAAACGTCTCATGGCCACACCGGAGTACAGTGCTTTCGTGCGTGAAGACCATCGCTTTTTTACGGCTGTGGACAGTACCTACAGTGCTCTCTTTGCTCAGAATAAAAATTCATGGTGGGGGCCTTTCCTGATGGAAGCGACGCTGAGTTATTTCTCTGACGAACAGAAACCGGCCTACGAACTGTTGACGGAAAATGCCAAGAATTCGTATTATGGGAAAATGGTCCATGATGAACTTTATCCCGCAGACTACACAGGCAAAAAGGTGCCCGATTTCACGGTAAGTGACGGTAAGACGCTCAAAGACCTGCTCGCAGGCAAGAAATATGTCCTGATCGATTTCTGGGCAAGTTGGTGTGTCCCTTGCCGACGTGAGATTCCCAATTTGAAGAAACTCTATGCCCTTTATGCCAGCAAAGGTTTCCAGATTGTCAGTTTGTCCATTGACAGGGATGCGGCAGCCTGGAAGAAGGCGAAGGCTGAGGAGAATATGCCTTGGCCGGGATACCTTGACACACAGGGTATTAGTGGCAAATATGGTGTCCGTTTCATTCCGATGATGTTCCTGGTCGATCATGAGGGCAGGCTGGTGAGTGACAAACTCCGTGGCGAAGAACTTGCTCAGAAATTATCGGAATTGTTCCACGAATAAATCAACAGATTAATAAACATCCTTAAATACGATTGAAAATGAAAAAAGCGATTTCACTGTTAGTCTTGTGCATGGCCTTTCTGATGGCGCATGCCCAGATGGTGGATCCGGTTCATTTCTCTTCACAAGTGAAAATGAATGGGACGGCTGATGCCGAGATTATTTTTACAGGCAGGATAGATGCCGGATGGCACGTCTATTCTACGGATTTGGGTAATAATGGCCCTATCTCTGCTACGTTTCATGCCAATAAGATGAAAGGTGTGAAACTGGTTGGAAAACTGATGCCCCGGGGACATGAGATTTCCAAGATGGACCCGATATTCGGTATGAGACTCCGTTACTTTGAAGGGAGTGTGACCTTTATCCAGAAGGTGAAGTTTACTGCTCCGGCTTATCAGATTGACGCTTATCTCGAGTATGGCGCCTGCAATGACCAGAACTGTCTCCCGCCTACGCAGGTGGAAGTCAGAAAGTCGGGAAAATCTCCGTCTTTCGATGCTGCTGCAAGTCAGACTGCCGCAGCCACCGGTGCGACTGGGACGAATACGACGGTCTTGCCTACTGCTGTGACAGGCGATTCTACTGCTCTTCCTGCAGCTGCTGACTCTGTCAAGGCTGCGACTGCAGCTCCTGCTGCTGTTGTCCAGGCAACACCTCAAGAGGAACATTCCTGGTGGCAGCCTGTCATCAGCCAACTCCAGTCTTTCGGAGGCAATGGGAACATCGCCGGACATTCTCTGTTCTATATTTTCTGGATGGGTTTCATAGGTGGTCTGCTGGCATTGATGATGCCTTGTATCTGGCCGATCATCCCGATGACGATCAGTTTCTTCCTGAAACGAGGCGGGAGCAAGAGGCGGGGAATACGTGATGCCTCCTTGTACGGCTTGTCGATCATTGTGATCTTCCTGGCTCTGGGAATCCTCATTACTGCGATATTCGGACCGAGTACCCTTAATTCTCTCGCGACGAATGCCGTCTTCAATGTCATCCTGTTCCTCCTGCTTGTCCTCTTTGCTTTCTCGTTCTTCGGTTGGTTCGAGATCAAACTCCCGGACAGTTGGGGAAATGCAGTTGACTCTAAGGCTGCGAACACCACCGGACTGATCTCTATCTTCCTGATGGCTTTTGCCCTGGTCTTGATTTCCTTCTCTTGTACAGCCCCGATCATAGGACTGCTGCTCGTACAGACGGTCACCTCAGGCAACTGGGCCGGCCCTGCTATCGGAATGTTCGGATTCTCTTTGGCACTGGCCATTCCTTTTACCCTCTTTGCCATGTTCCCGTCTTGGCTGAAATCAGCTCCGAAGTCAGGCTCATGGATGAACAACATCAAGGTTGTCCTGGGTTTCATCGAACTGGCTTTCTCTCTGAAGTTCTTGTCTGTAGCAGACTTGGCCTACGGCTGGCACCTCCTCAGCCGTGAGACTTTCCTTGCACTTTGGATCGTCATCTTCGGTGCTATGGGTATGTATTTGATCGGCAAACTCCGGTTCCAGTCGGATGCCCTCTATGATGCTGACGGCAAACTCCTGCCTGCTAAACCGATGCCGGTTGCAGCAGTCATGATTGGTCTCTGCTCTCTGGCCTTTGCCATCTATATGGTTCCGGGTCTATGGGGTGCTCCTTGCAAGGCAGTCAGCGCATTCGCACCGCCTATCAATACACAGGATTTCAATCTGAATGACAAGGTCGTCAAGGCTCAGTATACTGACTATGAACAGGGTATGGCTGCTGCCAAGTCTCAGGGCAAACCTGTGCTGATCGACTTTACCGGTTTTGGCTGTGTCAACTGCCGCAAGATGGAAGCTGCCGTTTGGACCGATCCTTCTGTTGCTGATAAACTGACGAAGGATTATGTGTTGATCTCCCTCTTCGTGGATGACAAGACACCGCTGCCTAAACCTATTGAGGTGAATGACAATGGCCGTACACGTACGCTTCGTACGATCGGAGACAGATGGAGTTATCTCCAGGCTCACAAGTTCGGCTCTAACACCCAACCTTTCTATGTTCCGGTAGACAATAACGGAAAACCACTGAATCGCGCTTACAGTTATAAAGAGGATGTGGCTGCTTATCTTGATTTCCTGAACAAAGGTTTGGCTAATTATGCAAAAGAGACGAAATAATGGCTGTATTGGAAAAGACGGTCAGGAATCAGATCCGTGAATTGATTCAGCAGCAGGTCGTTCCGGCTGTAGGTTGTACTGAACCTATGGCTGTAGCGCTTTGTACTGCACGCGCCCGGGAAAATTTGGGACGCATGCCGGAGAAGATTACGGCATTGCTGAGTAAGAATATTTTGAAAAATGCAATGGGAGTCGGCATTCCTGGTACAGGAATGGTCGGGCTTCCCATTGCAATTGCTCTGGGAGCTTTGATCGGGAAATCCGAATACCAACTGGAGGTCATCAAGGACCTCACGGCTGATACGCTTCAGGAAGGAAAGGATTATCTGAAAAAGAAGACGATCGATATAAAACTCAAGGAGGGGGATGTCGACAAACTCTATGTCGAGGTGGTCTGCCGGTCCGGAGAGGACAGTTCAGTGGCTGTCATTTCAGGGAAACATACCAATTTCGTGTATGAGCGCCTTAACGACAAGGTGCTGTATGACCGTCGGAATCCTGCCGGTGGTGAGAAAGAGACGGGCAGTCTTCCTCTCAATTTGAGGAAGGTATACGACTATGCCGTTTTCTCGCCTTTGGAAGAACTCGAGTTTATTCGCAAGACCAAAGAGTACAATATGCGTGCGGCAGCGGAATCCATGAAAGGCAATTACGGGCATTGTCTGGGCAAGACGATGGATCGTCCCCTCAGTCATGGCATCTTCGGAAATTCCATATTCTCCCATATCATTTCCAAGACAGCTTCTGCCTGTGATGCCCGTATGGGAGGGGCGATGATCCCGGTGATGAGTAATTCCGGTTCAGGCAACCAGGGTATCTGTGCCACCAACCCTGTCGTCGTGTACGCTATGGAGAATGAGAATACGGATGAAGAGTTGATTCGGGCTTTGACCCTCAGCCATCTCACGGCTATATATATTAAACAAAGTCTGGGGACGTTGTCCGCCCTCTGTGGTTGTGTCGTTGCCAGTATCGGCAGCAGTTGTGGAATAACTTATCTGATGGGTGGTGATTACAGTCACATCTGCCATTCTGTGAAGAATATGATTGCGACCTTGACGGGGATGATCTGCGATGGTGCAAAACCCAGTTGTTCGCTGAAAATATGTTCCGGTGTGAGTATGGCACTATGGTCTGCCATGCTTTCCATGGAAGGACAATATGTTACTTCGGCAGAAGGTATCATAGATGATGATGTCGACCAAAGTATCAGGAACCTGACCAGCATCGGCAAGGATGCCATGTGTACGACAGATGATAAGGTCTTGGATATCATGACTCATAAGAATCATTGTTGAGTATCCGGCTTTAGGAAAAGACTTCGAGTTTTCCGGTCCTGAGTTGTTTCAGTTTCTTCCTGAATTCGAGGTTGGTCGGGTGATGATTGTCCTTGATGTTCAGAGGGGGATTGAGATAAGCGATCAACTGGTCCTGCAAGGCTTCATAATTGTCTTGACGGCAGTAATATAGCACGATCAGGTTCTCTTTCATCCATCTTGTCAGTTTTTCTTCGTCCGCTCCGCAGAACTTTTTATAACCGTCATCCGGTCTGTTCTTGTCCCTGGGGATGAGGCGGAAGCCGAATAGTCTGCCTAGGGATTTCCTCAGAGTGGATTTTCCGGAATTGTTTCCGAAATGTCTGTTGCAGATGCGTTTGCGAAGGCGCTCTTTCGTGCTGATGCCCGTATACAGGACATTGAATGCCTTGTCATGGAGTTTGAGATGACTGAAAACGAGAGTGTCCTTCAGGGCCGGGAAGGTGCAGTCGTGCCGGATTAGAAAGATATAATTTCCGGGTAAGTCCGGAATCTCCGGATAAAGATCCGTCAGAGGGTCATAGACGTGGAACAAGGCGAGCTTTTTCTTCAGGTCTGCCTCTTCGAAGGCATGAAGGTTCATCAGGTTTTCCGGGTCTTCAGTACCGGCTTTCTTGAGTTTGGCTTCCTTGCCGGCAATCGTGTAGCCTCCTCGCTTACTGTTGTAGCAGATTTGAATGTGCAGAATATTGCAGATTTCCTTGATGTTGCGTTGCAGCGTCCTTTCCGAGATAGGTGTACTGATATGGTTGTTGACGAAATGGAGAAGCGTTTGGGATGAGACCACGTTTCCTTTTCCGAGAGCAACAGAAGAATAGATTCTATAGAAAATCAACAACAATCTTTTGGATAGATCTGCTTGACTGGCCATCTGTATTCTGATTTGGAAGTTATTGCAAGTGCAAATATAGGAAAAAATTATCAGAAGATAAGAGGGAAGAAAGATTATCGGCTATCTGATTGGAAAATGTAGTAATATCAGTTAGTCATGGTTAATAAAAATCTTTTGGCATTGATAACTCTTCAGTTTTCCGAAGCGATGGTATGCCTTCGAAGTCTGGTTAAAACTTCTACATAAGTTTCTCTTCAAGGATAGAAAAAAATTAAAGCTTTTCAGAAATAGTAGAATTCTGAAAAGCTTTAATTTTTAATTAGATGTATGCTTTTGCACAAAATAAGTACCCTTTGTCAGTACAGTTTCGTGTCGTTATCATTGTTATGTAATATTGCCTTTTATCAAGATTTACTTCAGAATATCTGGTATCTAAATGTCTTGCTGAAAGGCTTATTCTATTGTCATATTACTGATACTTCTAAGTTCAAATCTGAATAGATCTAGCACAATGATAGTATTTTGTCTTAGTTGTAAATAGCTAATTTGGGATGTTTGCTGTAAAGATTCTTGTTAGAGAGTTCCTCGCCATCAGGAATCCTGAACAGATAATACTTACTGTTGATTTGGAAGTCAGAACCATCGGGTTGCTTTATGATTCGATGCCCTTGAGGAGAGATTTGACGGTGATGAACTGTCCCGTTTGCATCAGTATAAGTATAGTCAATAGGAGTAGAAGGATACTCTTTACGGACAATGGCTTGTTGATTGCGGATGATATCTATCAGGCTAAAGCCTTCACCCCATAGCTCACGGCGTCGTTCCAGAAGAATGTCGTCAATGATTTGTTTCTGAGATTCTCCTTCATTTGCTAATTTAGCACCTCTGGCGCTGCGCAATGCATTCAATCTTTTTAAAGCGCCCTGTAAGTCATTGAGCCTTGCCCTGGCTTCTGCATTGATGAGATATATTTCTGAAACCCTCATCAGTACTAAATCTCCAACCCCGTCTTCTCCTTCAAAACTGCGTATTCGGAATTTCTTATTACGCAAGTAAAGTTCCGTACTGCTACTCTTGTCACTTCCCGGAGGGAGATCCCAGTATATTAAGTCCTTGCGGTAATCACCATCGTCATATTTCTCATAAAAATAAGGGTCGACATTAAAACTAAAATAGTAAATTCCATCGGTTGTTGTATCCAAATAATGGAAATGGTATGAGCTATTTGACTGATCGACGGTCTGAGGGTGTCCCCAAATCCATTCTTTATTATTTACATCATTAAAACCTCCATACCATTCATCCTTAGTCATCAGATAATCGTCAAGGTCAAGTAACTGGTCCGAGTAATCCTTTGCTTTCTGCCATTGGCGGGAATAGAGAGCAGCTCTGGACAGTAGGCCTAAAACTACTTCATGATCGATCTTCCATTTTGCAGTGCGTGTATAGTCTTTAGGAATTAAAGCGAGAGCCTGTTCTAAATCTGACATTGACTGTCTGTAGACTTCTGCTACACTGCTGGCCGGTTTACCAGTAAGAGCGGTATTCTCATCCGTTGGCTCCGTGTAGATAGGTACATTGACAGCATTCGAATCTTCGTTAATGGCAAAACTGTATAACGAAGCGAAGTGTAAATAGATATAACCTCGAAGAGCAAGAGCCTGTCCTTTGATTCTATTGATATCATTTTGGCTACCTTTAGACTGATCTATGTTAGCAATGACATTGTTGGCGTTGTTGATAGTTTGATACCCTAGTTGCCAACTTAGGTCATCGATATAGTCTGTCTTTCCGTAGACGGCAGTCAGAGCATACATGTCGCGATAGCCGTATCGCGTATTGACAACAACGTCATTTCCCATAGCATCAGAGGTGAGTTGTATAGCACTCCACCCAGGTGCACGATAAGTATAGAAAGTTTCCTGAAGGTTCTCCCATGCTCCGTTGAGCACTTTTTCAGCATCTTCTGTAGTTTTGAATACGACATTAGATGGTAAGGCTGTAGTCGGCTCTGTTTCCAAATCACAGGAATTGAAGGAAATAAGGCCTATAAAAATGAATAATATTTTCGTGGATAGTTTAATAATTTTCATGTCTGTTTCTGATTAAAATTTAACATTAATACCCATGGTAATACTCTTCATAGAAGGATATCTGTAATAGGTTGTTCCTCCAATATTCTGTTCCGGATCTAGACCTTGTTGAGCTGCCCAGGTCAAAAGATTTTCCGCTGTAAGATTAAGAGTGGCCTCTTGTAATCCTAGACGCTGAAACCATTGCTTCGGCAATGTATAACCTAATGATATGTTTTTTAGTTTCAGGTAGTCGCGGCTGACGAGAAATCGAGAAGATGTATTGGTCCATGAGCTTGCAGGCTCTGTTGTAAGTCGTGGAATGTCTGTTTGTGTGTTTTCGGGAGTCCAACGGTTGAGCATATCCGCACTCCATCCCGTCCCGGAAGGTCCTTGAGAAAGGAGGGATACTTTATCTCCATTGTATATTTTCCCACCTAAGGAATAAGAGAAAAACATAGAGAAAGACCAATTTTTATAATTCAAGCTACTCTGTATGCCACCCGTAACATCCGGTAGAGAACTACCCGATTTTACCTTGTCGTCTGCAGTTAGAGAGGAGTAGTCTTCAGTGGTATACTTCTGACCTTTGTCATCAATACCATACCACTGTGGATTTCCATCTTTGGGATTCACTCCTGCCCATTCTATGAGATACCAATCATAAAGACTTCCGCCTTTAACCCATTTTTTATCTCCGCTCCACATTACATCAGATGGTAATGAAGTGATGGTATTCTTGTAGGTCGTAGCGTTGAGCGACACATTCCATTCCCAGTCGCGACTTTTTATAGGTTGCCCGTTTAATTGAAATTCCCATCCAACGTTTCTCATCGCGCCAATATTAGCATCCATATCGGTGTAACCTGATGAAGGAACCAGATTAAGACTGAACAGTAAATCTTTCGAATGACGTACGAAAAACTCGATACTACCGTTTAGACGATTGTTCCATAATCCGAAATCAAGCGCAATGTTTAGATTCAGATTGGTTTCCCATGACAAATTCGGAGTAGCTAGTCGTGATGCGATAACTCCAGATTCTCCCAGATTGTTTGCTATGGAGTATAGTTCTTGATAGGCATAGTATCCTACATTGTCATTACCCTGGGCTCCATAACTTGCACGTAATCCTAAATTGTAAAGCCAACTTTTTGTGTTCTTCATGAATGATTCTTCAGAGATCTTCCATGATCCACCGACACTCCAGAAAGTTCCCCATCTTTTCTTTGGTGCAAAACGAGAGCTGCCGTCAGAGCGTATGCTGGCTGATAGATAATATCTTCGATCATAATTGTATTCAGCTGATCCGAAGTAGGAAAGTAGTTTGTAAGCATCGCTGTTACCCGTGAAACTACTTAGAGTGCTAGCAGCATCAGGTTCATAGAATCCATCAGCAATGACATTGGTGCGAGTCCCTCCAAAATTACTTGTATGATATTCGTAGTATTCTTGTCCGATTAGCGCATGGAGGTTGTGAAGTGACGAGAAAGAGTGCGTGTAGTTGACCACGTTGTTAATTGTGAAGGCTGATGCTTGAATATTCTCTTTGTTGATGGAACCACCGGTAGTAGTACCTATTCCTATTTCTGGATTAACATAATTGCGGTCAGTACTGTTGTCATAATCGTAATTGATGGTCAGTTTATAAGACCAATCTTTTAAAGGCTTCAATTCTAAGAACGAACGTACCGAAAGGTCATTACGGATAATGTCACTTTTATCATGTGGCATTGTAGCTACTAGATTTTGGTTGGAATATGAATTTGGTCTGTAGCTTCCCAAATCCCATATTCTGTTTCCATCTTCATCCAACAAATATTCTCCTGTCTCCAAATTCCGTTGGTAGATAGGATAAAAAGATTGCATATCACGTGCAAAGGTGATGATGTTATCGGTGGAAGAATCGTCCTGTTTAGGATATTTTTGAGAAGAATGAGTGCCATTGATATTCAATCCGAGTTGAAGCCATTTCTTTACTTGACTTGATATATTAGCACGGAAAGTATAGCGTTTAAATCCTGATTGGATATAGGCGCCTTCATCATTCAGATAGCCGGCAGAAAAGTAATAGGCAGAAGATCGGTTCCCACCACTCACGCTGAGGTCATACTGTTGGAAATGGGCATTCTGTGTCAGAGCTTTATCCCAATTGTCATTCCATAAGGGCGTGGCACCTTTGACCAATTTTCCATCTGTACCTACAGGTTGGGGATATGCTGATCCATAGGGATTGATTCCCAGTGCCCCAACTAGATTCTTAGAAGCATAACTGTCGGCATCTTCAAGATTATACCCACTGTCAAGACGCTGATTACGTATGGCCTCCCAATAGAGTTGGTAATATTGATCTGTGGTTAACTGTTTATAGTCACTTCTTGCTCTGCTTGACCATCCATATTTGGCTGACAAGTTGATGCTGGGCGCTTGTCCTTGAGAACCTTGCTTGGTAACGATCATGATAACACCGTTGGCAGCTCGACTGCCATAGAGAGCAGCACTTGCGGCATCTTTCAATACGGTAATGGATTCAATGTCTTCAGGGGATATGCTTGAAAGCGTCCCTTGATAGGGTACACCGTCAACCACATAGAGTGGAGAACTGGATGCGTTGACCGATCCTACACCTCTGATATATATAGAGGCATCGGTCCCTGGCTGACCAGTAGATGAAAATGACTGTAATCCTGGGACCGTCCCTTGTAGTGCTTTACTAACATTGCTGACTAATTCTTTTTTGATGGTCTTTTCGTCAATAAAACCAGCAGATCCTGTGAAGGTGGATTTTTTAGCTGTACCATAAGGAATAGTAATTGTTACCTCATTTAAGGTATTATCTTCTGAGGTAAGAAGAATATCTATATGAGATTTTCCAAGGATTGGTATCTCTTTAGATTGAAATCCGATATAGTGTACTAATAAGGTCGCATGAGGATCAACTTCTATTTTGTAAATTCCGTCAGCATCAGTTATAGTTGCCGATTTGTTTTTTCCTTTAACGGATACAGAGGCACCTGGCAATGGTCCGTTGTTGTCCTGCACCTTTCCACTGACTATGATCTTTTGAGCATGGACCACAACTTGGAAAGTAAGCATAATAACTAATAAAAATACCTTCTTCTTTTTACCCATAACTAAAATAAATAATGCTTTCGTAATGTGAAAATAAATTGGTACAAACTTACGGATTTAATGGATAAAATAAAATCGGATAATCAAGGTATTTTGCATGACATATTTATGGGGGCTAAAATACCATGATAGTGTGATAGATTAATTGTACGGTTATTCGTATCTTTGCAAATAAAACAATAGGTTATGAAAATATTAAGATTGCTGTTTCTGTTTATTTCCGGAAGCTTTATCCTGAATGCCCATGCTCGGGGTGCATCGGTGAAACAGGCTGTTCACGCTGATTCTACGGGGTATATCGTGTACGACGGTGATCAGGCACCTGACTTTACGGTAAAACTTACAAATGGTAAACGCGTCAAACTCTCTGATCTGAAAGGAAAAGTCGTGCTATTGCAGTTTACTGCGAGTTGGTGCAGTGTCTGCCGTAGGGAAATGCCTCATTTGGAGAAGGATATCTGGCAGAAGCATAAGAATGACCCCAACTTTGTATTCATCGGCATTGACCGTGACGAACCTTTAGCGAAGGTTGTGAGTTTTGCCAAGCAAACTGGTATTACTTATCCTTTGGGTTTAGATCCAGGGGCCGCCATTTACTCTAAATATGCCTTAAAAGATTCCGGTATTACCAGAAATGTCTTGATAGACAGGACAGGGAAGATCGTGAAGCGGACGAGATTGTACAATGAGAAAGAATTCGCATCACTGGTCAATGAGATTGATCGGATTTTGAGCGAATAGAGTTTGGAATTTCCAAACTCTCGCGTTTTTTGTCACCTGGCATACTGTTCTTTGAGGACTCAGGTCCTTTTCTTGATGATGACTGTTTGTACTCGCTAAATGGACTAGTGCATTATCTTGTATTCTGAAGTTTCAGTTCTTACTTTCCTTAAATCGTATTCGGATGTCGCTTTGCCTCTCTGCAATAGAAACAGATTGTCGGAAGGACTTTTAAGGAAAGGATGAGGGTACCGTCTGATCCGGGGGAGGAAGGCAACTTGTGATATATCTGGATGTGTCTTGAGATTCTTTCAGCTTGATATGGAATCTCAAGGGAATTGATTAAAAGATATAAAATAAGGTGGTGAAATTTGGAGTATGTCATTTTTTCCCATACTTTTGTTTGACAGAATACTTTGGATGAAAGCAACCTGATATTGCTTTGGTCTGTTTATCTCAGAAGTTTTGTTTGGCGATGAGACAAGAGATGAAGGGGGGAACTTTCAGGGGGATTCTATTTGTGGATTGATATTCTTAATCGTATTTATGGTTGTAATTGACAGTACTTTCCAGAGAGATAAGAAGACTGTAATCCTATTTATATATTTGTTCCTGATTCCTGTTTTTGCAGGAGCCCAGAACATTTCTGTAAGCGGACATGTCTATTATGTTAACAAGTCGCAAGCTCTTCCCTTTGCCACCATCAGAAATTCCCGTACGTATGTGGAAGTCCTGTCCGACAATAAGGGAAACTATACCATTGACGCCGCTGAAAGAGACACTTTGGTCTGCAGTTATGTGGGTTGTATCCCCCGGCAGGTCTTCCTTGACGGCAGGAGCAGAGTGGATATTGTACTTTCTTCGGACACCTTGCACCTGAAGGATGTCGTAGTGACCGGAAAGAGGAAACCTGTGCAGTTGTCCACAGACGGACTCGTCGTCAATGTCAGTAACCTGCGTACGAAAGGCAAATTGCTGAGCGAGGTCCTGGATCAGATGCCTACACTAAAGGTCAATGACCATTCTGTCGAAATGACCGGAAAGAGTTCCGTGTCAGTCTATATTAACCATCGTCAGGTTTATTTGCAGGGACAGGATCTTGTGGCATACTTGAATTCCCTGTCTCCCGATATAGTCAGGAAGGTGGAGATTATCTCGACACCTCCCGCCCAATATGAAGCTGAGGGAGATATTGGAATTATTAATATTGAGACCACAAAGGCTGTCAATCCGGGATGGCAGGGCAGGGTGCAAGCCGTTTACAGCCAAGCCCGTTACCCTTCAGCCGGCAGTTCGGTGCATGTCGGTTACACGGGCAAGAAATTCAGTTTTACCGGTGTCCTTTTGGGAAATAGAGGTCAGGCGTATACCAAGAGCAATTATACGAACTATTTCCAGAATGAAACGGTCTCCACCAATTATCCCAGAAAAGACAGGGAGGATATGGCACAGTCACTGCTGACATTCGTCTATGACATCAATAAGAAGAACCAGTTGTCGGCGACATTTCAGATTCCGCTGTATGATCGGTCCAAGACCACTGATCTGGACAATATGACAAGATATCGTAATACTTCCAACTTGTCAGTTGATTCCGTAATGACATCGAAGGGTACCGAGCGGAGCAAGAACTATCTTTTCAGTTCAGAAGCCTTCTATGCACATACCTTTAATGACCATTCCGAACTCACGATGACTTTAGGTTACATCAACAATTATGTGAATAACAACCGTTCATGGCTCTCAAGTCTGGAATCAGAGGACTTACGCTCTGCCGATGAGGAATATACCAGTTTGGGACACCAGAAATACAATATCTATACAGCCAAAGCCGATTATGATGGTCATTTCCAGGATTGGAAACTCGATGGGGGTTACAAACTGACATACACTCATTCTTCATCTTTCAACAGTCTTTTAATGCAGGATGGCGATGGCCCCAAAACTGATCTTCCGGCAGCGGACTTATTCAATTACGATGAGTGGATCAATGCCCTGTATGCCAATGTAGCGAGAACCTTCGGTGCCTTTTCCCTGAAAGCAGGACTACGTGCCGAATATACCCATACTAAAGGCTATTCCCGGAATCTGGATGAAACGGACAAGAATCATTACCTCAAGTTTTTCCCCGTAGCAGAACTGGTCTATTCGGCCGATGAGATGAATACGTTCGGATTAAGTTATGCCAGTCGGATCAAGCGTCCCCAGTATCAAATGCTTGACCCTTTCCGCTGGTATGTCAGCAAATATGACTATATGGAGGGAGACCCTTTTCTGAAACCGGCCTATCTCAATAACCTTGAACTGACTTATCTCCATGGCAATTCGCTTTATGGCAAACTGTATTACTCTCATACACATGATGAGGTGGGCAGGATGGTCTTCTTGGATACACTGAATATCCGGAATCAAGTAGAAAAGGCAGGTAATTATCTGAATATAATGGCCTTTGGTTTGGATATCGATTACTCGCTGAAGGCTGGCTCGTGGCTGGAAAGCACACTTTCTAACGAACTGACCTATTCAGAATATGGGTCTAATAATTCCGCCTTCAGAGAAGTGAAGGGATGGGGATGTGAATTCAGTGCTGACAACTATTTCTATATAGGGGACAATATCGTCCTGTCATTGTATGCTGAGGATGATGTCCCAGGTTATTATAATTACCGGAAAACCGATAACTCATTTCTCTTGAATGCCGGCATCTCATGGGTCAACAACAAGAAAACCCTCTCTCTGAAATTGAATGGCAATGATATCCTGAAAACTTCTGCGCCACGGTATTCTTATTATTCCAATGGTGTCAGGCAGGAATTTCATAATTATTATGATTCACGTTTTGTGAGCCTTGCCCTTATTTGGAAATTCGGCAATATTTTCAATAAGGATAAAGGACATTTTGACTCTTCTATCTCAGACGAAAAAGACAGATTGTAATGCCCGATGGATAACACCCGTTGAATGGAAGGACGTTTTTGTCTGATATGCCTTCTGTCAGTCTTCTGCCTTTATTCAGAATGTTTCGGATTCCGGCTCTCTTGCCTAATAGACTTAATCCTGATGTCGTGGTCTCTCGGGATTGACGCATTAGGAAAAGACCCGAGAAAACATTCTTATAGCAGAATAAAGCAACAAATAAATTTGCAAATCGAGACGAAATAGGTTATCTTTACACTTGTTTTAGTAAGCGTATCCCACCAGTGCAAGTCTTATCATACATGTCGACCGATATGCAGCATAATGGTCGACCAAAATGCAGGATAATGGGGTACCAAAATGCAGCATAATGGTCTGGCTGAATGTAGGCGATCGATTTGCTGCCGTAGGGTTAGTGGAACCTGATAACCATGGTACTGAAAAACCTTAAATCGGATTTTATCTTTTTATTTCTAAGCTATGAGTGTAAAGTATAAACTTTATCAGATCGTGGATCCCCGTCATCCGTCCAGGAACGGAAAGTGGTTTGCAAAAACATGTACCAGTGAGGTCCTTCACACTAAAGACCTTGCGCAGGAGATCTCCAAAAAATGTACGGTAACGGAAGTGGACACGTTGGCGGTTCTCTCAGCCTTGAAGGATGTCGTGAAGGAACATCTCAAAGATGGCAGAAAGGTCGTCCTCGACGGTTTCGGCTATTTCCATATAGGCATAAAGTCGGTAGTGGTGGATCATCCTGATGACTTCAAACCGGAAGAACACATCAAGAGGGTATACACCAATTTTGTGCCTGCCGGTTCTTATGATCCGGTTACGCGTACTGTGCACAGGGCCTTTAATGAAGGCGTCAAATTTGAGGAAATGCAGGATTATCCCGGCCATGTTTCGGGAGTTGAAGGGAAGAAACCTTGAGATATCAACTCTCTCTAGTGAATAGGCAATGATCTTTCTTGTCATAAAACTGATATAAATCGTATCAGCCTGACTTCTTTTTGATATCGGCAGAAACTTTAAGGGAGAATGTAAGGACCGGCGGTTCTGGTGGTCGGAGAGTATCAGTTGATGTCAAAACTCCATTTCACAATGAATTCCCTCGGACGGAGGCGCGTAACAGAATAAGTTCTCATGGTATCAGTCAAACTGATGCGTTCTGACTTGTTTTTCCCGATAATGTTGTTGACCGCTATTGAGAATTCCGAATGTTCTCCCTTGTAGTCCAAAGACATATCAGTCAGATGCTTGGTTAGTTCGGTACTGAGCAACTTAGAATTAGAACCTGTGACAAACAAATGGATTTTCTGTCTCAGCAACCTGTTTATAAACAATTGCCAATCGGCAATATTCTGTACTTCATCCAAAAATAGATACTTGAAATCTCCATATAGTTGATAGAGTGCATCCAAGACGATATCAAAATCCTCAGTTTTTAAACTACTCAGACGGTCATCATCAAAATTGACATAAGCAAAATTTACAAACTTCGGTAATAGTCAAAAAAAAGCTTAAATAACTTCGATATTTTAGTTAAAATTACAGGTGTTGACTTCGATAAAAAGCCTTTATGGGAATCAATGTCGAGTAGAATAGCGCAGAACTTTCATAAGTCGAGCGATCGTTTAAAAGCATCTATGCTGGAAACGTCAATCTCCCCAGCATATTTTCCTGAGCGGTTTTCCTTGATAGCCGAGATGGTTGTATCATTAGGCTCTTTGTACACAGCATCCAAAAGAATGCTTTCAACATAGTTGTTCAGACTCCTATTACAAGCCTTAGCTCTCTTTTTCAAAATTTCTAATAGATCAGAATTTAGTCTGAAAGATGCTGGTTTTCTTTCCATTGCTGTTTCCATAATCTATATAATTTTCTTTTTCAATCCAAGGTAAGCACACTCCAGATAACCATTTGCCGGGAGATTAATCAGAAAGTTGTTTTTGTCGTCACATCTGATAGAGGCGACCATCTCCTTCGTAGAGACATCCTTTGCCTGAATAACACCCCTTCCAAAGGATTCTTGTCCATATCCACAACCATTCCCGTTACTTTGACCTGTGCAGGCAGAATTGCGGGGAATAACAGTCAGATGTTAAGAGAAGCAGTTTCTCCATAGCATTCTGGTTTTATTCCAATTCCATTGTAGGAGTCAGTATTGTACCCTTCGGATAAGCGCTGGGACTTTTACTGGCTTTCAGGAAAGCCTTGCGGTTGATAGGCTGAAACTTGCGATGAAGTAAGTTGTAGAAGGTAATTGGCGTAAGGTTCTTATCGGATATTCCGCAAGCATCTATACGGATAAATCCTTTGCAATCTGCTTGCAGGATCAGTCCTGGGAGACCGGAGAATTTCCATGGTCCCAAGTCCAGCGGAATATCCGGAGCATACCAGACCTCCCATCTGCGTCCTCGGAAAGTTGTTGAAGCATAATGGCAGGTATATCCTAATACGGTCGCAGTAGAATCTTCCCGAATACTCCAGGACATCCGGGGGATATCTTCTTCGTAGACATATTTGGAACCGAATATAGAGGAATATACGGACAGCTTGCCTTCTTTTAGATTGCGGTAGATAAAATCAGAAGAATTCGGACTTTGCTGCATCACATTGGAATCGTCATGATGTTCTTTCGCTTCCGTGGATTGTTCCAGCATATCAATGACAGTATCAACGTGCCCTGATGCAATCATGGAGTCTCTCATCAACGTATTGCAGCTGAAATACTGGCTTTTGTTTCCTCCGTACCGTAAGAGATACAGGTCTCTATACTTCCCTTGTGATACCCTATACTTGACTTCCAACTGCGAAGCCCCGATCGTATATGTGTTTTGGGCTTCGGAATAGGTATTGCATGTGAGTAAGCAGAGTATAAGGATTGTTATTTTCATTTTTTTCATTTTCCATTTTTATTTATTGTCAATGCCATAAAAGACAAATTACTCAAGTTCCATCTTCGGAAGGAAATAAGTGCTTTTAGGATATACGCTATGATTGTTTATTATTGTCTTTACAGATGGAGACTGGCTGTAAGAAGAATTTCTCTACCCCGGATCGTATTGGTCGAATAGGAATGATACAAATTTTCATTCAGCACATACGAATAAGTCTTCTTGTCAAAGATATTTTTTAAATTCAACTCCCCGTCAATATGTTTCATAGAATACTTTAAACTGATATCGGCAAGGAAAAAGTCCTTAATTTTTTTTGTCAGCAACTCGTTATGATAATACTCTGCTTCCATCTTAAGTGTAAAAGCTTTCAACGGAAGAACTGCCGTTCCGTCATGGTGCCAGTTGTTGATGACTGTATTGCTTGACAATGAAGCCGACTTCATCTGGTTACGGCTATAGTTGATACTGTAAGTGAAATGCATATCCTGGTAGAACGAGAGGTCAAGACTGCTCTGCAGACCAATAAAATCACTCTGGTAAGCATGGGAGACGCCATCTTCTATAAGGGAAGTGTTATTATGATTGTAATTGCCACGAAGATTAAATGTGCTATGGAGGAAATCAAAACCTTTACTGAAAAAGACCATGGAATTCCAGCTGTTCGATCTGGACTGACGATCAACTGCCGACTGGATAATATAGCTGCCGATGAAATCCCGAGTCAAACTATACGGATCTGTAATAAAAGAACGTTTTACCGTGACCAGGGCATGAATCCCATGAATAGCATCCCGATAAAGGATATTTGCGGAAACATCCTTACTCCGTTGAAGATGATACCCGCTATAGCCCTGATTGATATATTCATAATCCTGCAGGATAAGTGCTGAATGGAATCTGCCGGCATCCAGAGGCTCTGCAGATATTCCCCCCTCTAGAGATAGCCTCAGCCGGGGAGTAGTCTGCCATCGGATTCGGAGTGACGGTTCCGGTATGAATTGGTGAGCACCCTTATCCCCGCTGTATTTCTCATAGAGATAACTGACAGGCATTTCCAATGAAAAATCCAAGTCACTCGTACCGTATTCGAATTCCGGTTCAGCATAAAACTTGACATAACCAAAATGATCCCTGCCATACTTTTCTCCTATACTGTCGGGCAGTCCTTCGAAACTGGACCGGATACGGTGCAGTTGGGCATTGATACCTGTGCGGAAAGAGAACACAGTCTTTCCGATCTTCAGACTTCCCCGGACATAATCATCGGTTGTATAATTTTGCTGATGCACATCTTGACGCAGGGAGTCGACCAGAAGATACTGAGGAGTCGACACTATACCGTTATTGGAATAAAAAGAAAGAAGTTTTTTGCCATATTTCCGGATAATATAGAGATTGTCTTTCAGATGATACACCGGGAGATGGGTTTGCTGAAAGTCTTGCCGGGTCAGATTTTCCGCCAGCCGCTGGTCATCCCAGGAGAAATCACCGATAAGGGTGTTCTTGAGGTACTGCCTCTCTCCGTTCTTCTCATATTTCCACTGGGTGTATAACTTGTTATTCTTATCATGAAAATCCTTGTCATTCACGATCATCCGGTTGCCATCCTGCCTCAGGTATTCCGTCCGGGTCATTCCTTCTGCCTTTTCATTCTCATAGGTATAGATGATCTGCAGACCCGTTTGTGAATACGGACTGAGTCGCTTCAGAGTGTTGAGAGAAACAGCATGACTGGTATTAAAGAGGGTGCGCGATTCATCCAGAGAAGGGGTTGTGGGTGGAGCGAGTTGAATATATGCTGTCGGATCGTCATTCAGTTCATCAATGTTGAACAAGTCCTCCGTCTCCCGGCCTATATTCTTCCCCACATTATTGGTCTTATAAGTCAACATCGTTTGGAAATCATCTTTTAAGCGCATGGCAAACCCGCCGAAGTCCCATAAGAAATGGTTGTCCCTGAGTCCTGTCCCGGCATCTATACTGTTGACCCAATGCGACTTGGCATCCTTTTTCATTTTCAGATTGACCGCTACATCATCAGAAAAGGTAAAGTCCTCCAGTACTCGGATCGGCTGATGATTCTGCATCACCTGTACGGTCCCCACATCCTTTTGGGGCAACATATTCGTGGCCGTACCGTATTTATTGCCGAGCATGTCCATGCCTTCGATATAGAAATTGCTGATCGACTTACCTTCATAAGATATCTGCCCGTTTTTCTTGTTGACGTCAAATCCGGGGATACGGGCCAGTACATCTCCGATGCTCTTGTCATTCTTGCTGGCAAACGCCCCCACAGTATAGTTCAGCGTATCGCCTTTGATTCTTACCTTATCCGCCTTGACATGAACTTCCTTCAAGGTAAATTTGTCAGGTTCCATGACGATATGGAGAGGACAGGAAATAAAATCATGTACTTCCTTCTTTTTCAATCCCAAATAAGCACATTCCAGATAGCAGCCGGCTGGAACACTAAGCAGGAAATTACCTTTCGCATCACTTTTCGTATAGGCGACCATCTTCTTTGTAGAGACATCCTTTGCCTGAATAATCACCCCCTCCAAAGGATTCTTATCTGTATCCACTATATCTCCATAAACCTTGTTCTGAGCGAACAGAACAACAGGATTCAACAATATGACAAGAAATAAAAATAAATGTCTCATGCTGTTCTATTTCAATTCCATTGTAGAAATCCTTCTTGTTTTTGAAGGAAAAGATTTCGGATTGTTCTTTACTTTTAAGAATTTTAATCTGTCAATGTCTTCAAACTTTAATTTGTAGAAATTATAAAAGGTCACGGGGGATAAGTTCTTAGAGAGTATCTCTTGGGCATCAATGTGAATATAGTTTGTACATTCAGCCTTTAAAATGAGTCCGGGTAACCCACCTAAAATCGATAAGGGAATATCACCGGTAAACCATACTTGCCATTTCCTTCCACGAAAATCAGTTTGCGCATAATAACATTTATAACCACAAACTTCTAATGTAGAATCCTCGTTAATCTCCCAATCTATAGATGGCGTGTTTTCCTCAATTCGATAATTAGTATCGAATATAGGACTGTAACTGACCAGCTTTCCCTTTTTAATATAATGATAGAGATAATCAGAACAACCTGGACTTTCAGATAATTGTTTGTTTGGCTCATCACGGTGTATGGCAGCCTCATAATCTTCGTCCAGTATCATGTCTTGCGCTGATTTATCCGATGAATTCATCAAGGAATCTCTTTTTAACGTATAAAAGCTAAAATATTCGCTTACATTCTTTCCGCAACGTAAGATATATAAATCACTAGGAGTCTTTGCCATATCCAATTTTACTTTATATCTTACTTCTAGCTGTGATGGTTCAATGACATGCCAACAATTTTCAAGATGAGAGAACAAATCATAAGAGATTAAAAACGATTTAATTTTTCAGAATCAACACCTTTCCCTTTGTATTTGTTAGGGGTTTTATTGAATGTATACCTTAAACTTAATGTTACATTTCGCGTATCGTTACGTCCATTTTCAATAACTTCAGACTGCCCCAGACTGACTATACCGCTATTACGAGTATCATAGAAAATATCATTTACCTTCAATTCTAGTGCCAAAGCCTTATTCATAAAGAATTTTGTTATGCCGAAGTCGCTTATGAACATATTCCTGTTGATATATGTGTTTTTATCATGTCCCTTAGACATAAAAGAGATGTCTGCGTTTAGGACCATCCCTGCCGGCAGTTCTATGAGATTCTTGAAATCCCCATAGAATGAAGGTTTGTTGAACGTTCGTAACATCCCCAAACTGTTTAAAGATAGCCATTGCTTATCCATGCCTACATCTAATGCCGGATACCATTTGCCTATTGTAGGTTGAGCTGATAAGGAAATATCAAAATGAGGAATCTTATCCATATTAATATAATTAATGAGGGTGACCGAAGAATTTGTTTGCAGTTGATTACCCCAATAGACAATTGCGTTATGATCAAATTGATAACTGATATCCACTTGCAGGAATTTCCAAGTTCCATTAATAGTAATATCATGGGTAAAGGTCGGTTTCAGCATAGGATTTCCCGTTTGCCATGTAAACCTGTTTATATATCTTATATTATTACTTAGTTGAGTGTATGAGGGACGAGTAATGCTGGTAGAATAACTGAATTGCATCTGCCAGTTTCCATAGTCTTTTTCCCATAAAAAACTGGGGAAAAGATTGTTCATTATTCTTCTTTTATGATTAGTTTCGTCATCATTTTCTCTATAATTGAAGTTTGTATGTTCATATCTAAGACCTATCGTAAAATCCCCAATAGATGTACTTTTCAGATATTGAGCAAAATAACCATTGGTATGTTCCTTGATATTCGAATACGTTGTCGGTATAATGCCGCTCGGGCTGATATAATCATCATGGCGATTTACATCCGTGTTCTCGATGCCATAGGATAGATCTCCCCTAAGAAAGGGATGTTCTAAAGCAATTTTTCCAGTAAGAAGCTGATTCTTCTCTCTGTTTGTAGCAGTTACTACCCGGCTTGAGTGGTTCTGACTATCTTCATTGTTGAGCGTATTTAAAGAGTAAGCATGATTATAGTATTCTATATCGGCATCAATCTTGACATTTTTAATTTTACCTGTATAATAGAATTCTGCCTGATGGACTGGTTTATTATTTGTGTTTTCTTCATATCCAATGGATAAAAGATCGTATAAACTCTTGTCAGCCCAAACGGTACTTGTATAGGTCGAGTGCTTGTCCATTTTCAATATCTTGTCATAAGAATAAGAAATGCCTAAAGAATTGTTCTTGTTGATATCATAACTGAATCCTAATTTAGCTTGGAAGTCTTTCGTCAGGACATATTGAATGCTATTTTGTTCTTGTTCCCACAAAGTATCAGTTTTTGATATTACTTTCTGGTCATCGGTTCCTTTCTTATGATTTGATTTATAAGAAAATATTCCAAAGATATTCAATTTGTGATGCTGATATCTTATATCAGCCTGAGTTCTGTCGGATAACCTTGTGCCTTGAATGAAATCCATATTAGCATTGAGATGCAATCCATCGCCTTGTTCCTTCACCGTCTCGATTTTAATGATTGCACGACTGGAAGCATCAAACTGTACATTTGATGAATTGTAGATGGAAATGCTTTTAATTTCATTAGGATGTAAAAGCTCCAGTTCTGATAGATCTATGACTTTTTTGTTATTAATATATAGGAGTGGAGCTCCTTTTCCTAATACTTCAATATGTCCATTCCGTTTTATGATAAGGGGCAATCGTGTCAATACGTCTTCGGTTGATCCTAAATTAGCCAATATTGTTCCTTGAATTCTGCTGACTATGGCTCCCTTTTTAAGATGAGTTATGGGCAAATTCCCTTTGACAATTACATCATTTAGCATACGACTTTCAGATTCCATCTTAATATGCCCCATATTTGGTTTGTAGGGAAGTATCCTTGTTTTATAACCCAGAATTGAAACTTTGACAGAGAGATCAGACTCCTTGGAAACTGAGGGTATCTTTAATGTAAAATGTCCTAAAGAGTCTGTAATATCTCCTACAATAAAAGCGGAATCATCTTTCTCCTGAATAACGATGGTTGCAAATGGTAAAGGGCTATCCTTTTCATCAAGGACATATCCACTTGTTTCCTGTGAAGATATATTGAGTTTTATAAAACTCAGGAATATGAATATGAATAGAATTCTTTTTGACATTTTATAGTCTGATATTTAAATTTCTGTATAATTGATAGTTGACGAAATTATTTTCGTAGGTTGCTCAATTATGGAATACGCCCCAAAAGACTGTATGACCTAGCAAGTTTAATATCCAAAACATTTTGACGCCGAATTTTAATCCTTTCTATATAATTGAAAAAAAACGGTAAATTTTCTTTGATTGAATCATTAATTTCAAAATATTCCATTTTATAATATTTTTGCGACCTCTTTATCTAAAAAATAATTGCAAAAATCTCCATAATCAACGAACTGCCCTACAGGATTAACCTCTAAAAAACATATTCATTTTTTTTGATTAACAATCATGTCTATAGAACCAATCTCAAGATTAAGTCATTTTATTAATATATGTATTTTCTTCTTTATTTCTGGAGATAACCGATATGGTAAATATCTGAAACTTTGACTCTGTCTACAATCCACCATTACACTTGAATCATTTCGTGAAAAAATAACGTATGGAAAGACCTTGCTGCATATATAAAATATCCTTAATGTTTTTTCAATTCCATTCGGTACATTACTCCTTTTTATATTCTAAGGTCTGCCCCTCTGATATTATAGATTGATTTTTCGATACAAATATAATAATAAGATACGTAAAAGCAAAATAAGTTAACAAAAAAAACAAAATTAATAATAATAAAGACAATATGACTGTTTATCGTTCTTGTTTGTTTCATATTGTCATTGTGATAAGCGCGTTATCTAGAAAGAGTTATGATACAGTTTTGTTGCTAAATGGGTAGACGAAAACTCTTAGATTTCATCTATTATCTTTCTTAAATTCTTTTCCCGGAGTGTCATGTGACTGACGTGGTATAAGGAACTTGCAGAATAGGTGCCCTCCTCTTTAAGAGCGGTTATTCAGTATTACAAAACAAATATGGTTAAAGCAACAACAAGATTTTGACGCTTTGAGGGAATCAAGTGCTTTGTAGTATTTGCTAGCTAGCTTAATTAGACAACCTGTTTAGCTCTTCCTGATTACCTTTATCCTTCTTGATACGTTTAACACCTAAATTATATTTCAAACTGAATTTACAGTAAAAGCGATCGTTATCAACAAACTCGGCATTATAGTATTTATAACTGTAATCATAAGATTGTTTCCAATTGAAGAACGACCTGTAAACATTGACCTGTAAAAATAATCTGTGATCAAACAAAGACTTGGACATTCCTAAATCCAGATAAAGCTGGTGATTAAAAGTTGTAAAGCTATATCCTGGTTTATAGAAGTTAGCATCAGCATCTATGCTCCAGTTGTGATTCAATGCAATTTGATTTGTCCAGTCTATTCGGTATTAATAGAAAGATGAACAAACATTTATACATTCTTTGTAATTGTTTATAATCTGCTTTTTTCGTCATTACCGGCACCTGTACCCTTATATCTCTTGCCAGTTGTATTCCATTTGTAGCGGATAGTAAAGACAACCTGACGCTTGTAATATCTGTTGTCCTGTGATAACTGGGCCGCAGGACAATATAAGATGCTGCTGTCATTATTACGATTGAACAGATCCTCGCCGGCGATTTTCAAGATGAGATGATCATGGCAAAGAGTCTTGGTAAGTCCGACATTCAAATCTACAGTACTTCTTGAAATGTAGGCATTTTCGGAGTCTCCTTTACTTTGATAATTAAAATTCAGTTCTCCTATGAAATTCTTTCCAAATTCAAGCGTATTATTGAAGCCAATCATCCAGATAGGTTTGTTGAATTTTTGTTCCCCGGAGATGGCTGCTGCTGACAGCCATTGTTTGCTCAGACCTATAGACAAATCCGGATTCCATTTACCGATGACAGGAGTCACATCAAGAAAAGGGGTAAGGGATTTGACACTAGGTATGTTCTTGTAAGATGTAATGATAACATCAGAATTTTCTGATTCCGGATACATGTAGTATATAATATCCTTACGTCTGTCTGTATAGTCAAGATTGAATTGTAGAAATTTCCATATCATTGTCAGAGAAGCATCATGTATCGTGGAATTCCCTAGCATCGGATTCCCTTTTTGCAGGCTGTACATGTTGGCATAAAAAACATCATTGCTCAACTGCCGGTAGGTAGGCCGTGCTGTCTTTAGAGAATATGCAGCCTGTAACTGAACATTGCTCATCTGGGTGTTGAAAGAAAAAGTAGGGAACACATTATTATATATTTTCCTTTGTTTGCCGTCACCGTCATGATGAAAATTAAGATGCTCGTATCTTACTCCGGCTTCAGCAGTTCCGAAAGGCAGGTCATGGGAATAATCGATGAAGGTCGCAAGATCATAATTACGTAAAGTGCTTTTTGATGAGGCTACATACCCTTGCGGGTTGGAATAGTCATCCCTGCGGTACGTATAGGAATCCTCTGATCCCCAGGTGAAGTTTCCTTTCCAAAGAGGGACTGTAAGCGAGAGTTTTGCGGCCACAAGATTGTTTTTTACCTTATTCTCTGTATCCAGATGGCGATCATCCTGAGCCTGGCTGTTTTCATCAATGGCATTCTTCTCCTTGTAGCCATTATTCAGTTCATCCGCATTAAAGTTTATCTCTGTTTTTCCGACAGTACCTACATAATAAGTGTTGATGGTGGAACCAACATCTCCTTTGGTTTTTGAGGCAGTGATGTTTTGGAGATTATCGAAAGGTTGACTATTTTGAAATACCTGACTATTGAAGGTAGTAAAAATCTTATTCGTAGTCGGGACATACATCGTATATTTGATACCCATACTTTGGTCGTTAACGTCGTAGTCCACTCCACCTGCCAACTCGATATCCAAATTCTTCATTTTGTTGTCCATGACCTCTTCCTCATGGATTTGTTTCCCTGATTTCGTATCCTGGCTCATCGTCGCATATTGGAGAGACCTATTATGGTCTGTCCACACAGAACCGAATAGATCCAGACCTCTTTTGCGGTAATTCAAATTAGAGGAAAAGGTCTCATCACCTTTATCTTTGCGCCCTTTTCCATAGCGCCCCCATGTATCTAAACTCCACCCGTCACCGACAGCTTTGCGGGTCTTTATTTTAATAACCGACTTAACGGTCGCATCATATTTGGAACCGGGATTTGTGATCAATTCAATGCTGAGGATGTCTGAAGATTTCAACTGTTGTAGTTCATTCTCATCACGTATTTTTTTACTGTTGATATAGATGAGAGGTGCACCCTTGCCAAAGACTTCAAATCCGTCATTGGTTTTGCGGATCATTGGAATATGACTTAACACATCTTCTGCCGTCCCCACTTTACTTAGTACCGTTCCACTGATACTCGTCAGTACACCTTCAGTCGTGAGTTTCATTTTGGGACGTCTGCCTCTGATGATCACATCATGAAGGGAAATTGTATCAGGAATAAGGGCTATTTTTCTAAATTCGGAAGACGAATACAAGACCTCTTTTATCTGGTATCCGATATAATTTACAGACAGTATTACAGGCAACTTTTTGTACGTAAGTGCGAATCTTCCAATGCTATCACAACTTCCGCTTTTTATAAAGGAAGAGTCGGTAGAAGATTTCATCGTGAGTTGTGCAAAGGGCAAAGGCTGTTGGTGTTCATCAACAACGGCACCTCTTATAATGGCTTCTTGAGCTGAAAGATGTAAGACTATTGCATGAAATAGGAATATAAAGGCTATTTCTTTCTTCATATATCAAATTGCTATTTTAACTCTTCAATTGGCACTTGTCTTGTATATGCTAATATATTATTTTTACCCCTACCTAAAGGACATGATGTCTTATTTTTTGTTTCTATTAAGTGTTGAGAACATTTTCCAATAGAAATAGGTAAAATCTGGCAGTTTAAATAAGCAGGAAAATCTAATGCTGATATTAATTTCTACGTTGATGTGAAGGAAACTATTTAATATCGAAGTTAGATAATAATTTGTCTTCAATCTGTTCCTTGCTGAAGTTACGACCGTACGACTAAATGTTTTTCCTCTAACTCTTATTATATCTCATTTGATATGGCAAAGTTATTCAGAAATAATGAGAACTCCAAACATAACTGTGCTTTTTCTCTTTTTGAGCGTCACGCTGCTAAAACAGCTCAAAAGGCTGACAGCTAGAATGTTATTCTGTTTTATTATATAAAATTGACTCGAAAATGTTACACTTTGAAAGTCAAATTGTTCCGATTTCTCTATCGTAGACTATCTGAAGGCAGGCTATGCCGCACTTCATGGAATCATGCTGAAGATAGAGAGGAAATTTCATTTACAGTCTGTTTATTTCATTGGTTGAAGCCTGTCCCTTGTATTTTTTCTTCGTTGGATTTATCTCATAGCTGAAACTCAGCCGGAATGTTCTTCTACCATTATCGTACCACTGACGCATATCTATATTATTCGTTGACCTCAATAATTTTGTATGATTAACATTTAACACATTGTCGACAGAGAACCTCAGCCTCATGCGGTCATGAAAAAAGGTCTTTATGAGATAGGTATCGAGTTGGAATGATTTGTAATTATATTCCAAGTCCGTGCTGATGTTTCCGCTCGTGCTCATGTTCATATTTAGGCCGAACAGAAAATGAAGGGGCAACTGAACGGTGTTGTCAAACTCAAAAGATAATATGGGTTTTCTATAGCTTGTACCATGATAAGTCATGAATGGCTTGTTGAAGTCCAATGTGAACTGAGGACTCCAGATGCCGAACCATGTGGGACTGAAGACCAGTGCAAGGTCCAAGGTCTGGTTGTGACGTATGTTCTCCGGACTGGACAGGGCTATGGAGTCTCTGTCCTGATATCTGTCCATGGTAAACACTGTCGAATTTTTATGCATATAATAGTTTGCTGTGAACTGCAGGTCCTTCCAGAGGAAGGAATAGGATATCAGATTCGTTGTCTGGGGAAGTAGTGACGGATTGCCTGTGGCATAGAAATAAGGGCTGTCATATTCCACGGAACTGCGCAGATAAAAATAGATGGGGCGGATTGTAGTATACCGATATGCCAGTGACATCTGGATGTCTTTTCCACTGTATGATATCGAGGCGGATGGAAAGAAGTTGTTATCCCTTCTGCTGGTAGCAGGGTCTTTGATTCCGTTGGTGTAATAATCAAAATTGGCATGCTCATAGCGGCCACCAATGCTGGCATCCAGAAATTTGCCGAGACTATGTCTGTAGTCAACAAAACCAGCCAGCAACAACTGCCTGCTCCGAGTGTGATTGCTTGTCAGATCATTGGTCAACGTGGTTGTAGGAAGAACATTATAATTGTTGCGGGTGTGGGTATAAGAGCTCTCTTCACCAACAGTTACTGTGCCTCCGGACAGAGTCGACGAGAAAGTTATGCGGTCCGCATACAGTTGGTTCCTGCTTTGCGAGTTGGTGTATAGACCCTCATTGCCCATCAAATATTCCTGGCTGCGTGGAGCTTTGACATTCATGTAATCGGCGTCCAATTTCAGATGCGTATCCTTGCTGAAGTCATAATTCATATAGGCATTGACATAGTGGGTGCCTTCAGTCATATTTCTTCTGTCTCTATAAGATTGCGAAAGGTGAAAGTCTTCATTCCTGTAAACAGAGAAACTGTCATTGCCTAAAGCATGGGTAGGATCGTAAGTGTACTTGTACATCACTCCGAAAGAAGCCTTGTCTTTCTGATAGTCGAATCCAACTGTACTGTACCACGTCGTACCATGCTGGTCTTCGTTTGCTGTTTGATTGATTTCCTGTTGCCGCCAATAGTTTAGGTTTTGTTTAATGGTGTACTTTTCGTCATTTCTGTTATACCGTACGGAAGCGAAGAAGTTGACATCTCTTGTTTGATAGTTCAAGGATATTCCGCCATTATAGGACCATTTCCTTTCTTTGGACACTTCATCGTCAACCCTACTACCAAATCCGTAGCCTTTTTTTCTCACAGTCCGTATCCTGATGACGGAATTCACGCCGGAGGTATATTCCGCTCCCGGATTGGTTATGACTTCCACCTGCTTGATGTCAGAAGAATTGATTTGGTCCAACTCTGTAGCATTTCTCATTTGCCGGTCGTTTATATAAATGACTGGATTGCCTTTGCCAATGACACTGATGGATCCATTTTTTGTTGTTACAAACGGCATATGGCCAAGAACATTTCTGGCTGTTCCGAGTTGCTTAAGTACATCGTTGATATTTACTACAAAGCCATTTGACGTCTGGATAATCTGTTTGCCATGAACAACCACTTCGCCTAAGACGGTATTGTCTCTCTCAAGATAAACAGTGTCAACCTTGCCAAACTGTACTACTGATATAGCCTTTGTCTTATAGCCGACAATACTGAATCGTAGCGAGTTTCCTATTGTTGCTTGACTGATATTGAAATATCCGAGCGAGTCGGTCAGTGCTCCGCCTATTGCAGAACCGCTGGCGTTCAGACAGGCCACAGTAACATACTCCAAAGGCGCGCCTTTCCCCTGTTCCCTCACGTAGCCGCTGACCTGGGCCATCGCTGAGGAGTATATTATGGCATATAGTGTTGTCAGAGTTATCTTTTTAATTACATTCATATCCAGATTTTTTATTATTGATAACTCGAACATATTTATTCCCTTTATCTTTATCTCTGTGAATTTCAGCTATTTCATATAAGATTTGTTCAATGTATCTTTTATATCGGATGCATTTCTCTTTGTTATATCTCCGTCTAAGCTTACCGTAATAAATGATATATATTTGTTAATGAAGTAGATAAGACGCTGGTTAAGTATAAGTGCCATTAGTTATAATGACAAATTTTGGAAGACTTTTCATTTTGGCATCGAAAGAATAATGATGAAAAAGATCACAAATATACTCCATGATGTCAATATTCAAGCAGGGTTCCCCACCAAAGAAAACTCTTGTTGAAATTAAGAGATAATAGCAGAAACAATGAAATTATTTTTTGAATCTACTTTAAATTTTTGAGTCCTCTCAATCTGAAAGTTTACTTCTTCGAGTAATAGCAATGATTTTTCCTCTATTTCCCAAAATTGGGTTACAAGTTACGAATCACAACATTTTGAGAAAGTTCTTTCACTAATGATAACTTCCAGTGGACTCATTCTTCATTTTACTCTACACATCACTAAATATGATGAGTAAAATGAGTTTCATGGGACTTCTTTGTTCCTTCACCACTAGAACAACCTCCGCCTATAACACATCCTGTAGCATATTCGGATAGGCCACCGTTGACTGCCTCAAGTTCTTTGGGAGTTAATTTCTCGACTGGAATAACTTCATAAAACTTTAAAGACTTATTCATAGTCTTAATTTTTTATGATTATCCTCAACTGAGTGATTTTCTTCAATCATAGGTTCTGTGCTGAAACGCCGGTCTATAGGACACAGCTGCAACAACTAGCCTGTCAAAAAGTCTGTCGCCAAATGATCTTCGGTTGAACT
>NZ_JAMXLY010000027.1 GCF_024054555.1 Segatella cerevisiae | reverse complement strand
TGCATTGCTTAAGTCATCACCTGACGCTCTTTGGGGGCTTCGCACCCCCAGCCGCGAGGCAAACCGCCGCGGTGTTTTTCATGATTTTTGCACCAAGGTGTTTTTGCACTTCTAATTGGAAAGAGCCGATTCAGGTCATAACGGAATAACTATCTATCAATCGGACCAGTTATGATTTTAAAGGCCGAAATCCGGAGTCGGAAAGAATAAAAGAAAAAGAGAAAAGGTATTTCCCACTCTGAATTTTGACAGCAGGAAATACCTTATTTTCATAATTGCAGGGAGAGGGCAAATGCACCCCATCCTGGAATCTAATAGCTATCGGTCATCTGGCAACCGTATGGTCAAATTTCATAGCATCCGTCCACCAGTCGTCCGAAGCCTGAGGAACACCAGTACTGTAATCACCATACCAAGGCATGAACCACGACCAACAGCCGCCTGCATTCCAAATATCGGAAATGTTAGCAATAGCGCCACATTCACTCATAGTCATCATCTTGTGCAGATAAGTATATTGCAGATTATTGAATTTTGTGGATATAGCCGAAGCATCTTTCTGATTATAAATATCTGCGCCTACGAAATCGACATATTGGTCTCCGGGATACCAGTCAGCCCAGTTTTCATCCCCTGTCCAGACCCAAAGCAAATTGTTGACACCAGCATTCTTCATATAGTTGAAGACATATTGCCAGAGGGCCTTAAACTGTTCCGCACCTGCAGTTCCCCACCAGAACCAAGCACTTCCGCCATTAGGGATATTTCCTGCAGCTTCATGAAGCGGACGCCAGAGAACGGGTATTCCTGCTTGCTGTAAGTCCTTCAGATGTGAAGCTACCTGAGCCAAATCCTGATTCATGATCTGATTCTCCAAAGTTCCGGTTTTCAAGATACTGTCACAAGAAAAACTTGTTCCCTCAGGACTATAAGAATAATCATCTTTACCATTCTTTACTAGGAAAACGCGGGTAAGGGTATAATCGTGCCCCGAGATGACCACACCTTTCTGTATATCAGCAGCGGAGGTCGCGTCAAGGGTCAGTTCAAAAGAGTTGACGTCATTGTCTTCATTGCCGAACTTTCCGTCAGACTGGTCAATATTGAAATAATCATAAGAATAACCGCCTGCATCCTTGACGCCTGACCAATTAGAATTTTTGATGGAGCCTTGTGCCCCCTTCTTGGCATCCTTAAATTCAACTACTAGTCTGTCTCCTGCCGCAGCACCAGACAAAGCCAATAAAGCCCGAGAATCTTCAGAATTTCCCCCAGAGGTAATCTGGAGAGAAGCTCCCCAGTCACTTGTCATCGCCACAGTTTTTGCAGCTAAAGGCGTATTCGGGACATTCCAGTGCCACGATATTGTAATCAGTCCGCCGGCATCAGCATATTCCTTGACTGGTGTGATATCATCATAGTTGATCCAGTTCTCCCCGGAATGTGCCAAATGGATGAAATCATAGCCCGCTATCGCAGGATATTTTCCAGTTACAGCCCCCACATGATCGGCAGGTGTGTGATTCCACGCCACATCCGCCATCATCCCAGAATAGATCTGATGACCATAAGACTTACTGAGTCGGTCATACAGTGCCTTGGCCTCTGCGTTGACGGCAGCATTTGCAGGAGCATCCGAAATAGCAACAGAGACAGCCGTCCATTTAACAGAGACAGCAGGCACCGGCATTTTATTCGGACCTGTAATCAGACCCGCAGGAATTTCCAAATCATACGAATCTGTCCCCGAAGGAAACTGGGCCTGGATATGAAGAACGGAATCAGACCCGATGACTTCCGCAGAATTGACTGCCTGTCCATTCAGGGTTATCTGACTTGCATCACCGGAATAGAAGAAGATATTCTTATCGAAAGTCAAAGTGATATCCTTAACGCCGGGACGCTCAACCGATTTCTGATCAGGAGTAACTGTCTTAAGGACCGGCGCAGCCACATCGGCAACAGAAATGTCTACATCGTTGCTGCATCCGGCAAGAGCCAGAACAGCAGTAACGGCAAACAACAAATATTTTATTTTCATAATCAATAAAACTTATTCATTAAGGTAAAAGGGTGATCTTGTTGACAGTTACACCACCGTCTCCCTGGATGATCGTAAAATAGCCGGACCAGCCATCCTGCACATTCCATGCATTCAGCATAGCCTGAGTGACAGTGACCTCGACCTTTTGGCCATTCCCTATAGGCGCAGCACCATTGGTCAATGTAGAACTGGCATCCGCCTTCACTTCTCCATAAGGAGTCCAAGAAGCATCATTAAACTGCAGATCAAACCATGCTGGAGCGTCATAATACAGGATCAGTTTCGATACACCCGGAACAATTGTCAGTTTGGAAATATCAGTAGGAGTCGTACGATCCATATAAATTCTGGGATCGCCCCATCCAGATATGGTCGTCGGGGTATTCATCAGAGTATATTCAGGACTAGTCACCAATACCTGCACCTGAGTTGTCTCCAAATTACCCTCCTTATTGATAAATTTAACCGGATAAGTTCCATAAGGAATATTATCAGGGAGTTTTACCTGTACAGATCCAGCCTCAGCTTTTATCGTCTCCAATCCATAATCACCGAGGAAGAATTTCCCAGCCTCATCCAAATGTGCTCCGGTCAGAGTCAACATACCTCCAGGATTTGCCGTCGCACCGGCACCCGTTACAGTCGGTACAAGAGGTGCGGTAATTGTCACGGAAGTGGTCTCCAAAGTAGAACCGTTCTTCAAATTAAGTGTGAGTTTTCCACTGAGAGCCCCAGAAGGAACCAGCACCTGGAAAGACGTTGCCGACTTGGGGACAATCGTCGTCGGGACAGCCATTCCTGTAAAGGTTACCTGATCTACCAGATCAAGGTCAGTTCCATTGACCGTCAAAGTCGTTCCCTGAGGAGCAGAAGCAGGCACGAAGGAAGTCACTACCGGTGCAACGAGTTGATAAGGTACCGTCACTTTAGAGCCATTGGACGATACCAATGTGATATCGCCGTTCTGAGCAGTGGAAGGAACGGTAAAACTGACAGAATTGGCTGTAACTGCAGCAGGAGAGACGGCATCAGAATGAGGGAAGATTGCACTGGTGACTGTACTGAGATTCTTACCAGTTATCGTCAGTACGGCACCATTCTTGACAGGTTCAGGAGTGGCCTTGAGATCCGAAGGATTCAATGTCTCTACTTTACCAGCAGCAATACTTACACCCGATTTGCTTATCAAAGTGACCTCGCCGGAAGGAGCGTTCACAGGAACAGTAACTACAAGACTCTTAGCATCCTTGGCTACTGTGAAATCAGTCGTTGAGACACCCCCGAGAACAACAGTTTCTATCCAATCAAGATGAGTACCGTTAATCGTCAGTTCTGCTCCGGGGAGAACAGTTGCAGGAGCTATCCCTGTTATAGTCGGCAGGTTTACGACAAGATCCTGCTTACTGTAGATCCATTGAGGCAAATCCCCTTTCTCATCACTCAGGATAACCGGACCTGATTGTGCCGTCACTGGAACAGCAACCTGAATCTCGTTTCTGGAATGCGTGATAAATGCACTGTCACCGATGCTGACATTATTAGAGAAGATGACAGCATGGATCAGATTGAGATATTCGCCCTTGATAGTTATGACATCACCGGGATCAACTGTACCCGGAGTGATACTTGTGATGCTGATCGGTTCAGAATAAGTCAGTTGGGTCTTGGTCACCTGTTTAGTACCATCCTTGAAAGTCAAGGTCACATATCCCACCTCAGCATTCTGAGGAACCGTCACGTCAACTTCCTTATCACTGACATGCTTGAGGTCAGTCACATCACCGGCACCGGGAATCGTGATTGTCGTAACCTCATTCATATTTGAGCCTAAGAAACGGAGTTGACCGCCTCGAGCTACAGGATTAGGACCATAGACATTCATCTTGGTCCCGGTATATTGGTCTGTGTCAAGATCATCATGATTACAGGAGACAAATGACAATCCTGCAAAGACGAGACCCACAACGACCAACAAGGTCTTTATTTTATAGGTTTTCATAAAATTCAGATTTTTAGATTCTTTTCTTTTCCTATCATTATTTCAGAGGAATGACACGGATATTGTCCAACTTGATGATCGGCTTGCAGTCTGTACCATTGATACCTCCTCCTACAAGGAAGATTGTCAAACTTGCAAAGTCCTTAGGACTCAAAGAGCCTGACGCTCTAGCCCCACTGTAGCCGTAAATAAAGTCACTCGACAAAGGCAGCGTCACAGTGACCCATTTGTCCCCTGTATCGTAAGAGCCATTAGTTGTCCATGGACGATAAAGTGCACGAGGCAAAACATCATCCTGCATAAATGCATTATTGGCGCCGGCTACAGTATTCCCGTCTATATCTATTCCGGGATTTCCATAAGTGACACGATCAATGCCTGCAAAGACAAACTGTAAAGCGCCGGCTGACCAAGGATTGGATGAAGGGACATACATTTCGAACTGGAGGGCCAGATTCTTCCAGTCAGAGAAATCAACCAAAGAGGTTAATTTCTTACCATCGGCAGGATAGTCTACAGGAGTATTGAAACTTCCGGGCCAGTATTGGAAAGCGAAATCAGCATCATTCCAATCACCGGTCGCCGTCATTGTTGCCGAGCCGCTACCTAACTGCATGTAATTCCCCGTAGAACTGGTCTGGTCTGTCAGGATCGGACGATCGTGCCAACCATGATTACCCAAGCCTGTCAAGCCATCAAAGTCAAAGAGTATTCCACGAGATTCCTTATAATGGAAAGAAGACCTTGTAGTCCCATAGACAGAAGTTACAGAAACAGGTCCTTCATCAGCTCCCTCAGGCATTGTAAAGACAATTGAGGTCTTGGTAATGCTCTTGATCTGGGTGACCGGAGTCTTATTGTTCCCCACAGAGATAGTCAAAGGCGTACCGGAGTCGTCCACGAAATAATCCCCTGTCAAGGTCACATCTGTGCCGGCAGACGCATACTCGTATGACATCGTACTGACAACAGGAGCAGGAACGATGACATGAAAATCGTACGTTGTCGTGTCTCCGCTCTTATTGACCATATAAATCTTGTCAGTCACTTTACCCGGGATTTCGTTTGGAACAGAAACAAAAAGAGTATGGTCGGTAATATAACTGGTATTAAGGACAGCCTTCTGATCATTGAAATACATCTCTTTAATGCTCCTCAAGTTATTGCCCACGAGACAGAGAACTGACTGCATGGATGCCTGTGTCGCATTCAGGTCAGAATAATCGATTGTCGTGCCACCGTTCTTATATGTGGCAGTATCGGCTGCGACACGAATATAACTCACCTCTGGCGTGCCGCCGGACAACTCGAACTTATCAGGCTGATCTTCACAAGAGGCAAGTACGATTCCTGACAAAACCAGGAACACGTATATGAATCTATAGATATATCTTGTTTTCATTTGCTTGATGATTAATAGGAATAAGTTTTACGTACATCCACATGAATAGGAGAATCATTCAGACTCGGGTCGATGACCACGTCATTTTGAGGGAAAGGAAGGGTAAAACTGGATGCCGTCACATTCGGAACAGGTGTATCTGTGTTGTAACGTGTCAAGGTGGTATCTACACTCCAAATTCCACTCTCATAATAGCGTTGATAGACATCGCCAAGATTATAATACTGATTCCGTCTCTGTGATTTCAGTTCTTGAATAGCTCCGTCCATATCAAAATAACTCCGACGTACAAAATCATACCAGTGATCACCCTCCATAGCAAACTCCAGGCGACGCTCTTTCCATACATCTGTCCAAGAGACGGAAGCAGGACGCTTATAACTGGGGACAGAGCGATGACGCACTTTATAAAAGGCATCTATGGCACTGGCATCAGTCGTTGATCCGTTATTGCCAATGACAGCCTCTGTATAGATCAGATAGATATCACTCAGTCGAAGGATATGAGTCGAAAGCGAACTTGCCATATTTGCAGCAGAAGTGCCAACTCCCGCAATATGATCGGCATCATCCCCATAAAGTTGTTTCACGTCATTGGCCCCTGTCGGACTCTGATACTGGCCATTAGGACCTCCTGCGCCATAATCCTTATCATAGATAAACTGCAGGTAATTGAAGCCTTTCTTGCCGTTCTTATCTGTTTTGTCCGTCCAGAAATAATCATAGAAGTCGCCTGCCATCATCATTGTAGCTTTACGACGGGCATCAAGGTCTGACCGCAATTCAGGGCTTTGCAAAGCACTGACGCCGAAAGCATCCTGCAAATCTACTGACGGACCGCCATAGCCACCCCAACAGTCTCCATATTCATCAAATCCTACCATAGCAAGATCACTCTGCAAAGTATTTTGAGAAGTCCACTGGTTGCTGACTATCCATTTCCAGGCGATCAGACTCTCCTGATTATTATTATTGGCAAGGCGGAAATTATCCGAATAGTTGTCGAGAAGGTTCCTTCCGGAATTGTCAATGACATCCTTTGCATAAGAAGCAGCTTTCGCCAAGTCGTCTGTATTACGCTGTCCTTTCCCGCCTGCACTGACCCCGCTCTTCGTTAGATAGACCTTGGCGAGAAGTCCCTCGGCAGAATAATAGTCTATCCGCCCATTACCCGGAGTTTTGACCCCTTTAAGATCAGTCATTGCCTGTTCGAGTGTCATGATGATATAATCATAGACATCACTTTTCTGGACCTTACGCATCGTACTGTATTCCTGGTTTCCGATAGAAGTCGAGTTGTCATGGACAATAGGCACATCCCCAAAAGTACGGACCAGATAGAAATAAGCCATCGCCTTCCATGTGAGGGCTTCTCCCATACATTGGTTTTTTATGGCTTCAGAAGGACCACTGGCTTTTTTCAGATTGTCATATACCGTATTGGCATGCCCGATGACAGCCCACAAAGAATAACTCATATTCACCAGATCCTCATCAGTGCTATTCACTGTAAAGGTCAAATAAGGACTGTTCGGCCACATATAGTTACCGGAGAGCACCTCTCCAACTTTGATAAATCCTCGCTGGAAATCATACCAGGGAGAATTATACAGATAATTGACCCCTTCTATACACTGGTCATCATTCTGGTAGAAGTTATCTGCATTATAATTATCTGTTGCCGGCTGATCTAGAAAACTGTTACAAGCGGTAAAACTCATCACCGCCATGAAGGCCGGTATGATCAATTTAATATCCCTTAATTTCATAATATACATGAATTAGAATGTTAGGTTAAGCCCAAATGAAAAAGTGATCGGAGAAGGATACCTTCCATTATCCACATTATAAGAGAATCCGTTGGCATCATTTGTACTTCTGCCGATTTCCGGGTCATACCCGTCATAAGGTGTAATCGTGAACAGATTCTGGATATTGCAATATACCCTCAGATTTGTCAATCCCGCATGTGCAATCCATTTCTTCGGGAAAGTATAGCCCAAGGCGATATTCTTCATGCGCAGATACGTAGCGCTTTCAATATACCGGTCACTGATACGGGCATTGTCATTCGGATCAGAGAGTGTGGCACGGGGAATCGAAGCGGAAGGATTGGAGACCTTCACGTTCTCCACATGATCATACCAATGGCTGCCGTCCGTATAGACTATAGACGGATCTACAGGTTCAAGGATAGCACGGTTCAGGACATCCGTCAACTGATTTGACCAGACGGTATTCATCTGCGTCAGTTTCATCTTCATATAGTTCAGAGCCTTGGCTCCTACAGAGCCATTAATGAAAACAGTGAGATCGAAATTCCGATAACGGAAGGTATTCGTCCAGCCCCAAGTGAATTTTGGAAGGGCGTGCCCTAAATCCGTCTGGTCTTTGGTATCAATCACACCGTCACCATTGAGATCCTTGTATTTAATGTCACCCACATAGACGGTATTGCTTCGATTAAACTTACCGTCTGCGGGATATTTTTCAGGTTTTGCAGAGGTCTGAAGATCTTTTAGATTCTGATAGACGCCATCAGTGACATAGCCATAGAAATCAAAGAGTTGTCCACCTACACGAGTGACGCTTACGACATCGTTCCATTGACCGTACCCCACCAGATTCGCACTTGTCGCTCCCTGAAGGGATTTGAGCGTACTCTTGTTCCATGAAATCTCGAAATTGGAATCCCATTGGAACTTTCCGACTATCGGGTGCGTATTCACGGTAAGTTCGAGACCAGTGTTGAGCAGGTCTCCATAATTGCCATAAGGCGCAGTCAAAGCAGAGGATACGTTTCCTGAAGTACCCATAAAAGAAGGCAATTGAGAAAGCATCAACAAGTCTTTGGACTCCTTACGGTACCAGTCGGCTGTGACACCGATACGATCATTGAAGAATCCCAAGTCAAGTCCCACGTTCCATTGCTTTTGCGATTCCCATTGAACGTCAGGATTAGGGATATTGGAAGGCCGATAGCCCATTCCCAAATAAGAGGACATACGGGTAATCGTCGTCCCCCAGCGATAAGCTTTGTCTCCCGCATTGCCGGTAGATCCCCAACCGATACGGAGTTTGCCGTTATTCATCCAGTTCTTAGTCAATTTAGAGATCCATTTTTCATTTGTGAAGCGCCAGCCAAGGGCAAAGGAAGGGAATGAAGCCCATCTCTTGTTCGGACCGAAATTGGAACTTCCGTCAAAGCGCAGTGTCGCCGTAGCCATATACCGGTCAGCATAGTTATAGGTCAGTCGCCCGAAGAAAGAGGCCATCGTCGTCGTTCCCCAACCATTGCTGATTTGCGGAGTACCTGTGCCAAGTGAAGGGTTATGGACTGCATCAGAAGGCAGACCTGTATTATAGGTGGAAATATAATCCCAGTGACTCTTCCAAGCCTCTTGTCCGACCATCGCACTGAAAGAATGGTCACCTATAACATTAGAATAAGTTATATAGTTCTTCAGCGTCCAATAGGTACCTGTATTTTTCTGAATCCGACTCTCGTTCTTAGACCTTTTCCAAGTCCCTAAATCTACTGTAGGCATATACGTATCACCCTGACTCCAGTCCAGATCCCAGCCGAACTCAGTATGATACGTCAGATTACGGATCGGAGTCACATCGAAGAACAAACTCCCATTGAGTTTCTGGCGATGCAGTCGGATATCATCCATCAATGCAAGGGCTATAGGGTTCGGATTCGTATACCCTTCCCTGACGACAGAAGAATAGCCGCCGTCAATATTATAAATAGGTATATCCGGCAGGGTAGTCAGGGAATAGTTGACGACGCCCTCATCACCATCAGCCTGAAGGAGTTTGTCGTGTGTATTTGCGAAACTGACATTCAGTCCCATCTTGAGCCAACTCTTCAGTTGGGCATCCAAATTGGTACGTAGTGAAAGGCGGTCAAACTTACTCCCGATGATTGTCCCTTCCTGGCTCATATATCCACCGGAGACGAAATACCGCACTTTGTCTGTCCCTCCTTCTGCAGAGAGTTGGTGTTGTTGCTGGAATGCCGTCTGGAAGATTGCATCCTGCCAGTTCGTCCCCCGGCCCAGTAAAGAAGGATCAGAATAATAATCATTAGGATCTGCTTGACCAGTCTTGACGAAATCATTATAGAACCCGGCATACTCCCGAAGATTCATAATGTCCAGACGCCTTGCCTGTCGGCTCCATGCAGCACTTCCGTCATAGGAAAACTTAGCCGTTCCGGCCTTACCTCTCTTCGTGGTGATCAGGACCACTCCATTTGCACCCTGAGCTCCGTAGATAGCTGTTGCAGAAGCATCCTTCAGGATTTCCATCGATTCAATATCATTCGGGTTTAGAGTAGACATAGGAGAAACCGTAGACACCTGACCATTGCCAAGTGCATCACCAAGTCCGAGACTTGATCCCGTAGAACCATTGCTTTGGTAGATGACTCCATCAATAACATACAGAGGTTCAGCATTGGAATTCAAAGTAGCCGTACCCCTGATCCTGACAGACGTCGACGACCCGGGCGCACCGGAAGTCTGCATCGCAGTAATGCCTGCTACCCTACCTTGGAGGGCCTGATCGACAGACGATATTACACTGTTTTTGATGGCATCGTCTTTCAAGGTAGAAGATGCACCGGAGATATCACTCTTCTTCATGCTGCCGTAACCGACAACGACAACCTCATTCAAACTCTGGTGATCTTCCTTTAAAGTCACATTGACAGTAGACTGGCCGTTGACTTTGACCTCCCTGGTCACATACCCGACATAGGAGATTTCCAAAGTCGATCCCTCAGGAACTACAAGACTGTAATGGCCGTCAATATCAGTGATCGTTCCTGTAGAACTTCCCTTTATCCGCACTGTCGCGCCAATGACGGGCCCTTGCTCATCGGATACGGTGCCAGTAATCTTCTTTTTACTTTGTTGCACGATTGAAGAGAACGAATCTCCCTCTACGGCGTAGGTTGACGGACTAAAGCTAAAAAGAGCCAAAGAACACAGCCCCGCCAGTAACGTGGTCTTACCGTGGTTTTGTTTCATACATTTTAGATTATTTTATAAATTTAGATTTTCAAATTACTATTAGTCAATTAGATCGAAAAAGGTAATCGTCTATTTATTGGTATTAACCTATCTCATTGTCTGTGTGCAAATATAAACAAAACCAAATGATTATTATAATACTCATTTATCAACTTCTAATATTATTTTGCATTTCTATGCGAGAAATCCAAATTTTTACCGGAATATGAAGAATTCAGATCCTTAACCAACTACTTTCAGTATTCCCATAAGAGAAACCGACACTGACCAACTATTTTTTCGTTAGAGTATTAACAATACTACCGGATTTGATGACCTATCCACCCATGTTTCTTCAGAACGATAGGTTTTATTACTGAGAATGAGAGATTCAACAAGTTTAGAAGGCTAAACGATGCAAATAAAGTATTGGTTACAAAACCGCAAAATCAAAAAAGGCATAACCGGTTCAGTTATGTCTTGTAAATTCATTTCCCGAAAGGGCAAAACAGCCCTTACGTCCGAATCAGATCTGAATCAAAAAAGAGAAAAGGATGAGAGTACTTTACAAAGAAAGCAATATGCTGCATAATGGTACACCAAAATGCAGCATAATGGTGGACCATTATGCAGGATATTGGTCTGCCTTATTCGAATACCATCGCAAAGATTGAAGTTATTGGACAAGAAGTCATTCTGTACCAGTTCTATCAATCGTCCTCTAAAGAAAAGTATGCCAGTTAATACTTGAATGAACTGCCTCCAAGGAATTCACGCAACAAACTTGTCGGAGGGATATCCCGATAAGAAATCGGTTTAAAATACTTCAGAAATTTCAAAAGACGATAGGCTTCCGAGTATTCCTCACAATTCTCCGGAACTTGCTGAAGCAATGGCTCCGCCTGGGTCTTGATGACGGCAATCTCGAACAGCAGAGCCGTATTGATCATCCCGTCTGCATTTTCCTGATAAGGGAATATCCATTTGTTTTCTCCGGCACGTACTGACGGCCAGCGCTGGATAGTCTGCTGCGCATTCACGCCACGATACTTGTAATCCCGGATGATTCGGCGCAGAAGACGGTTGTCAGTTGTGGGGATATAGTTGTGATCATCCAGAAGGATGGTCGTCAGGGCAGAAGCATAGACACGGTATTTATAACTTTCAGGAATTTGAGCCGTCAATTCCGGGTTCAGGGCATGAATACCTTCCACAACCAAGATGTTGTGATCGTTCATTTTCATCTTGACACCGCTGGATTCACTCATCCCCGTTTGGAAATTGTATTTTGGCAATTCGATCTCTTCCCCTCTAAAGAGAGCCATCAATTGCCGGTTGAGGAGATCCAGATTCAAGGCATAGATACTTTCATAATCCAGATTCCCGTCCTTATCTTTCGGCGTATGATGACGGTCGACGAAATAATCGTCAAGGGAGATCTGGAGCGGTCTTATCCCATTTGCCATCAATTGGATAGAAAGCCGCTTACAGGTTGTGGTCTTACCTGAAGAAGAAGGACCGGCGATGAGGACCAGGCGGGTCTCTTTCCTGTTGGCTATCTCATCAGCAATCTGCGCGATCTTCTTTTCTTGCAAAGCCTCGGAGACGTTGATCAGGACGGTTGTTCTCCCCTTCTCCACTGCCTCATTGAAATCACCAACTGTCCGTACACCCATGATATCCTGCCAGCGGTGATGCTCCTGGAAGATTTCAAACATCTTGTCCTGCCGGGTCATATCCAGGAGGACAGCGGGATTATCCAGACTGGGAATACGCAGCAACATCCCACTGTAGAATTTCTCGAGGCCGAACAGATAAAGATATCTCGTATTGGTCAGCAGCGAACCATAGTAATAATCCACATAGTCGTCTATCTGATAATAAGTTGTATAGAGACTACCCGAACTGCTGAGGAGTTTGACCTTTTCCAAGTCCCCCTTGTCCCGGAACATTTTGACAGCATCCTCCGTGTGCACTTCGAAGCGCTTGATCGGGATCTTTGCATCGATGATCTGCTGCATCCTTTCCCTGATCTTCTTCACATCCTCGAGTCCCACAGAATGTCCGATCTGCAGGTCCACGTAGTAACCGTTCGATACCGGAATATCGATGATCACCTTAGAATTGGGATACAAGTCATGCACCGCTTTACTGCATACGAAGAACAAGGTACGCGTATAGTTCCGGGAGCCGGAAGAAGTATGCATATCGAGAAATTCCACATCCTTGTTGTGATAGACACGGAAGTGCAAGCCTTCTACCTTATTGTTCACTTTACAACTGATTGGACCATAGTCCATGTGAAGATTGAAATCCCGGAAGACCTCTGAAAGCGTACTTCCTATAGGGACATTTTTAGTCTGATTATTATTTTTACAACGTATCTGTACAACCTGTTGTTTCATACTGAATCCTCGATTACCCTCCTCATTTACTTTCCTGAGCGTCCCGCGTCAGGATATGATAAAGTTCTTTCATGCCTTCCACGGCCCCTTTGGCTATCACCTTCACTTTTCGGCCTGAAGACAACGGCGGGTTAGGGTCTATCAGGTATACCGGCACCTGTGGTCCGGCATACTGCAACAGTCCTGCAGCAGGATAGACATTGAGGGAAGTGCCCACAACGACGAAAATATCCGCTTTCATGACAACCTGTGCTGCCGGTTCTATCATCGGCACGCCCTCGCCGAAGAAGACGATAAACGGGCGCAGCAGACTCCCGTCCTTGGCTTTCGTGCCAGGCAGGACATCCGAATGGTCCGGCGTCAACTCCTCAATACATGCCGGATCATACATATTGTCAGAGGAGCCGGCCTTCGTCAATTCCCCATGCAGATGGATGATCTTCGAGGAACCTGCCTTCTCGTGCAGGTTGTCGACATTCTGAGTGACGACCGTCACCTGATAATCCTTTTCCAGAGCTTTGATCAACCGGTGTCCCTCATTCGGTTCACCCTTCCAGAGTTTTTTCCTCAAACCGTTATAGAAATTCGTCACCAGAGTCGGGTCTTTCAACCACCCTTCGTGAGAACAGACCTGCTCCACGGGATAGTTGTCCCAAAGTCCATTATTGCCACGGAATGTCGAAAATCCGCTCTCAACAGACATACCGGCACCCGTCAAAAAAACGAGATTCTTTTTCATTGTCCTATCTATTATTTCCTTTACCGCTGTTAGCGACTCAGCCTTAATCTTTTAACATACCACAAATTTAGTATTTTTTTTGCAAATTACGTGGTAATCCACAAGAAAAGTCGTACCTTTGTGTGATTAATAAACAATTTATATAATATTAAGTAAACCCTATGGATCAATTAAGCTACGCTTTGGGAATTGGCATCGGTCGTCAACTTGCACAACTAAGCATTCCTAATTTCAGTATTGATGACTTTACCCAAAGTGTCAAAGACTGCATATCCGGTAATCAACTTGCCATGAATGACGCTGACGCACAGCAACTCATCAATGCCTTCTTCGAGAAGAAGAACGGTGAATTAGCTGCAGGTGCCAAGAGTGAGGGAGAAAAATTCCTCAAGGAAAACAGTAAAAAAGAAGGTGTTGTCACTCTGCCTTCAGGTCTTCAATATCAGGTTCTCCGCAAAGGCAACGGCAAGAAACCTACTGCGACAGACCAGGTAGAATGTCACTATGAAGGGACGCTGATCGACGGAACAAAGTTTGACAGTTCCTATGACCGTGGCCAAGCAGCTACTTTCGGACTCAATCAGGTCATATCAGGGTGGACGGAAGGTCTGCAACTGATGCAGGAAGGCGCCAAATACCGGTTCTTCATCCCCTATAACCTGGGCTATGGAGAGCGTGGCGCAGGCGAGACGATTCCCCCATATGCAACTCTGATCTTCGATGTAGAACTTATTGCCGTCAAATAAAGGGAGAGCAGCATACCAATGAAAAGACTATAAAACAAGAAATCAATAAACAACAATGAAAAAACTTTTTATCGGAGCGCTCGTAGTGCTCAGCGCTGCCGCAATGTTCACAAGTTGTGGCAAGTCAACGCCTAAGGCCGATCTCAAGACGGACATTGATACCATGTCCTACGCTTTAGGACTCTCCCAGACTCAGGGACTGAAAGAATTCTTGGTTCAACGTATGGGTATTGACACAGCGTACATGGCAGACTTCATCAAGGGTCTCAATGACGGTGCAAATGCCGGAGACAACAAGAAGAAAGCTGCTTACTATGCCGGTATTCAGATCGGTCAGCAGATTTCCAACCAAATGCTGAAGGGTATCAACCACGAAGTATTCGGTGACGATTCGACAAAATCCATCTCCCTCAAGAATTTCATGGCAGGCTTTATCTCCGGTACAACCGGCAAGAAAGGTATCATGACGATCCAACAGGCTAATGAGATTGCCCAAGTCAAGATGATGCAGATCAAGCAGAAGAGCATGATAAAGACTTATGGGCCTTACAAGGCCGCCAACGAGAAATGGCTGGCTGGCAACAAGCATAAAGCAGGCGTAAAGACCCTTCCTTCAGGTTTACAATACAAAGTGATCACAGAAGGCAACGGTCCTATTCCTTCAGACACCTCTACTGTAAAGGTCAACTATGAAGGCAGACTGATCAATGGCAAAGTATTCGATTCTTCTTTCAAGCGTGGCCAGCCTATCGAGTTGCGTGCCAACCAGGTCATCCGCGGATGGACAGAAGCTTTGGTACACATGCCTAAAGGTTCTACATGGGAGATCTACGTTCCTGCACAGTTAGGTTATGGTGATCGTGAGCAGGGTCCTATCAAACCTTACTCTACGCTGATCTTCAAGATTCAACTGCTTTCAGTAAACGGAAAGTAATCCCCGGCATATTTTTATAACGGATCATATCCTAGACATCCCTCGTGTGAACTCTACACGGCTTAAAGCCGAAAGTAGACGTACAAGGGATGTCTTTTTTATGAAGTTCTAAATCTATCACATCATGAAACGAATCGTATTATTTTCTTTTATCCTCCTGCTGAATGCCTCTTTCGCATTCGCCGGAAACGGTCCCAAGAAGAACAAGAACAAGAAGAAGGGAACTCCTGCAGTCACTATCCCGGCCAACAAGACTGATTCCCTCAGTTACGCAGCCGGAATAGAAGCTACTGACGGACTGATCCCTTTCATCCAACAGAGTTATAAAGTCGACACCGCCTATATGGCCGACTTCATTGCCGGCTATCAGGAAGCAATGAAAACCGCCGGTACGCCTAAAGGAAAAGCCTATATCACAGGTATGCAGATCGCACAGATGGTGAATGACCGCATTCTCCCGGGAACGAAGGAAAACTATAAAAGCGTGACCTCCGATTTAAATGAGACTTTCTTCAACAACGGTTTTACTGATGCGCTTGCCAAGAACACTTCTGTCTTTGACACGAAGAAAGCAAAAGCTTATACCACTGACATTCTTTCAGGAGCAGGCGAACACTGGTTGGCAGAAAATGCCAAGAAACCGGGAGTCACCGTTCTGCCTGACGGTCTTCAGTACAAGGTTCTCGTACCCGGCAACGGTCCTATTCCCAAACCCAGTGACGAAGTGGAAGTTGTCTACGAAGGCCGGACGATCGACGGAAAGGTATTCGATTCCACCACGAACCACGGCAATAAAACTGACAAGTTTCGCGCTGACGGTCTGATCAAAGGATGGACAGAGGCCCTGACAAAGATGCCTACAGGCAGCAAATGGGAAATCTATGTACCGCAGGAACTGGCTTACGGAAGCCGTCGTGCAGGACAGATTCCACCTTATTCTACCTTGATCTTCGATCTCGAACTCAAAGGTATTGTCACCCCACAGGCTGACAAGAATGTAACCCCCGCTACACCGGGAAACACGAAATCAGTAACTTCACAAGGAACTACTGACGAGAAATAACAAAACGATACGGAGTAAAAAATAAAAGTTAAAGGCCTCTTGCTACTTTTATTAAGAAGTATAAACCTTCTTTTACTTAAGAAATGAGCAAAATGCACGGAATTTTAAATATTCTTGTGCATTTTGTTGTTTGTATGGATTATTTTATCTACATTTGCTTTCAAATAGAACATAATCAGGGGAAATCCCAATTAAAAAAATGAGAAATGTATAAAATAGACAAACTTGACAAGAAAATACTCAGGATTCTCTCGACCAATGCACGTATCCCTTTCAAAGACGTCGCCACTGAATGTGGCGTCTCCCGCGCAGCTATCCACCAACGTGTACAGCACCTGATGGAGAACGGTGTCATCACCGGCAGTGGGTTCGATGTGAATCCGAAGAGTCTGGGGTATTCTACTTGTACTTACATCGGTCTCAACCTTGAGCGCGCCAGTATGTACAGGAAAGTCGTTGACCGATTGCTCAACATTCCGGAGATCGTAGAATGCCATTTCACCACCGGTCCTTACACGATGCTGGTAAAACTCTATGCCAGGGACAATGAACAACTGATGGATTTGTTGAACAACAAGCTCCAGAGCATTCCAGGCGTGGTATCTACGGAAACACTGATTTCTCTCGAGCAGAGTATCAAGCGCGAGATACCTGTCAAGATCGAAGATGACGAGGAAAAATAAAACGGTCCTTTTCAGATAACTTGTTGCCCGGTTCACTGACCTTGATACGGACACACTAATACTGTGCATACAGAGGTATGCGACAAACTGTAAAGATGTGGAGGAGAAACGGCAGACTGCACGAATCTCCGAAAGCAATATCGGTTGTGAATCCGGAGAGCAAAGACTATGTTTAACTGGCGCGTCGATCGTTTGGATCGAAAAGAATTTTAAGATCTTATGGAAAATTTCAATATCAATACGCATCTGGAAGAATATGACAGGAATTTCCCTGAGTCCGCATTTCGGCCGCTTATAGGTCTTACAACGAACTATGAGGGCATCGATGCGACTATCCGGAATGTCTATTACAAGCAAGTCATCAAGGCCGGAGGTGTTCCTGTCCTTATCCCACCTGTTGCAGACAGACCTACTCTCGTCAATACACTCGAGCATCTTGACGGTCTCATCCTGACTGGAGGAGGCGACATCAATCCTTTGTGGTCAGGAGAAGAACCTGTACCACAGTTGCATCATATCAATGCGACGAGGGATCTAGCCGAACTCCTGATCACCCGACTGTCGTTCCGGCGCCAGATCCCAATGCTCGGAATATGCCGGGGAATACAGACACTCGCCACCGCACTTGGGGGGAAAGTCATCCAGGACATCAACCCTTCCATCAAGATCAAGCACGATCAGGACGCAGACCGCACGGAGCCGACACACAGTGTCACGCTTCTGCCCAATTCAGAATTGAAAAAGATTTACGGTAAAAGCCGGTTGTTCGTCAACTCATTCCATCATCAGGCCGTAGGAGATGCCGGAAAGCATTTCCAAATTGCCGCGAAATCTGCTGATGGGGTCATAGAAGGTATCGAGAGCAGTGAGTTCAAGTCCATTTTAGGAGTACAATGGCATCCGGAATGGTTGGGGGACGAAGGACTGAAGATTTTCCAATGGCTGGTCGACAAAGCAGCTGAATTCCATCAGGCAAAAGAAATCCACAAGCGGATCCTCACACTGGATACGCATTGTGACACACCGATGTTCTTTCCACAAGGCATCCAATTCGATCATCGTGACCCGAGAATCCTATACGACCTGCACAAGATGACGGAAGGACGGACGAATGCAGTGACAATGGTCGCTTATCTGCCCCAACCACAATTAGGAGAGTCGTTTTCTTCCAAAATAGATCTGGAAGGGATCGCCCGCCACAATCCCCAGTTAATCGAACGCTATCCGAGTTTGAAAGAGGAAACCGTCAAGACAAGGAACGGTATAGAAGTCAAGCCGCGGACGATTACCCCTGCAGAATATACCGACCTGATCTATGACAAGATCGAAGAAATCGTCAACAGCAGAAGTTTGTATCTCAGCATTGCCCGGACGCCTCAAGACCTCTATGAAGACAAGCGGAAAGGCAGGAAGAGCATCATGCTCGGGATCGAGAACGGACTGGCACTGAGTCATGACCTCTCCAACGTGAAGCATTTCGCGCAACGTGGGGCAGTCTATATCACCCTGTGCCACAACGGAGACAATGATATCTGTGACAGTGCCCGCGGTTGCAACACCCATGACGGCGTGAGTTCCTTCGGGGCACAGGTCATCGAGGAGATGAACCGCCAAGGCATCATGGTCGACCTGAGCCACGGCAGCGAAAAGAGTTTCTATGATGCATTGGACATCAGTAAGACCCCTATCGTCTGCTCCCATACCTGTTGCAAGGCCCTCTGCGACGTCCCGCGCAACATCACGGATGACCAGATGAAGGCTCTTGCCAAGAAAGGCGGAGTGGCCCACATCACCCTCTATCACGGGTTCCTAAAGAAAGACGGAGAAGCCACCATCATGGATGCAATGGCCCATCTGGATCATGCCATCAAGGTGATGGGCGTAGAACACGTAGGACTTGGGACCGACTTCGATGGGGATGGAACGGTAAGAGGTCTCGCCGATGCCAGCGAACTCATCCATTTTACGATCCAACTCCTCCGGCGGAAGTTCAGCGAAAAAGAGATTGAGATGATTTGGGGCGGCAACTGGCTAAGAGTGATGGATCAAGTCCAGGCTGTTCGCCGGTAAGTTCATAAAGTTAGGAAAATGACCAGAAAGATGAGAATCATAACCGGTGTCACTGTTATTGTCCTGGCAGGAATTGCCGGATTGTACGGTATCCATAAGCATCGTGAGAACGAAACCATTACGAGTACGGAAGAAACAACAGAGAAAGTCAGTCCTGTAGGACCCTCGTTCAATGCTGATTCTGCTTATGCTTTTACAGCTGCACAGTGTGCTTTCGGCCCGAGGACGATGAATTCCGCCGCTCATGAAGAGTGCCGGAAATGGATTGTCTCCAAGTTCAAGCAATACGGGTGCAAGGTCCAGCAGCAATCAGCAGTAGTCACAGGTTATGACGGCACGAAACTGAACAGTACGAACATCATTGCCAGTTATAACCCCGAGGCCACGACGCGTATTCTGATCTGCGCACACTGGGACAGTCGGCCATGGGCAGACAATGATCCGGACAGCACGAAGCATCACACTCCTATCCTGGCAGCCAATGATGGCGCTAGCGGTGTAGCAGTGATGATAGAGTTGGCACGGGTACTTCAAGAGCAAGAGCAAGTGAAAGGCAACTCCAAGTCACCGTCTTTAAAGCAACAGGGATTAGGAATAGATTTCATCTGTCTGGATGCAGAAGACTGGGGTACCCCACAATGGAGCAACAAATCAGATGACGGTTCAAGTTGGGCTTTGGGCGCACAATATTTCAGTTCTCATCTGCCCCAAGGCTATGAAGCACGCTACGGCATTCTTCTGGATATGGTCGGAGGAGAAGGAGCCCATTTCTATCGGGAACAGATGTCCCTGCAATATGCACCTGCCATTGTCAAGAAGGTGTGGAAGGCAGCAGGACAGGCAGGCTATCGGAGTTTCTTCCCGAAACAAGACGGAGAAGCCATCACAGACGATCATCTGCCTTTGAACCAGACAGCCCATATCCCCACCATCGACATTATACCGTATTATCCGAATTGTACCCAGAGCGGTTTCGGTCCTACCTGGCATACCGTTTCTGATAATATGTCACACATCGACAAAGCGACACTCAAAGCCGTAGGACAAACTTTGATACAAGTACTATTTACAGAAAAGACACATTGAATCAGAGTTGGCCGCTTTGCACTTGCAGGACAACACGCTCTGTAAGGCGGTCAACACCATTAGGATCATAACTTTTTTCCAGACTAGCCCCGAAGACCCAGGCAAAGGCTTGCCAAAAACCGGCTCTTATAGGACCCAAGAAAGCTTTTATCAAACTGTAAGCGGACGAATTCGTCTCGCGGTAAATCAGTTTGATCAGCAATTTACCTTGCGCATAAGTCAATTTTTTCATCCGCGGTTCATATTCATGGCGGATGCTCTTCTCCACATATTTCATATGGGCATCTCTCGCCTTCTTATTAGGAAGGGTCTGGAGATACTCGTAAGTTTCTATGACGATCGTATTCACTTCCTCTGCTATAGGAAGAACCTTTTTCACATTGTATACCAAACGGTTATAGGCGTCCCATTCTTGGGGCGAACTAAAATTAGGCGGAGAAAAAATATAGACAGGGTTCAACTCAACATACTGAATACTGTCACCCATAAATTTCACTTTCCCGACACGCACACGAGGTTCAAAGGTCGGATTTTTCATATCCACCTTCATGTCCTCAGGATTGATATGGCCCGGACGATCAGGATCATTTTGTGCCATAGCGGCTGTCTGAAACAGTCCTAGCAACAAAAAAATGAAAATCATCAATTTCCTTCTCATATTCAACCGCAAAAATACAGATAATTTCTATCATTTGATAAATTCCGGTTTATTTTATTGTTTTTTTTATTAATTCCACCTATCTTTGCACATACTATAAAAACAATAATCTAATACACCTGCCATGCAAAGAACACTTCTTTTCGTGCTGTTGTCGTCCTGTCTCAGTATATGCTCAGCTCAAGAAAACTATCCCTGGGAACACTACCTCAACGAACTCAACCAGACAGAAGACTTTGAGAACATCTCCTTCGAGGATGATTATGATGAACTCACTGAACTCTCGGAAAACCCGTTAAACATCAATACCGCCAGTCGGGAAGAACTGAGTCGCCTGCCTTTCCTGACAACAAGTCAGATTGAAGATATCCAAGCCTATATCTACCAATATGGCGGTATGAAAAGTCTCGGGGAACTGGCAATGATCGAATCCCTGGACTATGAGCAGATCCGCCTCTTGCCTTATTTCGTCTATGCAGGAAACGACAAAGAAGACAAATTCCCGACAATAAAGGAGATCGGGAAATACGGAAAGCAAGTTTTGACGGCAACCCTCAAGATCCCCTTCTATCGACGTCAAGGAGACCATGGGAAATATCTCGGAAGTCCCTACAAGCACTGGATCAGATACCAGTTTCACTATAGTGATTACATCAAATGGGGGTTGGCAGCCTCACAAGACGCCGGGGAACCTTTTTTCTCAGGGCGAAACAAATGGGGTTATGACTACTGTTCCTTCTATTTCCAAATTCAGAAAGCCCACCGGTTGAAGAACCTGACACTTGGACGATACCGACTGAATTTCGGTATGGGACTGGCCTTGAACAATAATTTTGGACTGGGTAAACTCACGACGCTCTATCATCTGGGCCAGGGCAACGGGAGGATACGAACTCACTCTTCCCTCTCTGACGCCAATTATCTGCAGGGCGCAGCTGCGACCATAGCACTCACAAAAGATTGGGATCTATCAGTTTTCGTCTCCTATCGGAAGATCGACGCCACACTGAACAAAGACACCAACACCATTGCCACCATCATCAAGACAGGTTATCACCGGACACCCAAAGAAATGGACAAGAAACATGACGCCTCCGAAATCCTTTACGGCAGTCATCTCAATTGGTTCCACAATGGATTTCATGCCGGACTAACAGCCTTCCATTACCAACTGGATAAAGCGCTACAACCTGCTGAAGCGATCTACCGTCACTATTATCCCAAAGGAAAATCCTTCTACAATATCAGTGCGGATTACGGTTATATCAGCAGACGCCTGACCTTCCAAGGAGAGACAGCAACAGGAGATTGCCATGCCCTCGCCACGATTCATTCCCTGTCCGTATTGCTCACAGAAGAACTCACCCTCATCGCCCTCCATCGGTTCTATTCCTATAAATATTATTCGCTCTTCAGCAACAGTTTCAGTGAAGGCAGTCGTATCCAAAACGAAAATGGCATTTATATCGGAGTCAATTGGTCACCTTTCCGCCAACTCACTCTGATGGCATATACCGACTATGCCTATTTTGCCTGGCCCAACTACCTAATGCCTGCCAATGCTCATGCATGGGATCAGTTTCTCTCGGCAGCATGGACCAGGAATCATTGGCATATCTTCGCGCAATACAGGTTGAAAATCAAGAACAAGACCAGTTTGAAGGTTTCGTCCACTGACCAGTATACGCAACAGAGAGGACGAGCGGCTGTCACCTATGTCAACGGTCCCCTGTCAAGCAAATTACAATTGGATCTGTCCGATTATAAATACGGGGGACACAGCACGGGGTTCATGAACTCCTTCGAGATGAGTTATACTTATAAGAATACATTCCTAACGGGCAACTTCGGATATTTCCACACCGGCGACTACGACAGCAGACTCTTCATTTATGAACCCGGACTGCTCTATCAACTCTCTTTCCCGTCCTTCTACGGCAAAGGTATCCGCTATTCCATAATGGCAAAGACAACGATCATCAAGAACCTTCAGGTCACGGTCAAAGCCGGGACAACAGATTATTTCGACCGGAATCATATCTCCAGCGGTGACCAACTCATCCCTAAGAGCGCCATAACGGATTTAGAACTCCAAATCAGATGGAAATTCTGAATTCTCCCGGAACAGTGCCACATATATTGGTGGAATATCGACATGAAACTGCATTTAGAAAGGTCTTTTCAAAGGGATATCTATATAAAATCAATTATTAGAGGAAAAATATCACACACCTATTGTCTATTGACATTCATTTTTATTATCTTTGCGGCATTTTAAGATATGAATTATCAAAATGAAGTCTAAAGCCTTTTCTTACTACATCCTCTCGACCCTATTCTTGGCGGTATTGCTGTTCAGTTATATTTTCTTCGATACGACACGCCAGATCATGGATTTTCCGGGGTGGTTGTACTTCACCACCTCCTGCCTGAGTCACTCTGCTCTGGTTACCGGAGTCCTGTTCCTTCTGTTTTTCATACCAGAATACTTCTTTGGGGCGAAGAAACTTTCCCTGATCCTTATACTTATAGCGATCAGTATGGCAGCCGTACTCTGTCTGATCAATCTCCAAGTCTTCCAACTCTACCGCTTTCATCTGAATGGCATCATACTCAATATGGTATTCGGTCCCGGAGCAGGGGAGATCTTCAATTTCAGTCCATGGCTCTATCTCAAAGAAGCCTTCGGACTTATCATTGCCATATCCATCTGTATCGGTCTGTGGTTTCCGGCACGTAAACTCCAGTTCTCTAGGCGGTCAAAGATCATCACAGTCTGCATTCTCGTCAGTTGTCTGCTCTTCGCGAACATCATGCACGTCTACGGCGCGTTTGTTCAAAAGACATCCGTCATCGCCAGCACGCGCATCATCCCCTATTATTTCCCACTGGAAGCCAATCGCACCCTGATCAAGATAGGTTTCCGACAACCACTCGAAGCTCAACTCTTACGAGGACACGCAGGAGGAGATGAACTCAACTATCCACTTCATCCCCTGAAAATCAAGAAGGCCAAGAAACCCAATATCATCTTCATTCTCATCGACTCCTGGAGTACACGGACACTCACTTCAGAGACGATGCCCACCGTATATCAGTTTGCTACGGAAAACCAATGGTACGACAACCATTTCAGCAGCAGTAACGGGACACGCTATGCCGTCTTCGGCCTCTTCTTCAGCGTACCATCTATCTATTGGAGCAATATGGAAAGCGGGCATGTCAGTCCGCTATTCATCAACCAGATGTTGAAAGAAAACTATACCATCCGCATCCATGCCAGCGCCACACTTGACAACCCGCCATTTGCACGTATCGTCTTCCAACGTGTCCCCCATTTACAAAGGAATACACCGGGTAAAACGCCATACGATCGTGATGTCCGCATCACCCAAGATATGATCAAGGAATTGCCTGCGCTCAAACGTTCCCGCAAGCCATTCTTCTCAATGGTCTTCTACGACTTGGCGCATGCCATGTCATTACCGGCCTGCAAGCAAGGGAAATTCAAACCGGCCTGGACTTTCGCAGACTATTCCAAACTGAACAACCGCATGAACCCCACGCCATTCTTCAATCTTTATAGAGACTGCGTGAATCAGATCGACCAACAGATCCGCCAGATTTTCATTGCCCTGAAGAAAAACGGGATGGACAAGAACACTGTCATCATCATCACAGGAGACCATGCCCAGGAATTCAATGAAAACCATAAGAACTTCTGGGGACACAACGGCGATTTCTCACGTTGGCAGATCCATACCCCGCTGCTCATGCAAATTCCGGGCATGAAACCTCATCGATACCACTACCGGACCACACACTATGATATTGTCCCGACCCTGATGTACAGTTGTCTGGGTGTACAGAACCCTCCCTCAGACTATAGCTTCGGCCACTATCTGTGGGATCGCCAGTCCCGGACATGGGAAGTAACGGGAGGAGACCTGCAATATGCTTTCATCATCCGGGGAGACACAATCCTGAACCACGAAGGAGACGGATCACTAAGTGTGACAGACAGCAAACTCAATCCCATACCAGAGTACCAGATTAATGTCAGGCAATTTCAGAAAGCCATGCAACATCTCAACGCTTTCTACAAGAGATGACCTCCGATATCTAGCGTCATACCCTATCAACAGAAGGGCCTCTTCCCCACCATTGACATTTGCAGGAAGAGGTCCTTCTGTTATACCTTAAAAATCCGGAGCCAACCTGTCCATTGCCGGGTATTCCCAACGGATACACTTTTCCATGTCCGGTTTACTTCAATCTCCAATCTTTTATTACCTTTGTAAGTGAATTCATTTCAGAGATTATGGAAAAAGGAAATACATTTGTCCTGCAATTCCCGGATTTGATGTCCGGTAAGAAAATCATGTACCTCCATGGTTTCATGTCATCCGGGCAGACCGGTACTGTAAAACTGCTTCAGCATCTGATGCCGAATGCCAAATTTGTCTGTGAGGATATTCCGCTGCATCCGGAAGAAGGTTTTACCTTCCTCAAGCAACTCGCGGCTCAGGAAAAACCTGATCTGATCATCGGGTCTTCAATGGGAGGAATGTATGGAGAACGCCTGTATGGCTTTGACCGGATTTTGGTCAACCCAGCTCTCAAGATGGGTGACACCATGTCCAGCCTGACCGGAAAACAGACTTTCATGAATCCGCGTAAGGACGGTGTTCAGGAATTCATGGTAACCAAATCACTCATCAAGGAATATGCAGAGTTCTCAAGCCATTGCTTTGAAGCTGTCACACCCGAGGAACAAGACAGAGTATACGGGCTTTTCGGAGACAAGGATCCCATCGTCCATACCTTCGATCTGTTTCGGGAACATTATAAGAATGCCATTCGCTTCCATGGCGAACACAGACTGATCGATAAGATTGCATGGCATTATCTGATTCCGGTTATCCGCTGGATCGATGACAAGCAAGAGGGACGGGAAAGACCTATTGTCTATATCCACTATGATGCCCTACATGACAAATACGGGCATCCTACTTCAAGCATGCATAAGGCTTTCGAAACCTTGCTGGAACACTATCAGGTATATATCGTGGCACCCGCTCCTAACTACGACTCAAAAGAAACGGAGAAAGTCCGTGCTTGGGTGGAAGAATACCTGAACGCACCAGCCTACGATCATCTCGTGTTCACCAACCGCAAGACCTTATTATATGGAGATTACTGCATTGATCCGAAACCGGACGAAAATTTTCTCGGCACTAATCTGCAATATGGCAGTGACGAATTCAAGACTTGGGATGAGATCATCACCTATTTTGACCGACTCGGAGGGCAATGAATATTTCAAACTGAACACTAACTAGTCAAAAATAGAACGCTCAACCCTAGTTCGATCTGAATAGGGAGTTCCTTCTCCAAGGACTCTCATACGATCAACTCATATCAACTTATGAAAGATCTAGGGCTGAGGTTTCTTTTCATATAAATGGGTGACATATTCCGCGAATTCCTTTTTCTCGACGACAGCCCGAAGCCTCATCTTCAATCTGTAATTATAAATAGTTTGAGGGGAATAATGCAGAAACTGGGCGATGCTGATACTGTCAGTGATCCCGATGCTGACGAGAGCATAGATCCGCAGTTCCGGTGTCAACCCTCCCTCCTCCGTAAGTTTAACTTGGCAATCGGGTTTTAAAAGTGCGTTGAAACGTTCCAGAAAATCAGGGTGAGAAGAAAGGAAAGCCTTATCAAACTGGATGTAGAATTGACGGAGATATTTATCTTCGGCATTGTCTGAAGCCAGTTCTTTTCTCACCTTATCTATTTTCCCTGCCGTCACGAGATTAAAGATCGACTTTCTGAAATTCTTGACATCGGAAATATACTCAGATACAAGTTTGTAGACATTGAGGAAATTACTGTTACGGTAATCTATTTCATCCTTCAAACGGATATTGTTCTGTTTCAGTTGCCGCTCAACCACATTTTTCCGGTTGATGACTGTTTGCAACTGGTGGTTCATCCCTTCCATCTTATGGAATGCCCGCACCAGATTCCGCCTTCTGGAAATGATGACATACAACTGGACCGTAATGATCACAGCAGACAGAGAGAGCAACACGATAATCCCGATCAAGAGTTTATTTCTGTCATTCAAACTTGTAAACACACTTTTAGTGATTGCCTGATGGGCATTCAGAACTGCCAGACTTCTGCCGTAATCCTTATAATAATGTGCATTGTCCGTACAAGCCATTAGGTAATTGAATGCTCTGGAACTGTTCTTATCGACAAACGGACTCATGATCAGCGTGACCAAAGACTGGACCTCCCTGTTAGCAGACGCCACATCATTGATGGAAGAACGGATCAGCCAGTGGCAATACATCGCATCATTGTGCTCCATCTGATAAGTAGTGGCTATAGAGAAAGCCAGCATCGCAGCCTGTACAGAAGGCTCCTGCGTCTTGGAAAAATCTACTAGAAGACGACGACGGTTATTACATTGCAAAATGCAATTTTCATAATAATCATACATCCAGTCATGAGGATCCAGATATTTACCGAAAGACTTCCAACATTCGTTTTTAGTCATCCCGAACCTGCTGTCTATTTCATTGGCGGAAATTTGACGGAGTCTCATATAGAATTCCAAGTACACAATAGCCATTTTCGGCCGGACAAGCAGTGGGAGTTGGTCAATAGGACCCATCTCGTCGATTTTGATTTTTGCCTTATAATAGTCACCACTGAGGATTGTCAGCAGCAAAGCATCAATCTTAGCCTGCAGATATTCCTGATGCATGCCACCTTCCAAAGCATATTTCTGTGACATCCGGGAATAGTATGCAGCTGAATCAGGATTGAATTTCATATATTCATCGTAGAGTCTCTTGGAATAGACATATTTGTCAGAGACCGTCGTATAAGACAGCATTTCCCTCTTGAGAGTAGCTACATTCCGTTCCTTATTACTGATATACTGATTGCGATTCGCTACGACATTGTCCAGCTCCTCAAAGTCTTTCTCCAACATTTTTTGCTGGGGGGACTGATGACAAGACACAAGGAAAAACAAGAGACTCAAAGGTACCAGTCCTTGCAGACAGAATGATACTTTTGAAAGGATTAATTTTGCAGGAAATTTCTTGTCAAATAGGTATAACATTTGGCAAAAATAGTCATTTTACAATTAACACTATCTCAAACTTGTTATAAAAAATGTTAAGCATCCATGTCCTCTAAGTCAAGAGACCTGCCTGCTCTACCCGATGGTTCAAAAGAACATGAAGTTTTCGCTTGTGAATCCGATATACCGGAACGACCTGAGTACAACAGACGAAAAATGGCCGGGTGCCATCAGGTAAGACCCGATACACCCGGCCAGAAAAGTTTCTGATAATTTCGGTTTAACGTTTACTTATTGCCGTAGATAATACTGTCAATGACATGGTAGCGGTTTTCCATCTCCGGATCAGTCTTTTCGACAGTATTCACATCGATCTGCAAGACCTCAGGGACAGCCTTTCCGTTGATAGGCACCCATTCCGGCAGGCCGAGTCCATTAGGATTTCCGGTCTTGATAAAATTCACATAATAACTGTTGAAGATATCAGACACGACATAATCCTCCGGTTGCCAGTCATAGACCCTATTTGTCGGTAGATTACCCATAGCATATTCAATGTCGGCAGAATGTACGGCGCCATTCAGTTTAGGTTGTGGAGCCTGTCCCTTTGCATCCTGCACGCCACCGGCAAGTCCTGCCACCTTATCCTTGACGACCATATCAGGCCGCGGATGGCAATAGAGATAACGGTACACTGGTTGTGAAGTCGTTTTCTGATGCAGATTACTCCATTTCCAAGTGCTATAGGCAATAAAATTATCATTGCTGAAGAGATCACCCGGTGCTTTCAGTACATCGGCATCACTCTTGAGGCCATAAAGATTCAAAACCTCATCAGTCCGATTGCCAAAGACAGGACGGGCAAAAGCTTTTATCATTTCCAATGTTGCAGGGTTTTTGCCCAAGATGAAAGCTATAGGCATTTCCAGGGAGTTGCCTCCGACCAGCAGAGGTACTTGAGCCTGAGCGCCTTTAGCATACACGTCAACCGGTTGTTCAGACATGAAATAACCGTCGAGATTATAGACCGGCACACTGTGAACAGAAGCAAGTTTCATGAGTTTTTCAGCAGGCAAGGCACGCAGATCACTGATATTCTTAAAGCCCATCTTCTTAGCCTGTTCCACACCCATTTGTTCGGCCTCTTTCAAAGTTGGGAGTTTCTTGAATCCCATGACAGAGCCACTTGAACCTATTGCCTGTTGGAACAGACCCTTAGCCAAAGGAGAAGCCATGAGGATACTCACGGACATAGAACCGGCAGATTCGCCGGCAACAGTAATATGGTCAGAATCACCACCGAAAGCAGCGATATTCTCTTTCAACCATCTGAGAGCAGCCACCTGATCCAGGAAACCATAATTGCCTGATCCTTTATAAGCCGTCTCTTTAGAGAGTTGAGGATGGGCGAAGAAGCCGAAAATACCTTCCCTATAATTAGCTGTGACAGCTACGATGCCTCTCCTAGCCATCGTAAGACCGGCATAACGAGGCTCACTGCCGCTACCGGCCATCAATCCGCCACCGTTGAAGTAGATCACTACCGGCAGTTTTTCTTTCATTGTCTTGGCAGGTGTCCAGATATTCAGATAGAGGCAGTCCTCACTCATCTTAGGTGTTCCGAAATCCATATCTCCAAAGACATTTTCCTGCATCGGATTAGGTCCGTATTCAGTAGCCTTGCGCACGCCTTGCCAGTTTTTCACCGGTTGTGGTGCTTTCCATCTCAATGCTCCTACAGGGGGGGCAGCAAAAGGAACTCCTTTGAAAATTTTGACACCTGATGAGTCAACGCCTTCCAGAACTCCGTTCTGAGTCGTTACCTGAGGTGCATTCTGGGCTAAGATCTCTCCAGAGAAGAGAATAGCCGTAAAGCAAGTTATTAAAAATCGCATTTTCATGATTTTGTTTTTATCGTTTATTAAATTGACTCATTATATTAGCTGGAGGTCTGTGGGCTTCCAGTTCTTTCTTCATAAAATCCATATAGGGCGCGACATGCTGGAAAAAACGGTAATAGCCTTTACAAAGATAGTTCAGTCCAAATTCGCCATACTTGTCCTTTATAAATCTGTTTTTAGGACATTCGCCATGGCAGGCAAACAAGAATTCACATTCCCGGCATTGCCGTGGCAAACTCTCGTATTTCATTTTCCCGAAATCGCGCTGTCGCTTTGAGTACATCATTTCCGTCAAAGTCTTGTCCCGCAAGTTACCCAATTTATATTCAGGATAAACAAAATGGTCACAGGAATACACATCCCCATTGAATTCCATCACCGCAGCCTGTCCGCATTCCCGAGCCATATCGCAGATCCCAGGAGCCGCTCCTACCCAATTGGCCAACGTTGCGTCAAAGAGTTGGATGTAATACTTTCCCACATCCTCCTTGACCCATTCGTCGAAAAGAGTGCAAAGGAAATTCCCCCATTGGTCTGCAGTGATCGAGAAATCCGCCAACTGTCCCTGTCCTTGCATACCTGGAGCCAGTGTCAACCCGTCCGGCCTGTGTACTAGACGTTCCACGATAGGCGTAAACTGGATATATTGGCAATGGATAGACTTGAAGAAATGATAAAACTCCAAAGGATAATCAGCATTGAAATCGTTGATGACAGCCAGAGCATTCCATTCCACCTCATGCTTGTCAAGCAGTCGTATGCCCTCCATGACTTTCCTGAAAGAAGGCCTCCCGCTTCTCGCCTTTCGGTATTCATCATGAAACTCCTGAGGCCCGTCTATGGATACGCCGACAAGGAAGTGATTCGCCTTGAAAAACTCACACCATTCGTCTGTCAATAGCGTGCCGTTCGTCTGGATACAGTTATCGATCTGTCTTCCCCCGGCATATTTTCTCTCCAAAGCCAGCGCCCTCTGATAAAAAGAGATAGGGCGCATCAGCGTCTCACCGCCATGCCAGGTGAAAAGAACTTGGGGAAGCGTTTGTGATTCGATATACTCCTGTACGAACTTTTCGAGGAGTTCATCAGAAATCACACGATCCTTGTACTTCTTGTACAAATTTCCTTTCTCCAGATAATAGCAGTACTTGCATGCCAGATTACACAATGATCCGGCAGGTTTCAACATAACATATATGGGTTTTCCAAAAGGAACAGCGGTGGATGTCATCTTACTCGTGTTGAAGGTTGTCTATAGGCAATATTAATAATTTTTTTCGAGAAAAGACGTTTTTAATTCAATTTTATACATTCCAGAAACAAGTTCCATAGCCAACTTGTCTTTCCGGGCAGATTTTAGTGTTACGCCCTCAGCCTTTTTGAGTTTCATACCATTGACCGTAACCCCATTTATCTTAGTCAAAGGCAGGTAAAGGGTAGCAGAAGTATTGGCAGGTATCACAAACTGATAGGCAATACGGTCACCGGTCTTCTTCCAACTGCTCTCGATACGACCGTACATCGAATCGTAATAACCATGAGCCTCATTCAGTGAACCGGTAGGATCCACTTCCGGTCGAAGGATGAAATGCTTGAATCCGGGTGCGTTTTCATCGCGGGAAATCCCCAAAGAACGCTGTATGATCCAGTTGGTCACAGATCCGAAAGCATAGTGGTTAAAGGAGTTCATACTGTTGTTCCCGCCAAAGCCATCCGTCTTGGTATAAGAGTTGAGACGTTCCCATATAGTGGTGGCGCCCTGTTCCACAGGATACAACCAAGAAGGAAAATGTGTATTGAGAAGCATCTTGTAAGCATCATCCGTATGACCAACCTCAGAAAGAGCCATACTGATCCATGCCGTCCCGATAAACCCGGTCATCAGGGAATACTGTGGATAAGTTTTCCCGTCATCCCCCACACTCTGCCGGGAGATCGTATTCAGGAAGTTCTCAATAAACTTCTGCTTATATTTCTCATCGACGATACCAAAAGCCAAAGGCAGGGCATAAGAAGTCTGCGTATCGATCAACACGCCCTTCCGCTTAGGACCATAGGGACCCAAAGGTGACTGTTTGATCTCTCCGAAGCCCGTGCCCACAGTCTTGCACGTAACCGGATCGATGTAATGGGCATTGATGAAATTGATGCGTATCTGACGTTCTTTCTCAAATCGCTCAGCATCCTCCGGTTGACCCAGAACTCTGGCGATACGACTCATGATCTGGAGTTCGTAAGTCAGATAACAGTCGAAAATGAGAGAATTGTCATTCTTGTTGACTTCGAATCCCAACCAGTCACCCAAGTCTGCCATACCTCCCGTACCACGATAATAATGTGCTTCAGAATCGATATACTTGTTGAGGACGAGATTGATATACCGGCACATCGAAGGATAATGCTCCTTGAGCGCATTGATATCGTCATATTGCAGATAACTCTGCCAAGGCATCGTGATTCCTACACTCTGCCATAACGGACCGCCAAAACCTCCGCCTATGGGAGCTATAGGCGTAAAAGCCCCGTCAGATTCCTGCACATCCCGAAGTGCGATGAGGTGGCGACGGAGAAACTCTGCACCATTGAACATGTACGACATCGTAGGCGAGAAGACAGAAAGGTCACCGCTCCATCCCATACGCTCATTCCGCTGAGGACAATCGGTCGGGATAGAGAAGATATTTGCCAGGGAAGACCATTGTGTATTGAGGAAGAACCGGTTGAGTTCCTTGTTATCCGTCTCATACTCAGATGAAAGTTGGTCGACCGTACTCAAGACGAGTCCCTTGACACAAGTTGTAGGAAGTGCTGAAGGGATACCGGTGATCTCGACATAACGATAGCCGTGATAAGTATAACGAGGTTCAAAGGTCTCATTGCCGCCTTTAGCCACGTAGATATCCTGATCCATTGCCCCGCGCATATTCTCCAGCATGACCATGCCGACATGGTCTTTGTATTCCGGCAGGTCAGGGTAGGTCATTTCCGCATAGCGCATCATCACCTTCGTTCCAGGTTGCAGACCCGCAAAGTCAATATGGGGAACACCCGCCATATTCTGTCCCATGTCATAGACATAGACACCTGGACGAACTTCCTTGACGATCTTGGCTGTCAACATCCGGTTCAAACGTACAGGTTTGCCCAACTGTGCCGTCAGGGTAAAATGAGAGTAATCATCCGGACAAGGCCAGTTGAGGAAGTTCTTGATCTGCTCGTGGCTGATTGTCCCCTCCAAAGGCACTTCTTTGGCACGGGACCACTCAGACGCATTATATCCTACTGTACTCCAATCCTTTACTGCCGCTTCTCTTGTAGCATCATACACTTCGCCCTGAAAGAGGCTGCCGATACGGACAGGACCATTGTTATAAAATTGCCATGTCGAAGGATCCGTCACGATCACCTGTTGTGTATGATCCTGATAAGTGACGACAAGTTTAGCCAAAAGTGACTGTTTATCTCCGAAGAAATTCCAGTTTTCTCCTGAGAACGAGATCGCACCGCTCCACCAGCCCTCATTCATCACAGCGCCCAAAGCATTGGCACCATTCTCGATCTGAGAAGTCACATCGAAGGTCTGATAAAACTGCGTCTTGTTATACTGGGTCAGTCCCGGATCAAGGAAATCATTGCCTATTCTCTTTCCATTCAAATACAATTCATAAATACCTCTTGAGGTGGCATAGATGCGGGCACTCTCAACAGGTTTGTTCCAAAGTTGAAAGGCAGTTCTGAGCATTGGTGCTCCAGTCTCTTGCGGAGTAAATATCTGTGTCTTGCCACTCACAGTCACCGCACCGCTCACCGTTGACAAGGCATGGCGGGGCAGACGGAAGTTGAGGATGGCTATATCACTGAATGTCGCTTTCTGACGTTCCGCAACACTATAACCGATATCTCCTACGACCGGAAAAGAAATATAGTCCCCTCCCTTCCCCATAGGATTCAGGTTGACCTCTCCCACTTCTTTTCCATCCACATCAATGCAAGTCGTGCCATGCATGGAAGAAATTTCAAAGAGATGCTTGCTGTATTGATTGGTTTTATTGACCAGATCTGTAGGGATTTTGAAAACGGCAAACGGTACATCTGCACGATCTTTTACGGTGTAGCCAACGCGATAGACCTCAACAGAAGCACTGTCACCTATAGCCAGTCCATGAGTGTTCAATGCCACTTTAACATAAGAGGCATTCCTGGAATTTTCCACATTGAGGATATTCTTGTTGCGGTTCATCAACCGGATATCGTTAGCGCCATAGATAAACCCTGCTGCCGTACTATGCGTACGCTTGTCAAGGGTAATTCCGAAACGAAGTCGAAATACCGGCAGGTACTGACTGTAGAAAGTCAGTCCGTCAGAATCATCTCCCCCGATCCATTTTGCACCGCTCCATGCCGGACTCTTGTCAGAATTGCACATCAGACCCGTTTCAAACCAGGAAGTATCGGAATTCTGCTCACCCTTGTTATTCCATACAGTCACTGTCCAAAGGTAACGCGTCGAAGGTTGAAGAGACTGCCCTTGATAAAGAATATTCAGAGCAGAAGGATCATTGACTTTTCCGGAGTTCCAGACCTCTTTACCATTTTCATCCTTCACGGTAATCCTATAAGCCGACTGGGCTGCACCTCGTTCAGGAGAGACCATCTGCCAACTGAACCGAGGTTGTGCCACGTCAATGCCCAAGGGCATATCAGTGTACTCTACCCTCAAAGCTTTAAGATCAAATGAAGCATGGGCCATCGCCATAGTTGCACAATAGAGCATTATAACTCCAAAGCATAATGCCTTAATCAAAATATGACTTTTCAATCTGACCATTTTCATTTATATTTTTGTACACGACTATCATTGATGACCCCACTCCAATTCATACCGAAAGCATAATCGTAAGTATGACCATCCGAATCAATATAAGGAATCATGTCCCGAGGGACGTCTTCCTTCTGTTCCTCCACAGTTTTCATGTCGACCGGAAACTGGCAAGGCAACAGTCCGGAGGGTTCATTCCGCCCGCTAATCAGATCGAGGAAAGGCTGATTGCTCGTACCGAAACTGACAAGTACGGCATCGGCTGACTTTTCAAATTCCGATACAATCACGGGTCTCGTTGCAGCCAAGGCGACAATGACAGGTTTGCTACCCATCTTTCTCTTAGTCTCCAGAACAGACAACAGATCATCCTTATTGGCAGTCTTCACCGTCTTGCCTTTATAACTGCGGTTCGTGAAAGACTCATGAGGATCACCGCCTGAGATGCTGGTCGCACGGCCATATACAGCCGTATAGTCATTATACTGCAGGCTGATAGGTACATAACCGTTTGAGCCTTTGTCCCGATCCTTGACATCATAGCCAGTGCCACTGACAGGTTCCTGCATGAACACAATGGCAAAATCAGCTTCTTCCGGGTTGGAGACAATATCATAATATTTGGATACGAGACTCTTCTCTACAGGATCAGCCCAGTAATCTTTCATCACGTTCCCGAAGAAATCGACTACTGACGGGAAATGCCGCTGTGGGATATAGACCTTTAATCTGTTGCCCTTTAGAGGAAGAACATGATTATGGTTTTTCAGCATGACGATAGACTTGACCTGCGCATCATAGCCTGCTTTCATGAAATCTTTATTGCCTACAACGGCTTTTGTCTCTGCCGGATCAAGATAAGGATTTTCGAACAGTCCGGTCCTGAACATAGGCAGAAGCAGACGGCGGGCAGACTCGCGGATTCTCTTGTCCCATACGGCCTTGCCATACTCCCTGATACCCATCTGGAAGGCTTCCAGGACAGGACCCTTGTCATTGTTACCACCAAACTGATCCACGCCGGCTTTCAAAATCATATAATGCCGTTCAGGAACAGACAGATGCTCCACTCCCCAGCATTTTCCATCAAAAGCAGGGACATCGGCATTGTCAGCAGTGATCATCCAGTCTGTACATACTACGCCATCGAAATGGTATTGATGACGAAGCATATCTGTAATGAGCACCTTGCTGTAACTGCTTGCCACCCCGCCAGTATTCTGATTGAATGCAATCGGATAAGAAGGCATGATCGCTCCTGCGCACCGGGTAGGGCCATCTAGTTGGAAGGCTCCTTCTACAAAGGGTTTCAGCATCCCCTTCAGGTTGTTCCCTGGATAAACGGCATATTTACCATAGGCATAGTGTGAGTCGCGACCGGCTTCCTCCGGACCGCAACCTGGCCAGTGTTTGACCATGGCGACAACACTTGCCCGACCCCATCCGTCAGCAATCTCATCCTTGCCTTCAGAAGTCTGGAAGCCGTCAATATACGCTTTCGCCATAGCAATAGACAGTTTGTAGCCTTCTCCGAAAGTCCCTGAAAAGCGAGCCCATCTCGGTTCAGAAGCTATATCCACTTGAGGAGACAGTGCTGTCGTAATGCCCAAAGCACGGTATTCCTTCGCCCCGATTCTGCCAAACTCTTTTACGAGAGAGGGATCAAAGGTGGCTGCCATCCCCAAAGAAGAAGGCCACTGGGAGATTTCTCCTCCTGCACCATAATTGTATTCGGCGTTGGCAGTGGTCTCATGACGAGGATCCGAACTATTGTTAGCCGGAATACCATGATCCAGACCTTCCACATACGCCTGGAGGTTGTTGCTCCATATAGCGGCTGTTTCAGGACTTTTCACTTTTGTCACGAGAACGGCACGCAGATGGTCATTTTTCAGAAACTGCTTCTGGACATCACTCAGATCAGATGCCTGTGCTCCACTTTCCGCAAAAGATTTTCCATTGTAAGTAGAAGCACCGTATCCTTGTGCCGGAGCAGGGATCTGCTGATGAGCGCTATACAGCATCAATCCTGCAATCTCGTCATAAGAGAGTCGGGAGGCAAGATCACGGGCCCGCTCCTCAAAAGGAAGGCGCCAGTCTTCATACTTGTCCAATTTACCGTTACGGTTCAAATCCTTGAAATAGTACTTACCGGATTTTATCAATTGAACACCTGACTTTGGAGAATAGCCAAGCGTAGCACCACCTGACTGTTCGACCAGATTATACTGCCCTTTGTTGACTCCTATATTCTTTTGCTTACCGGGTGCCCATGACACAAGGAGCAACAACCCGATAACGGGGATAAAATTCGTTTTCTTATTCTTCATAAGAATAAATCTTTAAAGGTTCAAATTCTTCTATTTACCAAGCAATTGCATTTTAGCCTCCAGATCACCGAACATCAGACGATTGTCGATATATGTGTAGACTCTGATTTTCCGCCCTTCATGATTGAAACCGTATGAACCGTCATCATTAATCGTCGGACAAGACACATACTGGTATTGAGAAGATGACGGATCTGCGTTATAACCACTTTGAAGCGCTGACAATAATACCAATGGACTATCACCGAGAACATAACTTTCATCCATTAAGAAACCTAACTTTGCACACATCGACACGGTTTCGTCCAACTGATCCGAGAGGTATTTGCCTATCTTACCATAAGGAGCTATCTTGACCTTCACTTCATCAAAACTATAGAGACACTGTCGGTAAGCATCACGAGGGACCTGCCAAATACACATCGTACTCTTATTGAAAATCACTTGTCCTGCTGGAATAGAAAGACCAAGGTTGTACTCAACCTTAGAATAACCTGGAGGAGGATAGCTGCCTATTCCCGGATATTCCTGTCCACCAATCCAGACGACAATAACCTTGTCATCTATTGAAGGATCCATCAGGTGAGCACTAGCTATATCCGTCAGACTTGCACCACATAACACATATAGAGGTCTTTGAGGGGAACATTTTCTAGCCTCTTCCACGATGACACGTGCACCTTCTGATTCTATCGGCGTGTCTGTAGAAGTCAGTCCCGACTTAGCTCCGGGAACAACTTTTACTTTTCCTTTCATACCTAGAAGTTCTAAAACTTTATTAGCCTTTTCACAAGACTCCATTGCCTGATCGACATTTGCCTTAGCCCCTGTCTGAGGATCTATATGTCCACCCACAATAGCACGTATATCACACGATTTGCAAAGCAATTGATGAGTGAGTTGGAAAAGTCCGTCAGGATCTCCACAGAAATCATTATCAATAATGACTTTCATGGGTGGCATTACAAAGGTTTTCTGAGGACTCGCAGCATAACCGGTTGCAAATCCCAATAAAAATAAGATACCAAGTAATATTTTTCTCATTGTCTGATTATTTTTAAGATTGTTACGTATAATCTCTGTCGTCAAGATACTGAGTACCGGATAAATCCCATGGAAGTCCTTAACGTGGTTCTTCTATATATATCCCGTAACTCTTCGTGAGCATTGCTTAAATCTGCTCTTCTTTCTGACCTAAATAGTTATTGGTCATCAAAGGGATAAAATCAGGAAACTGTAAGATCAAATGATATTTCTTCATAGTATTTCGTTCTTCTAATGAAGAAAGGCACCTGCCCTTTTGCAGGAGGTGCCTTTCCCTTGTACATCATTAAAACCAATTAAAAGTTAATTGTCGTAGAGAGTGAAACTTCAAATGGGCGAAGGTAAGAACCTGACATCAGATAGTTCTTGTACTTGGAGATATCCGTAACCAGATCTGCTGCACCTATACTACCCGTTGCACCTGTCTCATTCAGGAAGTTGACAACATTCAGAGAGAAGAATACCGTCTTGTTCAACATATAGTTGAGATGTCCGAAAGACTCCCAATGGCCATTAAAATACAGTGTATTTGTCTTGTTGATATACTGCTTGCTGAAATAACGGAAATTCAATCCGACATTCCATTTGCCCCAGCTGTAAGAAGGATCCAGTTCTACCAGAACTTTAGACATTGCCGTCACGGTGTTGCCTGAAACATTTGCGCCATCAGTCACCCCATCGGGGAATGTTGCAAAGATACTGAATTTCTTATACACTGGGTCTTGTAAAGTCAACAATCCGTGAAAAGTAAAACCTTTAAACGGTGACAGCACAAAGTCAGTCGTCCAACCTACAGTCCGTACATTATAAGTAATAGGCTGTGTCACGCTCACCTCTTCACCTTTAGTATAGGCACTTCCATCAGTAGCATTGTTCTGCATTACATGATAGAAGGTTGTACGTGCCTTATAGTTTGTCTGAGTAATCATGGACACCTGAGAAACCAACTGGATCCAACTGTTGTTCCAGAAGATTCCGGCACGGCCCATATTGATGTTTACAGGAGCAGTTGTCGGGAGGAATTCACCGGCATAATCCTGAAGATTAGGACGTTGGCGAACATAGACGTATTCACCTAAAAGTCCGAATCCCGGAGCAATCGTATAGTGGATATTATAAGCGACTGAAGGGTTGATGAAATCACCTGTGAAGCGGTCTATTCCACCTTTCTTATTAGCGCCGATCCACCATCCTTGAGTACGTGTATTGTCATAGTCACCTTCATCCAAGGCAGCCTTGCCGCTATAACCAAGATATTCAAAACGAGCACCGAGACTCATCCACAATCTCTTGGAAATCGTCCAGTCATCACTGGCGAAAACCGCATACTTATTTTCATGACCGTCGTAGTACTCTCCACTACCGGGATTATAAGAGACGCCACTAGTCAGTGTACCATCACTGTTCTTGACATAAAGTTCTGCAGGATCTTCTTTCACTTCATGTGCCATAACAGTGTTCATCTGCATATTTCCACCACGATTGTACCAGATATTCGCACCTACGCGCCAACTATGACGATTGTTTTTGCTCGTACCTTTCAGTATGGCGGTAGTCAACCAGTCACGTTCAAAACCCGGGACATACATCATCCAGCGATTCTGAATATAGTCACCTGTAAAGGCACTGCCGTTGGCATAATAATAGCCGCCTGCATTGGAGACTATCCCCGAGACGCCATTCAAGGCCATACTCACGTCACCGAATTTAGCTTTACTGGAAACATCCAGATTAGTCCCGTTCTTAAAATTATAGTTCAGATGAAACGTCACCTGATGGTTATCAGTCGTTCCGGCATCTTTCCAAGTTTTAGACTTGACCTTACCGTCCATGACGTCCAAATAAGAGAAAGAAGAAGCCTCATTGCCATAATAAGCATCAGTAGCATAGTCGAATCCATTGTATTTCTTCACGCTACCGTCACCGACATAAATGAAAGGAGCATAAGATGAGCCTGTATTGATATACCGGCAATATTGATAGAGCAAACTTGCATAGCCTCTTCCACTGGCAAAATGCTTGTCGATCATGACCTTATAATTCTGCATACGTGTCTGAAGGTCAGCGGCCTGGAGTTTTGCATAGCCCGGATCCCAAATCTGGTGAGAACTGATCATATAGCCCCAGCCTTTGGCAATAGGACCTGTCAGAGTCGCATCAAAGACCTGGCGGCCATAGTTGTTCAACTGGTAATTCACTGTCCCGTTGAAATGATCCCCTGACTGTTTATGATAGCTGTCCACTATATAACCGACAGCCCCATACTGTAAGGCGCCTTCACTCAGACTCAAGCCTGAAACTTTTCCATAACTCGTCCCGCCGAACCATGAGAAATAAGGCATATCCGGCCATGCTGAATAAGAGACAGGCAGACCGTCTTCAAAAATTGTAGCGCTCAAACTGGCAGGCAGACCGACGTTGATCTGACGTGGTTGGTCAGCACTTGAGGCGTTCAACAACATATTTCGGTTTGTTACCTCCTTCGTGTTCTGGACACTATCCTTGCTCACTTCCTTATTGTTGAGAGCCAGGGAAGGCATAGGTAGCAGTATTCCTGATAGAGTCAGGAACACCAAATTAGATATCTTCATAAGTTTTTAGTTTAAATGGTTGTATTGAACGATAGTCTTAATTGATATGATAGAGAACTGTTTAGGTTATTTATTTCTGGGCCAAGACATTCAACTTGACAACAGGTTTCAAGACATCATGTACCTTAGTTTTCATACCACTCACTTTGATAGAAGCAGTACCTTTGAGATCTCGGCTTGAAGCCCCTACTTTAAAGACATAAGTTCCGGGATCTACAACCCAAGCACTGGCTTTCTCATCAAAAGAGGCGAGGTCGCTCTTGGCTACTGTCATCTTCAAAGTCTGGCTCTCATGAGGTTGCAAAGTACGGGTCTTAGCAAAAGCCTTCAATTCCTGTGCAGGTTTATCTTCGTGTCCTTTTGGAGCAGTGACATAAACTTCAGCAACTTCTTTGCCGGCACAAGGACCGTCATTGGTGACCGTAACACTGACCTGAATAAGATTACCGTCATTTACGACAGTCGGATTACTGTAAGTAAATTTGGTATAAGACAGGCCGTAACCGAAAGGATAAGAGACATTTTTCTTAAAACTGTCAAAGTAACGGTAGCCGACATAAATACCTTCTTCATAATTGGTGTAGCCGACATTCTTCATCTTCTGGTACTTTGTCTGTCCTTTGGCGAAACTATTGACTTCCATTCCTGTAGCAGGGAAATTCTTGGTAGAAGGAACATCATCGACAGAAACAGGCCATGTCATAGGTAATTTGCCTGAAGGGAACAACTTCCCTGACAAGATATCTGCAACAGAATTACCGATCTCCTGGCCACATTGCCACGGCAGCAAGATAGCATCCGGAATATTCTTCCAAGAAGCCGACTCTATGACACCACCGATATTAAGGACGACAACAGCTTTCTTGCCTTCTTTATGAAAAGCATCTGTTACCTTATTAATCAACTCCAACTCTTCTTTCGAGAGATTAAAATCAGCGATCGAACGGTCAGAACCTTCACCTGACAACCGTTCCAACGTAATGACAGCGATGTCATCATCTTTGGCAGCTCTAGTCAGATCACTGTCAGCAGGCACGATCTCTTTAGGCAATGGGAGCGTCTGCCACCATTCATGAGGCTGTTTGGCTATTTCAGCTTTAGCCGGCTTAACATAAGAGTTATAGGTATTCAGAATCCGGTTATCTACCTGATAGTTGTTGTTGCGGAGACCTTCCACAATAGAAACAGTATAGGAACTATTGACATTTCCAGAGCCGGTACCACCGGGAATCGGATCATAACTGCCAACTCCGTAAAGTGCAATATTCTTCACATTACTTGCAAATGGTAAAGCACCTTTGTTTTCCAACAATACCGTTCCTTCAGCTGCTGAATTACGTGTAATCTGAGCATGAGCGTTCAAGTCAGGTTTGTTCGTATATTTATAATCCTTGAAACGGGGAGTCTTGACTATCATCTGAAGAATACGCTTAACGTTCTCATTCAGATATTTAACTCAAGTTTCGGAAGTAAAAAGAATTGATTTATTTAACAAATAAAAGTGAGTTTGAGTGCCCTTGTTACAGGGAAATTTTGTATATTTGTATTGATAAAATAAACAGACAAAACGCTCAAACTCAT
>NZ_JAMXLY010000026.1 GCF_024054555.1 Segatella cerevisiae | reverse complement strand
TTGAAGGGATAAACAACAAAATCAAGACAATGAAAAGACAGGCGTATGGATATCGGGATGAGAAGTTTTTTGAACTCAAAATTTTATCGCTACATGATAAAAACTACGCATTTGTCGGATGAACCATTTATAATTAATTGTTGATAATGAAAAGAACATTCTTATTAGCCTTCTTACTTTTACCCCTTATCGTTGCCGCCCAATCGATAAAGAACGGTGGTGTAAAATTATCACCTGCCAAACGCAATATTGTAGACAGCAGCAATGTACGCGTCTATTATAAAATGACCTGGGCCGTTGACCCTACGGCACCAAATACCAAGAGCGAAGCACAGACCGTCTTGCTGATCGGAAACAATGATATTCAATTTTGTGATCTGCCCAACCTGATGCTCGATTCACTCACGGATGCGACATATTACAACAAAGAAACCTCAGCTGCCTATTTCTCTAAAGCTTTTCCGATCATCCGCCAAAAGTGCTATGGACTCAACGTCGTCAAGTCACTCCATTCCGATGCAGCTACCATTCAAGACAACCGGGGTGGTGTCATACATTTCATTTATTCTGACAACATCCCCGCTATCCATTGGCAACTCATGGATGGGGATACGCTCATAGCTGGACAAGACTGCAAAAAGGCCACAACACGATACCGCGGACGAGACTATGTGGCATGGTATGCAGATAAAATAGCCCTCCCTTTCGGACCTTATGTTTTCGGTGGTCTGCCGGGACTGATCATGAAAGTCAGTGATACCAAAGGTTATTTTGACTATGAACTCAACGGATTGGAGCAACGCAGTCATAAAGAACCGATCTATCTTTTCGTCAACCGGAAAGAGGTGAAGACCACCAGAGAAGGCGACAGAAAAGGCTACAAGAATTATTGCGATCACCCTGACGAGGCGTCCAAGGCATTTATTCACACTTTGGATGATGACTCTGATCCGACACCTCCAAAGCCTTATAATCCTATGGAATTGGAATGAGCAGGTGGATATGTCTATTCTTGATGTTACTGAAGTGCCTGTGCAATGCAGCACAGGATGCCGGGACTTATTCGGGGAGAGTGACAGATGCAAAGGGAACCTCCATCGGCTACGTGACTTGCAAGAGTTGTGATGCTCAGGGCAAGACCCTTTCCTACTGCATCACTGACCATGAAGGAAAATACACATTATCGGTGCCTCATGGGACAAATTCCTTGCTCTTTTCACGAGTGGGTTATGTCTCAGTGAAATTGCCTCGGAGCAAGATCCGTCAGATTCAGACGATCGTGATGGAACCATCCGTCGTGGCATTAAAAGGCATAGAGGTACAGGTAAAGCCTATCCGACAACACGGGGATACCCTGATCTACAATGTAGCCTCCTTCAAAAGCAAGGACGACAAATATATAGAAGACGTACTGAAGAAACTGCCGGGCGTCAAAGTCTCTACCAACGGTTCTGTGTCTTACATGGGGAAAAGCATCAACCAGTTGAATATCGAAGGCCAGAATCTCATGGGGAACAGATACAATGTGGTGACGAGAAACATGCCTGTGGACGCCGTCTCGCAGATAGAGGTTCTGGAAGACAATCAACCTGTGCGTGCCCTGCAAGGAAAAGTGCCGAGTGATCGTGCCACATTGGACATCAAGTTGAATGCCGGCTACAAGGCGAAGCCTTTCGGTGAGGCCTATTTGTCCGGAGGAAGTGGCGATAAGATCTTGGGAAACGGCAGGCTCACCGGCATTCTGGTAGACAAGCGAAAGCAGGTATTGGTCAATCTGAAGGCCAATAACAGCGGTGAAGACATCTCCTCAGACCTCACTGCGCACGACCTGTCAGATGATGAGACATGGAACGCTGCATCACCCCTACCGCTCATCTCTCAATTGGAAGCCCCTTCTCTGCCCATCAGTGCCTCCCGGTATCTCTGGAACCACTCGATGTTGCTGACAGTGAACCGTCTGTATAGGCTCTCCCAATATGGTTCTCTGAAATACAATGTGTCCTTTGCCGACGACAGGAAGAACACGTCAGACAGCAGTTATGTGTATTATGGCAGCAATCAACCCGTGGAAGTTTTTGAAAGCCGCCATCAGAATGATGGCAATTATGCGGCACTGGGCACGATAGAGTATGAACTCAATGCCAAACAGACATATCTGAAAGATGCTCTGAACGGCAGTTTCTCTTCCGTCAGCCAAAAGGGTGCCCAAAGAGGCAATGTGCAACAGTTGGACGTCAGCACTGCGCACCATCCGCTGCAAGTGTCCAATCAACTCCAGGCAACTTTCAACACCCGACGGCAAACGTATGAGTTGTTGTCCACAATCAACTATGTCGGACAGCACGAGTCGATGGACTTGTCCGGTTCTCCTGTGTATACCGGCAACACGTGGGTCAATTCCTCCCGTCTGGAGACAGACAATCATCTGAAGGTCTCCCTGCCTTTCTTCAAACAGCAATTGGACCTGACTATAGGCAGCACAGGACGGAAAGACCATCTGCAAACCAAAGATGGCAGTTATGACTACAACTATCTGACCTTTTACGCCAGTCCCTCATTTGTGATACGTTACGGTAAAGGCTATGTGAGTTTGGGCGGGAAGATGATGTATATGAGGACAACGCTGCCGGCAAGCCGCGAGAAGCATGAGGACAAATGGCTGTTCTCTCCAGAGTTTAACTGGCGGCACACCTTCTCTCCTGCTTGGGAGATCAGAATGAGATCGGCACTTGCTTCCAGCGCCTCAACGGAAAACATCGCACCGGTCATGCTCCGCACAGACTACCGGACGCTCTCGCAAATGGCAGACTCCACGAATTGGATCTATCGCTCGATGAGTTCGGCATCCCTTGCCTACCATAATGTCATCTCACTCCTCAACTGGGATCTCTTCGTTTACTATACGACTTACAGGAGGAGTTATTGCCGGCAGTATACCTATACGGAAGATTTTTCCTTATCACAACCCCTATGGCATTCCACCACACAGAAAACACTGCAGATCCTGACTTCCCTGGACAAGTCCTTCTATAACACAGGACTGACACTGAAATCTTCCCTCGTCTACAGCCGCATGATCTTGCCAATAGCCCAGAACGGCTTGTTCCGGGAAGCACGGTCGAATGCTGTAAGTGCATCGGCGGCACTTTATGAGAACAAATGGAAATGGGTGAACTTCTCAAATATCCTGACCGGCAATCTCACATGGCAGGACAAAAACCAGTATCTTGACCGCACACTGCTGAAGAGTTATTCGGATATCGGCACACTGAGTCTCTATCCTGTGGCACATTTCTCCGTCCGTATCGCCTTAGACTACAGTTGTGCGGAACTGTCAAAGGGGCACTACCAGCATCTCACCTTCCTGGACATGGGTTGTCAGTGGAGGGTAAGCAACGGACTGGACCTGGACCTGAAAGCCTCGAACATCCTCAATAGGAAACGCTATAAACAGGCTGAATATAATGGTCTGGATTACAACTATTATCAAGTGGCTCTTAGAGGATGTGAGGTCATGGCGGGCCTGCGATTCAATTTCTGATCTGATCAAATGATTTTACCTAGGCAACAAAAGAATGGCATCAACGCCGAAAGACTTATTGGCATCAGGATACCTTTGCCTAGGCAAAATATAAGAAAAACGGAATTGAATCATATGCTTAAGTGCGTATTCATTAAACGCACTCTATTTATTTGGAAAGTAACTTACGCTCCCCAATACAGCACATTAAAGTTAAAGGATACAATTTCTTAAATTAGTTATTCAAGTGCAGTCCCTTAACAAAGAATTTTTTCTTGAAAAATAATGCTATATTAACTAAACCTATCATTACAGGAACCTCTATAAGTGGTCCAATAACCGTTGCAAAAGCTTCTCCAGAATTAATTCCAAAAATAGCTACTGCGACCGCAATTGCTAATTCAAAGTTATTACTGGCTGCAGTAAATGAAAGGGTAGCACATTGCTCATAATTTGCTCCCGATTTTTTACTTATAAAAAAAGTTAGCAAAAACATTATAATAAAATAGATTACTAAAGGAATTGCAATATGGATAACATCCAACGGCATTTGAACGATGTATTCAGCTTTAAGAGAGAACATAACAATAATAACAAATAGCAATGCTATTAAGCTAAGTGGGGAAATTTTAGGAATAAATTTTGCATTATACCATTGCTCGTCTTTTAAATGGATTAAAATAAAGCGAGTGGAAAATCCGGTTACCATTGGTATACCCATATAAATTGATACACTTTTTAATATATCAATTATTGTAATTCGAGACACGGACTCATTTGCAGGTAATCCAAATAATTGTGGAAATATAACCATAAAAATATAGGCATATATCGAATACAGAAATATCTGAAATAATGAATTAAGTGCCACTAGTCCAGCTGCATATTGCCGGTCTCCTTGGGCAAGATCATTCCAAATAATCACCATTGCAATACAACGAGCTAGACCAATTAGTATTAGCCCATACATGTAATCTATATTGAAACGAAGAAAAGAAATAGAAAGTATAAACATTAGGATAGGCCCAATAATCCAATTTTGCAATAATGATAGTCCTAATATCTTTGTATTTGAAAAAACTTCACCTAATTTTTCATATTTTACTTTTGTAAATGAAGGATATATCATCAATATCAAGCCCAAAGCTATATAAATATTTGTAGTTCCGATTGTAAGACTACCCCAGATATAACTAATATAGGGAATAAAACATCCCAAGAGTAAACCCAAAACCATAGCCAAAAATATCCAAAAAGTCATATAATGGTCTAAAAAATTTATCCCTTTCTTCATAATATAATTTGTTAAATATAACACCTTAAAATTGAAATCTACCACAAAACGAATCCGTCCGACTATTTAAATATCATATCTTTATATTCTAGATTCATCATTCTTCCATTCAATTAGGACAGTATGTCTGTCTGAACGCTGGCAAACTTTCTTTATCCATTGTCGTTCACTTCTTGCTTTTTCTAAAAGGAACATGTCACTGGTTTGATTGAGTAAAACGCATTGATTAACTACCCACCATGTAGAATAAATTCCTGCTCGTTCAAGATCATCTTGTAGTCTTGAAGCTTCGTATACAGGTGTTGCTTCTGGCAATGTAACAATAATAACTTCTGTTTGGTATCGATCATGTAAACGTGGCAATAGATTTTTTACAGATTTTGGAGTAATTCCTTCTGTATGTAATATTTGACGATCATAGCTTTGCACAGAGCTAAGCAATAATAATGTATGGCCAGTAGGCGCTGTATCTATAACTACTATTTCTGCTGATGCTTTTTCCACGATATCTGCAAAAGCACGAAAAATCGCTATTTCTTGTGTACAAGGAGAACGAAGATCTTCTTCAATATAAGAAAAATCCGTAACCCCTGCTTTTTTAGCTTGCATCCTGACTTCATTTTTATATATTTCAAGTTGTTCTTGAGGATCAATCTTGCTAATATTAATTCCTGCATGAACAGCTAACTGATAGTTTAAATGATCAGCAGGATCTGTTGTCGTCAATCTAACCTTAGCCCCTCTTTCCTTAAGTCCAAATGCAATTTTTGTAGCGATAGTTGTTTTTCCCACTCCACCTTTACCCATCGTGAAAATAATACGCTTTCCACTTTTATAAATATCATCAATAAGGTCGTCTAAATGAGGACATTTGGGAATAGAACGAATGGCTTTTGCTTGAACATGTCTATCAGAAATAAAAAATCTACGAAGATTATTAATATTTGAAAGACTATAAGATCGTAAAGGCACTTTAACAACAGGAAAGGACTGGAGTTCTTGGGGGATGCCAATTATCGAGCGTTGTTGTTCTTTATAGATTTGTGAAGCCAAGTTGTCATTAGATTTTTTATCCATAAGTCCGTTGATAATAAGAAGTTGATTACGAATTCCTATTTGCTCTAATTCTAACGAAGCACGTGCAGCCTCTTTTAACGGTGCCATTTCAGGTCGACTTACTAGTATCAAAATAGTCCTTTTATCGTCAGAGAGATTTCTTACAGCCTGTTCGTAACTTTTTTTTCTTCCTCTTAAACCTGATAATTGACCAAGACATGAAACTCCGTATTTACTTGTTTTAATAAATGTATTCCATGCTGATGGCAGGCGAAGCATACGTAGAGTGTGGCCTGTAGGAGCAGTATCAAAAATAATATGATCATATTTGCAAGCAATTTTTTCACTTGATAAAAAATCAGAAAACTTATTGAAAGCTGCAATTTCTACAGTACAAGAACCTGAAAGTTGCTCTTCTATATTTTTAATGACAGATATTGGCAATAAATTTTCATAAAGTTTCAACACATGATTTTTATATTTGTTAGCAGCTTTTATGGGATCAATGTTAATAATTGTCAAGCTTGGTAAGGCTTTGATTGATAAGCCTTGCTCTGGAATTTTTTCTCCAAAAACATCTTCCAAATTTGATGCAGGATCAGTACTGATAAGCAACACCTGTTCTCCTTTATCAGCCATTGCTACAGCTGTAGCACATGCAATACTAGTCTTCCCAACTCCTCCTTTACCTGTGAAGAACAAGTATTTAAAAGTCATTAAATCTGAAATAGAATAAGATTTCATTTTCCTTTCCTTATTTTTTTTTGCTACAATTACAATGATTTACCTTCTCATTATTTTTAGCACAACATAAATAATTACTAGTAAGACTCTCTAGTTGAGAGATTGAAGATGACGGGACAATCATTAGATTTTTATCTGTCCATTCACTCATTTGCTTTGTGGAAGGATATTTCCCTTTAACAACAACCTTCCCGTCAACTAATGTGATAGGTAACACCTTTACTCCTTCCGAATTTAACATTTCATATACCTTCTGATTTTTCATAAAAGCCTGCGGTTCAGAACTTAAATTATACCGCTTGACAAATACTCCCATATTCTTTAGAGAGTCTACTAAAGTCGCAAATCTCAATAAATCTTTGTCTATGCTAGGACCACAAATACCAGTTGAGCAACACATAGCAGGATCAAAAATTTCTATTTTTTTCATTTTATTATGATCGTTATAATTAAAATTTGATATCTATTATATTATTCATAAGATATATTTCGTATATTTACGAACATTTAATCACTTCACAAAGACCAGAAGCAAATATTCCAAATATAATCTATTGATTAGAACATTTACATTTTTCTGTTTGAATTTTCTGAGAGAAAAAATTCAAGAAAAGTTCTCGTGCATAAATCCAATTTTCTTTATTAATACAATACTTTACCTTAGGAGGTACAATGGTGCCTTGTATTAATCCAGCATCTTTTAGCTCTTTTAGATGTTGACTAACAGTAGCTTGAGATATAGGTAGTTCGTTATTAATATCTCCAAAATAACATTCGTTCTGTTGTGCCAAGAATTGCAGAATTTGAACTCTAGCAGGATGGCCTAAAGCTTTGGCAAAACGAGCTATTTGATCAGTTTTAATTCCATATTCTCTTTTTTCATCCATCTTTATTATTATATTTTAAAATGTTTCTAACATTTATCAGAATAATCTACTTGCTATTATTCGTATTTCGCAAATATACGAATATCCATTTCTGCTTATACCATTTCAAATATATTTTTATAGTACTTTAACTTAATATCAGGGAATAATTTTCATTTTTTCAATTGATTTTTATTATTTGCCTAAAAGAATTCATATAGTTCACATAATTTACTAATCAGAAAATAGCAATTTCAGACGATCAATTAATGTATAAATCACTTTTTTAAACTCAAAAGCTCATATTAATTCCATAATGTAACCATAACAAACATTTTTATAATTAAAACTCCTTCTCAAATCATAAGGCATAATCGTTTATGCCGGAATAAATTTCAGAAACGTTCTTTTTTATATTATAACACCTCGTATTTGGATAACTCAAAAAAAACGCTAACCTTTGCATATCCGGAGAAAGTTCTCCGGAACCCCACTATCCGATATCAGCGCTGAGGAGAGCAGGAAAAGAACAATTGGCGCAAGCCGAATAGTGTGAATATTCTCAGTAAAAACCTTGCCATCCGGAAGATGAACGAGTTGGGAGGCCGGCATCAACCGTTTGTCTTCATTATCAGTTATGACCAGAACCAGTGTATTGTCCTCCAACCGGAAGAAGTTGATCCTAAAGAACTCCTTTATCATTTGGGGCCGTTTTCCAATGAACCGCCTCAATTCACTGGTCTGCAAACCAAGTCATTGGAGTGGAAAATTTATCCTCCCACTTTTGAACAGTACCGGAAAGCTTTTGACCATGTCCGGCAGAATGAGTTGAAAGGCAATTCTTACCTTGCCAACTTAACCGGTTGTACACGAGTGAAGACCAATATGACACTTCAGGAGATTTTCAGAATCTCGAAGGCAAAATACAAGGTATGGTTGAAACAGCAATTTACCGTTTTCTCGCCCGAGACCTTCGTGCAGATCAAAGGACGGAAGATCTATTCCTTTCCGATGAAGGGCACTATAGATGCCGCTATACCAAATGCGGCACACCACCTCCTGAATGACCCCAAGGAAAAAGCCGAGCATGCCACGATCACAGACCTGATCAGGAACGATCTCAGTAAAATAGCAGAGCATGTCACTGTGGAAAGATACCGCTATATCGAAACTATCAAGACCCACAGCCATACTCTCCTTGCGACAAGTTCGTGCATCTCCGGTGTCCTTCCCAGTGGATACTATACGCAGATTGGAGACCTGTTCTTCAGCCTCCTCCCTGCCGGTTCCATCACCGGTGCACCTAAAGACAAGACGGCTGAAATCATACATGAAGCAGAGCAGTATGAGCGTCACTTCTACACCGGTGTAACCGGTTATTTTGACGGTCAAGACCTCGACAGCGGGGTAATGATCCGATTCGTCGAACAAGAGGTTGACGGCAGCATGGTCTTCAAAAGCGGAGGTGGCATCACCGTCCGGAGCAATTGCGCGAAAGAGTATCTGGAATTAAAACAGAAAGCTGATGTACCGATTTATCGAAACACTGAGGATAGAGGATAAGAAGGTCTTTAACTTCGAAGCCCACAATCAGAGACTGAACAAGACTATCAGACATTTCAGTCCCCGATCACCGGAGATCGATCTCGGAGAACATATCTCCGCTGACCTTGTACAACGGACAAAATGCCATATCGTATACAGTGACCAAGTCCTCTCTGTCAGTTATCAACCCTATCACCCTCGCCCGGTCCACAGTCTGCAACTCATAGAATGTGATGCGATCGATTATGCCTATAAATATGAAGACAGGGACCTCCTTCTGTCTTTGTACGGTCAGCGTGGCCAATGTGATGATATTCTGATTGTAAAGAACGGCGTCATCACCGACACTAGCATAGCCAATATTGCCGTCTATGACGGAACGCAGTGGTACACCCCTGCCCATCCGCTCCTCCGAGGCACGCAACGAGAACTGCTGTTGCACCAAGGTCTGTTGACAGAAAGGGAGATCACGCCGGCAGAACTATTCAGTTACAGGAAACTCTGCACACTTAATGCCATGTTGGATTTCGAAGAAATGGAATTCGAAATATCTGACCAGACAATCAAACGGCCTTAAAGGACAGAAGACTGTTCATGAAAAGGCATTCTTTTTCCATAAAAACGGACAATATCTACAAAAATACACTACCTTTGTAATCATCTGAACGAAGAAATCACAATTCAGGAATTCTAATCAGATTCTAATATTACGGCATTGCATAAGACACTGAAAAAACGTATTTTTGCAATGGATTTGTCTTTCTTACAATAAAGGGTCTATGGAATCTATACTGGTCATAGAAGATGAGCAACGCGTGGCCTCGCTTCTCAAGCAGGGCTTGGAAGAGAGCGGTTATCAGGTGAGGGTCGCCTATGACGGACTGACGGGATTGCGTCTTTTCAGAGAAAACAAATTCAATCTGGTCATTTCAGACATTATCCTCCCCGGAATGAGCGGCTTCGATCTCTGCCGTCAGATCAGAAGTCTCGTCCCGCAAATCCCGATCCTCATCCTGACGGCTTTAGGATCTACAGATGACAAACTTGAAGGGTTTGACGTCGGAGCCGATGATTACATGGTCAAACCTTTTGACTTCAGAGAACTCAATGCCAGAATCAAGGTCTTGCTGAAGCGCCGGAGTTCTGATGAGACTGCCAAACAACCTGAAGAAATCCACTACGCTGACCTTACCATCCATCTGGGTACAAAGAAGGTCACGAGGAACGATACGGAGATCAAACTCTCACCTAAAGAATATTATCTGCTGCTCTACATGGTGGAGAATGCCGACAGGGTCCTCAGCCGTGCAGAGATCGCTGATCAAGTCTGGCATACCCATTTCGATACAGGCACCAACTTTATTGATGTTTATATCAATTATCTGAGAAAGAAGATCGACCGGAATTTTGATACAAAACTCATCCATACTCGAACCGGGTTCGGATTTATACTCACTGACAAGCCATGAAGATCAAGTTGAAACTCACTTTGGAATATTCTGCCATCACAACCCTTCTCTTTCTGACGGCAATGGTATCCGTCTACTATGTCAGTGCACGGACCCGCAGTGAGACTTTTTACAGAAGTCTCGAACAGGAAGCGATCACTAAAGCTCATCTGTTTCTGAGCGGTAAGATCAACCCTTCCATCATGCATTCCATTTACCTCAACAACAAAAATTTCATCAATGAGGTGGAAGTTGTCGTCTATCAACCTCCCTTCCATATGCTCTACCATGATGAACTGAAAAGTGATATTATCAAGGAGACTCCCGGCATGATGAACCGGATTCTCAAGCAGAAAAGGATTCATTTCAAGGTCGGGAAATACCAGGCTGTCGGGATCACCTACCATTTCCGGAAGAAGCAATATATCATCACGGCTGCAGCCTATGACCAATATGGGATCACCAATATGATCGCCCTGAGAAACTTGCTTATCTGGTTTTCCATCGTCGGCATCTCCCTTTTAGGACTTGCAGGATACATCTTGGCACGCCTCGCCTTTGCCCCAGTTAAGGTGTTGTCTGACGAAGCCGAAAACATCACTGCCAAAGATATCAACAAGCGGCTTCCGGTAAAAGACGACCGCGATGAGGTCGGAGAACTCAGCATCGCTTTCAACCGCTTGCTGGATCGCCTCGAGAAAGCCTTCAAGTCACAAAAGATGTTTGTAAGCAATGTCTCCCATGAGCTCCGGACGCCTATGGCAGCCCTGATAGCAGAACTGGAATTGGCCGTATTCAAGAAAAGGACATCCGAAGAGTACGAAGAGGCTATACAAAGGGCCTTGCTCGATGCACATCACGTCGTCAAATTGATTACGGGGTTATTGAACCTTGCAAAAGCCGATTACCTGCCGGAACAGATCAAAATGAAAAATATCCGGTTGGACGAGCAACTTCTCGATGCAAGGGAAACCGTACTTAAGGCTAATCCGGACTATAAAGTCGAACTCATATTCGAGAACGAGGCTGAAGACGACTCTGTCCTGACGGTTTCCGGCAACAGTTACCTTCTGACGACAGCCTTCATCAACTTAATCGAAAACAACTGCAAGTTTTCTCCGAATCATACCTCCTCCGTACATATCTCCTATTGGGAGAAAGTCTCTATTCTGAGATTTACGGATAACGGAATAGGCATCTCTGAAAAAGACCAGAAAGAGATTTTCAAACCTTTCTACAGAGGAGAGAATCAAGACTACACTTCCGGGCACGGTATCGGCATGGCTTTGTGTTTCAAAATCATTCAATTGCACAAAGGCACCATCGAAATCAATTCCCTGAAAGGTGAAGGGACAACCTATATCGTCAGTCTGCCTCATATCCCCAGTCCTTCATTCTAATGGTTTTCTAATAGAAGTCTAATTTTCCTCTAACCCTCTGGACAAGCGGATAGCCTTACCTTTGCAGCCGCAAAAGGTAAAAAGAACTATCAACTATTAAATGGAGAGTTTATTATGTGGAGAAAAAAAATGACAACCCGGTATGTATTCGATACCGCTAAAGTCTTCAGAGCTGCCATGCAACCTCTGGCAGGCATCTATTCTTATTTCAAGACTACTCCCAATGGTCTGGATACCGATGAGGTAAAAGACAGAAACCGACAATATGGCCCTAATGATATCGCTCATGAGCACCGTAAAAACCCCATTCTACTCTTTATCTCTGCTTTCATCAATCCTTTCACGGGTATCCTGACTGCACTTGCCATCATCTCCTTCATCCTCGATGTCGCAATGGCTGCGCCGGGACAAAAGAACTGGACCTCCGTCATTATCATATCCGGGATTATCATTATCAGTGCGATCCTGAGATTCTGGCAGGAGACAAAGGCAAGGCTTGCCACGAACGGTCTGATGAAAATGGTGACCAATACCTGTAGTGTATTGCGGTCCGGAGAACCGGAACAAGAAATAGATATCTGCGAACTGGTACCAGGCGACTTGGTCAGGGTAGCTGCAGGAGATATGATTCCGGCAGACCTGCGGATCATAGAGTCAAAAGATCTGTTTGTCGGTCAGTCCTCACTCACAGGCGAGTCAGAACCGGTAGAAAAAGTTTCCGTCCCTGAGAATGTTTCGGAAAATACCGGTAATGTATTGGAATTGAAGAATATCTGTTTTATGGGTTCCAATGTGATCAGTGGGACAGCTAAAGGCATTGTCTTCGCGACAGGCAGTCACAGTTATCTGGGAACCATTGCCAAGACCATTACCAATAAGCGCGTGACGACAGCCTTTGATAAAGGCATCAGCAAAGTCAGTTATCTGCTGATCCGGTTCATGTTGTTCATGATACCTTTCGTCTTCCTGATTAACGGTTTTACAAAGGGCGACTGGTTGCAGGCCTTTCTCTTCGCCGTCTCAGTAGCTGTCGGTTTGACTCCTGCCATGCTGCCGATGATCGTTACAGGTAACCTGGCAAAAGGTGCCATCACCATGTCCAAGAAAAAGACTATCGTCAAAGACCTGAATGCCATACAGAATTTCGGTGCCATGCATATCCTTTGTACGGACAAGACAGGTACCCTGACTTGTGACCGTATTGTCTTGGAAAGGTATCTGAAAGCAGACGGACAAGACGATGAAGACAAACAGGTCTTACGCCACGCGTACTACAACAGTTATTTCCAGACAGGATTAAAGAACCTGATGGACCAAGCCATCCTTTCCCATGTCAAGGAACTAGGGATGGAAAATGTCAAGGATCAGTATACCAAGGTGGATGAAATCCCCTTCGACTTCCAACGGCGGCGCATGTCTGTCGTGATCGAAGACCGGAACGGGAAACGCCAGATCATCACGAAAGGTGCCGTGGAAGAAATGCTGTCTATCTGTTCCTTTGAGGAAATCAAAGGCAAGATACTGCCTCTCGAACCGGAACGGAAGGATAGAGCAGAAAAAGTCAGCAGGGCACTCAACCAAGAAGGCATGCGCGTCCTGGCAGTGGCCCAAAAGAGTTTCCCGACGAAAGACCATGACTTCGCCGTTAAAGACGAAAACGAGATGGTGCTGATCGGATTCCTGGCTTTTCTGGACCCCCTCAAGCCTTCTGCTACAGAAGCTATCAAACAGTTACATGAAAACGGAGTAGAAGTGAAGATCCTCTCCGGTGACAATGATATCATCGTCAAGAATGTCGGCAGACAGGTCGGTATTGATACCCGCCTAGCCATTACCGGTATGGAAATCGAACATCTGACAGACGATGATCTGAAACCTATCGTCAGGAAATGCAAATTGTTCTCCAAACTGACGCCCCTACAAAAGACACGTATCATCAGTCTTCTGCAGAACCAGGGGAATACGGTAGGTTTCCTGGGGGACGGCATCAACGACGCTTCGGCATTGAGACAGGCGGACATCGGAATATCAGTAGACTCAGCTGTAGACATCGCCAAGGAAAGCGCTGACATCATCCTTCTCAAGAAGGATCTGTTGGTACTGGAGGCTGGCGTCATCGAAGGACGGAAGACTTTCGGAAATATCATCAAGTACATCAAGATGACAGCCAGTTCCAACTTCGGGAATATGTTCAGTATGATGGTTGCAAGTGCGTTCTTGCCCTTCCTGCCTATGTTGCCGGTGCAGGTACTCATCCAGAACTTTCTGTACGATATCTCTCAAGTTGTCATTCCATTTGACCGGATGGACCCTGAATACCTTAGAAAACCCCGGATATGGGATGCTTCAGACCTGAGCAGGTTCATGATCTGCATCGGGCCTATCAGTTCTATCTTTGACATTACGACATTTCTGATCTTATGGTACATCTTCGGTTATGACAGCCAAGTCCATCAGAGTTTTTTCCAAAGTGGGTGGTTCATCGAAGGTCTCCTCTCTCAGACTCTGATCGTGCACATGATCCGCACGCCGAAGATCCCATTCCTGCAAAGTCGTGCAACATGGCCGGTTACGTTATTGACCTTAGTGATCATGGCAGTTGGTATCGGCATCCCCTATACATCTATCGGACGTTCTTTAGGTTTCGGGTCAATGCCTTTGAATTACTTTCCTTGGCTTTTCGGAATCTTACTCGCTTACTGTCTGACCATTCAATTCGTCAAGAAAATATACATGAGACGTCTTCACAGATGGCTGTAACCACCCTTAAGGATTTCCTTTCTCAACAGTATGGGCAGAAGCATCTGTCGTAGAAATAATACAAGTTTAAACTAGGACATAAAGAAAGTCATTGATGATTTTCTTTATTTCCTTTTTGTGAAACATACTCTTAATACTCGGATAAGATTTATCCTAATCTTGGTCATATTTATAGGCATTTATTGTTACATCTATGGGATCTTGAGAGAATCTGAATTCTAACAATTATACAAAATGAGTTCTTTATACGATAAACTCATTTCTTTCTAAGTAAAAGTAAATATTTAACTATTAAAATTTTTATTTCTTCACTATTTTTTTTACTTTTGTAACATTATAACATATCTTAATAATTTCTACCAATTTCATGGAAGAATAATCTCACTGATTAAAGTTTTCTAATAGATTTGTGCCATAAGGTATACCAATATGATTATAAATCAAATTCTCCTACAAAGGCTTCAGGAAGGTGACCAGAAATCTTTTGATAAGATATTTTTGCAGTATTATCCCAAAGTCCAATTATTTATTAATGGAATTATCCACCAAAAAGAAGATTCAGAAAATATTGCACAAGATATCTTCATAAAATTATGGCAAAACCGTTCAACAGTGGATAGAATTCAAAATTTCGACTCCTATATTTTTACTGTCTCCAAACATGCCGCTTTCAATTATTTGAGAAAAGAAGTATACCATAATTCAGAATCTATTAATCGCATCGCTTCACAGGAAGATTATTCTATAGAGGATGAAATGATGGCTAAAAGTTTATTGGAATATATAAGAAAAGCCATTAATAGCATGCCGGATCAACGTAAAAATGTTTTTCTACTGAGTCGTATCGAAGGTCTGTCTAATGAGGAAATAGCCAACAAGTTACATATCAGCAAACGAACCGTTGAGAATCATATCTACAGTACTCTCTGTTATTTAAAAAGGCTGATTATATTTTTTCTATTCATTTGCTCAACTTTCGCAAGTGAATAACTCACGAAGCGACTTTATAAATATTCAAAAGTTTATGGAACTTGGGATTTCCATCAATCAAGGCTGAGAGCAGTTCACCGGCATCAGCGGACACGATTTCTGCCACTTCAAGAACGGCATCCAGGATAAGTTCCCATATTTTGTCCGTTACGGACAATTCTAGAGTGTTCCCGGTAGTCTCATTAAAGAGTTCACCGAGCGTTTCATACGATTCAAACCTTTTGACCGTACACAGTATATTGTACTGCATCATGGCCAGTGTAATACCGGCTATCTGTGCTGAAAAGTGAACGGACTGGCATTTTCCAAATCCGAACAGGGACTTTTCATCGTGATAGGCTACTTCCGTGGCCCATCTCATGGAGTAAATCCTGTATGCCCTTAGGAAACTGAGACTCAGGTCCGTAGTCAACAGTCCGTTCCATTGTCCGTTGCGTCCTCTCTTACAAAAGAACAGGCGGACTGTGGTGCGGGCAAACTTCACGTCAATCGTCAGATAAGTGCATTTGAGCGTAGTATTATACTTGCAGAGCTTCCTGCCGTGGAACTTCCGGATGATTTCCTTGGCCGTAAGAAGTCCATATTCGGTTTGATAACGGGTCTTGCCCAGTTTGACCATGCCCAGAAGATTACATTTGATATGACGGGAAGTAATCAGACGGACAAAACCGGCATTGGTAAACCAGCTATCCATCAGCAGATAGTCGAAACGGATACCCTTCCTGATGGCGTACTTCACCATTTCAACGGCCTTGTCTGTCTTTTTCATACTGTATTCCCCGATGCGCCGTGCAACTTCCCTCCCGTCATGATTCTCGCTAAAACGGGCATTACGCTCCTTGTTGGTGAGACCCTGCTTCCTGTCCGGGTTCTTTCCGTTCTCTCCATGGAGGGAGAAATCGAGCATCAGCTGGCTCATGCCGTCAGAGAGCAACAGTGTAAGGCACTTGTAGCCAAGGATACTCCCATGACGGACATGGGAGTATATCCGACCGATCAGCTCGGATTTCCTGCCCGTCTTCGGGAGGTCGGTATCATCTATTATCAGACAGACAGGCTTATCATGGGGCGACACGGTATTCCTGCTGATTTTCCTGAGCAGCTGAAGATTCATCGAATAAAGCAGGCTGCGCCACTTGACGTTGTCATCATTTATAAAACGATAGAACATGTCCTTCTCACACAGGAATATCCTACCCAGTGAGGAACAGGAATACCTGAATGCATTCTTCACCGCAAAGAACGGGAACAACATGAGAAGACTGAGCACCTGCAGGCTGGTAAACCGGCAGTTCCCTTTCTTCTCGGCTCCTATTTGCCCCGGGCGTATGTTTATATGTTCCATTACACTCATTATGCTGTCTATTGCACGATTGTTGTCATTTTCTGAGAAAAAACTTCTCAAATCTGATAGAATTGTAGTATCTTTGTTCACGGCTTCAAAGTTTGTGCTTTATTCTTTTGCGATTATAAAGTTACTCATTTTCAATGAGTTATACAAATTTTGAAGCCTCTTTTATTCCAAATTTATGTTAACTTATGCAACTGGTTCTTCACTTGCGAAACTTAAATTCATTTACTTAAAACAGTAGTAAACCATTTCATTCTCTTTATCAAAAACGAATCTCTGTTTTTTCATCAAATCTATCCGGTCTTTCGGAACCAGCTTAAAACAAAAAAGGAAGGATCTTCTCTTTACATCAAAGACCCTTCCATTTTCAAGCTTTCTCTTCTTTATTTTATCTTAGGCGTAAGTCTATACATTACAACATCATGACCAGGAATGACTTCCTTTTTTATCTTCTTGGTAGTCCCCTCATTTTTCTTTGTCCATAAATTACGGATAGAATAGACCTTCTGGTCAAAAGCGGTAGAGAGTTTGCTCACGTCATCTGTAAAATTAAATTTCTGCCAGTCAATGACATACTTTTCTGGTATTATCCCTCTATTAAGAATACAAAAAGCCCAATCACCGCCTGCCAAAGGTTTGAACCAGATTTCCAAGTCGTTCTCCTTTGCATATCTAAGACCTTCAATCCCCAACTTATCCTGATCTACGGCAATCACATCCTTATTCATAATAATACCTGCAGTTTCCTTGCTCATATGACGGATATCATTCCCCAAGATCAGAGGCGCTGCCAGCATACACCACATTGAGAAATGGGCTCTATCCTCATTGACGGGCATGCCATTACCAACCTCCAACATATCAGGGTCGTTCCAATGTCCCTGACCGGCATACTTTCTAAGACCGTTTTGCTGGTCTAGTATACTCAATACACTTTTGAAATTATTCTGTATATCCCCGGTCGTCCGCCAAGACTGTGCGAATTTTCCTGCCCAAAGCCAAGGCTTGTTCGTACCCCATTCACACAAACTGAAATACATTGGTCTGCCCGTTTGCTTAATGGCATCAGCCATCAGACTATAAGCACCTTTAGCATTCACATTTTCCGTATTACACCAATCCTCCTTGATATAATCGATTCCCCATCTTGCATACTGCAAAGCGTCCTGATACTCATGTCCAAGACTACCTGGATAGTTGGCACAAGTCTTGTTACCAGCGCAAGTATAGATACCGAATTTCAAACCTTTGGAATGGGCATAATCCGAAAGGGACTTGATGCCTGAGCTGAACCGCTTTGAGTCAGCCTGAATGAATCCGTCTTTGTCACGTGGACCATGCCAAGCATCATCGAGATTAACATACTGATAACCGGCATCCTTCAAACCCGTCGAGACCATCGCATCGATAATCTCATGGATCAGGTCCTGATTGATTTGGCAATTGAATTTGTTCCAACTGTTCCATCCCATAGCCGGCGCTTCTCCTAACTTCTCCTGCGTTTGTCCCATGGCTGTCATTGCAAGACAACATAAAAGACTAACTAAAACAAAAATTTTCTTCATTACAATAAATAGTATTAATCAAGTTGATATTTTAAAAGTATAAGATCGACAATATGATATTTCTACTTTTCAGACTTATTGTTTTTCACTTTTACAAAAATAGTGTTTTTTATGTTCTTAACCATAAAATATTGACGCTATTTTAAAGAATTCATTACAGTATTTATTCGACCTACATAAAAACATTTTATAAACTAGACCCTAAGACCGATAACTAATTAATTCCACGATTTATAATCAAAAGTGTAATAAATAGAATCCAAAAATTCTACAAATATAAGAGAATTATAATCGAGCCTTATTAGAAGGTTTAAAAGGAAATTTTAATATAAAGCGCAACACAAGACTAAAGAGTTTTAGTAAAAAGAGCCCCGAAAATTCTTGATAAACTTTCGGGGTTCATTTTTTACTTGTCTACAATCCTCTTTCCTAAAGTTAATAACCTGGGTTCTGAACAAGATTTGGGTTAATTTGAATTTGGTCTAGAGGAATGGCCAACCAGTAATTCTTAGGAGCTTCAAAAACCCGTGTTCCTCCTTCTTTCATATCCTTTAATTGATAGAACTCTTTTGCAGTTTTTCCAGCCAAATTCCACGCTTTCTGGTAGCGCATCATTTCCTTATCCGCAATTTTCCATCTACGAATATCATGAAAACGGCGACCTTCCATAGCAAGTTCTATTGAACGTTCATCGTGCAGGACCTGGCGCAATTTATCTCCTGTCGGTATGCCACCTACTTTTGCCCAGGAGTCTTGAAAAGACGGCAGTCCGCAACGCGCTCTGATCTTATTCAGATATATAAGACTTTGACTACTCAGTTTACCATTATATTCAAAATCCGCCTCAGCATAATCCAGATACACTTCAGCCAAGCGTATTATAGGAAACACATAAGAACTAGTTGTATATTTTTTACTATTCCAATTATATGAATCTGCTTTAGAAACCCATTTCTGACAATAATAACCATTGTCTGATTGATATTCATGATCTGAATTACCATCATTTTGTTGCATTTCTCCCCGACGGCATTTGAGAGTAATCGTACCACCTTGGATTTCATAACTACCTCTGTCATAGCCGATAGAAGCATAAAAACGTGGTTCCCGATGCAAGTGGAAGCATGCAGTACTATCACCATTAGGGAGTTTGACGATAGAATACGGATCGAGATCTTTTGTTTCCGGATCATCTTTCCAAGGTAATCCGTTTTCCGTATAATAACGGTTTATACAATCCCACGTTGGAATCATATATCCACGAAAACCTTCACTGGTATATTTATCTATACCAACACGAGGAGCCATGCATTTAACATCATATGAAACAGTACCTTGCTCGGCATATCCAAAAAGTAATTCTTTCATATTATCAAGGTTAAATGTTCCAGAAGCACCTACAAAAGCATAGTGATAGTTGTTCTTGCCAGTTGTGGGATCAGCAGTAGAACTTCCATAGAGTTGGTATCCGTTAGCTTCACAATAATCTATAGCCTCTTTAGCTGCATCCATGGCTTTTTTCCATTTCTCCTTGTCATAGACTTGGTTGATCAGATTCGTACCATCGAGATTTTTAAAATTTGCATAATATTCACTGTTACCGTTGACCAAGGGTGATGCCGCATACAACAAGAGACGTGCCTTAAGGGCAAGCGCTGCTGCAGCCGTGGCGCGATTCATGTTATTAGGTTCCCACTGTGAAGGAAGAAGCTTAGCTGCTTGGGTATATTTGTCAGCAATAAAATCAACACACTCATCATAAGTGTTACGTGGCAGATTCATTTCTGCCGGAGTGCTATTTGGTTCCATTTCCTTCTTTACCAAGATAATTGGACCATAGTATTCCAACATAATTTGGTGGTAATAGGCAATCAGGAAAAGTACTTCCCCCTTATAGTACTTTAGAGCGTCAGCATCGATATTGGGGACCCTGTCGATATTGTTCAACACATTATAACAATACCGGACACCTTCCCAAATCAATTTTGTTTGTACTCCAGTAGGGTAAGAAGCTGCGGTATTGCTCCATAAGGAGAAGTATGTTGATGTGGGAGATTCGAGTCCATAAATTAAGCTCTTGAAATGAAAATACCTGACTGATCCATACCAACCGGTTATCAAATCGTTCCCAGCCGTTATATCTGGAAAATCCTGTGGGTGAAAATAATTGGGAATCTCAGAATAGCAAGAGAGTACCATTTTCTCCGCAGAATTCTGAGTTTTGTAGATATCATCAATGGTAGCGGAACTTTGAGGTACAACATCCAGAAAATTACAGGATGATAAAGTGAAAAGCAGTAATAATGTAACTGTTAAAGATGTGATATGTTTCTTTTTCATGACTCCAATGTTTAATAATGAAATTGTATCCCTATTTTTACGGTGCGTTGTAATGGATATGATAATCCGTTTCCGCCTCCCATCTCAGGATCCCACGTCTTAAATGGTGAGAAGGTCAACAGATTTGTTCCGGACAGATACACACGCAGCCACCTATTGAAGGTGTATCCGACCTCTGCAGTCTTCAGACGCAAATAGGATGCATTTCTAACGTAATAAGTACTTGTTTGTATGTCATTCTGCAAATAGACAGATGACAGGCGTGGATAGGATGCGTCGGCAACATTATTTGCTTCGGACCAATGGTCATCTACGATATACCGGGAGATGTTATACCCTTGATGGGCCGCGTCAGCAAAGGGCCAAATGTCGGACATCAGGAGGCTCACTTTGGCATCTCCCTGAAAAAAGACAGACGCGTCCCATTTCTTGTATTTGATGTTGAGACCTAAGCCATATACAATTTCCGGTACAGTAGGATTTCCGATGGTTGTGATGTCGTTGCCGTCAATTTTGTTGTCACCGTTGAGATCCTTGTATTTAATATCCCCTATGGTATAATTGGAAAGAGTCTGTTTGGGCGAATTGTCTATTTCTTTCTGTGAAGTGAACAGGCCTTCTGCTATATATCCGCGGATACTGTTTATAGGATGTCCGATGACCGAATAGTAAGATGCGACATTGGTCGGCTCATCTTTATTTGTTACTTCATTGTGTGCATACGTAAAACTGCCGTTGACCCCTATAATAAAGTCTTTATTGACTGCCTTATGAAAATCCAATCCAATATCCACGCCATGATTCTTGACTGAACCGATGTTTGCATAAGGAAAAGCATTTGCAAAACCTGAAATAGCAGCCATTGAACGCCGTTGCATAAATATACCTGTACGGTTCTCATGAAAGAAGTCAAAGGTAAGATCCAAATCGTTGAAAAGCCCCATATCCATACCAATGTTCATTTTCTTAGATTTTTCCCAAGTAGCATCTTCATTACCATATACACTGATTTCTGGACCAGAGGCCTGACCATGGTTTGTACCATACCACCATGCTTGTGCTTGATTTAAATTAACAGATGTCACATACGGAAATCGTGTACTAAGTACATCATTTCCTACCAGTCCGTATGTACCTCTTATTTTCAGATTATTGACAATATGTTTCAGAGGTTGAAAGAACTTCTCGTTGGAAATGGTCCATCCCAAAGCGATAGCCGGAAAGAACCCGAACCGGTGTTTGGGTGCGAAGTTCTCTGAACCATTATACCCGAATGTAGCCTCCATTAGATATTTCTCGTCATAATTGTATGTCAGCCTTCCTGCAATCCCCTGTTCACGATAGGGAAGGAGGTCGTATTCGTTACCGTTGGTCTTATCATTGCGCGTCTCTTTCATATGATATACAAATGTTGCCCCCGTATTGTGCTTCCCGAATGATCGTGCATAGTCTACTGTGGCCTGTAGTGACCAGACGCGGTTTGTCGGGTCCTGGCCTGAAGCAGACTGAATGGCTGTGTTGCCTGCCGTACCTATAGGGGATTCCGTATATTGGTAATTCCCGTTTTTGTCAATGGTATAATCATCGGACACTTTATAATAATAAGGCTGTATCCAATGGTTCAACCAGCTGAAACTATAATTATAGAATGAGGCTAGTGCGCTGGCGCTCAATCCGGGTGTAATGAACTTGAGATCCTGATTGACAGTAAACGCCGTAGTCATGTAAACGTAGCTGTGTTCAGTATAGCCGCTACTCATTTTGGCATAAGGGTTAATTTCAACTGTCCCGACATCCCAGGAAGTATTGTTCCCGTAGCGTACGAAAGTATCTTCATCTTGAGCAGGAAGGGTGGCAGGGAAGCGTACAGGATTGCCTCTCATAACTAAATAAAAGAAATCAGACAACTGCATTTCCCCTCTAGTATCTCCAGGATCAGCACCGGCATAAGGTGCATGATATTGGTAAATCTGCGCATTCATGTTCAATCCAACCTTAGTAGTAGAGGTAATGTTAGCCGTAATATTACTTTGGAAGAGGTATTTCTTACTGTATGTACTTGTATTCATCACGGCCTCTTTGGGAGATCGGGTCATGCCGTTTTCATTGAATATGCCTGCATTCATGAAATATCCGATTTTTTGACTTCCGCCCTTTACAGATATATTCAGATTCTGGTTCAAACTGTAATCCTTGAACAGAAGTTTGTACCAGTCATTGTCAGGAAATAAGTAAGGATTTGCCCTGGAACGGGTCTTGTCAATTTTATCCTGGCTATAAAATGGGGTATACGTTGTGCCGTTCAAATTGGCATCATTCTTCTTCGCCTCGTTATACATTTCCATATAAGTAGCCCCGTCTGCCATTTTCTGGATTGTTGTCGGCATCGATACAGTATTGTCAAAACGGATATCCACAGACATCTTGTCTGACAGCCTCCCTGTCTTGGTCGTGATGAGGATGACACCGTTGGCGCCCCTAGAGCCGTAAAGGGATGTAGCAGTAGCATCTTTTAAGACAGAGAAGGACTCTATGGATTCTGGTTGGATATTGTTCAGCATGGTGGTATTAATCTCCACACCGTCAAGAAGGATCAATGGAGAAGTGTTTGAACCGAAAGTGGATACGCCTCTGATATAGAATTGGGCTGCATCATTGCCAGGTTCTCCTTTTTTCTGGAAAGCGATGATACCCGGTATTTTACCGGCAAAAGAAGTGGTCAAGCTGCTTGAGGTCATCTTCAAGTCGTCGGCCTTTACAGCCGTAACGGATCCTACTAGAGATTCCTTTTTCTGCTTTCCGAAACCGACTACTACAACCTCATCCAATACTTTGTTGTTTGGGATCAAGTTGAATGAAATAAACTTTTTGTTCTTTATTGCTATTTCTTTCTTGTTATAGCCCAGATAAGATGCCGTAAGCGATTCGTCATCACTGGAAACAGCTATGGAGAACAGTCCGTCTTCATCAGTAATAGCCTTGTTGCTTCCTTTACTTTCAGTTATCGTCGCCCCTAGAACAGGATCATTGTTTTCATCACAAACAAATCCTTTCATAACATGTTTTCCTGAATTTTCATGGGTTTCCTCTTTTCCCTCCAAGGTTGTTTTTTTTATAGGCACTTTCGCCTTAGTTCTAGTCTTCTTTGATAAAATAATATGGCGACCTTGTATAGAATAAGATAAGTCATTTCCCACTATCTGTTCCATAATAGACTGTAATGAATTTGCACCTTTTTTAACCGGGATCACCTTTTGCAAATTCAAAAGATTTCCAGTATAATCTACTGAATAACCTATTTGACTCTCTATGGCATCAACGGCTGTTTTTACACTCACTTTTGCCTGTCCGAATTTTACAGTTTGGGCAGAGATAGACAACATAGGTAACAAAAGAAATAAGAATAAAAAATATTTTATTCTTTTTTTACTAATATCACATAAATTCATTTTCGCATTTTTCATTTTGATTATTAATTAAGGATAAGGAAATAATTACTTTTCACTGAGACATATTGTATCTCCTATCATTTCATATTTGAAATTCCCCATTTTAGTCAACACATTCAACACATCTTGTAACGATTCCGAAGAGCTGAATTGAGTAGTAAATAACAGATTTACAGGAATGCCTTTTTCCACATTTACCTTCACATTAAAATGATGTTCTATATCTGAAATAACATGACTTAAAGGACTCTGAATGAATATCAGATTTCCTTTTGTCCAAGATATATATTTATCCGCATCCACTTTCTCCTTCGAAAATTCATGCTTGTTTGCACAATAAATGCATTGTTCCCCCGGAACAAGATTCAGAACTTTTGGGGATTTAGATTGACATTCATATTCGCATACTCTCCCATCTACCAAAGTTGTTACGATTAAATCAGGATGATATGCCTTTATATTGAAACGAGTTCCTATATCCTTGACAATTAAATTTCCTACATGAACGAGAAAAGGTGTGCCAGGGTTATGCTTGATCAAAAATACAGCCTCCCCACTTAGATAGACCTCACGAAAACCTTTATCAAAATGCTTCGGATATTTAATGACGGATCCGGAATTCAATTTTATAACTGAACTATCTGGTAAATAAATGGTTTTTAATTGTCCATCTGGCACCCTACAAATAACCATTTCTTCTTGTTGGTGTTTTCCATTCATAAATAACAACGTCCCTACTGTTACTGAAAATAGCAATAAGACAATAGCTGCATATTTTAGATTAGTACGAATTTGATGTGAAGAAGACAAACCTAAACGATGATGTACTCTATGTAACGCATGAGACGTATTTTTATCTGACTTTACATTTATATGATTCCATATAAAATGTAAAGCCTCTGTTTTCTCTTCCACGTTTTTTGCTTCCAATAGCCACCTTTTTACAAATGAATGGTATTTGTTGGGTAAGGTATTGTTAAAAAACTGAAAGACTATTTGGAATAGTTCGTCTTTTCTCATTTTTCATGGTCTTTACACACAGAGGAGTCAATAACAAGGCCTAAGTACTCAGTTAAATAAAGTAAAAATAATTAAAATAGAACATAAAGATATTTGAGATTCTGATAAGAGCAAAATCTCAAATAAAGAAAAGGCGAATAGAATATATCAATCTATTTCAGAACCATCAAACTAACATCTACGTTAACAAAACGACAACGTTAAGGTCAACAGAATGAGATGAGATAACCTAAAAATCGATATTTTTATTTCCTTAATACAGGAATGCGAATACAAGAAAAATGCGCTTTATCCGAAAAGATATTTATCGTGCAAGGTCTAAACGCAGACTCCTCACAAGTATAGATATCCGTGAATGTCTGAGGATTACGATCAAAAAGAGGAAAACAAGAACTCTGAATTTGTACCATCAAACGATGACCGGGAAGGAAAGTATGGGCAATATCATTCATTTTAAAAGTGACTTTGGTGATTTGGTTAGGTACAAAAGGGACTTCTCTATCAAATCCTTCTCTGAACTTCCCCCGCATTATATCCCCCCTGACAAGCATCTGGTAACCTCCCATAGGATAGTTTTTCACAGGGAGTTGATTCTGAATTTCCTTGGTATATGAGAATCCATCAGGGTAGACGTCAATAAGTTTAACCACGAAATCTGCATCAGTAGAAGAGATCGAAGTTTGTAACTCTACGTCCAAAGGACCACCTAAACACAATGTATCATTCAGAATATCACTCATATAAGTCAACACATCAGGACGAGTAGAGGCAAACCGTTGGTCTGAAGCCATATATTCCCGATTACGATAGTTTTGGACATCAGCAGTATAAGGTACAGGATGTGCAGGGTCTGAAATATAGGATCTATATAAATCCGTTCCTTCGGGTTGAGAGAAAGAGAGTTTTCCATCCACATGAAGATAAAGAGGCTCCATGTGTACATTGGATAAAGGCCATGATCCTGCATGATGCCAACGATTTTCACCACTGAAATAGATATTAGTCAAACTCTTCGGCTGCGCTTCTTGGTTATCATTGAGATAGTAATCAAAGAAGGGAAATTCAATGTTCTTCATGAAATAATCAGAAGTCGAATCTCCAAACCATACCTGGCCCAGATTCTGGTAAGAAGCATTATTCCAGCCTCCATGATACCAAGGGCCGAAAGTCAGATAGAGCGGAGTCTTCGGAGACTGTTTCTTAATTGCTTTATACAGGTTCCATGCTCCATAGCAGTCCTCTGCGTCAAAGAGACCGCCAACTACCAGCACGGCCGGTTTGACAGCCTTGCAATATTGAAGAGGTGTCCGTCTGACCCAGAAGGTGTCCCGGTCAGGGTGATCCATAACAGTATTCCAGAATCTGACACTATCCCCGAAAGTCCTGGTGAAATTGCGTATCGGCCCCATCTTCAGATAATCAGTATAAATATCATTGGGGAATTTGATCCCTCCGGATATGTGTGCAAGACCATTAGGATGATGAGGAACATCAAAAGAAGCATCAAAGCGGTAAGTATCCACCAGACAGAAAGCGCCGTTATGATGCTCGTCATCTCCCATAAACCAGTCGGACACCGGTGCCTGTGGAGAGATCGCCTTGATAGCCGGATGGCCGGACAAACCAGCCATCAACGCATAGAATCCAGGATAAGAGGTGCCCATAACTCCTTCCTGTCCATTATTATGGGTGTGCCTTAAAAGCCAGTCGGTGGTATCATACACATCTGAAGCCTCATCAAAGACTTTTCCTTTTTTCTTAGGGATAAAAGGACGGATATTCTCATATATCCCCTCACTTCTATAGGTTCCACGGACATCCTGGTAGACAATAATATAATGATGAAGGGCAAAGAACTTCATAGAATTCCAGAGTGACGAACTGAACCGGTCCGGACCGTAAGGCTGACAGGAATAAGGTGTCCTGCAAAATATGATCGGATGCTTTACCGTATGATCCTTCGGCTCATAGACTACTGTATATAGTCTTGTTCCGTCCCTCATGAGGATCATCACTTCACGTTTGGAATAATTCTCCTCTATCCATTTCTGATTGATGCCATCAGCCGAAACTGGAGTATAAACCAAGATCAGGGTAAGAGCTAAACTGATTAAATATTTCATGTCTTACGTTATTCAAATTAGAATCTACCTGACACTTTCAAAAATAGCCTTGATCCGTTTCATATCAAACTTAGGTGTCCTGTCATAATAGTAAATACCATTCTTCTCCTGCTCCACATCTGTCAGTTGGGTATAGCAGAAACCACATACATTCTTGCAAGCTCTAAGCGCATCCACTTCCTTTTGCAGACATTCATAGAAGTCTTCCATGCTCTTGAAACCTCCTCCATAGCCCCATGAAGTTTTCTGATCCTGAGCCTTCATCCAAGGCAATCCACCAAACTCATCCACAATATAGGGCTGACCTTCATAAGATGCCAGGAACTTTTTATCCGGTTGATTACGATAGGGTTCCTGACCTTCTTTAAACGTCAGCTCTTTAATTAATTTATTCGGATCCCGCTCATAATCGTGCACACTCCATATATCCGTGACAACATGTCCGTCACCACTTGCATCATTTATGGGACGAGCAGGATCCATAGCCTTTGTCGTATGATAAACATCCGTGATCAAACGTTGATAGGTACCCAGCTGGCAATTCCACGTTTCGTTAAAAGGTGTCCAGATTGCAATCGAAGGATGGTTTCGTCTGCTCTCTACGATTTCACTCCATTCTCCGATAAAATTTCTTGCTCCCAGCTCGTCATTCACATCCAGGTCCCAACTCGGTGATTCTGCATACGTAAAATAACCCAGTTTATCTGCCCAATAAAAATACCTCTCTTCAAAGGCTTTCTGATGTGTGCGAGCCCCGTTAAAGCCAGCCCCCTTACCTAATTCTATATCTTTCTTCAAAGCCTCGTCGGAAGGGGCTGTCCACTCTCCATCCGGATAATAGCCCTGATCTAGCACCAGGCGTTGATAATAAGGCTTGTTATTTAAACAGACATATCCGTTCTCCGTTGATACCTTACGCATCCCTGCATACGATTTCACTTCGTCTATGACTCTCCCATTTTTATCTACCACCTTGTAAATGATAGTATATAAGAACGGGGACTCAGGACTCCACAGTTTCATCTTTGGAATCAGCAGTACCAGTATACTGCTGTTGCTGCAACGCACGGTTTTTGAAACGACCACTTTCTTTCCGGATAGGACTGTTGTTGTAAGCCTGTCATCAGATTCATGATAGAATTGGGGATGGACTACCAACTGCTGCTGATCAATATCCGGACAGGCATACACTGATTTTAATCCTTCCGCAGAAACAGCTTCCATCCATACAGTCTGCCAGATTCCCGTTACACGCGTATAGGAGCATCCCTGAGAAAAATAACTGGTACACTGCTTGCCACCGGGTTGTTTTCCTGAACGGAGGTCATCCTTCACGTACACAACCAGACTATGCGTCGTACCGGGGGCGACATAACGTGTGATATTGGCAGAAAATGATGAACTGCCGCCAGTATGGCTCATCACAAACTTACCGTCAATATAGATATCTGCCTGATAATAGACCGCACCAAAGTTCAGCAGAATATCTTTACCTTTCCAATTTGAAGGAATTGAAATCTCGCGCTGATACCACATTGCATTTATAAAATCTTTGTACTCTACACCGGATAGCCGGCTTTCAGGACAGAACGGAACGATGATTGTACCATCAAAATGCTTTAACGACTGCCAATTTCTGTCTTTCCCGGAATTACTGAAATCAAAAGCATAAGTCCACGCCCCATTCAAATTAATCCATGCGGACCGCTCAAACTGCGGGCGCGGATACTCGGGCCGAGGTATGATTTCGGCTCCTCTCAAGCTTATTAATGTTACGAACAAACAGAGTACACAAATAATTGTCTTTTTCATTGCATATTAAATTAATGTGAGTTTAACCAGCAAATGCAAATTTATAGAATTAATTCAAGAAAACATTGATGTGGAAAAAGAAAATCTATTTTTTGTTTGTTGTTTATTTTCTATTGTATTTTTACTCTCTGCATTTTCTAAATTAAACTTGCCGAAACAACAAATCACAGATATTTCTTAACCTTACTCCTTTTATCATTTAGCACTATTCAGCAGATCAGCCTTCCCTTCATCAATGAGTTTCAGAACCAGTTCCCCGAACAAAGTGTTCGACCAGGCAAACCAGGGACGGGTAAACTTCTTCGGATCATTCTTGTTGAACGATTCATGCATGAACCCTGTACCTGCATCCGTATGCTCCAAAGTCTCGATGCACCATTTGATTTCCGCATCATCCGTACTCGTGAAGGCTCTCATCATGATGGACATCGGCCAGATCATATCATATCCGATATGAGGCCCCCCTATTCCTTCAGCTGCACTCCCACGGAAGAAATAAGGATTATCCTCACTCCAGACGAAACGGCGCGTGTTCTGATAGATGGGATCCTTCATCTCTGACGGATCCAGATAGCCCATAGCCAGAAGGCTCGGAGCATTCGCATCATCCATCAGCAGGTGATTCCCGAAGCCGTCCACTTCATAGGCATAGATCCTGCCATACTTGGGATGATTGTATACGGCATACTTGTGCAAGGCCGTTTCCACTTCATCTGCCAGAGAGGTACACTGTGAAGCCAGGTCATCACGGCCGTTCACCCTCTTCAATATTTCAGATGCCTTACGAAGGGAACTCACTGCCATAAAATTTGAAGGCACCAGAAACAGGAATGTCGTCGCGTCATCAGAGGGACGGAAGACCGAGGCAATCAGGCCTACCGGTTTTACAGGCGCTCCATAGCCGTCATTCTGTACCGTATCCAGGGCACGGTCCGTCTTGCGCATAAAATGATAGGGACCAAGTCCGCTCTTGCGCTGCTGTTCACGGAAGGTTTTCAGTACGTTCTGTATGGCTGACAGCCATTCCGGACCGAACACGGATGTATCACCGGTCACCTGCCAGTAATAGTAGGCCAGGCGGATCGGATAGCACAGGGAATCAATCTCATATTTACGTTCGTGCAGTTCCGGTTTCATAGCTGTCTCGTCACTGTCCCATTCACTCCCGGTAGGACCGTCATTGAAGGCATTTGCATACGGGTCAATATTGATACATTTCATCTGACGGTTGATCACTCCGCGAAGCATGGCTTTCAACCGGGGATCCTTGTTGGCGAACTGGACGTAGGGCCATACCTGGGCTCCTGAGTCGCGGAGCCACATCGCATGGATATCTCCCGTATAGACAACGGTATCGTCATTACCATTCGCATCCTTACCATAATGGACAGTCGTATCCAGCGTATTCGGATAACAGTTTTCAAACAGCCATGCCAGATAGGGATTCCCCTTCAGGATTTTCTTTACCTCTGCTATTCTCCGGTCAATCACTTTGGAACGGAACAGACGCTGTGCCACCGGAGGACGATGGGTGACCAGACTTACACCAGGAACGGATGCTGTCATCGTACTATGATTCACACATTTTTCTACATGAAGATTTGGAACAGCATATACGTTTTTGACTGACAAGAGGGACAAAGCCATCATCAATCCTAAAAGTTTTTCGTTATTTCTCATCATTTATTGTATTGATAATTTTGTTTTCAAACGGATATCTGCGGATGAACTCCCTATCTGGATATCAAAGTCTCCGGGCTCTACCACACGCTTCATGTCCTCATTGATGAGGGAGAAGTCATCTGGCGTGAGGATGAAAGTCACATGTCCGATCTCTCCTTTCCGGATATGGATACGCCGGAAGTGCTTCAACTGTCTGACGGGCTGGACGACGGAGGCGTACTCTTCCGTAAGGTAGAGCTGGGGCACTTCATCTCCATCATAACTGCCTGTATTATGGATATCAAATGATACCTCATAATTCTTGTCTGAGAGCCTGGTTACCTTCAGGCCGGAATACTCAAAACTGGTATAGCTCAGTCCATAGCCGAAGGGATAAAGGGGTGTTGCCGGCATTTCCACATAATCATGGGCTACGGGGACCTTCTGGTTATAATATACAGGCAACTGCCCTGTACTTCTTGGGACGGAGACCGGAAGACGGCCGGCGGGGTCATAGTCACCGAAGAGGACATCCGCCAGGGCATCCCCACCTTCCTGGCCGGGATAATAGGCCGTAAGGAGGGCATCTGCATTCTTTGAAGCCCAGACCTTATCAAGGGGACGGCCTTCTATGTAAACCACGACCAGGGGCTTACCCGTTTCCTTCAATGCTTCAAGGAGTCTGTTCTGGAGCCCGAGCAACCTGAGTGTGGCCCGGTCAAAACCTTCGCCGCATTCCATGTCACTGACCGTCTTGCTGTCGGCCACCGCTGCTCCCGTCTCTTTATAGTTGGTCTTGAAATCACGTGCACTCGAGCCTCCTACCGCTACGATGACCACGTCTGAACTGTATGCTGCTTCCACAGCCTCCTTTATATTCTCTGTCGTAGTGTCCCGGATAGCACAGCCTTTGACGTATTCAACGTCTGACAAAGGCAGTTTGGTACGTACTCCGTCAAGAAGGGTCTTGATATTCGAGTCTTCCTGGGGTGCGGTATAGTCTCCGAGCATGTTATAGCGGTTGTCTGCATTGGGACCGATGACGGCTACTTTGATCTTGCGGCGCAGGGGCAGGGCTCCGTCGTTCTTAAGAAGTGTAATTGAGGCCCGGGCTACACAGCGCGATACTTCTATGTTCGCAGGAGTACGCACACCTCTGGCCGCTGCCTCCGGATTGACATAAGGGTGTTCGAAAAGGCCCATCTCCATCTTCATCCTCAGGACTCTTGCCACTGCCGTATCCACGGCTGACTCGCTTACCTTCCCGTTCTTCACGGCATCACATAAACGGGAATAGGCATTTGCCCCAAGGTCTACATCCACTCCGGCCTTGAGTGCCATCACGCCTGCATCTTCCAGGGAACGGGCAACATGATGTGTACCGTAGATTCCGTCTATGCTGTACAGATCCGAGACGACAAAGCCCTTGAAATGCCACTGATGGCGGAGAATATCCGTCAGCAGGTACTTATTGGATGTACAGGGTATGCCATCCATGGAATTGTATGAGGTCATTACGGACAGGGCGCCGGCATCTATGACTTTATGAAAGGGGGGAAGGAAACTCCCGAGAAGTTCACGCTGTCCGATAATCGACGGACGGCCGTTCTGGCCGCCTTCCGAGATTCCATAGGCGATAAAGTGCTTCAGCGTAGCAAGGGTACTGTAAGGCTTCGTCAGGTCTCCTGCACCGAGCCCTCTCACCTCTGCCGCTCCGATGTCACCGCTCAGTACGGGGTCTTCACCCATCGTCTCCTCCACACGGGACCATCTGGGATCGCGGGCAAGGTCGAGGACGGGGCCATAACTGATATGGCCGCCCTGAATGCGGATCTCTCTGGATATCACCCTGCCGGCCTGTTCGATCAACTCCGGTGACCAGGTGGCGGCCATACCCAGTCCGGTAGGGAAGACTGTCGTACCTATTGCCATGTGCCCGTGAGGGGCTTCTTCTGCAAGGAACAGTGGGATGCCCAGACGGCTGTGCTCTATGGCATACTTCTGCAGTGCGTTGCCTGCCTTGGCTGCCAGCTCAGGATTCAGTCCGTTGGCAAGCGTCTTACGGGTCCACGGATCTGCGCGGTATGTACCCCACAGCATGCCGGGATGCCTCTCTGAAAAGTCTTTCATGAACTTATCGGATACCGTCACTTTCCTGCCTTTTATGGTATAGTAGTTCCAGCCCAGGGCACACTGGATCTGACCCACCTTCTCTTCCAGCGTCATGCGATGGAGGAGGTCTTCCACACGCTCTGCTATAGGTAACTTCGGATTCTTATATGGCAGGACCTGTTTGGCTGAGACTGCTGCAAAACTGCATAAACAGAGACTTATACCCCAAATCTTCAAAAATTTCATATTTTATCGTCTATCATTATTTATATATCATAACACCGTTACTTCATCCATAAAGAACCAAGCAGGATAACCTACTCCATAATGCCAGGAAGGACACATTCCGATGGTATTCACCTTGACTTTTATATATCTGGCCTTTACCGGATGATCCACAGAGACTTTCCCACTAACAAACTTTACAGCTTCATCACGATCTTCAGGGAACTGGAATGAACCAAACTTAGTATAGTGCTTATTATCAGTAGAAACAGAATAAGTTCCACCGGCTGGTAACAGGACCCATGCTCCAAGTTGATGAAGGAAATCAGTATCAATGGAATGAATCTCTTTTTCATCTCCTAAGTCCATGATAAATTCTGCATCGGTTCCATTCCAACCGACCCAACCTTCCACATAAGTCGTCCCTCCGAAAAGTCCGTCCGTAAGTGCCGTATCTGCTATCTTCTGATAGCTCGGAGAAGGTGCGGATATCCATGTTATTTTTGCACCCTTAGCCAGATTCTGATTACTTGCAGGCAGATACCTCTTCATATAAAGATCACAATAATCAGAGCACTTGTTATTCCGTTCATTCAGATATTTAACATCCAACTCTGATGTCCTTTTTCGAAACAAGTTTACTTTTCTTATTATGTCATCTTTATCATTCCCTGTCATTGTCCGGGCAATCTCAAGTTCAGAATACTGTAATGGTAATCTTGCCATTCTGACCCGGGACAGTGTTGCACTATCATCCTTGACAGATGCTTCCGCCTCATCAAAAAGTTCATTGTAAGTCTTCAACAGATTTCTATTCAACATGCCATTCTTATGAGATATCGGGGAGTCATATATCCACAAAGGAATTCCACTTGCCAACAGTGCTCCTTGCATGATTTTCTGATATTGATATAAATAAGGAGCTGCCTTACCATAATATTTATGCATAAATGATCTCATCAGTGAGTCAGCATCCAAATATGGATTCCACATCAATTTAGCAAGCATGTATGCACGCATCTCTGAAAAATCGGTCCCTTTACTTCCATTGACCTGCTCAAAAAGCATCGTAGCATGATTCTTCTTAAACAGTTGTATATTCTTCTGGAGAATGTGGAAATTAGGAAATGGAGACACCATATTGTCAAAATTAATTCCATAATCCCATACAAATATATTATTCGAGATCTTGGACCACCCTTCCAAAGCCTGAACAAAATTCCTTCCGGATTCATTGTCTGTTAATGGAACTTCCCGCTTACAGTCTATGTCACAAAGCATAATGTTCACATTCGGCAATGGCTTGACATGCTCAGGCGGACGCATACTATAAAGATATGCTAAGGTAGAAAACTGTTTATCGGGGAAACGAGCAGCCAACTTATTTAGAAAACGAATGATATTTCCTGAAGGTGATCCTTCGTATTCATCGACAGCACGACATTGAGGACACTGACAATACGTTCCATTACCATCATTCTGGCTAATAGAAATCATATTCAGACCTGGATTGGCACGAAAGATGGAATCAACATTATGGCATACGATTTTAAATACTTCGGGATTAGTAAGACATAACTGGCTATGATCACCTGGTTGTCGATGACCATTTATCATAGAATAATATTCAGGATGTGCTTTACCATATCTTGATGCGGGCATAATGCGATTGAAGGTATGTACCCATAGATCAGAAACGAAGACCTGATCAGGATCTTCCAAAGCCATCCACTGATAATAATCAGAATCCGCATTTCCATAGCTAAAAGTCTGACGATAGCGAAAAGCCGGTGTTTCGACATCATAGAATACTGGCAGACTGATATTCTCGGATTTACTATAATCACATACTTTATAAGCCAGATAATCAACTCCCAGATATTTTTCCAGGACATGGACGACTCCATTAACAGCTCCGGATCCTCCACCACTCTCTATCGTTAATTGCCCATGAGCACAGTCTGCAAGGAATCCATCCACACCAGCCTTTTGGGTCATACCTCCGATCACAACATCATTCTTTCGTGGAGGAACATTCGATACTACAGGAAGTTCTGCACCGGATATTTTATAAATGAAATGCTGAAATAATATTGCAGCATGGCAAGTCATTGTATCCCGACTCAAGCAGACTATTCGTGATGTGGCCTTACCCTTATGAGCAAGCCTGATTTGTGCAGAAGCCGTATGAGGGATAAACAGTACTACCGCAAATAATAAAATTATAGATCTGATACCTTTCATCTTTATATTACTTTGTTTTATTTGCAACCATCAGATATGAATGAAAATTATAATCTCTATACAATACCCGCATTCTATTGTACGACAAGTTTCTCATAATTTATTTTCTTACTGTCATCAATCATCCTGACAGCCTTCAACACCAGATATCTGGCATCGGTTGGTGTAAAATAGACATCCTGCATGATCGGGTTATTCTTGATATTCGAGAATTCTCCACTTGTGACAAGCCTCAACTGATTCAGATCATTACCGGCATATATTGCATAGTTAGAAATAATGCCCGTCCCTGCAGGTTGGTAATGCAGAGAACTGAGATTACAACTCTTGCTAAAATCAAGGACCAGTTCATTAGCACTGGATGTATTTTGCACCGTATAGGGTATACTTTTCAAATCAGCTGTCTTTGACACATAATCTTCTTTCGCCAGAGGAGCATAGTAGGCTCCGAGTTCATTAATACACAAACAGGCTCTGGAATCCAGGAATTTTATTCTCAACGCACTGGTCTTAATGGTATTGAATCTTAGCAGACGCTTATAACCGATAGTAGTAGTCTCTTCTTTCAGCTTTACAGGAAGCCATATCTTACCAGATTTGTATTCTACAAGAAACGACTTGACTCTCTGACCCAGCGGAATATATTCTTGTAATTTTATACGGTTTATTCTTTCCGAATGCTTGAAAGAGATATTCAGATCTGCTTTTACGACACCATCATCAGTAGCCCAGTAGGTATCATAACGACCATCCGTAAGATTTTTAACAGAATAGTCCTTGCCACGGACATTTGATGCTTTTATCCTTGCATGAAGCAAGAGATTCGTTTTCAACTCACTGAGTACTCTAAGATGCATATTGACAGCATTGGCTGAATCCACAGGATAGATCAGTCCGTCCTTATCAACCGGAAAATTAAGGAGCATCGTTCCATTATGGCCGACACTACGATAATAAAGATCCGTCAACTGATCCACTGATTTCACCTTATCATTTTCTTTTGCATGATAAAACCATCCCGGACGGATTGATACGTCACATTCCGCCGGCACCCACTCATTTCCGTCTGCATGTCCATACTGCAATTCATAATATTTATCATAACCGGGATAGACAACGCCCTTACGCAGGAAAGACCAGTTGGTTGCTCCTGCATAGCCATTCTCATTCCCAACCCAGCGGCACCCGGGACCTCCGTCGGAAAAAGCAATTGCGTGAGGCTGCAACTTTGCCATCATCTGATAGGCGCGTGGAAAATCATAATAGGTCCGACGGTCTATCTTGCGGACTTCTTTCGCTCCGCCATACCAGCCGTCACCTCCATTGGCTCCGTCAAACCAGACCTCAAAGATATTTCCGTATTTGGACAACAGTTCATGAAGTTGATTATAAAAGTACTCAACGTAGAAAGGAGTACCATAAAAGGCCTGATGGCGATCCCACGGAGAAAGATAGATTCCGAACTTGATGCCGTATTTACGGCAGGCTGCAGACAACTCACCTACAATATCTCCCTTTCCATCCTTGTAGGGAGCGTTTCTGACGCAATAATCGGTATATCCAGTCGGCCAAAGGCAGAAGCCATCGTGATGCTTGCAGGTCAGGATTACCCCTTTAAGACCAGCTTTAACGAAAGTCTTTACCCACTGCTCGCAATCCAGTTTCGTCGGATTAAAGGTATCCAATTTGGAATCTCCGTATCCCCATTCGCGGTCATTGAATGTGTTCAAACCGAAATGAACGAATGCATAATTTTCCATTTTCTGCCAACGGATCTGGTCCTGGGTAGGAATGGGATAACAGGGTGCCGGGGGCATCACCTTCTTTTTTGCCTCAATACAAATTGCAGAAGTAATAAAAAGCAAAACAAGAATGTACAGTCTTTTCTTCATTTTTCGTTTTATTTTATAAGAACGTTATCTATATAATAGACGGACGGAGGGATCTGTTCGTCACATCCCGCCAACGGGGGACATTTCTGTTGGTTGGGTGTCTTCCGGTCCGGCAGATTCCTGTATCTGCCTGTTCTGAAACTCAACCTTTCCACTTCCCCTACAGCATGCAGGTCCGGATAGTCATTAGAATGATATGTAAAGCAGCCGGTTCCACTGACATCTATGGAGAGATTGACCTTATTCCATTCTCCTTGACGGTACTGACCGATAACGGTAGAATCGGACATTATATTACCTTGATGGAAAGACAGGCTGACCGCACGTGTCCCATGACGGTCTGTCACATCCACCTCAAAAGGATCATCGTTTTCCTTTTCTACAAAAAGATCAAAGGAGATATCGACTTTTCTGGAAGGCTGAAAGACTCGTATAGCACGCGCATAATCATAACGATCTGAATCCGTAAGACAAAGATGATGCTTGTCTGTCACATACACATCTGCCCACCGGGGACGGTAAATATTCCAGTTTGCTACAGGAGCATGGGATTCTATCTGATCAAAGTTGTCATTGACCGTTCCATGCCATACAGTGCGAACAGGGACGGGGACACGGCTGACCCAGATATCTTCTTTATTGACACTGTATGTAAGCCATAGGCAATCATCAGGAGGTGTCTGTTCCCCCTCTGTAATACCACGCACATAACAGGGACCGAAGTCTTTGTTCTCGCCATAAAACCGACGTGGAGGGACCTCTCCATGAACGACACTCATCGTATCAAAGACTATTCCGTCCTCACTCGTTGTCACAATCAGGGGATAACGATACTGTTGTGTCTCTATCGGATTATAGCACATGGCATACTTGCCGTCGGGTGTTCGCTGACCCCAGTTCTTGCCTCCTGCCATAATCAGTGATGGTACCCTTACAGGTGTAGACCAGGTCTTTCCATTATCCGGAGACAGTGCCGCCCACGAATATTTCCACAAGGCAACGACTTTCCCATCCTTGCGATGATAATAACTGGTGGCCTGAACGGTATTGATAGAATCCTTCAATGTATAAAAGCCATCCAGTCCTCTGTCTTCATCTATCCACTGCAATGTCTTAAGTCGGTCATGCAGCAATGCCGCACAGGCGGCCTTAAAGCCTTTGTCCTTGGATCTCGTATAGAACGGGTAAGAAGTATTGCTTTCATTCCAATGAGTATGGGAAGAATACCTGATAAAATAAATCGGTCCCATTGTGCCATTCTTGTAGATCTCACGTACGACGCGACCGATACCTCCTTCCTTGAAAGGGTTGTAACTATGACCATAAAATGCAACGATCAACAGCCGGCCACTTGGAGCGGTATAGAATCCCATACGCTGGTGCATGATATAGCCATAATATCCTTTTGGAAATGTGACACCTTCAGGTGCTTTATAGACCGGAAAGGCAACAATGGGTTTCCCCCAGCTCCGACCGTCTGGAGAGGTCACGACCATCGTATGTCCAGGGGGTTGCTGCTCGTCCGAAGGATTACTCAGGTATTCAAGATAAAATTTTCCATTCCAGTAGGTCAGGTTCGGCGCATGATTATAGGTCCATCCGAAATTATCAGCCAGTTCCGGATGTGTACGATTTGCACGCAGCACTTGAATATTCTCTGTCCCGATAGCATAGGGAAAACCGCCGTCATGAAGACGGGGATTGCATATTTCTCCGCCAATATAACGGACCGGTTCTTTACTGGTTCCGGTCTGAGCCTGACTGTAAGCGGCTATCGATAGAAATACCATGACGGTTAAAACAAGATGTTTCATATTCTTCTTAATGATTTCAAACCGTATCCAACAGCATTGAGGATACGGTTGCCTTTTCTACAATCCTCCCAGTTTGTCAAGTATAGGCTCCTGGACTCCCGACAATTCGAGTTTCTTGCAGTCATTCTGTTGTTCAAAGACAACAATCTGATTTTTTCCTTTCTTCAGGAAGCAGCCAGGCAGATACAGTGTCTGCTGAGGGCCGGCCTTCCAGTAGCGTCCCAGGTTGATCCCGTTGACGAATACGATACCTTTCCCCCATCCGCTCATGTCCAGGAAGGTATCTCCGACTTTCTCCAGGCTGAATGTTCCATGGTACAATACCGGCAATCCGGGTTGATAACTCTCCGGGTATCCAGCCATATCAGGAACTTTATCCATCGGCAGTTTATACATTTTCCAGCCGCCGGTTATTTCATCCTCTCCGATTGTTACAGGTTTCGTAATGCCTTTATTGTTGTCCGTGATACGTGCACCGTAATTGATGCGTCCCATGTTCTCGACAAAGATGTCCAGCACGCCGTCATCCGGTATTTCCACTTCCAGACTATCCCTGCCGGTCATGCGATTCAGTTCGCCTGCCTTCTTCCCGTTTACGTAGACGATTCCGTAGTCTGCTATGCCCGGTACTCTCATCATACCGCTGACGGCTTGGGGAAACCGGCGATGGTAAACCACATAGCCATACCCCTGGTTTAATTCTTCAAAGGTCAACGGTTCTTCATTCTCGACTGCTTTCATATCTTTCAACAGACTAAAGACATCTACAGTCTTGTCGAGCCTGATACGGGGGATTGCTATCACCGGAATACGTGCCGGTACCTGAGGCAGCTTATGCTTTACATATTTCATCATCAGGGTCCGCAATGCGTTATATTTCGGGGTCGCCCAACCGGCCTCACTGATTGGAGCATCATAGTCGTAACTCGTCAGATCGGGCTGGATATTGCTGTCATTACTGTAATTCGCTCCTGAGGTAAACCCGAAATTGGTTCCGCCGTGGATCATGTAAAAGTTGAAACTTACTCCTGCCTCAAGGTATTTACGAGTCTGGTTCACTACCTTCTCCGTGCTTACTCTCTGGAACGGTTCGTTCCAGTGATCAAGCCAACCGGGATAGAATTCTGATACCATATAGGGACCTTCGCCGCCGTGATAGGCATTTACGGCTTTTTTAAGATTGTCTACATTATCTTCGCCGTTGGCTGCCGGAAGGGCTCCTTCTATCGCCCCACCACTAAACAGCCAGCTGCCGTCTGCGGTAAACATAGGAACGTTAAAGCCCGCATCAAGCAGTTCCTGATGTATGGCCGCACTATATTTCTTATGCATTGCCAACGGAATGTCCTTACGTTGGGATACATAGGAACCGAACTCATTTTCGGCCTGAACCATGATGACGGGACCGCCGTGGGTGACCTGAAGGTCCTTCACCTGAGAGGCCAACTGATTGATGTATACCCGGCACGAATCCAGGAATGGACGGTTATACGAGCGGATGACAAGGCCCTTTACTTTCTGAAGCCACCAGGGATAACCGCCGTATTCCCACTCTGCACAACTATAAGGACCGGGGCGCAATATGACCATCATCCCTTCTTCTGCAGCTACCTTGACAAATGCACGCAGATTATGATTACCTGTTGTCCAGTCCCATACACCGGGAGACGTTTCCTGATAATTCCAGAACACATAGGTGGCCACCGTATTCAGGCCCATTGCCTTCATCATCTTCAGACGCTGGTGCCAGTAAGGTGCAGGGACACGGGCATAATGCAGCTCACCGGAACGAATCTGTATAGCCTTGCCGTCATACAGGAAATTTCCGTTCTCGATAGTGAAAGTATGCCTAGACGCTCCGGAACCATACATCTCCCAACTCGTCAACAGCATACTTAACAGAAGAAATAACTTGATTTTATTCATACGTAAATATTTTGTGCCACATTTATTATTAAAAAGACCATTCATCATCTTTATCACTAAATTTTCGCGAATCAAACGGGATTTACATTATGATTCTATTAAATTTAATGTGAATGAACATGAAAACTCTTCTGAAATTTAAGCCAACCATGAAAGAAAAGAGACTAACAGCCCGTCTGTGTCCTTTGCCCTATTGCAAAGGTACGTATTTGTTAAGATATGTTTGCACTATCATAATGTTAATTCATATTAAATTCAATAGGATTAGAAAATTATGAATCTAGTTCATTCTATAAGTTTCACTTTATCATGAACTTACTTTATTATTCGTCCAACAATGCATGAATCGTATTTCTTACTCTACATTCGGTAGTGAGCATAATCGTATCTTCATCTGCTCCTTTAGCACCCATGAATACGTCAGGATTAAAATACTTCATCTGACTCTTCTGAGGCTCCCTTGCTGAGAAGTGAAAATTCATGACACCTGTCTCTTTCTGTATCTGTGCAATGTTCCCTTCATTGACGCCACACCCGGCCATGATCTTGATCCTGTCTCCTGCTTGTTGCTGAAGTTTTTTAAGAAAAGGTATTCCCTCTTTTGCAGAAGGCTGTTGCCCTGAAGTAAGAATGCGATTAAATCCCAGCGAGATAAGGTCTTCCAATGCTTTTTGAGGATCTTTGCAACGATCGAATGCACGATGGAATGTGACACTCATTCCCTTAGCATGCTCCATAAGCATGGCGTTGGCTTTCTGATCAATACCTCCGTCAGCCGTAAGACAACCGAAGACGACACCATCAGCACCCAACTGTTTGCAAATATCGATATCGGCAGTCATTCGTTCCAGTTCCAACGGAGTATAAAGGAAATCTCCACCTCGGTTACGGATGATAACATGAAGTCTTGTTGTCGTCAACATCTGGCGGGAAACCTTAATTTCTCCATAAGAAGGTGTAGTACCACCTTCCGGAATTCCCATACAAAGTTCTACACGGTCTGCCCCGCCTTCTTGCGCAGCCAGACAACTCTCCACACTATTCGCACAAATTTCTATTTCAAATTCTGTTCTTTTCATTGTATCCTATCTTTAGTATAAACTCCGGGTAGTCCAAACGGAATCTTCAGGGATCAGAATCGGAATAACAATATATTTCATTCTATTCATGTTTTTTCCGTTGTTTACATTACAAATGTAATGAATTTCCAGCATAAAGACAAATGATTTGAACAACAAAAAAGAGGGTGTGTCAAAATAGACATATCCTCTTTTTTTATCACAAAGCCCCGACTTTCTCAAGCCAGGGCTTTGCCATGTCCAAAAATTTTTGTACCTTTAGACATATACTTTATAACTATGGCAAAGTT
>NZ_JAMXLY010000025.1 GCF_024054555.1 Segatella cerevisiae | reverse complement strand
GGATTTGATGACGGAATCATGTACAAAATTATCTACAAGGCTGATAAGATGAACCGGTTTGTAAACTTCTACGAAAAAATCGCAGTATAGCAGGTTGTTGATAATTCTTACTTCCGAAACTTGAGTAATTCATCAAATCTACTGTTTTTTTTAGAATTCTTCTTAAGAACTTCAAGAATCGCCTTCTTACTTTCTTTCATTCAATTATATTGTTGATTTGTACAATGCTTTTGTATAATAATGCAAAGATAGGGTGAATCGGCGGATGCCTCACCGTCTTACATATTACTATTCCGTTAAAATAGCGTTACAAGACCTTTGATTCTTTGATGCAGAGTCCCCTTCTCTGTAAAGAGCAATCTCCTAAAATTCACCATCCTCGGCCAACACAAATCCGAATGTCCCACCTAAGGTCTAGTTGGACATTCGGTGTCCGTCTGACCAAGGCAATTTACTTTAACCGGCTTTCCAAATGCTCCTTAATGGCAGCAATAAATGCCTGAGAATTCACCTGTCTGGCGTCTACGCCTTCCATAAGAGGGACGAGATCCTTTGTGGCTACTCCTGCATTCAATGTATCCAGGCATGCGCCTTCCAACTGATTGCCGAAGTTCTGAAGTCCTTCCAGATGGTCCAGTTCGCCCCGCTTACGCAACGCCCCGCTCCATGCAAATATTGTAGCGATCGGATTCGTCGAAGTTTCCTCCCCTTTCAGATAGCGGTAATAATGCCGGGTGACCGTCCCATGGGCAGCCTCATATTCATACTTTCCATCAGGGTTAATCAGCACAGAGGTCATCATCGCCAGTGAACCGAAAGCGGTGGAAAGCATATCACTCATCACATCGCCGTCATAATTCTTGCAAGCCCAAATGAAACCGCCCTTGCTCCGTATCACACGAGCGACGGCATCATCTATCAATGTATAGAAATAAGTAATCCCGAGTTTTTCGAAGTCGGACTTATATTCTTTTTCATAGACCTCATTGAAGATCTCGCGGAAGCGCGCATCATAGGTCTTGGAGATTGTATCCTTCGTGGCAAACCACAGATCCTGCTTACTTTCCACAGCAAACTTAAAGCAACTTTCTGCGAAGGAATGAATACTTTTATCGGTATTGTGCACCCCTTGGATGACACCGGGACCGGAAAATTCGTGGATGACTTGTTCTTCGCTTTGACCGTCCTTGCCTTTAAAGACCAGTTTTGCGGTACCTGGCTCATTGACCCTGATTTCCACATTCTTATAGATATCTCCATAGGCATGGCGGGCAATGGTGATCGGTTCTTCCCAACCTTTCACCAACGGATGGATGCTCGGGATAGTGATAGGTGCACGGAAGACAGTGCCATCCATGATACTTCGGATTGTAGCATTAGGACTCTTCCACATTTTATGCAGATGATACTCGGTCATACGCTGGGCATTTGGCGTAATCGTAGCGCATTTCACAGCGACGCCATATTTTAAAGCGGCATTGGAGGCATCAATGGTTACCTGATCGCCTGTCTTGTCACGATAAGGCAGTCCTAAATCATAATATTCTGACTTCAGGTCTACGAAAGGCAATATCAGTTCGTCTTTGATCCACTTCCATAAGATACGGGTCATCTCATCTCCGTCCATCTCCACAATAGGAGTACTCATCTTGATCTTATCCATACTATTCTTTATTGCGATTCATCCACGTTTAAAGGGATGAAATCCGTTAATTACTTTGTATCAATTTCCTACAAAAATAGCTCTTTAATATGGTTTCCCCAAGAAAAGAAGACGTTTTTTCACAAAAACAGATATAAAAGAAGTTGAAAAGAATAAAACTGCTTTTTCCGATCAATAAAATTGACATAAAAAATCCCCAGGAAGTATTCTCCCTGAGGATTTCACTCTATTCTGTCTGTTTCAGGCTCAGTCATGACACCGGTCATGGACATTTGCCTCTATGCAAGCATTGACTTTCATCCGAAAACTCCGGAAGTCGGAAAGGATATTCTTATCCCCAAACTTCCTTGGCGATCGACTGGACCAAATCCACTTTCTTCCATTGCTCATCCTCGGTCAGTTTATTGCCTTCCTCTGTGGAAGAGAAACCACATTGGGGACTCAGGCAAAGCCGGTCTTTAGGAATGTAATTGGATGCGTCATCAATACGACCCAAAATCTCTTCCCTATTTTCCAGTTTAGGACTCTTGGAAGTAATCAGTCCCAATACGACAAGTTTATCTTTCGGGACAAAGCGAAGCGGCTCAAAGCCACCTGCGCGGTCGCTGTCATATTCCAGATAGAAGGCATGGACCTTTTCATGAGAAAACAGGATATTGGCAATCGGTTCGTACCCGCCTGAAGCTGCCCAAGTAGAATGGTAGTTGCCACGGCAGACATGCGTGTTGATGACCAGGTCTTCAGGGAGATTTTCTATAGCCATATTATTGACTTCCAGATAGGTATCAGCCAGTTCTCTGACATCATAGTCATCACCTCCTTGATTGGTCCAGAAGCGCCTGTCTACCAGCATGCCCCAAGTACAATCGTCCAACTGTATATTTCTGCATCCCAGTTCATAGAAAGCCAGTATCGTCTTATGGTATGCAGTAGCCAAATCCGTCAGGAGAGCATGGTTATCGCCACCATAGATGCGCTTGATATCTTCTGTATTCTCCCCACGGGTCAATTCAGCATAGGTCTGTGCCGGTGCAGGGATGGTCTGACGTGGTACGACGTCTTCTCCGGCAATGTCCCGAAGGAATTTAAAATGTTCAAAGAAAGGATGCTGCGGGTTGAAGGAGACCTTATCGACCAGATGGGCGGAATCATTCCGGGTATTCTCCCCGTGGAAGTGATAACCTTCCTTCATTTCTTCCTTCTCTATTCCATTCAAGCCCCACATGAAATCCAGATGCCACCAACTGCGGCGAAACTCACCATCAGTCACACCTTTCATACCATGCTCCTTCTCTTTCTTCACTAAGTCGCGGATGCATTCATCCTCTACAGCTTTCAAACCAGAAGCATCAATTTTGCCTTCTGAAAAAGCTTTTCTCGCATTTTTCAACTTCTCCGGACGAAGAAAACTCCCTACTACGTCCGCTCTGAACGGCGCATTCTCAAAATCCTTTTTCATTTCATTTAATCCTGAATAATATTTCTTAATTATAAAAGTTTCTTTAAGGTTACTAGGACAACTGACACGTCTATCAAATAAAAATGTCTTCCAAGGAGAGGTCCACAGGAAGACATTTTTTATTAAAGTACAGACATTAATTTTCAGAAACAGTACCCTGGTCAGCAGGAGCCTTGTCTATCAAGTCCATAAACTGATCCAGTTTCGGAGTGATGATAATCTCGGTACGGCGATTACGCTGCTTACCCAGTTCTGTGTCGTTGCTGACAATCGGATTGTATTCGCCACGGCCACCGGCAGTGATACGCTTAGGTTCTACGCCGAAGTGATCTTGCAGATACTGGGCTACAGATGTAGCACGCAAAGCAGAGAGATCCCAGTTGTTGCGGATATTCTTCATCAGTGCACTCTTCGTGTTCACCGGTACGTCATCCGTATTACCTTCGATCAGGATATCATAGTTCTTGTAATCCATGATGATCTTGGCGATCTTGCCCAAGGTCTCTTCTGCACGGTCATTGACGAGATAAGAACCGCTCTGATAGAGCATATTATCGGCCAAGGAGATGTACACAACACCCTTGAGAACTTTGACATCAACTTCCTTCAATTCATCCTTGCTCAGTGAACGGGTCAAATTGTTCGTGAGAACCAGATTCAGAGAATCGCTCTTGCTCTTTACCTCTACAAGATGGCGGATATACTGGTTGGACTCGTTGATCTGATCAACCAATTTCGAGATATTGATATTCGTAGAATTGGCATTGGTCAAACTTTGGTTCAGGGAGTGCTGTAAAGCATCATAAGCCTTCTTCTGCTGATCGAGTTGATCTTCCAAAGAAGTCACACGCACATTGGCTGCAGACAGTTGCTCCTTGGTGTTCTGGTAATCAGAAGTGAGCTGCTTGTTTTCAGTCTGGCAATTTTCAAGAGCCTTTTTACTGGCACAACTTGAGACAAGAAGTGTAGCGACAATAAGGCTTAAAAACAATACGTTTTTCTTCATATTTATCCTTATATTTTTAGTTATTAATTATCTCAAAAATATTGTTTTGTTCGATTGTTTACGCAAAATCCCTTGTATGCAAAGTTATGAATAAGACGTCGAAAAGTCCTAAAAAGTTAAAGCGTTTATATATTTTTAACTTCGTGGAAAAGAAATTACTGAGTATTAACGATTACAATTAGAATAAAAGCGTTAACTTTGCAGCCGAAATTCGAATTCGGGGGCGTAGCCCAGTTGGTTTAGAGCGCTGCAGTCACATTGCAGAGGTCAACAGTTCGAGCCTGTTCGTCCCCACCATGAATTTCCTTTTTCTTTCTCATTCAGTTATTCTGAAAGATCACTTTTCCGCATTTCGTTCCCAGTCCATATCCCTTTCCTATAATAGGATTATCTCCGGATAGGTTCAAGCATCTTCATGTACATCCCATAACCGGCTTTTTCCATTTCCTTTTCAGGGATGAATTTCAGAGAAGCGCTGTTGATGCAATAGCGTAGAGATCCGCTGCAAGCCGGACCGTCATTGAACACATGTCCCAGATGAGAATGGCTATGCGCACTGCATACTTCTTTCCTGACCAAACCGTGGGAAGTATCTGTCTGCTCCGTCAAGAGATGATTGTCAATGGGTTTGGAAAAGGCCGGCCAGCCGCAACCCGAATCAAATTGATCAGTGGAGAGGAAGAGTGGCTCCCCTGTAATGATATCTACATAGATTCCCGGTTCGAAATTGTCATAGTAAGCATTCGAAAAAGGTAATTCCGTCGCCGCATGCTGCGTCACTTCATATTGTTCCCTTGTCAGCATTTTCCTCAGTTGGGCATCATCGGGCACTTGGGCGTATTTCACTTCAGTACCATTCTGGTTGGCGAGCCTTGCCAACTGGAAGATGCTTTGAGGCAAATGGCAATATCCTCCGGGATTCTTATCCAGATAGTCTTGATGATAATCCTCTGCTTTAAAGAAATTATGTAGTTCAGAGACCTGAATGGCGACTTGTCCTTTTATCTCTTTCTGCAATTTCCATAGTTCAGCCTTGATGACTGGTAAATCAGCCGGGTCTGTATAATAGATTCCTGTCCGGTATTGAGTTCCGCTGTCATTTCCTTGCTTGTTCACGGCTGTAGGATCAACAGCCCTGAGATACAGTTGCAGTAGCAACGTCAAAGGTAAGATCTGTGGATCGTAAGTCAGATGGACAGTTTCTGCGAAACCTGTCTTATCCGTGCACACATCTTCATAGGTAGGTGCTTTCCCATGACCGTTGGCATATCCAACTTCTGTATGGGTAACACCCCTAATTTGCTTCAGAAAATGTTCAGTACCCCAGAAACATCCTCCTGCCAAATATAATTCTGCTTGGATATTCATAGCATTTTCCCTCCTTAATTTTAATGAGCAATCTACAAACAAGAAATGGATGCCCTGCTTCTCTTGCAAAGCCAATAAAAAGATTCCTTCTGCTTGTATTGGCAAATATACGATATATTTCGGAACTATGCAAATTATCACCTCTAACTTCATGCGTGTTTAAAGGATTCTTTTCCTAAGGCTTCCTTGATGTCCCAAAGGGTCCTTCTTATAAGGATCTGACTTCTTTGGAAAGACTGATCAAAGTCGGGAAGGGAGAGGGCAAGATGATGAAAGCGATGAGGGGATATTCACAAAACTTGAGGAAACGATTTCACCTTATTATAGTTGGCATTGAACTCCGTGCTACGGATAACGAAGAATTGACTTATTATTTGTCATTCTCTAACAAAAAACGTTTCCATATAGTTGTATCTCATATAAAAACATTATCTTTGCAGGCAAAAGTAACACGCGTCTAATATATAGAAATATGATTCTTTTTTTCAGAACTCCATCAAAAAGTGTGATCGCAACCGAAATCGACCATCAGCCGAATGAGGAAGAAATCAAAGAACTGAGTTGGCTGTATGACGATGCCAAACCTGAGGACTCACAGGAACTTAAAGGTTTCTTTGTAGGGCCACGCCGAGAAATGGTTACTCCTTGGAGTACGAATGCCGTAGAGATTACTCAGAACATGAATCTCCACGGCATTTCTCGTATAGAGGAATTCTTTCCTGTCAGCAACAAGGATGCGCAGTACGATAAGATGCTGCAGCGGATGTATGAGGGCATCAACCAGGACGTGTTCACCATTGACCGCCAGCCTGAGCCTATCCGCTACATTGAAGACATCGAGAAATACAATGAAGAAGAAGGTTTGGCCTTGTCTCCTGAAGAAATAGAATACCTCAAGAAAATAGCAAAAGAAAACAACCGCCTTCTAACTGATTCCGAAATTTTCGGTTTCGCACAGATCAATTCTGAACATTGTCGTCACAAGATCTTCAGTGGTGAGTTCATCATTGACGGAAAGGAAATGGAAAGCTCTCTTTTCGCAATGATCAAAAAGACAACAAAAGAGAATCCCGGCAGAATACTTTCCGCCTATTCAGACAACGTGGCTTTCGCCCAAGGTCCTGTCATTGAGCAATTCGCTCCTGCTGACCAGACGACCTCAGACTTTTTCAAAGTTGAGGATATGGAAAGTGTCATCTCATTAAAAGCAGAGACACACAACTTCCCCACTACTGTAGAGCCTTTCAACGGGGCTGCAACAGGAACGGGCGGTGAGATAAGAGACCGTATGGGTGGAGGTATCGGCTCTTGGCCGATCGCCGGTACTGCTGTCTATATGACTGCCTATCCGCGACTGAAAGATGATAACGGCAAACCTGATCCTGAACGTGACTGGGAAAATATCCTGCCTGTCAGAAAATGGCTCTATCAGTCACCTGAGGAAATCCTTATCAAGGCCTCCAATGGTGCCAGTGATTTCGGCAACAAATTCGGTCAACCTCTGATCACGGGTTCTTTGCTGACCTTTGAGCACACAGAGAACAATGAGAAATATGCTTACGACAAAGTTGTGATGCTCGCAGGAGGTGTCGGCTATGGCAAGAAGCGCGACTGCCTGAAGAAGAAACCTGAAGAAGGTAACGAGATCGTAGTTGTCGGAGGTGACAACTACCGCATCGGTCTGGGTGGCGGCTCTGTGAGTTCTGTAGACACCGGACGATATAGCAATGGCATTGAGTTGAACGCTGTGCAACGCGCCAACCCTGAGATGCAGAAACGTGCCTATAACCTCATCCGTGCTCTTGTTGAGGATGAATCCAATCCGCTGATCAGTGTTCATGACCATGGCTCAGCAGGTCACTTGAACTGTCTCTCTGAACTGGTTGAGGATTGTGGTGGAAAAATCGACATGACTAAATTGCCCATCGGTGACAAGTCACTCAGTGCTAAAGAAATCATCTGCAACGAGAGTCAGGAACGGATGGGACTTCTGATCAATCAGAAATATCTTGACCATGTCCGGAAAATTGCTGACCGCGAGCGTGCCCCGATGTATGTGGTAGGGCAAACGACCGGTGATGCACATTTCAGTTTTGTACAAGGTGACGGGAAGAAACCTTTCGACCTGGATGTATCGCAGATGTTCGGACATTCTCCCAAGACAGTAATGGTCGACAAGACTGTCGAGCGGCATTACGAGAATGTTTCTTACCAACAGGATCTCTTGGATCAATATCTCAACCGTGTCTTACAATTGGAAGCTGTAGCCTGCAAAGACTGGTTGACAAATAAGGTCGACCGGTCTGTCACGGGGAAAGTGGCTCGTCAGCAAGGCCAGGGTGCTATCCAACTGCCCCTGAGCGATTGTGGGGTTGTCGCTCTGGACTATCGTGGGACACAAGGTATCGCAACTGCCCTCGGACATGCTCCACAAGCAGGTCTGGCTGATCCGGAAGCCGGCAGTGTCTTGTCGGTTGCTGAATCTCTGACGAATCTCGTATGGGCACCATTAGGAGAGAAAGAGACAGGACATGCAGGAACAGATGCTGACAGACCACTAAATTATGTTTCTTTGTCTGCCAATTGGATGTGGCCTTGCCGCAGTCAAGATGGAGAAAACACCCGATTGTTTACAGCAGTGAAGGCTTTGTCGGATTTCTGTTGTGCCCTTCATGTGAATGTGCCTACAGGAAAAGACTCCTTGTCTCTCAGTCAGGACTATCCTAATGGAGAAAAGATCATTTCTCCGGGAACAGTCATCGTCACTGCCGGCGGACAGGTAAGTGATGTCAAGAAAACGGTCAGTCCGGTCCTCGTCAACGACAAGAACTCCTCTCTCTACCATATCGATTTCAGTTTCGACGAACAGCGTCTGGGAGGAAGTGCATTCGCCCAAAGCCTCAACAAGATAGGAGACGATGTACCGTCCGTCAAAAACCCGGACTATTTCGTAGACTGCTTCAATGTCATACAGGAACTTGTCCATCGGGGTTGGATCATGTCGGGTCACGATATCTCCGCAGGTGGCCTGATCACCACACTGTTGGAAATGACCTTCGCTAATCCCAACGGAGGTATGCACATCAATTTGTATGATTTTGCAGGTAGTGACATTGTCAAGAATCTATTCGCAGAAAACCCGGGCGTGATTATCCAAGTCAGCGATGAACACAAACACGAGTTGAAAGAATTCCTGGATGAAGAGGGCATCGGTTTTGCGAAAATAGGTTATCCTACACCCAATATAAGAAAAATCGTGGTCGTCAAGAATGAATTCAAACACGAATTTGACATTGACGCACTTCGGACTGTCTGGTACAAGACTTCTTATCTGCTGGACCGCGACCAGAGTATGAACGGAATGGCCAGGAAGCGGTATACCAATTATAAGAAGCAACCCCTGGAATTCAAATTCAATCCTCATTTTACGGGTAAGTTTGCTCAATATGACTTGAATCCTGACCGTCGCGAACCTTCAGGCGTCAAGGCTGCCATTATCCGGGAAAAGGGAACGAATGGAGATCGTGAGATGGCTTACGCTTTATACTTGGCCGGATTTGACGTAAAGGATGTCATGATGACAGACCTCATCAGCGGCAGGGAAACGCTGGAAGAAGTCAATTTCATCGTGTTCTGTGGAGGATTCTCCAACTCTGACGTACTGGGGTCCGCAAAGGGATGGGCCGGTGCATTCCTCTATAATCCGAAAGCGAAAGAAGCTCTTGACAAATTCTATGCGAGAGAGGATACCTTGAGCCTGGGTATCTGCAACGGTTGCCAGTTGATGATAGAACTCAATCTCATCAATCCTGAACATCAGCACCGTGCTCATCTTCGCCCGAACCGATCTCAGAAATTCGAAAGTGCTTTCATCGGTCTGAGCATCCCGTCAAATGACAGTGTCATGCTCGGCAGTCTGTCGGGAAGCAAACTTGGAATATGGGTAGCTCACGGAGAGGGTCGTTTCTATCTGCCTGAACCTGAGGACCACTATCATGTCATCGCCAAATACAATTATGCGGAATACCCGGGCAATCCCAATGGCAGTGACTACAATGTCGCAGGACTCTCATCTGCTGACGGCAGACATATCGCAATGATGCCACATCCGGAACGTTCGATCTTCCCTTGGCAGAATGCTTACTATCCGGCAGAACACACCCATGATGAAATCACGCCTTGGGTTGAGGCTTTCGTCAATGCCCAGAATTGGATTGAACAAAAAACGAAATAAGTACAACTCTTATAACGAGGGGGATGCAATATTCCCCCTCTGCTTTCTAAATTGATCATGCCTATTTCTGAAACTAAAATAGAGTACAGTGCCCTCTTCAAAGCTTTCTTTAAGATCGGACTGATGACGTGGGGTAAAAGCAATGCTTTGGTCACTGCGCTGAAGAACTATACCGTTGACAAGAACAAATGGATTGATCAACGGCAATTCGACAATATGATATCCATCGCAGAAAGTTGCCCGGGCATAAGAGCCATTAATATAAGTGTCATTACAGGTTATACACTCCGAAAGACTCTAGGAGGCATCCTTGCAGCCTTAGGCCTTATTATCCCCTCTGCAATACTCATTTCAATTATAGCCATGATCTTTCTGTCTGTCAGGCATACCCATATCTTCGCAGCCATGTTCAGAGGAATCCGCCCCGCTGTTGCAGCCCTCCTCGCACTCCCCACTTTCAATTTAGCGAAGCGGTCACATCTGACGTGGGCCAATTGCTGGATACCCGTCAGTGGGATGCTATTCATTTGGCTCCTGGGCCTCAACCCCATTCTGATCATTATCGCAGCTTGTGTCGGCGGTTTTGTATATGGGAAATTCGTGCAACCTACAGAAGAGAAATGATATTCCTTTTAAGAAACGAAATACCAACTCCCCAATAATTCAGGACAGATCGTACAAGATGATTTTTCTATACCTCTTCATAGCATTTTTTGAGATCGGACTCTTTGGGTTCGGTGGAGGAACAACTATGCTCTCCTTGATCCAAGGACAGACCGTCGGTCATTTCGGTTGGTTGACGATGGGGGAATTTACGGATCTTCTTGCGCTCTCACGAATAACTCCGGGACCTATCGAACTGAATTCTGCGACTTACTGCGGGTACACCGTTATCCATAATGCCGGCTTTGACAATATGGCATCAATATTAGGAGCATTCATCGCACTTCTGGCGATGATCCTGCCATCCCTCATTATTATCATTTTCGCAGGAAAGATATTGATGAAGTATCTTCATACCTCTATAGGGAAAAGCATATTAATGGTACTCAGACCGACAACAGTAGGTCTATTGGCAGCAGCTACGCTCCTACTATTTACAAGTGATAATTTTTCCACACCAGATCAACCGTGGCAGTTTGGAATCAGCATTTTCCTATTTTTAGCGACGCTCATAGGAACCGGGAAGTTCAAGATCAGTCCGGTCAAGATGATCGGTTATTCAGCTATTGCCGGTCTCTTACTTCTTTATTGAAGTAACGTGATCCCAAGAGCAATTAGTGTTTCTATCGTTCTTTGAACACTAATGTACAATTTTGTCTCAATAACAAATCGTGTAGGTAAGTTATAGAATTATTTTTGCCAACTGAAAAAGTTTACCGAACAGTAATTTATTTAGTGGACACAAGTGAACGAATGTAAACGTTTGCATGGAGTTAATGATATTTTTAACTTAAAACAACAACAAAGTAACATTAAAGATTTTAATTTTGCATTAGTAAAATTTAAAACTTTGATAAATGGACCAAACCTATTAATACTGTTGAAATAATCTAAAACCTAAACCTTACAATTAACAAGACACTTAATATTCCTAATAGTGAGTTTCCGACAGTTAAATCAGAAATCATGGAACAGGAAACATGAAACAACCTTAATTTTAAAAAAATGATGAATCAGGTTAAATTTACAATGTCTCTTAGGATATTTGCATTATTATGCGGATTTATCCTCTCTGCTAATGGCTTTGCACAGCAGATCATAGTTAAAGGACATATCAAAGACGTTTCAGGTGAACCTATTATCGGTGCGACCATACGTTTTGCTAATGGCAATAGCGGAACTGTATCCGATTTGAATGGCGATTTTACCTTGAAAGCAAACACAAGTGAAAATTTAACGATAACCTATGTAGGCTATCAAAAAGCTACTGTCAAAGCAATCCCAAGGCTGACGGTTATTTTAAAAGAGGATAACAAGATGCTAAATGATATTGTTGTTATCGGTTACGGAACCGTTAAGAAAAGTGATGCAACCGGCTCTGTCGTATCCGTTGAGGCAGACCAATTGAACAAGGGCCTTGCCACTTCTCCTGCGGACTTGTTACAAGGTAAAGCCACTGGAGTGCAAATCATTAGTAATGGAGGTGGGCCTGGAGCTGGATCTTCTATCCGTATTCGTGGCGGCTCTTCTCTTTCGGCATCAAATGATCCTCTTATTGTCATTGATGGACTACCAATAAGCAGTACAAGCATTTCCGGACAGAGCGACATTCTTTCAAGCATTAATCCGAACGATATCGAAAGTTTCTCTATACTAAAAGACGCTTCAGCCACTGCTATATATGGTTCACGCGCTTCAAATGGTGTTATCGTCATAACAACCAAAAGAGGAACAAGTGGGAAGCCTCAAGTTACAGTTGACCTGACAAGTTCTTTTCAAAAAATTGCTAAAAAGGTAGATGTAATGAATGCTAACGAATTTAAAGAATTTTTCATGGACAATTATGGCTCAAATGAAAATGCAGTTGCAAGTTTGGGAAACTCCAGAACAAATTGGCAAAATGAGATTTATCGTACAGCCTGGACTGAAGAAATTAATGCGGGAATCTCAGGAGGATATATGACAAAAAATAAGGCATTCTCTTTGCCCTACCGGATTTCTACCGGATTTCTCAATGACGATGGTATTGTCAAGACAACAAATATGAAACGTGGAACATTGTCATTTAATCTAACCCCCACACTATTGGATAATCGGCTCACTATTAATTTGAACGGAAACGGTGTTTATTCGAAAAACACTTTTGCTGACGATGGAGTCATCAATGCAGCAGTACAATATGATCCTATGAAACCAGTTTACGACACATCTGGAATTCTCGGTTACACAGCATGGCAAACCAGTTCGAGGGTTTCTAATACAATGTCAACCTTAAATCCTGTAGCTATGCTCAATGCCGAAGACAAGACATCAAACATTAGGCGTTTCATCGGAAATACTCAATTCGATTATAAATTTTTCTATATACCTGGTCTTCGTGCAAACCTGAATCTGGGCATTGACGTCTCCACATCAGATGGCTGGAACCATTGGCTAAAAGGAAGTGAAGTCTCTTTCCACGATAAAGTCCAGAATGGTGCAGGTTTGTGGGAGAAATATACCCAATTCCGGAGAGACCAGACCTTAGAATTTTATCTTGATTATGCAAAAGACCTAAAATCTATAGCCAGTCATTTTGACATATTAGGAGGTTACTCTTGGCAACATTTCTATAACAAAACGACAGATATCAAGAAATCTGCTGACGGAACCAGTGATTATGCATCGACTCCACTTACAAAAACAGAAAGCTACCTGATTTCCTTTTATGGACGTTTGAATTATTCTCTTATGGATCGCTATTTGTTCACATTCACATTACGCGATGATGGTACTTCACGATTTCAAAATAACAAATGGGGACTTTTCCCCTCTTTAGCTCTTGCATGGAGAATGTCAGAAGAACCTTTTATGAAACAAATCAACTGGCTTTCTAATTTAAAGCTACGCTTAGGATATGGTATCACAGGGCAGCAAAATATTGGTCAAGGAGATTATCCTTCTATTCCAACTTATCACATGAATCAAGGTGGTTCCTATTACCAGTTTGGTGATCAAGTTATTATTCCAATCACACCAAAAGCTTACGATGCTGATATCAAATGGGAATCAACGACTACGTATAACCTCGGCCTAGACTTTGGATTTCTCAATAATCGTATTAACGGTAGTATTGATGCTTATCAACGTAAGACTAAAGATCTCCTAAACTATGTTCCCATCCCCGCTGGTACAAATTTGTCCAACTATTTACTTATGAATATCGGAAACTTAAAAAATACAGGATTGGAATTAACCTTAAATTTCGTTCCTATTGAGAATAGGAACTGGCATTGGGACATCGGTTTTAATGTTTCCTATAACAAGAATAAAATCACCAAATTAACAGCTGATGATAATCCTGATTATGTAGGTGTTCTTACTGGCGGTATTAGCGGTGGTGTAGGTAATAATGTACAAATCTATCAAGTAGGTCAAGCAGCAGGCTCATTCTATGTTTATCAGCAAGCCTACGACTCCAATCATCATCCAATAGAAGGTACTTATGTAGATAGAAACGGAGATGGTCAGATTAATGAAAAAGATAAATATGTATATAAACATCCAAATGCAGATGTTTTTATGGGCTTCAATACTGAAGTCAGATATAATCAATGGACATTATCCGCGTCTCTTAGAGCAAGTTTAGGGAATTATGTTTATGACAATGTTGCCTCTAATAATGAAATGAAAGCAGATATGTGGACAAATAATTTCATTGCCAATCGATTAAAATCTGCTGTAAATAGTAATTTTTCACAGGCACAATATTTATCAGATTACTATGTACGAAATGCCTCTTTCCTAAAGTTGGACAAAATCACATTAGGCTATAATGCAACTAAATGGTTACAATTACACTTGACGGTTCAGAACGTATTTACTATAACTAAATATGACGGAGTGGATCCAGAATTACCTATTACTACTGATAATAAGCAAGGAGGAATAGACAATAATATGTATCCTCGTCCACGAACAGTATTATTTGGAGCAAGTTTTAAATTCTAAAGACAGCAATTATGAATAACAAAAATAAATTATATAGGATTTGTGCATTAACCTGCATAACAATAATCACTTTTTCAGCCTGCACAGGTGATCTAAATGTGACTCCAATTGATCCTAGTACCAATACACCTTCCAACACTCTTACTAGTACTGAAAAATACGACCAATTATTAGCAAAATGCTATAGTGCTTTTTCAGTAAGTTCACCGGATGGTAGTTCTGGAAGTCCGGATATTGATGGTATTGACGGTGGATTCGGACAATATTTACGGGCCTACTTTAATTGTCAGGAACTACCCACAGATGAATGTATAATGGGATGGAACGACCAAACTATAAAGGATCTACACGGTTTACAGTGGACATCCTCAGATGTTTTTGTATCAGCTATGTACTATAGAATTATGTACGAAGTGTCCTTATGCGATGAAGTGATCCGTCAGATCAACAATTCCAGCATTAAAGACCCCAAGATGGAACAATACAAAGCAGAAGCCCGTTGTATACGTGCCTTAGCATATTTACAAGCAATTGATCTATATGGAAATGTTCCTTTCACCGATGAGACATCATCTGTAGGAGGTACCAAGCCATCACAAATCAAGCGTTCAGACTTATTCTCATGGTTGGAAAACGAACTCAAATCGCTGGCAGAAGATGATAACCTACCAGCTAATCCGGAGAAATATAGAGCAGGGAAGGGAATGGCTTACATGATGCTTGCAAAACTCTACCTTAACGCAAAAGTATACACAGGAATCGTAAAATATACAGAGTGTGCAGAAACGTGTAAAAAAATTTTAGAATTAGGTTATCAACTTGAATCACAAAGTAATTACTTTAATATGTTCGGAGCCGATAATGACCAATTTCAAGGTATCGGCCATGAAATCATATTCAGTATTTACCAAGATCATATCAATACACAAGCCTATGGTGGAACGACTTACATTATTAACAGTGAGACTGGTGGTTCTATGGATTATTTGAATCTTATAGGTCTTGGAGGTGCTGGATGGGGAGGTCTAAGAGTAACACCTGAATTTGTTGATTTATTCCAATCATCTGATATTCGTGGCAAGCGTTTCTATACAAACGGACAAAATAAGGATATTAAAGATATAGGAACCTTCACAGATGGTTATGCATATTATAAATTTACAAATAAAAAGGCAAACGGAAGTAATGTAACTAATATCAATTCTTTTACTGACACTGATTTCCCTATTTATCGCTTAGCCGATGTTTATCTGATGCTTGCTGAGTGTCAAGTAGTAGGAGGGGTTAATGTCAATATTGATGGTCATAATGGCATCTATTACTTTAATGAAATCAGAAAGCGTGCAGGTGCCCAAATAATCGCATCACCAACAGCAAATGACATCATTCAAGAGCGTGGTCGTGAATTAGCATGGGAAGGACACCGTCGCACAGATCTTGTCAGATTCGGACAACTTACTTCCAATAATTATTTGTGGAGTTATAAAGGTATGAATAGCAATACCGGGGATCCTCATGCCGTAGACAATAAATTTAATCTATATCCGCTCCCAGCTAGTGAAATTACAGCCAACACAAATCTGACACAAAATTCGGGATATTAACTAAAATAATGTGGGTGTATAAAAAATAATGGTAGTAAGACTTAACTGTGTCAAAAGCCCCAACTTCCACAAAAAAAGTAGCCTGATCTATAGCCTAACAGAGTGCTTCCATTGTAATAGCAACCTGCAGAGTTTCTTCAAAAACCTGTCCAGGAAATAGGAATACATTATTAAAAGCACGTAGTATACTCCCGAAACTGTGCTGCTATAAGAGAATTCACTTATCTACTTCTTGTTGGCTACTGTAGAGAACAATCCACGGATGAGGTACCCTCCATTTGAGAAATGTTGCGTAAGTAACAGGAGAAAAAATCAGTCCTGGCCCAGCATCCTTTTCCTGAAGAGGATAAAGAACATCATCCACAACTTATAGCAGCCTATCCCAAGATTCTGCCGGCAGGTTTTCATAGCATTCTTTATAATATTTGCTATCCACTAAATTCTAAAAAAGCCAAAATCAGCAGAGGGAAACCCGTAACTGGGCTTTTCCTCTGTTTTTTTATAAAAGTTAACTCCCCCGCAATTCAATAAGGCTCTAACTCTGCGGAGCTTTTTCCCATTCTTCCATGATCACAGATTCATCACTATCAGTATTGCCATAAATGAGGTAAAGTCAATGTAATACATCTATGTAAGGATGAGCATAATAACGATTTATGAGAAAGTCACTGTCTGACCTTTCTGCTTATGATGTTACAAAGTAAATGTGCCGCAAACATCACCCATATCTCTATCTGTATTGTGGTGACACTATCCTCATAGAAAAAGTGTAATAGGAAGTTCTGTTTGAACCGCTTGTAAAGCGCCTCTATATCCCATCTCTACCTATATACCTCATCAATATCAGCACCTCATGTTCAAAATTGTTAGTTAGCAATACGACAGGATTTTGCCTTTTTATTACTCCATCGCCAAACCCTAGCTTAGCCTAGATCTCTTTCTCAAAGACAATGTGCTTGTCGGTATGTGCTATTTTGCCTTTAGGGCTGATATAGGTAAAAACAATTAACTCAGTGTCCCTGAAGCCCTTTGCCATTTAAACCACATAACACAAACTCCTTTCCGTCAGTCCTCTGTACTGGGCATAATAAATGTAAGATCGGGCCATGATCAAAGTCGCATTGGGGGAAGAAGCACTCCATTGAGCAGATAATGGTCGTACTCAGCAACGGACATGAGCTGGACGGACCATAAGGGTCCCCCGATAAGATACTTTACTGTTATGCTTCCTGTTGCTCTTGGGAAGGCGATCAACACCTTTGAGGATATTGTCGAACAATGTGAACATCGTTGAGCCCATTATACATAGCAGCATCTCCAGTTCCTTTCCTTCGTGATTTATCCGTCTATCTGCTAAAATGTCCAAAAATGCTCCAGAAGATGACATGAAACACGGCAAAGAGCTTCTGGGAGCAGTGCCTATAGGTTTCGTCAAACATACTTGCAGTGGAATGAATACCTAATGTCCAAATGATTCGATTTTCTAACTTCCACTTTCATGCTAAATTCTCACAGAAAATTAAGGTGTTCCTATACGCCAATAAGTATAATGATAATAAGATGTGTAGATGTGTCCAACCGTCAGCTTCTCACATAGGACTTGCCACTGGTTGTCCAGTGGCAAATTTCCTGGATTTCTGACTTATTCTACAATTTTATCAGTTTACTATACACATACAGTCCTGTAAAAACAAAAGTAACAGCAATGGCAGAATTTCATACGATGAGTTCAAACTAAATTTTCAACTAACAAAAAGGTTACTAGACAGCATTATTTATAAATATCTAACCATAGCAGGATAAGTCAAATCTTTTAGAACGAAATCAAATCAACAAATATCTCAAGACTTATAGCTCTATGATCAAAGTTTGACGTGGCTTCAATTCTAAATTTCTATCTAGTTTTACAGTTCCTCCTGTTATTACATCAGTTCCAGAAATGTGGTCACCAATTATCTCTGCATAACGTTTCACATCCATTGTAGTGGGTTTAGAAGTCCCATTCAAAATTGTCATTAAAGCCTTACCTTTATATTGTCGAGCAATAACATATACTCCTCCATACGGACAAAATTGTATTTGTCTACCTTGCGTGATCAAAGCATTATTTTGCCGCCAATGTAAAAGTTTACTCAACCAATCAAATATATTGTTTTGAATTTTTGAACGTCCTTGGTAAGTAAAACAATTATACTTATCACCAGGAAAACCACCAGGAAAATCTTTACGAACATTACCATCAGTGACTTCTTTTGTGCCATTCATAAGAACTTCTGTACCATAATAAAGTTGAGGGATTCGGTTAATTGTTAAAAGTAATGCCAATGCTTGTTTCAAACTCGATGTATCATTTCCATTTTCTAAAAACCGATTTGTATCATGATTTTCTATAAAAGCCATTACAGAAGAAGGATTAGCATAAAGATAATCATAGCACAGACTATTATATACACGATTTAAGCCTTTTTCGCCATTATCAGTTTCCTCAGTTTTAGCCTTATTAATTTTATCATAAAGACTAAAATCCATAACAGTTGGAAGATAACTGTTCAGTTTGGAGATTTTAGAATCTTTCTGCCATGCAGCAGTATAAGCAGGTTCAGTAACCCAAGTTTCACCAACCACGTTAAAATGCGGATATTCTTGAATAAGTGTTTTCATCCAACCCGCCATTGCTTTTCGGTCAGCATAAGGGTAAGTATCCATACGAATACCATCTATGCCAACAGTTTCTATCCACCACTCACTATTCTGAATAAGATATTTCATGACATGGGGATTACGCTGGTTTAAATCAGGCATAGTAGGGACAAACCATCCGTTTACGGTCTCTCTCTTATCTATCTGAGAAGCATAGGGATCGAGCACAGGGGCCAATTTATAAGAGGTCTGTCGATATTTACTCTTTGCATCCTCACCGATAAGCCATTCAGGAGAATTAAACCAATCTTTAGAAGGCATATCTTTCACCCATGGATGCTCAAAACCACAATGATTGAATATCATATCCATTATGACTTTCAATCCCTTTGCATGAGCAGTTCGAACAAATTGCTGATATTCTTCATTTGTACCAAACCTCGGGTCTATATGATAATAATCTGTTGTTGCATAGCCATGATAGGTACTGGTCCCGTCATGATCAGGAGAATTATTCTCCAAAACAGGAGTGAGCCAAAGAGCTGTAATCCCCAACTGCTTAAAATAATCGAAATGGTTCATGATTCCTTCCAGATCACCACCATGTCGAAGGCTTGGTACAGAACGATCTTCCCGATAAGAATTCAACCCTTTAATATGATTTTTATGATGAGGCCCCTGAGCAAAGCGATCAGGCATGAGCATATATAAAACATCAGCATTGGTAAAGCCTAAACGACAATTACCCGGCATTACACGATCTTTTAATTCATAACTCACATCCTTTTTAACCTTACCTTGTGTAAAACTCAAGATCATACGACCAGCTTTAGCTCCCTTTATATTTAAATATACAAATAAATAATCTGGTGAATCTAAACGTACCACAGAATCAACTTCCACACCTGGATAGTTCATAGAAAAAGTTGAATTTCTAATGTCTTTACCATAAACCATTAACTGTAAAGAGGGATTCTTCATCCCTACAAACCAATTTGTGGGTTCAATACGATCTATCTTCATAGCTTTTATTTGTCCTATGACCAATAAACACCAAAACAAAAATAATAATTTTTTTTTCATTTTTCGAATCTTTTTTTAGGAGTTTCCATGATTATATAATATCAAGAATCATCTGAGATCCGATTAATATTATTCATCATTCCAAATACCATTATCTAATTTCTTATATTTGTCATTCCATCCAATTTTAAATTTTAGTCATGAAAAATTAGAGCAGACTGGGGATATACAAATATCTGACTTGAGTTGATCGTTCGAAGTCCTTCCTCATTAATTTGTCCTTTTTCGCAAACGATCGTATACCTTCCCGGAGGAATAATGATTGACCGTGTATCCTTACTACCGTTCAAGACGACGAATATATTTTTCCATGGGTCTTTTCCTGCATGATTTCTCAATACAAATGCGACCAATGCACTTTGAGAAGGCAAAAAGGCTAAATGCTTCCTTACAAGCTCTGCCTTACCCAGCCGAAAAGCAGGATGATCTTTGCGCAATTTTATTAAATTGCTATAATATCCGTAGACTTGAGGATAACGTTTCAAATTAGTCCAATCCAAATGATTTATGCTGTCCGGAGAATCAAAACTGTTTTGGACTCCTTTTTTACTCCTCAGCATTTCTTCACCAGAAAACAAAAAAGGAATTCCTTGAGAAGTAAATACAGCAGTTTGTGCAAGCTCATCGAGACGGATCAATTCATCAATGCTTATATTTGGAATTTCTTTTTTCAGTCGATCAACTAAACATAAATCGTCATGGCAACTCACATAAGTAATTTGCTGAGTTGGTTGAATAGTCCAAGCCTTCTTATCATAATTTACCCTAATCATATCTACTTGGGGATGAGAAATAGCCCCTACTATGCCAAACTTCAAACTTTCTTCTTCTCCTGGAATACCAGCCAAGAAAGCACCTTTATGCACGTCTGAAACGGGACCAAGAAGAGCATCGCGCATATCATCAGAAAAAGCGGCAACGCCAGGCATCTTCATAAGATTACCTTTTAATGCCAACTGATTTTCAGGATAAGCACAATGACCAGCACTCCACCCTTCACCGTAAATAAATATTGAAGGATCTATTTTATCCACTTCCGATCGAATATCATTTATTGTCTGAATATCATGAACTCCCATTAAGTCAAAACGAAAGCCATCGATATGATATTCTCTTATCCAATATTTTATGCTTTCAATCATAAACTTTCTCATCATTGGCTTCTCAGAAGCAGTCTCATTACCACAACCAGAGCCATTAGAATATTTCCCCTCTCTTGTCTTCCGATAGAAATAATCAGGATATGTTAATTGAAAATTACTGCCTTTTATCTGATAAGTGTGATTGAAGACTACATCTAAAATGACCCTAATACCTGCTCGATGTAAAGCCTGTACCATTTCTTTAAATTCCCGAATACGTACAGAAGGATCATACGGATTCGTAGAATACGATCCTTCTGGAACATTATAGTTCAGAGGATCATATCCCCAATTATACTGAGGAGAATCAAGTTTCATTTCGTCTATAGAAGCGAAATCAAAAGAAGGCAGAATGTGTATTGCATTCACACCTAGAGAATGCAAGTAATTAATAGCCTTCCGGTCCGTCAAAGCTAGAAATTTTCCTTTATTGGCAAAGCCGGAAGAAGAATCAATGGAGAAATCACGAAAATGCAATTCATAAATGACCAGATCAGCAGGAGTATGGAGATCAGGTTTTTTGTCTCTATTCCAATGAATCGGATCTGTTGATTTCATATTGATTATAGCCCCACGCTTACCATTTATTCCTACAGCTTGAGCAAAAATCCCAGGTGTCTCTCCAAAACCCGCATCGAAAGTGTAAAATAATCCTTTCAAATCTCCATTTATTGATCCAGTCCATCTACAATTTTTTGTTCTCTTTAAATGCAAGATTCTCTTAGGTTCTCCACCTATTCCAGTATTGTAAATTCTAACCAACACGCCCTTTACCTCATTAGGAGCGAAAAGGCTAAAGGAAGTTTTATGAGAAGTATAAACTATTTCTCTAATAGATTGTGCATGTAAACCATAAGAGAAACAGCATGCAAGCACAAACACAAATATAGAATGATTAAGCTTCATATTTATGCATTATTAAATACACACGTTCAAAACGTTAAGTAATCACTGATATGAGTTCTTCACTATCCTCTTCCCGACTGACGAATCAACTCTGAAACCATAGTAGAGAATTTTTGATTCGATATCAAATCCTCAATATTCAAATGCATCCGATAACGCCAATAATGATGCGGATCTGAGGGAATGTTGATGCGCTCGCCATTTTCATCAGACAAACGAAGGCTCTCATCTAAAGACAGCCAATCCTGAATACTCAAAACACAAAGCATAGACGGTGAATACAAATGACAGGAAATAATTTCCTTTGCCAGCCAACCCGGTAGCGGATGAGGGGCTGCCCCCTGATGTCCCAATACTGAATGATAATAATCCTGTGTGCGAGACAAGTCCTCGTCCCACCACTGTCTCAAAGTAGGCATATCATGACTGGATATTGTACTGACAGAACGATAGGGATTCCGTTCCAAATGACTAAAACGCATATTTGACTCCTTTGGCATGCTCTGAATTTCAAGGCTGAGGATCTTCAGACGATTGATAACCTCAGGCACACAAGCCGGCACCATTCCCAAATCTTCGGCACAAACTAACATCCGGGTTGATTGGATCAACCGAGGCAATTTCTTCATGGCCTGTTCCTGCCAAAAAGTATTATTCCGACGATAGAAATAGTCGTCATAGAGTCTATTGAAAGCCGCTTTATCACAATCAGACAAACTCTCATAAATAAAATTGAATTGGGCGGAAATCCTAGGATGGAATTTATGACAATCCTTATAGTCACGAACGAAAAGGACATCACTAATCAGAGTGTAAAGCCCATCCCTTACTTGTTTGTCCGACTCGCTCACAGACGCTCCGAAAGTTTCTTTTATCTTTCTCTGTGTGTCATACTCAGGGCGCATACAATAGCACTCGGCATCTATTTTCTCTAAATATTTTTCACGCACCTCGCCTATTCTGTCATGGAACACCCTGTCAAGTACCCAGTCTGTAATAAACGGTTCTGTAAAACGCCTTTCTTGGAAATTGAGTCCATAGCCCCGAATCTCATCTATCGACAGACCTAAGGCAGGAGAGAATTGGCCGAGAATGCCTTGCACAGCATTTATTGGAATCTCCCAAATACGGAAAAAGCCTAAAATATGATCGATGCGATAGGCGTCAAAGTATTTTGCCATATTCTGGAAACGATGAACCCACCACCTACAATGATCTTTTAACATTACGCCCCAATTATAGGTCGGGAAGCCCCAATTCTGCCCATTGACTGAAAAAGCATCCGGAGGAGCGCCCGCTTGTCCGTTGAGATTAAAATACTCAGGTTCCATCCACACATCACAGCCTTGACGATTGACACCAATTGGAATATCCCCTTTCAGAATCACGCCTTTGCTACGGGCATAGCGATGTACATCTTTCATCTGACTGTCAAGGATATACTGTACGAAGAACCAAAAAGAAAGTTGGTCACGACATTCAGAACCACAATCTGACACTCTTTCCCATTCCTTTTCATTCCAAGTTGTATGACCGTGCCATTTAGAAAAATCCGCAGTGTGATATTCATCCCTTAATACGCAATAATGAGCATAGGGAACCAGCCATCGTTCCGTTTCTTTGAAGAACTTCTTAAAATCGGCACTCTTTAAGATCTGCCTACCTTCTTGACCGTACAATTCATGAAGGTACCCGCACTTTGCAGCATTGACCCGCTCATAATCAATCTGAGGAAGGCTATTCAATTCAACCTGTAAATGACGATAATAATCCATACGATCTGTATCCTTTAAAATCGGTAAAGCATTGAAATCAGCATATTGAGGGTGCAGAGCAAAAATACTGATACAACTATAGGGATAGGAATCCGTCCACGTGTGTGTTGTTGTCGTATCATTCACCGGCAATATCTGAAGGACTCGCTGTCCGACCATCGAGATCCAATCGATCATACGTTTCAAATCACCAAAATCCCCGACACCGAAACTTTTCTTACTCCTTAATGAAAAGACCGGCACCAATGTCCCTGCCAGTCTGCGGTTACAACGCTCCAAAAAGGATTGCCCCAATTCATATACGATTGTTGTTCCGTCTTCCATTTGCGGAAACTGCAATATCCTGTTATATCCGGTTTCCCATAAAGGCCGAAGAGTTTTATCCTTATTGAGAACGACAAATTTAAACTCTGCCCGATGGTTCGGGAAATCAGAAGCATCTAAATCTACAATCCACTCATTATAATCCTGCTCAACCATCGCAATAGCCTGAGTCACATTCCAGTCTTTCAAGGCCTTTCCCTGACCAACAACCGCTAACCGTTCACCCTCAACCAGTTGTGGTGCTCTGACTTTTAAACGAACGGTTTGTAGGAAAAGAGAAGGCACTATCCTCCCCACTCTCCGATTATTAACACAATCTGTGAAAGCAGAACTATACAGATAAGAGTCTTCGGGCATATCTTCCCATTTGTCATACAAGATATAGGAATCAGCTTTTTCCGCTGTAATTTCAAGGAGATGCCTAATCAATGTCCATTCACATCTCAAGACCGTCTGTTCCTTTTCCACCTGATAAAAATACCTCAACACCCGAGGCGTCTTTCCCATGGAAACCCGGCACTTCCATTCTTTCCCATCAGATGTATGCATCTCATAACGCAAAGGCTTGATGGTTTTACTCTTAGTCAGGTAAAGGACAACTCTTTCCCCAAACTGAGTTCTATACGCTATATTAAATTTAAATTCCATAGATGTATGCTTGATAATCTCTGTGCTAAATTAATAAAAATCAGTAAGAATTTCATAAAAGTTTCATATAAATATCCAATGCGAATTGCAAACGTTTGCATAATCTCTATTTATTCATTCTCTTTATCTTTAATTAATGATACAAACAGAGCACCTATCAGCAATACAACTCCAGCCAAAATCATCATATTTCCCTGCACTGAACCCATTAAAGAAAGCAATATTCCCCCAAGACTTGCTGCTATAATTTGAGGAATACAAATAGTACCATTAAAAAGTCCCAAGTAAGCTCCCATATGACCATAGCCTTCCAAAGCATTAGTCACAAAAGTAAAAGGCATTGCTAACATTGCAGCCCATGCAAATCCAATAAGAAGAAAAGGAAGGAAAAGCAAATATTGGTCATGAATGAAGGCCGTCATTATAAAGCCAACACTCCCTAAAAAGAGACTCAACCTATAAGAACTTTTCTTATTTTTAACACGTGAAAGTACAATTGCCCAAAGTACACTTCCAATCGCCTGTATAGCAAATAGTACACCGACCCAGTTTCCTGCTTCTTGATACCCCTGAGAACTAGTTGTAGACGGTAACGACATATCAACGGACCAGCAATTGGAAGCTATAGTACCATTTGTATAAGTCCACATGTACATAAAAGCAAACCAACAGAAAAATTGCACTAACCCAACCTTCCAAAAAGTAGAAGGTGCAAGCCTCAACAGTTTAAACCAATTTGTCCGATTTACAATATTTGTCTTCTTAAGCTCATGGTATTTTGCATATTCATCTGGTGGCATTTCTTTTACATGAAGCAAGGTATAAATGACGCATAAAACCAAAATAGCCGAGCCAATATAGAAACTATAAACTACCGAGTCAGGTATAACCCCGGGAACAGCTGTATTAGCAATACCTAAAATCGTAAATAAAAATGGAAATACATATCCGACCAAAGACCCAGCGTTACAGAGAAAACTCTGAATAGAATAAGCTAATCCTTTCTGTTTCTCATTCACCATATCGCCAACCAACATTTTAAAAGGTTGCATAGCCATATTAATACTTGTATCAAGAAACATCAAAGAAATTAATCCAAATACCATCGCCTCATTTACAGACATCCCGAAAGAGCCTGCATTAGGCAACAGGCACATTACCAATACAGCCAAAGCAGACCCCACAATTAAATAAGGTATTCTTCTACCTAACCTACACCAAGTTCTATCGGAACATGTCCCCACAATAGGTTGAACAAGAATTCCCATCAGCGGAGGAAGTATCCAAAAATAACTTAAATTATGAGGATCAGCTCCAAGGGTAGAAAAGATACGGGAAATGTTTGCACTTTGCAATGCATATGCTATTTGCACACCAAAGAATCCAAAACTTAGATTCCAAAGCTTAAAAAAGTTCAAGTCAGGTCTTTCTTTCATTCTATTATCTACTTTTACATATTCTAAAAACTATTTTTATCTTTCCTAGATTTTTTAGCGAGTAGAACCCCTTATTATAAGACGTGTCGGAACAATCTTTTTTTCTATCTTGTCCATAGGTATAGTTCCTTCTACTAACCCAATTAATATATTCGCGGCTTCCACTCCCACTGTCCTTCCCCGCTGTTCCACAGTAGTCAGCATCGGGTCACACGCTTCAGCGCGATATCCATTAGTAAATCCACAGATACTAATATCATCAGGCACTTTAAATCCCATTCGTTTGGCCGTATATAAAGCTCCTATAGCTGTATCATCATTCACTGCAAAGAAAGCATCCGGATGATCCTCCATGGATAAAAGTTCTGGTGTAATTTCCTCAGCTGCAGAACGATTATCACATAAACGGACATACTTCTCTTTTATAAGTAGTCCGTGCTTTAATAAAGCATCCTTATAGCCATTATAGCGGTTTTTTGAAATCTCCAAATTCATGGAAGACCCATAAAAAGCAATACGTTTACACCCCGTTTCAATCAAATGGGATACCGCCATATAGGCTCCTCTATAATCATCGACGACAACTCTAGAACAATTTACACCTGTACAGATACGGTCGTAAAATACCAACGGCACACCATGGTTCATAAGTTTCCGAAAATGATCATATTTTTTAGTATCTTTAGCTTGTGAAACAATAATGCCACATACCTTATTTTTATAAAATGATTCACAAACTTCAACTTCTCGATCATAATGTTCATCGCTTAATGCTACCATAATATGATAACCCCGAATTCTTGCTTCTTCCTCTATCCCTGTAAGTACAGAAGAGAAATAATAATGAACGAACTGTGGAAGAATAACTCCTATGACTTTCATTGGCATATCCCTACTATGTCGGAGGGCTGCTCCAATAATATTTGGATAGAAATTATGTTCTTTTGCATAAACTTGAATGCGAGCTCTTTGCCAACCGCTAATCCGGGGGCTATCTTGTAAAGCCCTAGAGACCGTTGCTATCGACACGCCTAAATTGCGTGCAATATCTTTCATAGTAATTGATTTTTGCTCTTTCATGTTATTCTAGTTACAACTTCAAAGATAATTAAAAACAATCATTCTTCCGTTAATCTAACTCCCTTAATTACATAAAGCTTGCGCAATCGTTTGCATCGGCATTTTAAAATAGGACTGACAAGGTTATTTTCCCTTCCACAACAAGCTTTTATGACAAGTTTGAGTTTAGGATACATCCCTCACTTTCCTGATAGTCAAGGTCTGATCACAATATTTGACCACAGTCTGGCGATGGGTAATAAACAGAATCGTATGCTGATGCTTGGACAGTAAATTTCCTAGGAGACGGCGCTCCGTATCCGGATCAAGTGCGCTCGTCGCTTCATCAAAAATCATGATATGACGATTGCGGAGAAGACAACGGGCAATACTGATGCGCTGAGCCTGCCCTTCGCTGAGTCCTCCCCCTTGCTCACTGCACATTGTCCCCAACCCTTTAGGAAGATCAAACACAAATTCCGCACAACTTTCCTTCAGTGCTTCTCCCATCTCCTCATCCGTCGCATTTATTTTACCCAAACGCAGATTGTCACGAATAGTGCCGCTCATCAAGGTATTGCCCTGAGGGACATAAGAGAAATTACACCGGTGCAAAGGCGACAACTTTTCTGATACGTGGTCATTGTAAATTTCGAGATGTCCTTTCTGTGGATGCAGGAAGGCCAGCAAAAGGCGGATCAAGGTCGTCTTGCCTGCACCTGTCTCTCCCAAGATTGCCGTGGAAGACCCGGGAGGAAAATCAAAAGAAAGATTTTTGATAACATACCCGTCAGCAGTATCATATTCAAATGAAACATCTTTCAAACGAATGCCACAAGAAGGGTTTAAACTGACAGGATCTCCTTGCTCCTCCAAGACATCTTTCTCCAATTCCATCAACCTTTCTGCTGCAGTATAGACATTGACATAAGCCGGAACTAGTTTTGCCATATCCCGAACAGGACCTTGAATGCGGTTCACCAATTGCAGGAATGCCGTCATCCCTCCAAAAGTCAGTGTATGCCGGGACATGCGGACTGCAGCCCAGAAGAAGGCCAGCAGATAGCCGAAAGTAAATCCCAGGTTTACGACCAGATTACTGAACACCCTGAATTTTGTCCGTTTGATGACTTTTTGCCGGAGATGATGCTGAACATATCCCAGACGTCCTACCATGACACTGCCCGTTTCGAGTGTTTTGATCAGTGCACGATGCTGGATCGTTTCCTGTAAAACACTTTGGACTTTACTGTCGAAATGGCGCACCTGACGATTCAGACGCCTCATCCGCCGGACATAAATTTTACTGGCGAGAAAGAAAAGCGGAAAGACTGCTACGATGATCAGGGCAAGTACATGATCCATGGTAAAGAGATAGGTGAAAGCAGCCAGGAACATCACCAACACACTGAGAACAGAAGGAATGGTCTCTGTGAGAAAGATGACCACCGTATTGACATCAAACTCCAGTCTGTTGAGCACATCGCCCGAATGCCGCTTTTCTTTTCCTCTCCATTCCGTACGGATCAACCGGTCGACAAACTGCTGTTGCATTTTGTTCTGAGCTCTGATTCCCAAAACATTGCTGATCCATATATGTGCAATATCTAAGGCGAAATCAAGGATCACGAGGAATGCCATCCAGATGACAGCCCAAAGGATGCTCCCCCGTATCGCTCCGGAAGCAACATCTATAGCATATTTGACAGCCGTGACCTGAACGAGGCTGACGATCACCTCAAGCAATCCGACGGCAGCATTCAAGACAGCTTGCAACCGGTTACCCTTCCAAGCTTTCCAGAGCCATCTCAGAATTGTACGAGTACCATACTCGCTTTCTGGCAATCTAAGAAATGATTTTAATCCTGCCATGTCACTTCCCTGCATACTTTTCCAGGGGATACAGAATCAACTGCATCTCCCCGACCTGCACGCATCACTATTTGATCATAGATTTATTCAGAGTATCTTTCATGTTGTACAGAGCATTTAAGGACTCCATCTATTAGATTATTTCCTTTGTCTTTCATCCAATCCCCACATTAGTTTTTCGCGTAATGTAGAGAAATATCTTCTATTCATCAATTTGACGACATGGATAGAATACGGTGCTTTTCGAATCGTCAATTGTGTTCCCCCGACAAGTTTCTCAGACCTCCCATCCATAGCGACAAGGAAATTATGAGAGCGGGACTCGACCTCCAGTTTAATCACACTGGTATCCGTGATGACGATCGGACGCATATTCAGACTGTGAGGGGCTACCGGAGTAAGACACAGGCTCCGGCTTTGAGGGATGATGATAGGACCACCATTGGACAAACTGTAAGCCGTACTCCCCGTAGGAGTAGTGACGATCAATCCATCAGCCTGATAGTTGACAAGAAACTCATCATTGATATAAGTCCGGATACTGATCATCGATGCCGTATCCCGTTTGGAAACAGCCACCTCATTCAAGGCACAGGGGTAACCTACCAGATGCTCACCATCCGTCTCCACACGAATCACCGTATGGTTTTCCAAAAAATAATTGCCGGCATAAATATCGTCCAAAGCCTCTTCGATCTCCGACGGGAGGACATCTGCCAAGAAACCCAAACGCCCCATATTCACGCCAATGATAGGGATCTGTAGTTCCCCCACCTTTTTGGCTGTCCTGAGGAATGTCCCATCGCCGCCTATGGAAATAGCATAATCGGCCTCTTCCAAATCCCCCGGGTCGACTTGAACCAAAGCATGTCTTTGGGCAAGATATTGCTCAATACGCTGAATACAAGGAGCAATATCCTCCTTCCGGTAATCATTTCCAAAAACGACGAATTTCAACTTTTCTTCGGACATATATTATTTTGCCGTTTCAATCTTTATTATTATATTTGCAAATGTAGCGAATTTTTTTGAAAAGTATTCTTAACAATATAGATAATATAGAGATTATGGCAAAAGTATATGAATTCCTTGCTAATGGCTTTGAAGAAATCGAAGGCCTTGCCCCTGTCGATATCCTCCGCAGAGGTGGTGTAGAGATCAAGACTGTAAGCGTAACCGGTTCTGAATGGGTTCAGACTTCTCACGGGGTGACGATAAAAGCTGATTTGAAATTCGAAGATGCTGATTTCGGAGATGCCGATATGTTGATGATGCCGGGAGGAATGCCCGGAGCAACTAACCTCAATGCCCATCAGGGCGTACGGGATGCTCTGATGGCTCAATATCGTTCCGGTAAGAGAATAGGCGCTATCTGCGCTGCACCGATGGTATTGGGCAGTCTAGGACTCCTAAAAGGCAAGAAAGCCACTTGCTCTCCGGGATTCCAGAAATATATGACCGGTGCCGAATATACCGCTGCCCTTTACCAGGAAGCCGGTACCATAATTACAGGAGAAGGTCCCGCAGCCACCCTGCCTTACGCTTATCGCATCCTCAGTTATTTTGTCGGTGAGAAAGCTGTCAAGGACTTGCAGGTAAAGATGCAGTATGCCCATTTGATAGAAGAAGCAGCAAAAGGCGTCAAATTCTAAGAGACAAGATCGGTTTTATGACTCAGGATTACGTCATCATTACAGCAGGGGGAAAAGGGACAAGAATGGGGTCTGCAGTACCTAAACAATTTCTCCCTATTGGCGGGATACCTGTCCTGATGCGCACCATCAATCGATTCAGGGCATACTCGGACAAGTTGAGTCTCATTCTCGTACTCCCTAAAAGCCAAATCGATTATTGGAAGAATCTCTGCAAGACGTATGAGTTCGACGTCCCTTGTCAGATCGTTTGTGGCGGAAAGACACGTTTCCATTCGATCTACAATGGACTGCAGGCCATACCTGACCAAGCTGAAGGAATCGTAGGCATCCATGATGGCGTCCGCCCTTTCCCTTCAGTTAAAGTCATCACCCAATGTTACGAAACTGCCCGATCGGCAAAAGCTGTCATCCCGGTAATGCCGGTCGTAGAAACATTAAGATACCTCCCCGAACACAGGAATGTGCCTCGGAGCGACTATCGGTTGGTGCAGACGCCACAGTGTTTCAATATCTCTCTACTGAAAAAGGCTTACAGACAACCCTATAATCAGGACTTCACAGATGATGCTTCTGTGGTAGAAGCTTACGGAGAGAAAATAACGCTCATTGACGGCAACAGGGAAAATATTAAACTCACCACACCTTTCGATATGGAAATAGCAGAATTATTCGCGAAGAAAGACTCTTTATAAAGAACTGCCGAAAGTCAATAGAACTCTTTTTATATTTCACACAATCAAAAAATCTTAATTCTCCATTAACAGACAGGAAGAATAGCGCACCTTGAATCATATTCTCGAACAAGACATCAAATTCTTACCCGGAGTAGGGCCAAGACGGAAAGAGATACTGAGTAAGGAACTTGGTATCAATACCTATGGTGACCTTTTGGAATACTATCCCTATAAATATGTTGACCGAAGCAAAATCTACCGCATCAACGAATTGTCAAGCGACATGCCCTTCATCCAACTCAAAGGGAAGATTCTCAGTTTTGACGAGTTTGCCTTGGGGGCACGGCAGAAAAGAGTGGTCGCTCATTTCTCAGACGGCTTCGGTGTCATCGATTTGGTCTGGTTTCACGGTACGCAGTATATCTACAAAAATTATAAGGTTAACACCGAATATATTGTTTTTGGAAAACCCACTGTCTTTGGGGGACGTTTCCAACTGACTCATCCTGATATTGACCCCGCAGACCAACTCGAACTGTCTGCCATGGGGATGCAGCCTTACTACATGACGACTGAAAGGATGAAGAAGATGGGCCTCACTTCCCGCGCCATAGAGAAGTTGACCAAGACTCTCATCGAGAAAATCTCCCTTCAGCCTCTACCGGAAACACTCCCTCCTTTCATCCTTCAGTCACAACACCTCATTTCCCGTGATCTGGCGTTCAACTGGATACACTATCCTCACAATACCGAGGAAATGCAGCGTGCACGACTGCGCCTTAAATTCGAGGAACTTTTTTATCTCCAACTGAATATTCTCCATTATACCAGCGAAAGGAAAAAACGGTATAAAGGTTATATCTTCCAACACATCGGAGAAAAATTCCATTATTTCTATAACCATAATCTGCCCTTCCCTCTTACGAATGCCCAGAAAAGGGTCATGTACGAGATCAGAAACGACATGAAAACCGGCAGGCAGATGAACCGCCTTCTGCAAGGTGATGTCGGTTCGGGGAAAACGCTGGTAGCCTTGATGTCCATGCTCATTGCCATAGACAATGGCTATCAAACTTGTATCATGGCCCCTACGGAGATCCTCGCTGAGCAACATCTCGTTACGCTCCGCGACTTTCTCAAGGACATGAATATCCGTGTCGAACTCCTTACCGGACTTGTGAAAGGCAAGAAACGTGAAAAGATCCTTGAAGGCTTGGCGAATGGCGACATACAGATTTTAGTAGGCACACATTCCATCATCGAAGATCCTGTGGTATTTCTGCACCTCGGTCTTGCGGTCATCGACGAGCAGCATCGTTTCGGTGTCAAGCAAAGGGCAAAACTGTGGCTTAAAGGAGAGCGTCCCCCTCATATTCTGGTCATGACGGCTACGCCTATCCCCCGGACTCTCGCCATGACCATCTATGGTGACCTTGATGTCAGCGTCATCGACGAACTTCCTCCTGGGCGCAAACCTATCGTCACAACGCACTTCTATGACACTCAGACGACAAGTTTCTATGGTATGGTCCGACGACAGATACTCCTTGGTCGGCAAGCCTATATCGTGTTTCCGCTCATCAAGGAAAGCGAAAAGTCTGACCTTAAGAATCTTGAGGAAGGATTTGAGACCCTCAAAGACATTTTCCCGACATTCAGACTCAGTAAGGTGCATGGGAAAATGAAATCGGCTGAGAAGGAAACTGAGATGCAGAAATTCGTGAATGGAGAGACGCAGATACTGGTGGCTACAACCGTTATCGAGGTGGGAGTCAATATCCCTAACGCCACTGTCATGGTCATCCTTGATGCCCAGCGTTTCGGTCTATCCCAGTTGCACCAGTTGAGAGGCCGTGTCGGACGGGGCGGGGACCAGAGTTTCTGCCTTCTCGTGACCAATCATAAACTGAGTGAGATTACTCGCAAGAGGATTGACATCATGTGTGAAACCAATGACGGATTCCGCATTGCCGAGGCAGACCTAAAACTCAGGGGACCGGGGGACTTGGAAGGCACACAGCAAAGTGGAATAGCCTTGGATCTGAAACTGGCAAATATCGCCCAAGACGGACAAATCATACAATTAGCCAGAGAGCAGGCTCAACAGATCGTTGACCATGACCCTCAATGTGACAAGATAGAGAATCAGATGCTGTGGACAAGGTTGAACCAACTTCGAAAGACGCACATCAACTGGGCAGAAATCTCATGATCTCTTCTGACTGTAGCCGATGCTAAGCCAGACTTTTGAACGACAGATTCTCCAGTAATTACACTAGCAAGAGGACCAAAGGCCTTGAATCAGATAAAGAGCATCCTATCTTTTTCACTTTTATTAAGTTAAAACGGTGATTTGCATAAAAATCCAAATCCTAAATAAAAAGCAAATCCACGTCACTTTCAATTGCCGAAGAACTCAAATTCAAAATGTAAGTAATAAAGAAATTGATACTTTAAACATTTTACAATTTAGAGGGAAAAGATTACTGTTTACGTAAATAATTGATTTATATCAACCCTAAAAATTTACAAGAACTTGTAAGGAAAAATTGAAATATATACCAGAAGAACAGACGAAAGAAATCGCAGGAAAAGCCTGAAATAAACGGTTTGAAAAGCCAAGAATCCCAGAATCGGTTTCTGTTAAACCGCAATAAAAACTGTTAAGGGTGTTGGCATTTTGCAATATTTTCGTTACATTTGCAATGTCATTTATAAAAAAAGCTTTTATATAATGACAGTTTATTCTCTAAGGGGAATCATTTAGTTTCCCATTGAAAAACTTAAACCTACATCACACACCGCATGAATTTAAAAACAAATATCAAGAAATTATCTATAGCAGCATTGTTGGTCCTCACAGCAATTCCAGCTTGCGGACAAGACCTTTTAGCGAGAGAGGCACCAGTGGATCGTAAAATGAGAGCAGTTGACACTGTTGCAACCAGATATTATATCATCAAAGAGAATCGTGAAAATCCTGCTGCAGATTTGTATGCAGACTTTTCCAACCAATACGCCCATCGGGCAACTCCACTACCAGACCATTTTAAAATAGACTTACGAGGTTTCTGTATGCCAACCCCCAGTCGTGTCATCACGTCCAACTTCCAATATCGTTGGGGCAGGATGCACAAAGGTCTCGATATCAAGGTATATATAGGCGACACCATCCGCGCAGCATTCGCAGGTAAAGTGCGTGTCGTGAGATACGAAAGAGGCGGCTATGGACACTATATCGTCATTCGCCATAACAATGGCCTTGAGACCATTTACGGTCATCTGTCCAAGCAACTGGTCTCAGAGAATCAATATGTCAAAGCAGGCGAACCTATAGCCTTAGGAGGCAACTCTGGGCGCAGTACAGGTTCGCATCTTCATTTTGAGACACGTCTATGCGGTGTAGCTCTCAATCCTGCTCTAATGTTTGATTTCCGCAATCAGGATGTCGTAGCCGACTATTATATTTACAACAAAGATACTTATCAAGCTGAATCTGCAGAAGCCACTCGCCTGAGAGGCAAACGGGGCAATGGCAGTTACAGTCGTTCTGATGTCTATGGAAACAGCGAGGTTGCTTCCACGAAGCAAGAAGAGACACTTGAAAGAGAGTTTGGAGGTCAGAACATGTATCACAAGGTGAAAAGCGGAGAAACGCTTGAATCGATTGCACGGAACAGAGGTGTTTCCGTGGATCAGATCTGCAAGCTTAACCACTTGACGAAGTCTGCCAATATCAGACCCGGCATGATCCTTAGATATTCTTGATATTACATCACATTCATTTTCAATACCGTTTTTACCCGCTGATCACAAGTAATTAGCGGGTATTTTTTGCTCTACTTATAACACTCTTTTTGTCTTAAATTCAAGCGTGATTGTATCGCACTATGTCAAGCCATAGGAAGAGACCAATATGTACCATAATGGTATAGCGAAATGGTGCATAATGGTGCACCATTATGCACCATTTTGGTGTCTATCTATTATGAAGGTTACACCTGCTCTCCCATAAACCTTAGTGGCAGGAACTTTCCTTCCTACCCAACAGGCTCACAAGACCATTTCTTCATTGACAGATAATGCCATAACTCCATATCAGGTTTGACTCTAGCAACAACAATAGTATAACGACAAATCGTCTGTCATAAGTCTAAACGATGAATAAACAAAGGGAAGCGACATGATGCTCATGGAAATGCAGAAACGAAGAAAATCTGTTTTCAAGTTTTACAAAGAATCAGGGAATTATCACTAATAAAGAAAACGCTCCCCCACTTATTGCCTGATGAAACAACAAAACAGAAGGCATTGAATTGGTTTTCAAATAATAGAAGATATTGAATTTATAGGGATAACCTAAAATCGAAAAAGTACAAACAAGGTAAAGCCCCTACAAACTTTACCTCAACGCTTTAAGAAGGCACGAAAAGCAAAATAAAAATGAACCCATAGTGTGGTTAACAGACCGTAATGCTTCTTCATGACCTGAAACCGCTCGATCAATGACGCTTTATGGTTTTTCGTTGTCAGCCCCTCTGCCAGATAATTCGTCACGACCCCATGCACATTCCGTAATGCCAATCCCCTTTGTGCACATTCACGCATGATACGGATACACCAATCGACATCTGCGGAATAATGATAAGCGGTATCATAAGGAACTGTCTTGGCAATCTGAGTCAAAGCATAAAAAGACTGATGACATACCAGCATCCCCCATTTAAAACTCTTCCAGGAGAGATGCTCAGGTGGGCATAACCGGCGATGGCGCAGGAAATTCCCGTCCTTATCCACGATATCCGTATCACCATAAAGCACCCCCGGCAAATCCTCTGACTCCCCGACACTCAAAGAAATCCGGTCTAAAGTGTCCTCATTAGGGAAAGTATCACCTGCATTCAGAAATACGACATACTCATTTGTTGCTAATTGCAGACCTTTATTCATGGCAAAGTAAAGTCCCTGATCTTTCTCAGAGATGACTCTTACGGAATGCCCGGTGCGCTCTTGGTCATTCACAAACTGGTAATTTTTGACGATGGCCAAAGTCTCATCCCCCGAAGCACCGTCTATGATCAGATGTTCAATGCCTCTATAAGTTTGCCTTAAGACACTCCGCAGTGTTCGTTTCACTACTGCCTGAGCATTAAAAGTACATGTAATAATGGTAAAAGTAATCATAGCCGATAATGCTTAAACGCTCTGACCTGGTTATAAATATCAATATATTTCATGGCCACGGCATGTTGGGAATAGTTAAGTTCCACCTTATGCCGACATTCTTGTCGGATAGCATCCTGGTCCACCTCGGAGAGTATCGAATAGATGCCGTCTGCGAGATCTTCCACATCTTTGAAATTCGCCAAATATCCGTTTTTCTGATGGTCTATCATCTCCGGAACACCGCCTGTCCGAAAGCCGACACAAGGGATACCGCATGCCATCGCTTCCATAATCGTATTGGGAAGATTGTCTTCAAGAGAAGGCAGGACGTAGACGTCTACTGAATTGTAAATATCTACTATCTTCCTTTCATCTTCGACATAGCCTTGTGGAAAAACAGGGAGCAATAATTTATTCGCGATTTCCTCTGAATGGCCCCCAAGGACAACGATGCCCGTATTTTGCTTCATATCAGGGTGCTTCTCCACCAACTTCTGAATAGCTGCCGTAAAATAAGACATGCCCTTCCGCTCATCAGTAACTTTTTGAGATACAAACAAAATCAGTTTCTTATTTGCAGGCAATCCCACTCTCAAGCGCGATTCTTTCCTATCCTTCGGAAAGAAGACATGCGTGTCTATCGGATTAGGGATATCCGTCAGACTCAGTCCTGTAAGCAAGGTACTCTGCGAAGCCTGGTTTCTAAGCCATTTACTGCAAGTGACAAAATAGATGCTACCGGCTTTCAGCAGTGCCTGTTTTCTATGCCAGATCCGATAAGCCAGATCGTGTTCAGAACCGCCATTAGGCAGTAACGGGCAATACTGGCAAGTGGAATGAAAACGAGTACAACCACGGGCATAATGGCAAATACCTGTAGCTGGCCACAGATCGTGCATGGTCCACACGACAGGTTTTCCACTCTGCAAGATCTTCCTGATATTTTTCAGAGACAACATACCCTGATTGATCCAGGAAAGGTGGATGATATCAGCCTCTTTAAATTCCCGTAGTTTTGTAATGTCGGTACCTGCATTGGCAATATCTATATCCCAAAGATGATCTTTATGAAAATGCAAATGACAATAGATGCACCACCGTTCCCATAAGAATTTCAGATGACCACTATGGGGCAAATGAGCCACGGTAATATTTTCTGATTCCTTGTTCTTCACCAGCATTTTTGCCTTGACGCCATTATTGTTAAGCGCATCCATCAAGCGGTTAGCCGCAACTGCAGCTCCACCAGTATGTTCACTTGTATTCACAATCAGAACTCGCATAGTATACCCTTTCTTTGATAACGATCTGCTATATCTGTCACCTGAATTGCAAAGTTAATAATAAAAAAAAGAACGAAAGCATAAAAACAAAAAAATACGCTACGACCCTCGTCGGGCTGCAGCGTACTGCCTATGTTTAACTAAAAAATCTTTCTTAACGAAAGACAGTCTCGCGACTCCCTTTGTCATCTGTTAAACAATCATTTAAATCTACCTTAAACCTAATAACTAAAAACCTAAATTTATTACTACTAACCTAAACAATCTATTAACCTTTTTGTACTTGCAAAGATAGCCTGCTTTTTGGACCTTTGCAACAATAAACTGGACTTTTATCACAATCTGTCGATCTTCTTGACATATATCAACTTTTTGTGTGCGAACACATCCAATACTCCGACTTGCACGCTCATAAATGGAATTCACCTCCCCAAAGATGGCCTAAACGGCTTTCATTCAGTTTTTTCAATCAGAGCCACGGCATAAGCCGAAATACCTTCCATACGACCGGTAAAGCCCAACCGCTCGGTAGTAGTGGCTTTCAAGGAGATATCTTCTTCATCCACTTCCAGGACATTTGCCAAGCAAACTTTCATATCGGGTATATGAGGATTTAATTTAGGCTGTTCCGCACAGACTGTGGCATCAATGTTGCCCAACCGATATCCCTTCTCAATGACCAAATCCATCGTCTTACGGAGGAGAATCTTACTGTCGATATTCAAAGTTGAGGCAGCTGTATCCGGAAATTGATAACCTATATCCCGCAAATTGGCTGCACCTAAAAGTGCATCGCAAATGGCATGAATCAGTACATCTGCATCACTATGCCCTAAAAGGCCTTTGGCATAATCTATGCGGATACCACCCAACCAAAGTTCGCGCCCCTCAACGAGTTTGTGAACATCATAACCTAAACCTACTCGTATTTTCATCACCTTATAACTTAAATCTTTTCAAGTCTATCTATCTTGTGCACCTACTATCTCTCAATCCATGACTATCCCTCAGTAATTGAGTCCATATCCATTTATTTCAAGTTGAAATCCAAGACTTTACGGTCTTCCAGAAATCCGGAAATATGATCCTCGATATGTGCCGGCATTAAATCGACAGGACAACCCGTATAAAGCATATCACCGGTTTTCAAGGTATCATACATACTAATGGAGGAAATCAATTCATCTACCGTATAGCCCATGTCTGAAGAGCAACTCTCCTGACTGACTGCATCGTTGACGTTCAGATGGAAATGGATGGCCTGGACGTTATAGAATTTCTCTTTGCTGACCCATTCCCCAAGTGCCGCAGAAGCGTCAAAGCCCGTTGCCTTATCCCAAGGCAATCCGCTTGTCCTCAGTTTCTTCAACAAGTCAGAGGCAATGAAGTTGACACCTACAGTTACAGCGTCATAATAACGATAGGCGAAGCGTGTAGGAATAGACTTGCCCAAGCGACAAATACGGACGACTAATTCAGCACAATACCTGATCTCGCCCAAATTATCCGGAATGAAAAAAGGTTTACTGCCTTTAAGTAAAGCCGAGTCCGGTTTGAGATAGATCACAGGCCCCTTAGGTAACGAAGCATCTTGTAATGCTCCGGTTTTACTCGGATAATTTCCTAATACTGTAAATATTTTCATCCTTTATCAATCCTAACATTAAGATGTTCCGTCTGCAACTTGGGTATATAAAATCGTAAAGCCCCATCCCTGTTTCTCCTAAAGTCATACGATTTTCTGAATGCTGATCATAGAAAAAGACAAAGGGGAGAGAAAGAAAAAGTGTCTGCTCTTCAGTAGAAAAACAGACACTATATGAATATTTTCCGTCTGCCTTACATACCCCATTTAATAAACGGGTAAGGGACAAACAAGACTTTACTTCCGATTTTTTATTCAGCCAACAAAGTAAAGCGTCTAAAATCAACGATCTTCAAACCTTCACCCTGTTTCTTGAGCCAGTCAGAAACGCTCACCTTATCGCCATCAGCGAATTGGAATTCCTGATCAACCAGGCAATTCTCCTTATAGAACTTATTCATACGGCCCTTGGCGATATTCTGGATCATCTGTTCAGGAAGATGAGCAGCTTTCTGTTCAGCAACCTCTTTTTTGATCTTACGAATCTCATCAGCGTCAGCCTCAGTAATCTCTTTCTTCAAGATTCCCTCGTTAAGATGCTCTTCGCTCTCAGCGATATAGAGATTATAACCAGCCTTCTTCAGTGCATTAGTGACAGCCTTTTGAACTTGTTCTTCCTTGGTCTTTTGGACAGCGATTTCCAGTTCTTTCGTTTTGGTCTCCTGAGAAACATGAGCCTCATCAAGGGCAACCGGATTCATGGCAGCAACCTGCATAGCCAGTTTATGTCCGGCCTCTTCATTCTCTTCATTCAACTGAACCATAGTAGCCAGAAGGTGCTTGTTCATATGATCATAGACAGATACGTGATCACCTTCAATGAAATTATAACCATCCAAGTCCATATGCTCACCGGTGATACCAGAACGATGCTTTACAGCCAGTTCAGCCGTGTCACCATTAGAGAGTTTCAGTTGTTTGACCTCATCCAATGATTTACAGTGATTGGCAATAGCACCGTCCAGGATTTCCTGAACCATAGCGATAAAGTCTTTCCCCGCAGCAACGAAATCTGTTTCACACTTCACGCCGACCATAGCTGCAAATCCAGGAACCTTCTTGACAAGGATACAACCATTGGAAGTTGCACGGTCAGAACGCTTTGCTGCAATAGCCAACCCGCGTTCACGGACGAGTTCTATTGCCTTATCCATATTGCCTTCAGACTCTACGAGAGCTTTCTTGCAATCTGTAAGACCTGCACCGGTCATCTTACGAAGTTTCTGAATATCTTGAATCGAAACCTTCATTTTAATTTTCCTTTAAATTATTAAAAATAAAAAAGGGTCCAAACATTTCAGTGCAAAGATTCCTTGCACCCCGATTATGTGGACCCCATATCATTTTATTCAGCTGCAGGAGCTTGTCCTTCAGCCTTTGGCTCTTCCTTAGCTTCAGCAACTGGTTGAGCCGGTTCTGTTTCTACAGGAGCCTCACTCTTACGAGCTTTTCTGGCAGAACGCTTAGGATTTTCTCCAGCTTCTTCTTTCTGCTCTGCAGCAGCTTTCTCGTCAGCCTTCTCTACCTTGCGCTCTTCCAAGCCTTCGGCAATTGCACCGCAAACTGCATTCAGGATAACTTCAATAGAATCCTTGGCATCATCGTTTGCAGGAATGACATAATCGATATTACGGGGATCTGAATTGGTATCAACGATACCGAAAACAGGAATACCCAGACGGTTAGCTTCTCTGACAGCGATATGCTCTTTGAGGACGTCAATGACGAACAATGCACTGGGTAAGCGAGTCAGGTCAGCGATAGACCCGAGGTTCTTCTCCAGCTTTGCACGTTGACGTGTGATCTGCAGCAGTTCACGTTTAGACAAATTTGAGAAAGTACCATCATTCATCAGTTTGTCAATGTTTGCCATTTTCTTCACAGCCTTTCTGATTGTTGGGAAGTTAGTCAGCATACCGCCCGGCCAACGTTCAACAACATAAGGCATATTGACAGATGCAGCTTTTTCAGCTACAATGTCTTTGGCCTGTTTTTTAGTAGCGACAAACAATATTTTCTTGCCAGATTTAGCGATACCCTTCAAAGCCTCTGCAGCCTCATCTATTTTAGCTACAGTTTTGTTAAGGTCAATGATGTGGATACCATTACGCTCCATAAAGATATAAGGAGCCATAGCAGGGTTCCATTTTCTATGAAGGTGTCCGAAATGACAACCTGCTTGGAGTAACTGGTCAAATGTAGTTCTTGACATTTTTTTATAATTTAATTGTTTACTTTCCTTTTAATTCTTTTCATTAGGAACAATCGACTGGTAGACGAGGATTTAAAATCCTGAGAACAGGTTTTCAATTGCTTTAGGCAATATCCAGCCCCATTCCACACGAATCCAGTCAATTTGGATACTAAACTTCGCTCAGTACTTTCCTGATTTTGAAAAATCCAAATTCCGCAATGCGTTTAACGCTTACTGAACTGGAAGCGACGACGAGCCTTTGGACGTCCTGGTTTCTTACGCTCAACCTTACGGCTATCACGTGTAAGGAATCCTGCATCCTTCAATGCTTTCTTGTCATCAGCATTTATTTTCACGAGAGCACGGGCAATAGCAAGGCGCAAAGCCTGGCTCTGGCCGGTAAAGCCTCCACCGAAAATATTTGCCTGAATATCATACTTTCCATCGGCATCCAACTGTTTCAGCGGCTGCAAAACAACATAACGGAGAATGGTTGATGGGAAATATTTTTCAATATCTTTTTTATTGATTATGATCTTACCGGTTCCCTCTTTCAGGTAAACACGAGCTATAGAACTCTTGCGGCGACCGACTGCATTTATTACTTCCATCTTAATTTCCTAATTATTTGTACTGATTAATATCAATTTTCTTCGGTTTCTGAGCTTCTTTGTCATGCTCAGCGCCTTCATAGACATAGAGATTATCCATCAACGCACGGCCTAAACGACCTTTAGGAAGCATACCCTTAACGGCGTGACGAATGATTTTATCTACGCCACCGGGACGCTTACGCAATTGTTCAGGGTTGGCGAAACGCTGTCCTCCAGGATAACCTGTATAGCGAATATACACTTTATCTGTCTCCTTTTTACCGGAGAAAACGACCTTATCAGCATTGACTAAGATGACATTATCACCACAATCAACATGAGGTGTAAAGCTGGGTTTGTACTTTCCACGAAGAAGTTTGGCAACCTTTGTGCAGAGCCGACCTACTACCTGGCCCGTACAATCTACGACGACCCACTCTTTCTTCACTGTTTCCTTATTAGCAGAAATAGTTCTGAGACTTAATGTGTCCATTTTAATTTTTAATTTACTACTAAAAAACTTTTATGCGATTTGATTCAGTGTACTTTGTCACTCCCCAGTCTAAAAGAGAGCAAGCAAGATAGGCTCACTGATGCGTAAACGATTCACTAACCATGGCAATCGGCCAAAACTACCATTATTAACACGAATACACACGGGAATCCTAAGTGCATTCCCGAACAATCAGGTTGCAAAGATACATAATTTATCTTAATAAGCTTGACTTATCTTCTGCCGTACATGACAAATTAAATATTGTTAATACAATTTGCAATATTTAATATAGTCAACAAGTTGAAGGACTAACCATTTGTGCGAAATTTATCAACCTTTTTCTTATCCCATTCTGCGTCAAGCAAATGCCGCTTCAATTTGTCAAGATTATAGGAATTGATATACCTTAACTTTTTAAACAGCCCATGATTATAGGAAAGATAAAGTTGCCTCGGCATGTAAACTCCATACAAAGTGGTCTTACTGTCAAACGTACTGAAGAACCTACCATGACCACTTAGAATCCACATTTCTGCATTAAAACGATTCTTCATTTTGTCACCTTCAAGTGCCGGCAAACTAACAAGGTAATTAGAACGAGCCCACCAGAAATTACCCGAATAATGAGAATGACAAGTATAAGGGGGATCAATCTTTAATGTTCCATAGGTATCATAACCATCCATCAGGACATTAGCGGCGACCTTCCACTCATAAAATGTAAAATACTCCATCATCTTACGCCAGGCCGTCACATTGCGTCTGAACTTTCTATAAGTCAAGGAGTGGTTTGTCGTAGACATGAGGGAAATGCCTTTCGTATGGAAATAATACACCAGACATTGGTGCGTTTTACAAAAGTTTTGCATGAAATTCAAAGCAGGAAATTCAAACTTTGTTTTTATCCTTTCAATAGAAATAGCTTCCCATTTTTCATCTGCCCCGATAATTGATCTCAATTCATCTAAATCACTGTCTCTACTAACCACACAACTGATAAACAACTTCTGTGTAGCTTCAAAAAGTCCGGAAGATTTTAAACTTTCAATCTGATCTCTCACCAAATTCTGCCAGCCAGGTGCACAATATACATGATAAATACCATATATAGGGAGCAGGTTTTCCGGAGAATGATCCCATGGGGTCAAATCATAACGCTTATAAACATGGAATACAGAATCATATAATGATTTTAGAGACATAATCGTAAATAATTGATTTTGCGACAAAAATACATATTATTCTTTGAACATCAACGATTTAATTGTAAATTTGCACGAAATATTATTAAAATGGACAAAGACAATAAAATATCTGTTATTATCTGTACCTATAATGGAGAAAAGTATATCCGTGAGCAAATCGATTCTATTCTAAAACAAACTTATCCTGCATATGAATTGATCATACAGGATGATGGATCTAAAGACTCTACACCAGATATTTGCAAATCCTATGCCCAATCATATCCATTTATCAAATTCTATCAGAATTCCATCAGACTCGGATTTAATGAAAATTTCAGGACAGCTACTTTGAGAGCTACAGGAGACTACATTGCCCTGTCTGATCAAGACGACGTCTGGTATCCAGATAAACTGGAAAGGCAAATTGCAGCTATTGGAAATCATGATATCTGTTTTAGTTGTCATAATCGGGGCACAAGTCCTGAACATACCGTCTTTGTCACCCCACAATATGCACTTGAAGCCCTTCTCTTTAATGCTTTTGCAGGGCATACGATGCTCCTTGAACGCCATTTTGCACAGGATCAAAGTCATTGGTTGGGATACATCCCCTATGACTGGAGCCTCGCGATCCAAGCACAACTCCACCACGGAATCGTACGTATAGAAAAACCTCTCAACTGGCACCGTACACACCAAGAATCTACAGTGGCTGTCGAACAAAAAAAATTCCATAAAGAGTTTGACCACAAACTTACTTATCAGCCTTATCTCTATGGACTTAGAAATTATCGTGCACTCCAACAGAAAGAATCCTGGAATTTGCTTTACAAGTACATCTACGATTCTACTTCCAACTCTTTTCAACCTCTTGCCCACACTATGAGTGGCCTGATGTTAAAGAAAAGTATCTTTGCACTTTTGCATTTGTGCTATCTTTGCATGAAGCACAGACATACGATCTACTACAATAACAACGCGAAAGGACTTTCAGGTATTATCAGAAGTTTCTTCTATCCATTTATTTTCTCCTATAATAATATCCAATTTGATCTCTGCTCTACTTCGAAGTATAAGGATAGCCACTCAACTATCAACTGAATCGTTGGAGATAGAGAACGACTTTGGCATTATTATTGCTCTAACTTCTGAAAACGATAACGATGCATGGACCTTTTCACATTATAGGAAACATAGAGGTCAAGAAAAACGAAACGACCTTTCTTGACCAAAAAAGGATTGATCTTTTAAGATGTATCCGCCACACTGGTTCTATCCGATCAGCCTCCATGACGATGAATATGTCCTATCAACAGGCATGGTCTTCCATCAAAATCATGAATGCGCTCTCGCCACTTCCAATAGTCATTAAACGCAGAGGTGGCGCAAAGGGTGGCGGTGCAGAAGTCACGAACTATGGCGTTACCTTAATTCGGAATTTTCTAAAGACAAAACAACAGCATACAGAATATTTACAGGGATTGGACGACATATGGAAAGACTGTCTACTCTGATCCTGACAATCGAAAGTTTCTCTCTTTAATCAGAGATTGTCTAGAAAACTTCTTTTATGTTTTCCTAACCCCAATCCTCCTCCCGTATTCCCAACTTTTAATGACTCACCATTAGCTCAATTAATTTTAAACTTAGTATACTAGAATATATTTAGACCTCCATATTTCCACAACTGACTGATAATCTATTCCATACGCCAACCATTCATTCATCGCATAAATCTTTATCAATAAAGGATAACTGGGTAAAAGTGGTCATAAGTACGTTTTACTACACCACATCTACACCCATTTTACCTTCCTGAAGCACCTTCCTACATTTTTGTAAAATACTACTAAAAAACTACATTCCTGATAGGGAATGTACGGTCTAAATGAAAGAGAATGTCTTAGCCTGGAAAAAGTTGACTTAAAGAAGTTAAATTTAAATCAGGAAAGAGATGAAAAAATATTACGAATTTACGGAAGCAGAGCAACGGTCAGTACTGAAGGATTACTACGAAGGCTGTA
>NZ_JAMXLY010000024.1 GCF_024054555.1 Segatella cerevisiae | reverse complement strand
TTATTGAAATGATGGAAATCATCAGAATAATCCCGGAAAATACCGGGATCTTTAGAAATCAAAGCCTGGTGGCTGAGAAAACTCCCGTTCTCGCCATCGGCTGATGAAAATAAATCAGCGGACCCTATTTAATTTTGTCTTGTCTTATATGAATTAAAGTTGCATATAGATTATATTTTATCTAAAATGTTAACTTTTTGAAAGAATTATTTGGAAATTTGATAAATGTTCCTTAATTTTACATCCGAAATAAGAATTTAACCTAATTTCTTTTAGAGAAATTTAATTTTAAGGATAATTCAGGAACTGAAGAATTAAGATTTTTGTGAATACTGTTGATAAGCTCAAAGAAGTATTAGCGAGAATTTCGAATAAATAGTCTGAAAAATCTTTGGATTCTTATAGCAGTTTCAGTAGTATCCTCTAAGGCTACCCAGCAAGCATTTGATGCCAAGTTGGTTAAAGATAATGGTCAAGTACGTATTGAACTTCCGGATTTGGGACTTAGTATTCCTGCAAAGTTGGATGAATCTACTCTTTCCTTGCATATTTATGGGGGGCAGTACATGGGGCCTTTTGTAGATGAAACCTCTTCGACTGATGCAACACCTGTCACTCGTTATGTGTGGACGATGTTATGGGATGAGAACGATGGATACTACACCTGGTCGTCTGATTATGGACTGGTAGGTCAGTTCAATTATGATGAAACTGATAACCTGATTTATACAACCGTATTAAAGGATGATGGCGCATGGGGTGATCATAGTGCAACAAGTCTTATAATGGGTTATTTTACATCATCCTCAGTTTGCTCAGAATCTACTCTGGTTACAACAGATAAGACAGATCTCACTTCAATAGCCTATCCCAGACTTCTAAAAATTGCTGGTTCAGATGCAAAAAGTTTGAAGGCTAATTGAAATTCTTAAATTAGAATTTTATAGAAATTATAAGACCTGACCAGTACTTTGGCCAGGTCTTTTTCTATCCTTTTAATCTAACCTTTAAGAAGGATAGATTTTATGTCACTTTACATTTTCGGCAAACATTTATGTTTGCTTTTTCTTATTAATAACGGTCAGTCTTTACTAAATGCGATTATTAAAAAACTATCGTAGAAGATGGCTAACTATTGTTGTTGTCTTGATATATATTCTTTTTGTGGTTCAGATTCTTCAATTTTTTTTTCTAAAAAACTTTAAACTTAAGTTATATTTAGGAAAAGAATGCTTCTTTATGCGAAGCTAATGGGCTTGATTTAACGTTAGATGGGAGATTCTAAGAAATCTTTGGCCTGACAAACTGGTATTAATTGAGTCCATTATAGTTTCTTTTTGATTATTATATTGTTTGATATCATGACATATAGATTCGTTCTAATCGGTTATTCTTCTGTTCTGATTTCTTGTAAGATAGTTTTATCTTTTGTATTTACGTAAATCATGTTTTAATTTTATGCTTTTGTTAACCTGAATATGAATTAAAGCTGCATAAAACATACATTTTTGTGTTAAATCTTAACTTTTTGCAAGAAATATTTGGAAGTATACTGAATATTTCTTAATTTTGCTTCCTCAAACAGAAATTTACTTTAATTTCTTTTAGAGAGATTTAATAATAGAAAAGGGTAATTTCTGAATGAATATTCTGATGGTTTTGAGAGAGGCTGTCAGAGGTTTGAGAAAGCATTTCAGGTATATCAGAATTGAGCATTAAAAAGAGGGAGATGTTTTGGAGATGCGAAGATTCTGTGTTTGGAAATGAGTAACAAAAAAATTTGATAATTGTAAATTTTAGGTATTTAATCTTCTAATGAAAAAGATTATGGGAAAAAGACTAATGATGTTTTTAGCCTGCTTGTTCCTGAGCTTTGGAATGGCAATGGCACAAACCAATGTATCCGGTACAGTTTTGTCTCAGGAAGATGGGGGACCAATTGTGGGTGCCGCTGTCGTGGCTGTAGGTACCAAGATAGGAACAGTTACCGATGTTAATGGTAATTTTTCTTTATCAGTTCCTGCTAATTCAAGATTGGAGATTTCCTATATTGGTATGGTATCTCAGAAAGTAATAGCAAAAGGCAAATCGATTAATGTGGTTTTACAACCAGATAATAAAAATCTGGATGAAGTCGTTGTTGTCGCTTATGGAACTGCAAAGCGTCAGTCTATTACAGGTTCTGTAGCTGTAGTTGATTCTAAAAAAATTGAGGATCGTATTAGTACATCTGTAACAAGTGCTTTGGAAGGATCCGCTCCTGGCGTTCAGGTTAATAATTCTTATGGTGAACCGGGTACAGAGCCAACTATTCATATTCGAGGTGTTGGAACTTTGGTAAAGGATGCTGACCAACCTCTTTATGTAGTTGACGGAGTTCCGTATGAAGGAAATATCTCCGAGTTGAATCCTAACGATATTGAGAGTATGTCTGTCTTGAAGGATGCATCTTCTGCAGCCCTTTATGGTAACCGTGCTGCTAACGGCGTTATTCTGATTACTACAAAGCGTGCCAGGTATGCTTCCAAGCCTATTCTTACTTTGAATATTAACCAAGGTGTTTATGAACGTGGTATCGGGGAGTATGAGCGTCTTGGCGCGAACCAATGGATGGAAGCTTCTTGGAAAGCTATGAAGAATTATGCATTAAGCGGAGGCATTGTTTCAACAGAGTCAGATGCTGCCACTTATGCTACTCAGCATCTTATAGGTGACTATGCTCGTAAGAATATCTATAATGAGGCAGATAATCAGTTGTTTGATTCAAATGGTAACTTGACTGGTACTATGAATCCTAATTATAATGACCTTGATTGGGAAAAGGCTGTTGAGCGGACAGGTTATCGCCAGGAGTACAATGCTTCTGCAGGTGTATCTGGAGAAAAGTTTAATGTATATACTTCTGCTGGTTATTTGAAAGAGGATGGATATGCTGTAAATTCTGGCTTTGAGCGCTTTACGGGTCGTATTAACAGTAAGTTTAATGCTACCAATTGGCTGGAAGTAGGCTTGAACTTGTCAGGTGCATCTTCGGATTGTAACTTCAATTCAGATGCCAATGGTAGTCATTATTCTAATCCGTTCTATGTTACCCGTTATATGGCTCCTGTTTATTCTTATTACCTGCATAATGCTGACGGTACTTATGCTCTTGATACAAATGGTAACAAACAGTATGATACAACTTCTTCTTATTTGGACAATCGTAATATTGCTTATGAGATGCGTACAGATAAGGATAAGAACAGAAGAAATGTGTTAGATGGAATCGCTTATGCTAAAATTACTTTACCTTACGGTTTTGGCGTTACCTTGAATACAGATTTAAGCAATTCTACTTCAAATCGCGAACAATACAATAATCCCAATATTGGTGATGGTGCTACCAATAATGGTCGTCTTTCTGAATATAATTACCGGTATACAAACATTACAGGGCAGGAACTTCTTACTTGGAACCATAGTTTTGGACAGAATAATATTGATGTCCTGGCAGGTCATGAGAATCATAGTTGGAAACGTAAGTACTATTTTGTCCTGAATACGGATGCTACTGTTGATGGACTTCTGGCTTTAAGTAACTTTATCACAAATTCTGAGACGGAAGGTTACGACTATGATTACAAGACAGAGTCTTATCTTGGTCGTGTGCGTTATAATTATGCGGATAAATATTATGCAGATTTTTCTTATCGTCGTGATGGTTCTTCTAAGTTTAGTAAGGATAACCGTTGGGGTGATTTCTACTCTTTCGGTTTAAACTGGAATATCAAAAAGGAAAATTTTCTAAAGGATGTAAATTGGATTGATGCTCTTCGTGCACGTGCTTCTTATGGTGAAGTTGGTAATGACATGGCTGTAGACTATTATGGTTATCAGGCTTTGTATTATATTACAAAGAATGGAGGCAATCCTGCTTTAATAAAGGAAAAATTGGCTGCCAATGATATTAAATGGGAGACAACCCAGACACTGGACTTTGGTATTGAAGGTTCTCTTTTTAATCGTTTAAACTTTAGCATTGGCTATTTTGATAAACGTTCAAAGGATCTTTTGTTTCAGGTTCGTCTACCTTTATCCGCAGGTTCTTTCCCTAATGATGCCGATATTGCGAATCTGACTCAATATAAGAATATTGGTACAATTTCCAACCGTGGCTTTGAGTTTTCCTTTAATGGTGATGTTGTGCGTAGCAAAGATTGGACATGGAACCTTTCTCTTGATGCAACGACTTTAAGCAACAAGGTTATTAAGTTGCCTGATCATGCCGATATTCTTCATGGACAGCAGAACTATTCAGAAGGTCACTCTGCTTATGAGTGGTATACTTATCATTTTGCTGGTGTTGATCAAATGACAGGACGTTCTCTTTATGATTTAGATGAAACTAAAGAAAGTTCAGCATCATCTGCGGGTGACCTTGTAGAAATCAATGGAAAGAAGTATACGATGTCAACTTCTTATGCTAAGCGTGAATGGGCAGGTTCTGCTCTTCCTTCAGTATATGGTGCATTTGGCTCTAACCTCCGTTGGAAGGATCTTTCTTTGAATCTGTTATTTACCTATAGTTTGGGAGGTAAGACGTATGATGCATCTTATCAAAATCTAATGTCTACAGCTTCAGCTTCATCAGCTTCAGCTCTTCATAAAGATGTTTTAAAGTCATGGTCAAATGCTCCTGAAGGAATGACAGAAACTTCTACTAATCGCATTGATCCAAATGGTATTCCTATACTTGATTTCAATTTAAGTGATGATAACAATGCTGTTAGTGACCGTTGGCTGACGAGTTCTTCCTATTTGATTATGAAGAATATTACCTTGGGTTATAACCTTCCAAAAGCGTTAGTATCAAAATGGGGTCTTGGTGGTATCCGTGTGAAGGCTGGTGTGGAGAATCTCTTCACAATAACTTCTCGTAAAGGCCTGAATCCACAGTATAATTTTGCTGGTGGTAGTGATGATACTTATGTATCAGCTCGTGTCTTCAATTTCGGACTTCAATTTGATTTTTAAAAGGTCACAGGAAAATTAAAAATGAAAAATATGAAAAGTTATATAAATAAAATATTTTCTGGTGTTCTGTTTGTTTCTTTGGTGTCTCTGACCGCATGTAGCAGTGATTATCTGAATACATCACCTTCAGAATCTATAGAGACGAAGCAGGTCTTTGCAACAACTTCAAATGCTTATAATGCATTGAACGGTATCGCTAAGGAAATGACGACTCAGCAAGCATATTATGGTCAGGGATTCGCAGGAGAGAATGCTATTATGCGTCTCTATGAGAATCTACCAAGTCAGAATTATAATTATAATTATTATGCATCTGGTTGGGCTCCTATTCATAATCAGACATTTCACTTGCGCAATACTTCCGTTTATGATTCTTATGCATGGGCTTATTATTATCAGCTTATTGGTAGTGCAAACTCTATTATCTTGCATGTAGATCAAGCATCTGGTGCAGATGCTGATAAACAGTTTATTAAGGCTTCGGCTTTGACTTTTAGAGCTTATGCCTATGAAAAGTTGGTCCATTATTATTGCTATCGTTGGCAGGATAGCAACAATGGCGCATCTCGTGGTCTTCCGTTACGTTTAGATGAATCTACTGATAGTATTCCTGCCGCTACATTAGCAGGCACTTATAAACAGATTTATCAGGATTGCGATTCTGCAATTTTTTATTTTAATAAGAGTGGTAAGGATAGAAATAGTGGAGATGTTTGGATTCCTAATGTCAATGTTGCTCATGCTGTTTATGCTCGTGCAGCTCTTACTAAAGAGGACTATACCACAGCTTTATCCCAGGCTCAACTGGCACGTAATGGTTACCCTTTAATGAGTAATTCAGATTATCAGGCAGGTTTTTGTGATCCTACAAATGAGTGGCTTTTTGGTAGTTATGGTAGTGATGCAGAAAATAATTGGTATTGGTCTTATGGCGTCCAAGGGGCTTGCAATGGCTATTATGCCACTAATATGCCGACTGGTGCCGGTACTATTGGGCATGAATTGATTCAACGTATCCCTAATAATGATGTTCGTAAGCAATTGTTTATTACGGAAGATAAGTTTCCTGAGATTGATATTACAGATTCTAAACAGGTAGATCAGACTTATGGTATTTTAGGATTAGCTGATAAAACAATCCGCAATGAGGCTGATTCTATTATCAAGGCTCATACGGCAAATGGCAAAACAGCCGCTTATCAGTCTGGCTATTATTATCTTGATGGACAGTTGAAATTCTGGGTTAATGGCCAGCCAGGTGTTGGCTATATTCCATTTATCCGTTCTAGCGAAATGGTTCTTATCGAGGCAGAGGCTAATTATTTCTTAGGCAATACTTCTGCAGCTCAAGCCAATTTGGTAGAATTGAATAAGACTTCAGGTCGTAACCCTAATTATGAGTGTTCAAAAACCGGTACTTCTCTCTTTGACGAGATTAAAGATTATCGTGAACTTGAACTTTGGGGTGAAGGCTTTGCTTGGAGTGATTACAAGCGATGGGATATTCCTGTAGTTCGTCATAGTTTTGCTCAAGGTGGTAATGCGCATGCTTCTGTTGCTAAGACTATAGCACCGGCAGATGGAAATAAATGGACTTGGGTTATTCCTAATGATGAGGTTGATTACAATTCATATCTTACTAACCAAGAATAATAAGCAGCTTTTATGTTATATAAGAAGGGGTTTCCTTTATTGGAAACCTCTTTTTTTATCTTCTATGCCCATACGCTTGCGGACGGTTACTAATTTCCGTTAATTGACCAAATATTATATATCTCTTTGATGGATCAATGAAATAAATTCGGCGCTCCCTGTTTATGTTTTTTTGTCTTTGAAAAAACAATATCATTTTTTTTGTTATCTTTGCAAGGAGTATTTTTTTGATGTCAGTTTTTCGGTAAGAAGATTTCCTCTTTATGGAAATTTGTTTTAGTGTTTTTTGATGTATAGTAATAGTGTAAAGAGATGAAAAGATATTTGTTATTATTAATGTTCTTAGGTTGTTTGTCCATAAATCTGCAAGCGCAGCCGAAACAACCGGTAAAACTTTTGACAACTCATCATTGGGTGGGTACATGGGTCACCGCTCAACAGGTTCCTGTAAAGAGATTCATGCCCTATGATAATAATCTGACTAACCGCTCTATACGCCAAGTTGTGAAAGTCTCTATTGGAGGGAATACCCTTCGCCTGAAAATTTCCAATGAGTTGAGTTCTCAACCTCTTTATATCCGTTCTGTTTATATTGCATACACTACGGATGCCTTCGCCATTTACACTAAATCTGCTAAGTATCTTCAATTTAGTAAACAATATGCGGTTAAGATTCCTGCGGGTAAAGCTGTCTGGAGTGATGCCTTGCTCTTTGACTTAAGACCTCTTTCTCGCTTATCCATTACGATTAATTACTTGAAGGCTCCACGGATACCGACCGTTCACATGGGCTCCCGTACAACTTCTTATATCCTGCAGGGGGTCACAGATGCTCATACTGATTTTGCAAAGTCATTCAAAGAAAATCACTGGTTTAATATCGCCGGGATTGATGTCTGGGATGACAGTGCGCGATGCATTGCCATCATAGGTAATTCTATTACTGATGGGAAATGTTCTACAAATAATGCTCAGAACCGTTGGCCGGATATTATGGCTGAAACGTTACAGGATAAATATAAGGTTAAGGATCTGGGGGTATTGAATCTGGGCATCGGAAATAACCGTGTCGCGCTTCCGGGCGGTTTCGGCTATATGGCCAAGGAGCGTTTTGATCATGATATTCTTGGGCAGAACGGTGTGAAGTCTGTGATTATTTTCGAGGGGGTGAATGATATTGCTGCATCGAAAGGCAATGGCGAAACGGTTGTCCGTAAGCTCATAGAGGCTTATGGGGAAATGATAAAGAAAGCTAAAGATCGTCATCTGGAAGTGTATCTGGGGACGATAACTCCATTTCTGGGTTCCGGTGTATATTCAGTCCCTCATGAAGCTGCCCGGGAAAAGGTAAATGACTGGATCCGCTTGCAGAAAGATAAGGTAAATGGTATATTGGATTTCGACAAACTCCTCAGTAATCCTCTTGACCCTCACCGGATGAAAGAGAATGTGCAGGGAGGTGATTGGTTGCATCCAAATCCAGAGGGTTACTTGCAGATGGGTGAATATGCGGCTGAGATAATCTATGGTGATAATCATAAGAAAAAGTGAAGTATTTAATTCTATTTGAAGTATTTTTAATAGTTTTTCTTGTAAAAGGTAGGCGTTGAGATATATGTAATTTCTTGTTGCTTTCGTTTTTTTGTAATTATACTATTTTTATTTACTTTTTTCTATAAAATAATGAATTAAAGTCGCATATAGATTACTTTTTGATGTTAAATATTAACTTTTTGCAATAAATATTTGGAAATATGCTAAATGTTTCTTATTTTTGCTGTCCAATTAGAATTTACTTTAATTTCTTTTAGAGAGATTTAATAATAGAAAAGGGTAATTTCTGAATGAATATTCTGATGGTTTTGAGAGACGCTGTCAGAACTTAAATAAAGCATTTCAGGTATATCAGAATTGAACGTTAAAAAGAGGGAGATGTTTTGGAGATGTGAAGATTCTGGGTTTAGAAATGATTGACAAAAAAAATTTGATAATTGTAAATTTTAGGTATTTAATCTTCAAATGAAAAAGATTATGGGAAAAAGACTAATGATGTTTTTAGCCTGCGTCTTCCTTTTTGTAGGTATGGCAATGGCTCAAACTCAAGTCACGGGTACGGTCGTGTCCTCAGATGACGGGCAGCCTGTGATTGGAGCTTCAGTTCAAGTTCTAGGAACACAAGACGGTACAGTAACGGATACCGAAGGAAAATTTACTTTGTCTGTTCCAACTGGTAAAAAGTTAAAGGTTGATTATATTGGGATGAACTCTCAGATTGTTACTGCAAAACCTAATTTGAAAGTTATTCTCAAATCTGACAATAAATCTCTTGACGAGGTTATCGTAACCGGTTACGGTAACTTTAAGAAATCCACTTTTACAGGATCCGCTGCTACAATGGACGCAACACACTTGCAGGATGTTCCTGTCATGTCCGTTGAAGACAAGTTGGCAGGCGGAGTGTCTGGTGTCAGCGTCACTTCTTCATCGAGCTCTCCGGGTGCTGTATCTTCAATAAGGATCCGTGGTATGGGATCCATCAATGCCGGCAATGACCCATTGATCGTCATTGACGGCACACCTGTCAGTTCTGGGAATATGAGCGGATTTGCCGATGCTGCTTATAACTCTGCCGGTACGAATATTCTGTCTACAATAAATTCTGACGATATTGCGAGCATGACAGTCATAAAGGATGCCGCCGCAGCTTCCCTGTATGGATCAAGAGCCGCAAACGGTGTCATTGTCATTACGACAAAGAGCGGCAGCAAAGGTAAGACCCAAGTCAACTACCGCAGTGACTGGGGCTTTTCCAATATGGCCATTAACTACCGTCCTCAGCTGAACGGCGATGACCGCCGCGCCCTTTTGGAGACCGGACTTAAAAACTATTATGTATACGGTGAGAATATGTCCGCAAGCGATGCGGAAAAACAGGCTGCAAGCCAAATAGATGATTACGCAGCAAAGCCCAGTACGGGTTGGACGGATTGGAAGGACCTGCTGTTCCGGACCGGCCACCACTCCGACTATCAGGTTGACGTATCGGGAGGCGGAGAGACCACGAAGTTCTATACTTCCCTGGCCTATGCCAAACAAGATGGTATTATCGCCAATGAAGGCCTAAAGAGATATACGGGCAATGTCAACGTTACCCATACCTTCGGTCCGTTCACCTTGAATGTGACCACCTTGATTTCCAAGATGCGCCAGCAAATGGCCAATGAGGGTACGTCGTACGACGGAGCCGTAGCCAACTATGCCTTCTTCCAAAATCCATCAACGACAGCCTATAATTCTGACGGTTCCTTTACCCAGGGACCTGGCTATGCCAGTGTCAACCCGTTGTTCGAACGCCAGCATTCCAGCGATGTCAATACGGTGCACCGTTCCTACAGTACAATGAAACTCTCCTGGAACATCTGGGACGGTTTGGACCTGAGCGAAAAACTGGCCTATGATTATACGGACGGTACCGAGGACGTACTTTGGGACAGATATTCCAATAACGGCAGCCCTTCGGGTGTAATGCAGAGGGTGAAAAATAGTATAGAGCAAATCAATGCCCAGACCCAGCTCACATACGAGAAGAGCTTCGGCCTCCACAACATCGATGCCCTGTTGGGCTTTGAGACGGAGGATTACCGTTATGATTATAACTATATGAGTGGTCAGGATTATCCCGGTGACCTGTATGAATTTGAAAATGCCGGAACGACTTCTGCCGCCAGTGATAAGCAGAATTCCAAATTGGTATCCTATTTAGGGCGCATCAATTACAACTATAACAATACGTACTATCTGGGGGCAAGTTTCCGTACTGACGGCAGTTCCCGCCTTGCGCGCGATAACCGCTGGGGCAATTTCTGGTCCGTTTCCGGTGCGTGGCGTTTTACGAATGAGGGTTTCATGAAATCCATTAAGAGCATTCTTTCTGACGGTAAACTGCGTGTATCTTACGGTGTGAACGGTACTCAGCCTAATAATTATTATTCCTACATGGATCTTTATAGATACGGAGAGTATTATAATGGTCAGTCAGGCATGGGCATTGTCGGCGTTGGAAATAAGGATTTGAAATGGGAGAAAAACTATGCCTTCAATGTCGGCTTGGATTTGACCTTCCTGAACCGTTACAGTGCAGTATTTGATTTCTATACCCGTAAGACCAAAGACCTGATTTATGATATGCCGATCTCTGGCATCCCGGGTTATTACAACGATCTTACTCCTTTTATGCCGACAATTGCCAAGAACATCGGCTCTCTCCGGAATACGGGTTATGAGTTGACGCTTACAGCTAACTGGATTGAGAACAATGACTTCTCTTGGACAACATCTGTAAATATGGCCCATAACCATAATAAGGTCATCAAATTAAACGGAAGTTCGGATGTTATTATGGATGCGACATATAGTTATGTTCTGGCCCATAAAGTAGGTGAATCATACAATTCATACTATTGCTACGAGTATGCAGGCGTAGACCCCCAAACGGGAAATGAACTCTACTACATCAATGACGGGACTGCCAATGCACGTAAGACAACGACTGATGTGAATAAAGCACATAAGGTCATTGTCGGAAGTCCTGAAGCAAAACTTGAAGGGGGTATTTCTAATACGCTGAAATGGAAATTCATTGATTTCGGATTTAATTTCACCTATCAGATCGGTGGGCATGCCTACGATTATCCCCGCTGGCAGCATTCCAACGGTGGTACAGACTTGTACCAGGGTGCTACTCCTTCTTACTATAAACTTGCAGACATGTGGACAGGCCCTGGTGACACGAATGCCAAGTTGCCTAAGTTCCAATACGGGAATACTTTCGTCTATTCTTCCCGTTGGCTGATGCCATTGCATTATCTTCGCTTGAAGAGCCTCACTATCGGTTTCTCCGTGCCACGGCAATATCTGCAGAAACTGAACCTGAGTAAGGCGCGCATTTATTTCTCCGGCTTCAATCTGCTGACATGTAAATCTTCTAAGCTGTATGTTGATCCGGAGGTCCCTGTTAACGGTATCAGTAGCTTTGAGACACCGGCTATACGTACATTTACGTTCGGTGTGGAATTGGTTTTTTAATGAATAAAGAACTGTGAATATGAAAATATTTAAAAATATATATTTACTGGCTTTTGGAGCCTTTGTGTTGTCAGCAATGACTTCTTGTGGTGATAGCTGGCTTGACGTCTCTCCGGCTAATGGAGAGGATGCCGGTTCTGCGCTGTCTAAAACATCAGACCTTGGCACTGCACGTGTTGGTATGTATAAGGCACTGAAGGGCACCTCGGATTTTGTCGATTACTACGGCCGGAATATGTTCGTGTATGGAGATGTCCGCGGTGAGGACATACAGTATAACGCTAATTATGGAAGCAGCCGTGGCCAATTCTATTATACTATGGAGTATACGACAGCCGATGACTTTACACAGAGTACAGGCATCTGGCAGTCCCCATTGATTACCATAGGCCGTGCCAACCGCATTATAGCAGCCGTAGACAGTGGAAAGATCACAGATGCTGCAGCCAATGCGAGTACGGTTGCCCAATATAAGAATGAGGCCAAAGTCGTACGTGCCCTGTGTCTTTTTGACCTGACCCGTATTTACGGCAAGCCTTACCGGGAGGACAATGGCGCTTCCCTGGGGGCACCTATTGATACTATGGTTTATGACAATAATGTACAGGTAGGCAGAAATACGGTAGCCGAATGTTATACCCAGGTGATCAAAGACCTTACCGAGGCCATTGCCTCCGGTGCGCTGCCTGAAGACCAGACCCCCGGCTACGTCAACAAGTGGGCTGCAGAAGCTCTGCTTTCCCGTGTGTATCTGACCAAAGGGGATTATAAGGATGCGCTTTCGGTTTCGGAAGATGTCATTAACAAGTCTCCGTATAAGTTATGGACAAGGGACCAGTATGTTGGCGCCTGGTCCAATAATGACGCCAACCATAACAACGAGATGATCTTCGAATTCGTCATCACGAATACGAATGACTGGGTCGACCGTGAGGGATATGCCTATCTGACGATAGAAAATTCCACGGCTTTGGCTGATCCGGGATATGGAGACATTGTTATAACCAAATCTTTCTCAGACTTATTGCTGACGGATGCTTCGGATATCCGTAATGATATTGTCACTGAAGCAACTGCCGACGACAATAAGGTTTTCGGTGGGAGAAAGGTCTATTTGAAGAAGTTCCCTCTGGGACGTTATAACAATATTCCTATACTTCGCCTTTCAGAAGTTTATCTGAATGCTGCCGAAGCTGCTTTCGATGCGGGGGATAAAGCCACAGCAGCTACCTATCTGAATGCAATTGTCAAGAACAGGACGACAAATGCAAGTGAGTTGGTCACTGCAGCTAATATCACAGCTGACCGCATTTATATCGAGCGCCGCAAAGAGCTTGTAGGTGAGGGACACCGTTATTTCGATGCCTTGCGTCGGGGTGAGACGATTACTCGTTACACTTCTTCCGCTAACCAGGGCTGGCATTCTATCTTAAATAAGGATGCACAGGTTATCAATACATGGACATCCAAGAAGGCCCTTCCTTTGATCCCTGCTTATGAGATGAATGCTAATCCTGCCATGCAGCAAAATCCTCTCTATTAAACAGCGTATTTTAATCGTAAAAAAGGCAGCATCAATTTTTTGATGCCGCCTTTTTTCGTATCTTTTTTGTTAGAAGTGATTTTGTGATGTTTTGATATAATAAATATTGGCTTGGAGAAAATCAGTGTCTCTTTGCCTGAGAAATAGAGTGAAGATTAGAAACGGACGATGTCAATGAAATCAGCATGGGTTAATCTATTGTGTTCGGTTAATCTGCATGATCTAGGGGAATGTGTCTACAGATTTTAGGTTTAGTCATTCCGTAAAATAGCCCACTTTATAGTTTCTCGAAAGTCGGCGTCTTGTTTCTCGAAAGTCGAGGCTCTCTATCGAGAAACTATGACTTGCTCTTCCCGATGGGGGCAAAAGGTGTTTGTCATTACTGATTGACAATCATTTTTTACTGTTGACATAGACAGTTTTACTGGCTTTTCTTTTTGACGTGCAATCCCCCTTATCTTTTCTTTTTGGAGTGTAGCTGGAATTGGGAAAAAGGATCATTTGCAGAGAGAATATCATGGATGATCTAACGATGATTAGATAGTGAATTCTTCGGAATCAGATCATTATATTTTATTTTGGAATAAATTGCAGATGAAATGGCATCTGCCACTATCCGTCAGGTTGGAAAATAGTAAAATGGTGGAAAAACTTCCGACAAAAATGTTCGGATATGGAGGTTATTATGGTCTGTTCTTTTTAATCTCGAATGTACGATAGACCAAATAGTAGCCGTCTCCATTGAGTTCTATTTGTTTTCCGATGGCTTCATTCAAACTGCCCTGCCAGAGTTCTTTATAAGGATAAGCTGACCAGACGAGCCCTTTACTGTCCAAGCGTTTACAACTGAAATTGAAGATGCTGACTTGTTGTCTGGGCATGGTCCCGAAAGTGCAGTCTCCTTGTGCCGGCACAAACCAGCCATAGTCTGTAACCATAACGGGGTGAATATTCAGATGCTCTAAATAATGTATCATCAATCCTATATTGGAGAAGGTGTGGTCTTCACGTTTGCCTGTGGCTCCAAGATAGGCAAAAAGAGTCGGCTTTTCAGAAGAGTGCTGCCTGATGCCGTTGGATGCTTTATCAGGATTCTTGTCCTGGGTATTTCTTTCTAGCGATAGTGCATATTTCGTTGCCTTTGTCAGGTCGTTATCTTCTTGCTCTTTTATGTGATGGAAAAGTTGAGGGTATTGTTTCTTGAAATCTTCCGACAATGAATCACCGTCACCTACGATTGCGGCAGGGAGTCGTTTCAGCCGTTCCATAAATTGCGCTCCTGCACCGTCACAGCAAATGACAGACTTCGCATTCCCGAGGATTCCCAAAGGAATCTGATGACTCGGAAAATCTCCGTCAGCAAGGATAATATAGTCAAATCTGCTCTCGGCAGTTATCAGGGGATAGTTCATGAATTATGTATTTTTTCGTTCCTGTCAGGAATTTGTTCTTGCAGGATGTTGTGCTTCTTCCATCATTTTCTTCCATTTGAATAATCCGGCTATGCTGACGATGGTATAGAGAACGTTCAGTCCTGCCATGAACGGGATGCCTTTATAGACATAGAGTACGGCACTGACAGAGTCGACAGCCATCCATACGAACCATTGCTCGAGGTATTTCCTCGCCAATGCCCACAGTCCGATAAAACTCAGGGAATTGATGAATGAATCACATATAGGCACGTTGGAATTGGTAAAGCGGATGAGGATCCAGTAGATCCCAGCCCAGGCAATCAACCAGATGATAATGGAGGGAATGATCAACCGGACTTTATAATGCGTGATCGGCATTTCCTGTTCATCAGTTTGCTGTTTCTTCTTTCCGAATTTCCAGACCGCATAACCGTAGATTGCCGCCAGCGTATAATAGATATTCATACCGAAATCAGCGTACAGCCCGTGTTGCCAATAGAGCACGATACACATCACCGGCATGATGATACCGACAATCCAAAGCCAGATGCTTGCCTTATATTCAAGCCAGACATAGACGACCCCTACGAGGGTCGTCAGGATGTCCAGCCAGTGTACAGAGAAAAATTGTTCCATGCTTTAGAAACAGATGGTGAGATGTCCCATCATGTTGAATCCTGCCATAGGATTGAATCCGATCTGATAGTAGCGTTTGTCGAGTGTGTACCCACTTGATTTGCCTACTGCGGAGTAGACCCAACCCATGGGTGCATAGTGACGGTCGAAGATATTGTTCAGGTCCAGTCCCAAAATGATTTTCTTTATCGGTTTCCATATCTCCTGAAATTTCCAGGTATAGTTGAGCGATATGTCAGTTTGAGAATAGCAGGGCAGAGACCGGTCCTTGTTTTCCGTATTGTCCAGGTATTGCCGGCTCACGAAATTGGTGTGCCAGGTGCCCTCGAATCCTGCAAAGTGAGCAGTCAGGAATCCGTTCAGGATAGCGGAAGGAGAATAACTCAAAGTCGATTTGCTGTAATGGACATGCACAGGGTTGTCTTCATCGTCCCAGTTGTCTACCACTTCGGTAAAGTCTTTGATGCGGTTCTTGCTCAAAGCGGCATTTCCTTCGAGTGTCAGGAAGTTGAAGGGAGCGTAACCTGCAGTCAGTTCTGCACCGACACGATAGGATTTCTTGATGTTCGTCGTCAGGTTCTCACCGATGTCACTGAGTTCTCCGGTTTGGACGAACTGATTGTGATAGGCCATGTCATAGAGGTTGACACCTGCATGCCAGTTGGAACCCGTATATTCATAGCCGACTTCCCAGTCTGTGACTTTCTCGGCTTTAGGTGCAGGGTATTTGCCGTTGTCGGTGAAGTTGTTGCGCTCAGGTTCACGATGGCTGATGGCCACTGAAGCATAGGCGCGTTGCGTATCCCAGTGCAGGTTGATACCGGCCTTCGGATTGAAGAAGTTATAGTGCTTGTTGATGTCGAGGACCTGATTGTTATATTTCCCTTTCTGGTCATAGAAGTAATCATTGATACCATCCGTCTTATAGTCAATGTGACGGTATTGCAGATCCAAGAAAAGATCAAACCAGTTAGTCAACTTGCCCGTTGCCTTGATGAACCCGCTGTAATCTCCCTTGTGGGCGTCGGAGTCATAATAAGGGTAGTTGCTGCCGTTAGGCATGTATTTTGCAGCCAACTCCGGGTCTGCCATGTACGTCAGTCTGCCCCAGTGATTACAGGTAAAATACTGGAGGGCAAGTCCGCCTGTCACGTCCAGGTATTGACTTTTATAGTCTGTATCCCAGATGAACCCATACGTATTCTGGGTCAAACCTTTCTTCCGGATAAAGTCAGTCTTCTGAAGAACGGTACCGTCAGACTTCGTAAAGTCGGATATGCCGAACTTGGCGAGTTTGTTCTGATACCTGAATTCATTGTAATAGCCATAGCCATAGGTGTAGCGCAGGGATGCATTGGTCGTCCAATTGGGGTTGATTTGCCAAGCTGCAGAGAGGATATTGTGGTTCTGGTAGAAGTTGTCCGTTGTCCTTTTCCATAGAGAACCGTCTGAGAGTTGGTAGCGTTGGGTCATATAGTTCCCGTTCTTGTCTTTCTGGAAGGTCCAGTCCTTGCTGTCGAAAAGCAGGTATTCATAGAGGTTGTTGAACTTCCCCAGTCCGGCACGGTACATATCTTTGTACGTCCTGATGCCTTCATCCATCAGTGTCGCATCATCATTGCCGGCGACAACACCATTCCAGGCCTGACCGGTCTTCTCAAAGTTACCGATGTTCTTGTATTTGAGGATAAAGTTGTTTCCCAAATAGGTCAGTCCGCCGTAATAGGATCCGGAACGTCCGTCAGTGCCATGGATGTATCCGTCAGTGCGGGTCTCATGATATGCCCCGTCGAAGATAAAGTGCTTTCCCAACAGTCCTGTAGAGAAATTGGCTCCGATGTTGTAAGCATTGAAAAAGCCGTAGGAACCTGTCAGATCGAAATAAGGATGATAGGACGGATTGAGGGTGTTCAGGGAGACAGACCCTCCGAAAGCACCGTCACCATTTGTGGAAGTTCCTACACCCCGCTGAATCTGGGCTGACTGCAGAATAGCTGCATAAGAGTTCATGTTCACCCAGAAAACCGACTCATCTTCAGGGGAATTGAGAGGGACACCGTCGATGGTGACGTTGATCCTGCTGCCTGCAGCTCCACGAAGGCGCATGGAAACAGGTCCTGTACCGGTCCCGTTCTCACCCCATGCCAAAACACCCGGTGTATGGGAGAAAAGGAACGGAAGTTCCTGTCCTGTCTTGGAGAAAGTTGCCAGTTCGTTCTTGTCGATGTTAGCTACTGCAAATGGCGCGTCTTTCTTGGCACGGATAGCGTTGACGACTACCTCAGAAAGGTGTTGCGTCTTGGTCGTGTCAAGTTGTTGCGCTTGGATTGTGTTTATCCCAGCTAAGGCCAGAGACAACAATACAATCTTTTTCATTATACCTATAATATTAAAAAAATAATAAAGGGAGTCGTATTCCCTACGCCGGCATTGCCCGGATCAGGTTAATGGGTATATTCTCAGCTCCGTCAAATGCATTCTTTTCTTTCTGTCAGGAATGGAAAGAATACGACGGGCACCCCCTAAACGGCAGTTTGCCGTTCGTTTGCAAAGGTATAATAAAATATTGAATACGCCAAAAATACCCTTAAAATTATATAAAGACTTCAAAAAGGGGGTTGGCGGAGAGACATAAAAAAGTCCTTTTCCCCTGAGAGAAAAGGACTTGATAGTGGTTGATATAATCAGTATCTTAATTATTTCCCGCACTGATTGCAGGGGCTCCACGGCTTCAGTTGTTTGAAGAAGTCATTGCCTTTGTCATCCACGAGGATAAAGGCAGGGAAGTCCTTTACGACAATCTTCCAGATGGCTTCCATCCCTAACTCAGGGAAAGCGACACAGTCGATACTCTTGATGCATTCCTTGGACAGCAATGCAGCGATACCGCCGATCGTGCCGAGGTAGAAACCTCCGTATTTCTTGCAGGCATCAGTGACGACCTGAGTACGGTTGCCCTTGGCGATCATCACGAGGGATGCGCCGTGTGACTGGAATTCATCGACATAAGGATCCATACGGTTGGCTGTCGTCGGGCCCATGGAACCACAGGAATAACCTTCAGGTGTCTTGGCAGGCCCTGCATAAAGGATAGGATGATCCTTGAAATACTGTGGCAGATCCTGACCTTTGTCCAAAGCGGCTTTCAGTCTGGCATGTGCGATATCACGTGCTACAATGATCGTACCGGTGAGGCTGACACGTGTGGAAACAGGATACTTGGTGAGTTCTTTGCGGACACTGTCGATACCCTTGTCCAAGTCGATCTCGACTCCCTTAGGTCCTTCACCGGCTTTGCGGTATTCTTCAGGAATCAGTTCGGAAGGATTGGAATCCATCTTCTCGAGCCAGATCCCGTCGCGGTTGATCTTGCCTTTGATGTTCCGGTCTGCCGAGCAACTCACGCCGATGCCTACAGGGCAACTGGCGCCATGGCGGGGAAGACGTACTACACGGACGTCATGTGCGAAATACTTGCCGCCAAACTGTGCGCCAAGTCCGATGTGCTGGGCTTCCTTGAGAAGTTTGGCTTCCAGGTCTGTGTCCCTGAATGCACGACCGGTCTCGTCTCCTGTCGTCGGGAGATTATCATAGAATTTGATGGAAGCCAACTTGACCGTCAGCAAGTTTTTCTCTGCACTGGTGCCGCCGATAACGATGGCGATATGATAAGGCGGGCAAGCAGCGGTACCCAGACTCTTCATCTTCTCTACGAGGAACGGAATCAAGGTGCCTTCATTCTGGATCAGCGCTTTTGTCATTGGCCAATAATAGGTCTTGTTGGCAGAACCACCACCTTTGGCAACACAGATGAAGCGGTATTCTTCACCTTCTGTGGCCTCGATGTCGATCTGGGCAGGAAGGTTGCAGCGGGTGTTGACCTCGTCATACATGTTCAGGGGGGCATTCTGAGAATACCTCAGGTTGTCCTGCGTGAAAGTATTGAAAACACCCTGTGACAGTGCCTCGGCATCATCGAAACCGGTGTAGACCTGTTGTCCCTTTTCAGCGTGGATGATGGCAGTACCGGTATCCTGGCAGAAGGGCAGGACACCCTTGGCTGCGATGTCAGCATTGCGCAGAAACTGGAGTGCAACATATTTATCGTTTTCTGTAGCTTCCGGATCTTTCAGAATGGCAGCCACCTGCTCGTTGTGGGCGCGGCGGAGAGTAAACTCTGCATCGTGGAAAGATTGTTGTGCCAGTAGGGTCAAAGCTTCCTTGCTGACTTTCAAAATCTCTTTTCCTTCAAATTCGCCAGTGCTCACACCGTCTTTGGTCAGCAGGCGATACTCCGTGTCATCCTTTCCGGTCTGAAACATTGGAGCATACTTGAAATCTGGTATTTTTCCCATAGTAACAATGTTTTATATTAATTAAATATTCCCTTTTCTTTTCATATTCCTGGCTTTGGCCCCTTGATAGGGCCTTCCGCCTGATCTCGGTCGTAGCCTAAGATTATTTCCGGTATCTTAATAACCGAAGATCTCTTCAGTCGTCAGATTCCGGATCGGGGCAATTTTCGAGAGTCCGTTGACATCGATATTGTCTTTGTCTCCAAGGATTGCGTACCGATAGGGCTTGCGTGCGATATAGTTGTTTGCGAAGTCGACGATATCTTTCATTTGCAGTCCCGGCAGGTCTTCGAATGCCTTCTGGCGGGGATCAAATTGCAAATGGTAGTAGTGTGTCCAGTTGTAGTAGTTCACGAGGATGTCATTACGTGTAATGCGGCTGGTCCTGATGGCCTTGTCCAGACTTTGTTTGGATACGTCAAAGGTCCTTTGTGACTGCGGGATCGTGTCCATGATCTCATGGAATACCCTGATGCAGTCCATCATCTTGTCATTCTGGGAGATGATGTGGGTGAAGAAGTACTCGGGGTGGTCGTACCTTGGCATATAGTTATAACTAGCATAGGCGTTGTAGGCCAATCCGCGGGACTCGCGCAACTCCTGGAAGACGATGGCATTCATTCCTCCACCGAAATATTCGTTGAAGAGTTCTTTCCGGGCAAGTTGACTCGGATCGAACTTGACACCTTCTTCGTTGTACATTCTCATATAGATGTTCTTGGCCTGATACGGCGCGAGGAGAATCTCATTCTTGGGCGTAGGTTGCTCGGTATAGGGTTTCCCTACAGGGACAGGTTGCAGTTTGGCAGGAGTGGGATAGCCTTTGCCGAGGGCAAGGTCGAGTTGAGGCTCTGTCAGCGGACCGAAATAGAGGACAGTCTGCTGCATGTTCAATAAGTTCTTGAGGTGGCCAATCAATTTCTGCGGGTCGAAGTTGCGGAGTTGGTCTTGACTGTATTGATTGCGTGAGGGGTTGTAAGGACCGTAAATGGCATAGTCGCAAAGGGCGCGGAAATTACTGTTTTGTTTCTTCTTTGCATCCTCCCGATCTTTCAGGATCAGATCGACAAACTGGTTATAAGAGGATTTGTCTGCTTTGGCGTGGTTGATCAGGTCTGTCAACAGGTCCAAGGCTTTGGGCATATTCTCGGAAAGACCGGTCAGGGAGATGTGACTGGTACCGTTGCTGACACTGATATCATACTGGCAAGCCAAAGCATAGAAAGCCTGTTTGACTTGTGCAGGGGTCATCTTGTCGGTCCCCAGATAGGTGAGGTAATCAGCAGCAAGATCCATCTCCTTGTCATCCTCTGTCCCGAAATCATAGTAGAAAGAGAGATTGAAGAGTTTGTCAGTCGTATTTTGCTTATAGAGCAAGGACAGTCCCTTCTTTGTCTTGGTATCCTCGAGATCTTTGTGGAAATCCACGAAGACAGGAGCGATGGGCTGGACTTTGCTGCTTTCGACGTCCCTGAGGAACTGGCTCGAGTATTGGCGGTTGCTGGGGATCGGGGTAATCTGCGGCTTGTCGATCTTCTTCTGGGTCGTGTCTGTTCCGATACGTTTATAGACACAGACAAAATTGTTGTTGAGATAGGCTTTCGCAAAATTGACGATCTGCTCTTTTGTCATTTTCTCCTGACTGAGGAGTCTGCCGTAAACTTGCTCCCATTGTTTGCGGTTGATGAAAGCGTCGACCATGTTGTTGACACGGTTCTCATTGCTGAGCAACCCTTTCATATATTCGAGTTTCTTGTTGTTGATGACAGAAGGCAGGAGATTGTCAGAGAACTCCCCGCGTTTGAGTTTGTCAAGTTGCTCCAGTAATAAGGTGCGGACTTGCTCCAAGGTCTGTCCCTGTTTGGGCATTCCCTCCATAATAAAGGCAGAGTAGTCGGTCAGTTCTTCCGTCTCAGCGCCGGCGCCTTGAACCTTCATCGGTTGGTTGAGGTTGAGGTCGAGGAGTCCTGCCGTTCCATTGGAGAGCAGGTCACTGATGATATCCAGCGTGTCGCAGGCTGCTTCTTGTGCTGCGGGGAACCGCCATCCCAGCATGACATTCTCTGCTTCCAGACCTAATACAGCCGTATCTTTTGGGGCAGTGATGGCAGGTTGCGGTGCAAACTCAGGGCGGGAGAGTTGATCGCTCTTCTTCCATGTTCCGAAATATTTGTCGAGAATGGCGACGGTCTGGTCAGGGTCGAAATCTCCGGCCATGCAAATTGCCACGTTGTTCGGGACATAATAGCGCTGGAAATACTGTTTGATGCGAGTGATGGAAGGATTCTTGAGGTGTTGCTGTGTCCCTATAGTGGTCTGTGTGCCATAGGGGTGCGTGGGGAAGAGTTTTTTCATCAAGGCATCCCATTCCTTGTTGCCGTCACTGGCGAGTCCTATATTATACTCTTCATAGACGGCTTCAAGTTCGGTGTGAAAACCTCTGATGACCATATTCTGAAACCGGTCTCCCTGAACTTTTGCCCAGTTTTCGATTTCATTGCTTGGAATGTTTTCCGTATAGCAGGTGACTTCATTGCTGGTGAATGCATTACTGCCTTCAGAACCGATGGAAGCCATCATCTTGTCGTATTCGTTGGGGATGTTGTACTTGGCTGCCAGTTGAGACACGGAGTCGATCTCGTGGTAGGCTTTCTTGCGTGCAGCAGGATCTGTGAGTTTGCGGTAACTTTCGTAGCGTGCTTCGATGTCATCGAGATACGGCTTTTCCTTGGCATAATCAGTCGTACCGAATTTGTCCGTGCCCTTGAACATCAGATGCTCCAGGTAGTGTGCCAGTCCGGTTGTCTCATGAGGGTCATTCCTCGAACCTGTCCTCACGGCAATATCGGCCTGGATCCTCGGCTTCTCCTTGTTGACAGACAGATAGATCTTCAGTCCATTGTCCAGAGTGTAGATGCGAGTGTGCATCGGATCATTCTCGATGGTCTGATAATTGTAGGTCTTTTGGGCTAGGCATCCTGTCGTTATCAACAGGAAGATTAGGGTAAGTTTAAAATTTAATTTCATAATGATCGTTCTTCTATATTTTCATAATCGTCCTCAATAAGTCCCAAGGAGGTGTGCCGGGGAATATCAGTTTTCCATTTTCTCGAGGAAATCCTCAAGTTCGGATTCTTCTACGTCACCTAATTTGAATTCTTTCTTGGCATCGTTCTTGATGGTGCTGAGCCATTCTGCATGTGAAGGCTCATATTCGCTGATCAGTCTTTGGACATCATCGGCCGTGAGAGTGTCCAGATGTTCCCGACTGAGAATGAACTGATAAGTCCACGCCCACTTGTAGTTCTCATAATTGAGATGCATGTCCAGAAAACGGTCATGGATAGTGCCCAGATCATCGATCTCGCCGGTCTTGATGTCACTCAACAGATGTTGTATTTCCTCTTCCGGCGCCAGAAGTCCGCATAGGTCGCACCATTTTCCGGTACCGGTATTGCTCTCCGGAACTTCCAGAGGGTGCTTCTTCAATTCGCTTTCCAGAAAGAGCCGGATGATCATATCGTATGATTTGATACCTTTGTCCATAGAGGAATTGCGGATGTAGCACCCGCCGTAATTGTATTTCTCGATATTCTGTCCCTGGTCTTTCCGGAGTCCTTCCAGAATGGCCTTGCCTCTCACGCACTCAGAGACGACGAAAGGAGACAACCAGTCAAAGTTGACCAAACTCCTGGTGGCTGAATCTGACGCGGGTCTCATGTCCCGCTTCGGCCACTTGTGAATATCCCGGTAAGTTCCCACGGTCATGACGTTGTGTCCGGGAGCGATGCAGGTCTCCAAGCCATCGCCGAAGAGATAACTGAAGGGGAGGTCCTGAACGGTAGGATGGGTCTGTATCCAACCCATGCACATAGAAAAGGCTCCGATATGTGCAGGCCAGAAGATCTGGGAACCGCTGGAGGTCTTGTCACCTCTTTCCATGACACCCCAATGGATAGGCCCCATCTTATAGGCATGGTTGGAGAAATTGGTATTGGCACCGGCATTGTAAAACGAGAATTCGCCGGCAATGAGGAGACTGTTCTTGTGGTGGCTTACGGTAAAGGGCCCACATAGGGCTGCGCAAGTCTCGCCGTTTCCTATAAAACTGTTGGCAAAGAACAGACTGCTTTCCGTCGAAGCATTGACGATGTGACAGGCTTCCCCGATAAAACAGTTGTTGACATGTGCCCCGTCAAGGATAGAACTGCCGGCCTGGATGATGCTGTCATCCAATATGACGTTGTTGCCGATATAGGTGCTGGATTCAGGGGTGCTGAGGATGGAACATTCGCTGATCCTGCTGGCACCTGAGATCTCGCAGTCATCATTGATGATGGTATTCGTGATCTCTGTCGTATTGACGATCTTCACCCGATAGCCCAAGACACCCCGTTCCGGCTTCTTCTCTTTCAGATAGTTGTAGATAATCGTCCTGAAAGCTTTCCTGAATCCCTTGTCTTCTGCATACCGGATCTGAAAGGCCGCGATCTGGGTATTGAGGGTGTCGAAGAGAATCACGTTGCCGTCTCCACTTTCATTCTTGACACTGATGACATTGCCTTCTCCAAAGGTGGCATCAGACGTGGTATTCATCTTTCCGATATTGGAGATATAGCATTCTTCCCCGATATCATAGTTGTTGATATAGTTGCCCGTCCGTTCTATCAGGCAGTTGTCCCCGATAGTCACGTCCTTGAGCACTGCATCGTAGATGCCGGCATGCTTGGAAAAACCTTCATCTACGTTGATGTTCTTCTCGAAAACACCGAGGTTCACCTCTCCATAGAACTTGACGTTCTGGATGTACGTTGTGGAAAAATTCTCTGAGACATTAATAGCTGTCCAATCTTCTGCCTGGCATCCTTGATTCTCAAGGGTGCTGATCTCTTCTTCGGTTAAACTTCTGTAATCGTCCATATTCTTTGGTTGGAGTCTCCGATAACAATCGGGAATTCTTTCTGTTTATCTCATTATTGTTCTGTGCTTCCTTCTGCCTGCCTGAACGGTTCAGTCTATTTCAGGATAGAGGAAATCATTGTAGGGATACTTCTGAACATGAAGTTCGCGGACTTTCTTGTAGAGGATGTTGCGCAACTCATCAATGTTCTCTTTGTCCTTCGCGGAGATAAAGATGCAGTTCTCGTTCAACTTTGCCATCCAGGTCCGTCTCAATTCATCTAGGGTGACATTGGAACGGTTTGAAGGGGTGAGGTCATCCTGATCTTTCTCTACCCAGTGGTAATTGTCGATCTTGTTGAAAATGATCATCTCCGGTTTGTCCGTGCATCCCAATTCTTTCAGGGTCTGTTGCACGACGTTCATCTGCTCTTCGAAGTCGGGGTGTGAGATATCGACGACATGCAGGAGGAAGTCAGCTTCCCGGACCTCATCCAGTGTCGATTTGAAGGAATCGACGAGGTCTGTAGGTAATTTCCGGATAAATCCGACAGTATCAGCCAGCAGAAAGGGGAGATTCCTGATGACAACTTTCCTGACGGTCGTATCCAATGTGGCAAAGAGTTTGTTCTCAGCAAAGACATCACTTTTTGCCAATAGATTCATGATCGTGGATTTCCCGACATTCGTGTAACCCACAAGGGCGACCCTAATCAGTCTTCCTCGGTTCTTGCGCTGGGTGTTCTTTTGCTTTTCGATTTCAGCAAGGCGACTCTTCAGAAGACTGATTCTGTTGGTGATGATACGGCGGTCCATTTCCAACTGTGTCTCACCTGGTCCACGAAGACCTACGGTACCTTTGCCTCCGCCACCGCCGGAACCTCCGCCCTGGCGCTCCAAGTGTGTCCACATCCTTTGCAGGCGAGGCAACAGATAGCGGTCTTGGGCAAGTTCTACCTGCGTCTTTGCCGTAGCTGTCTTGGCTCGCATCGCAAAGATGTCGAGGATAAGACTGGTCCTGTCCAGAATCTTCACATCCAATACATTCTGGATGTTCTTGATCTGTTTTGCGGAGAGTTCATCGTCGAATATGACCATGCCAATAGGCCTGTCATTGTCTTCTTCCTCCTTGATATAGTCGCGGATCTCTTCCAATTTGCCTTTCCCCACGTATGAGGTCTGACTGGGACCGTTGATTTTCTGGGTGAATCTCTTCACGGTTTTCGTTCCTGCCGTGTCTGCAAGAAATTCCAGTTCATCAAGATATTCCTTTGTCTTCTCCTCATCTTGGTCTTTCGTGACCAGACCTACGAGTACAGATGTCTCCGGTACATTTCTTTCACCTGTGGAATCTTCGAATTCGTTCATCTTTTATTTAGTTTCTATTGCAAAGATAATCAATTTAATGACTTTACGTGCTAAAGTTCCACGATAATTAGACATAAATAACGTGAGTTTGGCGAATTCTTCTCAAAAAGTGTCTTGGCTTTCGGTGCCCCACTGTTTATCAATGACAGTTTTTCTTTGGAAGTAGTGACCCTGCACGAAAATGAGCGCTGGGGTGTCGAACAGTCCTGAACATCCTTTGAAAGTCGTGGCGTCAATCTTCGGAAATAGAGCCTCCGGTCTTCTGAAGAAGGGAGAGGCATTGTAATCCGGATGAGGTGAGGCTTGAGTTGCCCTAGCCGCACCATTTGTGACGGGAGGAGAGCGGACTATCATATATCGAATGAAGGCGATTCCGATTCGGGTGAGATGGCGTTCATGGACTACTGAAAACGGTCGTGTTTTCAGGTCGGGAAAGACTGAAATACTCGTAAACGTTTACGTGGTTTTTTTCGTAAAAAGGAGGTTATTATTTGATTTAAATCAATTTTCTCTATAACTTTGCAATAGTTGAAAGAGTCAAAGATATTCAAACTGATTTTCAATTACAATAATTATTACTACTACATTATTGAACGAACTACTAAACATTCGAAGATGAAGAAATGTGCTCCGACGAGATGTCGGAGCATTATTCTTTTATGGGGTGTTCTGCCTCTTTGCCGAGATTGGTTTTGCTCTCTCGGAGAGAAACTTGAATCTGCCGGATAGGGGAGGTGATGCCTCTGGAAATAAGAAAATTTGAAAATAGAAAATTGATGGGGATTGACAGGAGAAAATAGTCCGCTTTTTCATGTCGGTGTGAGTCGGATAGATTTGAAAACAAGTGGTTTAAAAAATGAGATTCCCGGAAACCTTTGTCTCAAAGAATTCCGGGAAGAGAGAAATTTCTTAGTTCGCTAACTAGTCTTTTTACTCTAATAACCTAATAACCTAATCTAATAACCTAATAACCTAATTTAATAATCTAATAACCTAATCGAATAACGATTTCTTGTTTTCTATATGAAAAGTGAATCTTTTTTTCTTTTGTTCAATTGCAAAGGTACAAACTAATTCTTTCGTTTGATAAAATTTTCAGTTAATTCCCATAAATGTTCAGTAATAAGATTAAACATACAATTATGAATGTTAATTTGAATCCGAATTAACACAAATTTATTAAACGAATTTTTAATAGTTTTAATTTATAGAACTACTTAATAATATTTTGTTAGTAACTAAACCGGTATAAAGAATATATAAGCCTAATAGTCTTTCCTTTTTTATCTTTATCTAAACATTGATCTTTAATTACGAAAAAATAATAGGAAAAGGGGAGGGTAAGAATCAACTTTCTTTTTTCTTCTTTCTCCCTCTTCCTGTTTCTGTATTTCTCTTATTTGTCATGTATTTTCATGGCATAACCACCGCCTGGGGCGAGGTGGATCTTGAGTACGCCATCAGCTGGAATCGTGATCTCTTTTTTCACGTAATCTTCAGCGAAACGGTCAGCATTGGCTCCGTCTTGGAAGACTGTAGCTGTCCTGCCTGCAAGAAATGGGAGGTTCAGCGTCAGGTCGCGGGCGGTCCAGTTGTTGATGGCACCGACATACCAGTTGTTGTCCTTGCATCTTGCCACGGCAGCGTATTCCCCGATCTTGCCGGTTAAAGGCAGTGTCTTGTCCCAAGTCGTAGGTATTCCGGCAATGAAGTCCGTAGATTCCTGTTCTTTCTCGTAATGTGTAGGACTGTCGCACAGCATGTTCAGAGGGGAGAAGAAGACAACGTATTCTGCCAGTTGATGGCAACGTGTGCCTTGACTCATCGGATTACTGTTGGATGGGTAGAATGTCTCTTTCGTCCCGTTTCGCATGGCGCCTTGCGTGTAATCCATCTGTCCCTGCAGTTGACGGGCATAAGGCAGGATGACATCATAGTTGACTTGGTTGTATTTCTTGATAGTGGACCATTTGTCCTGTTCTTGCCCTGCCACGCCTTCAAAGTTGAGGACATTCGGGTAAGTGCGGTTTAAACCTGTGGGTTTGTAAGTGCCGTGAAAGTCGAGCATCAGATGATATTTGGCAGCCATCGCCGCAGCACGGTAGTGGAAGTTGACGCATGCGGCGTCATCCCGGTTGAAGAAATCGATCTTGAAACCTTTGACACCCATTTCAGAATAGTGCTTGCACACTTCCTCCATATCTCTGTCGAAAGCATAGTATCCTGCCCAGAGGATGATGCCTACACCTTTCTGTTTGCCATAGCTGATGATTTCTGATAGGTTGATCTCCGGCACGATCTGCATCAGGTCTGCTTTTCCGTTGACTGCCCAACCTTCATCGAGGATGACATATTCTATCTTGTTCTTGGCGGCGAAGTCGATATAGGCTTTATACGTTGCCGTGTTGACCCCTGACTTGAACGGCACATTGTAAAGTCCCCAGTCATTCCACCAATCCCAGGCAACTTTCCCGGGGTGAATCCAGGAAGTATCCTTCAGTCTGGAGGGAGACGCCAGGCAATAGACCATGTCGTTATTCATCAGGTCCTTGTCCTGGTGAGAGATGCAGAGCACTCGCCAGGGGAAACGGGTCTGCCCTTTGCACCGTACGAGATAGTCCTCACGTGATTTTACCAGCTCCTGAAGATTGTTGTGACCACCCTGTTCTATCGTCTTCGGGTATCCGGCAAAATAACCTTTGAGGGTTGTGTCTTGCCGGTCGTTAATGACGAACATTCCAGGATAATTTTCCAGGTCTGCTTCTGACACTCCGATCTTTATACCTTTGTCTGCCTCGATGATAACCGGTATGAAGGCGAGATGCGAGGGATTCAACTGGGACAGACGCGCATGGGTGTACGTGTTCTCAAACGAGTTGTCGGTCTGTTGCTCCAGTGTCCCTTCTGAATTCGTGTAGGGGACGAAAGCATTCCAGTCTTTCGGGAAACGGAATTCAGCTTGCTCTCCTTTGACATCAAAGGTGCCTTTCTTTAAGGCGACAAACCGATATGCAATACCTTCATTGTAAGCCCGGAATATCAGTTGGAAGTTTTCCTTGAAAGTCAGGGCCAGTTCGTTGTAATGGTCTTCTACAAGGTCTTTCTTGTAGGCAAAGGCTTTGATGGTGCCCTGATGAGAGGTGATGGCAGAGGATTTGAGTTTCGAGTTCTTGCCGAAATTACCATTGGTGGTAGCCATCGAAATCGTCGAAGGGGACAGAACCGGAATCTTGTCGACAGAGACGGCATAAGATATGGTCTTGTCGATATTGACGTTGACCGCGATGGATTTGTCAGGTGAAAGGAGTAGAAATGATTTTGCGTGAATAGCCAGGCATGCAGCCAGCATTAATAACAAGCAGAGTTTCTTTTTCATGTGTAATAGGTTGATGAATGATAATATAATAATGTGTGCCCGTTCACAGGAGAGACAACTGTTTCAGAAGTGTGGAGCACTCTAAAGTCGGTAGTACGGTAGAGGGGGCGAGGAAAGTCAGGTCAAGGTTGGGTCTCACCTTCTACATAATCTTCCAGATAGAGGTGTTCGCCGTCGAAGACAGCGTAAGTAAACTGCCATATCCAGTCGCCCAGGATGATCATACGTGTCTTTTCATTCAGTTTCAGATCGAGTTTGATATGTCTGTGCCCGTAGATGAAATAGTCGATGTCGCTATGGGTCTTCAGATAATCTTTGGTGAAAAGGACCAGATATTCCTTGTCTTCTCCCAGATAAGGCATCTCTTTACCATCAGCCCTTTTCAGGCGACTGTGCTTGGCCCAATCCAGACCCAGAGCCATTCCCCAACGGGGGTGGATGGCATTGAGGATGATCTGACAGGTTCTGTTGTGGAACATCTTCCGAAGCAATTTGAACTGGTTGTCAGGGTCTCCTAATCCATCTCCGTGAGCGAGGAAAAAGACCTTACCGTAGATCTCTGTCGTAAGAGGTTTGCGATGGACGATCAGTCCACATTCCTGCTCCAGATAGCCATAGGTCCAGATGTCATGATTGCCCGTGAAGAAATGAATCTCTATACCCATATCCGTCAATTCGGAGAGTTTACCCAGAAAACGGGTATAGCCTTTGGGTACGACATACTTATACTCATCCCAGAAATCGAACATGTCTCCTAGGAGGTAGATAGCCGCTGCCTTGTCTTTGATGCTGTCCAGAAAACTGACCAACCGCCGCTCTTGGGTACGGCCGTGCGGTATGGCGAGTGATCCTAAATGGGCATCAGATAGAAAATAGACATTTTTTCTCATTTGGCAATATATTGAAATTACGATTCATTCCGGGGGAGAAAAGCTTCGGATTCGTCCGTCTCGTCTCGGATGAGGCGATCGGGTATCTTACTCAATTGAATCCCAGTTCTTCTTTGGCCTCTTCGGACATCATGCTCTGGTCCCAAGCCGGTTCAAAGACGAGGTTGACATTGGCAGACTTGACACCTTCTACGCTCTCTACCTTTGTCCTCACATCTTCCAGAATGAAATCTGCTGCAGGACAGGAAGGTGCGGTGAAAGTCATGTCGATGTTCACAGTCGCATCATCCTTGACATCTATTTTATAGATCATTCCAAGATCCCAGATGTTTACGGGGATCTCCGGATCGTAAACCGTTTTGAGGATATCCACGATCCGCTCTTCTATTTTAGTCTTTTCCTCTTGTGTCATTTGAGTTCCTTTCCTTTGTAGGACAGAATCTTACGAGATTAGCTGCCTGATTATTGCAAAGATATGAATAAATTTTGAAATACCAATGCAAGAGTCTGAAAAACATCAGACGGCAATGAAACTCACAATGTGGGTGGCCGTGAAAATATCGTCTTCCGTTCGGTCCTGAAAGGGGGAGACTATAACCTGCCCATTTCGCGATAGGAATAGTAGCGTCCGTCACAGATGATGATATGGTCCATGAAATAGATCCTCATGATCTCGCACGCTTTCTTTATTCTGTTTGTCAGACGGTCATCGGCGCTGCTTGGCGTGGCATTGTTGCTGGGATGGTTGTGGCAGAAACCGAGGATGGTGGCATGATTGAGAAGCGCTTCCCTCAGGATGATCCGGATGTCTACGGCGGTCTCTGTCATACCTCCGTGACTGATGGCTTCGGCTTTGATCAATTTGTAATTCTGATTCATCAGCAGGATCCAGGCTTCTTCTATATCCAGATCCTGCATGCGGGGGTGCATATAGTTGTAAACTGCTGTAGCAGATCCGAGATCCTGCCGTTCTTCGGCCTTTTCTTCCTGCCGTCTTTTTCCTAATTCACACGCTGCGAGGATCGTAATGGCCTTCGCATTCCCAATGCCTTTGTACGCAAGCAACTCATGTACTGATTTCTTGCCGAGTGTGTTCAGATTGTTGTTGCAGTCATTCAGGAGTCTTTTCATCAGATCTACGGCGCTCTCCTTTACGGTTCCTGAACCGATCAGGATGGCAAGAAGTTCTGCGTCAGACAGGTTTTCCGCCCCTCGCAGGAGAAGTTTTTCTCTCGGGCGGTCTTCTTTCGCCCATTGGCTGATAGATAGTTTTTCCATGTTTAGTGTATTAGATTAAAATGTGTCGTTCAAAAGGTCTTGTGCCGGTGCTGCTGATTCAGCTATTTGTAGAAGGTCTTGCTGAAGGCGGAGAACTCATCATGCCCCAGGATGCAACGCTTCCACCAGGCCTCCAGGAAGCCGATGCCATAACCGAAAAGTTGTATGAATGCGGCAAGGATCGACAAGGCTCCGATCTTGAGACTCTTGTTGTGCCTTGCAGAATCGATGAATATGAGAAGGGCGTAGATGACCAGCGGGAGGAGTGGCACGACTGCAATAAAATGGGACGTGTCCATTTGTCCACATGAGGAGAGCACTCCAAACAGAATTGCCAGGAGCACCAGGAATGTGGAGCCTAGGGTAAAGACCATAGGCAGCAGATGGACGATCTTGAGAGATTCGGGATATTTCTTGTAAAGGTTGATTCGTGCGATTCCACTGTTGAAAACCTGACGGTAGAATTTTCGGAAGTCTGTGCGGCGCTTATGCCACACCCATGCCTCGGGAAACAATCTGCATTTGTATCCGCTTTTATAGATCCGGATGGAGAAGTCGATGTCTTCGCCGAAACGCATCTTGGAGAAACCTCCAAGGCGGCTGTAGACATCACGGCGTATTCCCATGTTGAAGGATCTGGGATAGAACTTATCCAGTTTTTTCTTTCCTCCTCGTATCCCTCCTGTAGTAAAGAAGGAGGTCATGGAATAGGAAATGGCTTTCTGCGTGTCCGTAAACGAGGCATGTGCCCGGTCCGGTCCGCCGAAGGCATCTGCAGGTTGTCGCTGCAGCTCATCTTTTATGGCTTTCAAATAGCCGGAGGGCAGGATGACATCACTGTCCAGAATGATCAGGTAAGTCCCCGAGGCTCTTTGAGCCCCATAGTTCCGGCTTTGTCCGGGACCTGAATTTGCCTTTGCGTAATAGTGGAGGTCGAGTTGGTCTTCATACGCTTCGCAGATCTTCTGACAAGGAATGCGGGAACCGTCTTCCACGATTATCACTTCAAAGTCCCTGACAGACTGGGTCGTCAGGCTCTCCAAAAGTTCCCTGACTTCATCCGGTCGATTGTATACGGGTACGATGATGGAAAATTGCATGCAGAAGAAACGTATGAAATATAAATAAGGTGTAACCGCTGCTATCTTGCCCCGTACGATAATTGTACGCCGGCAACAGAAAGCGCTTATAGAGAAATAAAACAACAAAGGATGGCATTAGCTGTGCTCTGCATGAACAGAGACAGATATTGCCATCCTGCTATTTATAAGGATTCTTATGAGTTGACGCGACCTAAATAACTGCCGTCACGCGTATCGATCTGAATGGTGTCACCCTCATTGATAAAAAGAGGTACACGAACTTCAGCTCCAGTTTCCAATTTTGCTGGTTTCGTGGCATTTGTAGCTGTATTGCCCTTTACACCCGGCTCTGATTCCACTACTTTCAGATTTGTCTTTACCGGCATTTCACCCAAGAGGATAGTGCCGTCGGAAGTGTCTGTAACAACCTCTACCACGTCACCTTCTTTCATGTATTCAACACCAGTGATCTGATGCTCTGGTATAGGAATCTGTTCGAAAGTTTCCTGATTCATGAAGATATAGCCAGTGCCGTCTTTGTAAAGATACTGGTACGGGCGACGCTCTACACGCACGTCATCCAATTTGAAACCAACCTGGAATGTGCGTTCCAATACACGACCATCGGCAATGTTTTTCAGTTTGGTGTTCATGACGGTATTACCCTTGCCAGGTTTCCTGTGTTGAAAGTCTATGCAAGTCCAAATTTTGCCATCCAACCGGATGCAAGTCCCGATTTTTATTTCCTGTGAATTAATCATTGCTGTATAGTATATTTATTTATAAAATTCTTAAGTGCCTGCAAAGTTACTTCTTTTTAAGGAACAAACAAAGTAAAAATAAAAAAAATACTAATAATATAGCTAAAAGCAGGTGAAAACTTTGCCATTTCGAAAAATATCTGTACTTTTGCAGCCCAAAGCGGTGAGGATCGTACGAATTGAGAAAGTCGTATGGTGCTATTTCGTATTTGAATTATAAATTAATATATAAATAAAGATGAAAAGAACATTCCAGCCTCACAATCGTCGCCGCGTGAATAAGCATGGCTTCCGCGAGCGTATGGCTACAAAGAATGGCCGTCGTGTTTTGGCTTCCCGCCGTGCCCGTGGTCGTAAAAAATTAACAGTTTCTGATGAGAATCACGGAAAATAATCCGTTTTCCTCAAATGAACAATTAGCCATTTTAGGTTAAAAAGAAAGAAGTAGAGACGATTCTTTGCTTCTTTCTTTTTTTTGTCTATCTTTGCAGGGTGGATGAAAAGGCAAAGATCTCAGGGATGTGACTTCCTATATTTGCAACATCCTCAAAGTTGGAAATACGAGTAAGAACAATTATGAAGTCAAAGAAATTCTTCAGTAAATTCTTAAGCCGCTATCTGTGTGGAAACCTGGCTGCTATGGCTATGGTCGTTTTCCTGCTTTGCGTAGGTGTGAAATATGGGATAGATATCTATACTCATCATGGTGAGGCTATCCCCGTCCCGAATTTGCTGCACAAGAATTTTAATGATGCACAATATATCCTCAATGAATTGGGCTTGAATATAGAGGTCAGTGATACGGGTTATGTGCGTTCTCTCCCTCCCGGGTGCATCCTCATGCAGAACCCGCCTGCCGGAGAGCATGTGAAGTCGGGACATATCATCTATGTGACGATAAATGCCTCGGATTCCCCGATGATACCTATTCCTGACGTCATAGACAACTGTTCGTTGAGGGAGGCGATGGCCAAGCTTACTGCCATGGGCTTCAGACTCGGACAACCTAAATATATCCCCGGTGAACAGGATTGGGTCTACGGACTTCTCGTCAACGGCAGGCAAGTGCATGCGGGAGATAAGGTCAGTGTAGACTCGCCGCTGATCATTGAGGTCGGCAATGGCAAACTTCCGGCTTCCGATTCTGTCAATTTCGTCGACCCTTCAGAAGATGAACAGGATCAGACGGATGAGGGGGGAGAGGATCCTTTCCAGGAAGTCCAGGGGACGGATCCCAACGCACCTTCATCAGAAGATAATTCGTCTTCAAATCAGGCCAATCCAGACAACTGATGGCTTTCGGCGAGAAGGGTACCTTAACACGGAAATTGAAGGAGATGATGATGGAACAGTGTGACAGCGACGAGGTCGAACAGACTGAAGACCGGCAATTTGAGCATTGGAAAATAGAAGTGGATGCAGGACAGCAACCTGTCCGCATAGATAAATTCCTGAGTGAGCGCAATCCCTACCAGAGTAGGAACAGAATACAGAATGCAGCCGATGCCGGTTATATCCGGGTCAATGGGACTGCCGTAAAAAGCAGTTATAAAGTCCGCCCGCATGATCAGATCACATTGGTACTGGACTATCCTAAACACGATACCAGTATCGTCGCTGAGGATATTCCCATAGATGTGGTCTACGAGGACGATGACGTAATGGTCGTCAACAAACCTGCCGGTATGGTGGTTCATCCGGGAGCCGGCAATTTTACGGGTACCCTGATCAATGCTATCGCCTGGCACTTGAGAGATATGACAAACTTTGATGCCAATGACCCTGATGTGGGTCTGGTGCATCGTATCGATAAGAATACCAGTGGATTGCTGGTGGTGGCTAAGACACCTGAGGCAAAGACTTTACTGGGAAAACAGTTCTTTAACAAGACGACTCACCGCAGCTACAATGCTTTGGTGTGGGGCAACTTTACAGAGGATGAAGGTCGGATAGAAGGCAATATTGCCAGAGATCCCAGAGACCGTCTCAGAATGAAGGTCTTTGCACCAGACAGTGGCGTGGGTAAGAGTGCGGTCACCCACTATAGGGTGTTGGAGCGCTACGGCTATACCACTCTTGTGGAGTGTGTTCTCGAGACAGGCCGGACACATCAGATCCGTGCCCACATGAAGAGTATCGGCCATCCCCTGTTCGCTGATGAGACTTATGGAGGGATGGAAATCCTTCGCGGTCAACGCAGTTCTACTTATAAGGCGTTCGTGCAACATTGCTTTAAGATCTGCCCACGCCAAGCCCTTCATGCCAGAACACTCGGATTCGTGCACCCACGGACAGGCAAGCAAATGGACTTCAGTTGTCCTTGGCCTGATGATTTCAGACAATTAATAGAGAAGTGGCGGAAATATATCCGGGGGAATGCCGGTATCTGACAAGTGCCACGGGGATATGAAAGAAGATGTTGATAAAACTGAAAATAAACTTGGTAGGCAAAAGCCTTCAGACTATTGTCCATTGAGGACGATCTATTAAATAATATATAAGTTATGGAAAATTTAAAGAGAACGATTGCCATTGTGTGTGGCGGAGATTCATCTGAGCACGATGTGTCCCTGCGTTCAGCTCAGGGACTGTACTCTTTCTTTGACAAAGAGAAATACACTATTTATATTGTGGATGTCAAGGGAATGGATTGGCACGTTAATTTTGAAAATGGAGAGACGGCTAAGATCAATATGAATGATTTCTCATTTAAAAAAGACGGTAAGACCATATTCTTTGATTATGCCTATATTACCATTCATGGCCAACCGGGAGAGAACGGCGTCATGCAGGGGTATTTCGATCTGATCAATATGCCTTATTCTACAAGTGGTGTGCTCGTTGAGGCTTTGACCTTTAATAAATATGTCCTCAACCGCTATCTCCGGACTTTCGGCGTACATGTCGCTGACAGTATTCTGTTGCGCCGTGGTGAAGAATATGATGAAGATGAGGTCGCCAAACGTATAGGGATGCCTTGTTTCGTCAAACCTGCTGCCGATGGCAGTAGTTTCGGAGTCTCCAAGGTCAAGAATGCAGACCGTCTTGCTCCTGCTCTCCGTGTTGCCTTTATGGAAAGCAATGAGGTGATGATCGAAGGTCTTCTTTCAGGTGTTGAAATTTCACAAGGTATCTATAAAACCAGAGAAAAATCAGTTGTCCTCCCTGCTACGGAAGTAGTGAGTGAAGATGAGTTCTTTGATTATGCTGCCAAATACAACGGTAGGGTCAAAGAGATTACGCCGGCACGCCTGAGTCCTGAAACGACGAAAGCTGTAGCTGAAGAGAGTTCTCGCATTTATGATCTTCTTCGTGCTAACGGCATTATTCGAATCGATTATATTATTTCCAAAGATAAAGACGGTAAAGATCAGGTCAACATGCTGGAAGTCAATACCACTCCGGGCATGACAGCCACGAGTTTTATACCTCAGCAAGTGAAAGCTGCAGGACTCGATATCAAGGATGTTTTGAGTGATATTGTAGAGAATCAGTTCTGAACGTCTGATCCGTCAGGTACAAGTAGTCAATAAGTATCTGGAAATAAAATTTTAAAGCGGCATTTCGGAAAAGTATTCCGGGATGCCGCTTTTTATAGTAGGAGAGAAGAGAGGTGCATTATACTCCAGTGGTTCAGAATGGATAGGTGAGATGTATTTTCTCATAGATATATAGCTCGTGGATCTCATGAGTATAGCCTTCATCTGTAAAAGGACCTTGGGGCATCCCCAGTAAGATCTGTGTACCGCGGTTGTTTAGTACAACGAGGTCATCATTTGTCGGATCAATAGCTAATCTGCGTCCATCCAGACTGTGAGATAAACTTCGTCCAGGGTGCGGGTGCGCCATGACCGGATCTCGTCCCACACCTTGTCCGTAATATTGCTGATGGTCTCCTTCGAGATCCTGCTGCCGTAGTTCTCCTCAATGAAATCACTGATCTGCTGCATGCTCTGCCCCGTAGCATAAAGGCTGATGATTTTGTCTGACAGGCCCTCGGCCAATATCGTCTGACGCTTCTTTACGGTCTCGGGGGAGAAACTGCCGTCACGGTCCCTTGGAGTTTCCAGCTCTACCGGACCGTATTCGGTCTGCAGTGCCTTGTGCATCTTTCCGTTACGGCGGTTGCCCGTTGACGGCTTCGTCGCTGAGATGTGGCTTCCCATCTCGCCTTCCATTGCCTTTGAACTTGACACAGTTTCTAAATTCATGAAGAGGGCCTCTTTATTCACATCGTTATAATGACCCCCGAAAGTTAGGTAAAAAACCTTTCGGGGTTCACTTTATATTAATATACCTTTATGTGATTTATGGGAGCTTTTTATTTGCATAATTTTAAGGCTTCAACTGGCTTGTTTGTTGTAATGAAATCGACACCAGCCTTAATAAATTCATTTATTTGGTTAAGGTCATCAACAGTCCATACATTTACTTCCATATTTAGTTTATGAGCATCAGAGATATAAGTAGGATGTTTAGCATAAGTTGTTTCATCGAAATCTATGCCGGTACATCCAAGGGCCTTGCATTGATCAGGAGAGAGATCGTTGCTCAAATATGAAATTTTTGTTCCTGTGGGCGCATGTTGGGCAAGATACTGACAGGCATTTTTACTAAAAGAAATGTATTCAACTTGATTTTCCATATTCTCTTTTTTTACATCTTTGAGCACGGAATCAATACAACGATCTTCTCCTTCGTTTGTAATATGTGCTTTAATTTCACAAATTAATTGTGTTCCTTTTAATTTTTTACCAGCGTGTAGATACTGTTTAAATGTTGGAAGTTTTTCCCCATTAGATAACGTTTCTTTTTTAATTTTTTTGAAAGTAGTTTTTTCAATGTTTATACCATCAGGTAAAGTTCGATCATGATTGATCATAACAACACCATCTACTGTGATATGGACATCAAATTCTGATCCATAAACACCTATCCTGTTTGCTCCCATAAGAGATGTAATTGAATTCTGGGAAGAGCCGGCAGGTGTCCAATAACCTCGATGGGCAATGACTTTCGTTTGTGCTGAGGCAGCTAGAGTCATAAAAATAATAACAATTAGAATAAATAATTTCTTTTTTTTCATAAAAATAATTTTATAATTGTTTAACAACTTTTATATTATCAATAAGAATGCGATTTCCCCTTGGGCAACACCTTTTACACGAATAGATAGAACGTAATCAATAGCTTGGAGAGATATAATGAATATTTAGAGTAGCTAATATCGTACTTAGAGCTAGTGATGTTTATTCTCTATCGTAATTGGTCCTTATAAGTTTTGTATAGTCGATATCTTCATAAAGCTATCTTTTAAGTGTCGTCCAACTGTTTTTAGTATTATTCCATTTTGAATGGGCGATTTCTGAATATTGATTATAGGTTTTGTTCTATTTAGTTGAAGTTCTTTTTTGTTAGCCCCCAACCCTGGGCTAATTACGGTATACGGAACTTAAATTTGTATATTCGCTTTCTTTCTATACTGTTAGGATCACGTACGAGAGTTATCGTAGTTGGTCGGAAGATATATTCCGTGTCAGATTCATAGGAATTTATGCAAAACCAATTTACAGTTCTAAGTGATGCACTTTATTATTGATATATATTTATCTAATACGATGTAGTGATTATCATCAATATTAAATTATTTCATTGAGAACTTAATGATAACGTCTTTGTCAATTGGCTCTTTTTTTATAAATATACGATTTATACCATTATCTCTATCAGTAATAACAATTGCCTTACCAGTATTTGTCATTACCTTTCCCTGAATTTTAGTAGCCGGCAATTCTATTAGATAGCTCCGTTGTTTCACTTGTCCATTATAGCTCCCTTTTGCACCCGAAATAATGATTTTTACTCGTTTCCCCAACTGTCGATAACAAAGTTCAGTCAAGGAGTATTTTCCACGTTCATAATCCCGACTTATTCCATCGTCCTCGTATAAAGTGTAAATATTGTTGCATCCATCTTCTCCTGGATAACACCTTAGAATCAGCTCCTTCAGTGGAGTCGAAGCGGGTCTTTGTGTATAGGGTTGTAACGGTAGTAAATACCCACCTTTTACAAATAGGGGGAATTCATTAATATCCTTCTCCATTGAAATTTCAGTTCCTCCTTTATAAGCCTTACTATCAAAATAGTCATACCAGATTTCCTTTCCAGGAAACCATACTTTTTGACTTGCAATTTTGCGCTCACCTTTTCCTGGAGAAGTAATTGGTGCCACTAACAATAAATCACCAAGCATAAATTCTTGAGGATTATTATAAGCTCGTTGATCATCATTGTAATCTATATACATAGCCCTATTTAATGGCACCATCGTACAGTGCGTTTCCCAGACACTCGAATAAATATAAGGCATTAATTGGGAACGTAAATGATAAGATTTTCGTAAAGATGGAAGAACTGCATTTCCCCAAAGCCAAGGGCGGCGATCAATATTAGAACTTTTGGCAGAATGGACTCTCAAGGCTGCCGATACAGAGCCAAATTGTGTCCACCTTGCATACATTTCCGGATCCTTTCCTCCATAGAATCCTCCAATATCATGTGCCCAATAATAACATCCAGCATTTCCGCTCGTAGAAGTTAACTTGACTTCAAATGCGAGCATATTCCAGTTAGCGACTGCATCGCCAGAGAATTGAATGGGATAGCGTTGGCTTCCAAATCCTGCCCAACGACTATAATTTGCTCCACGACGATTTGCACTTACAGAATGATCATAATAAAGTTTATTGATCCATGCTAGACTTTTTGTATGTGTACCACGAACATAATCATATAGGTAATTTTGTTGCCAATCTAACCACCAAAAATCTACCCCTATTTTTTCACTACCACCATGGGCTGCTTTGAAAAAATTTTTCATATATATAGAATCGCCCATATTAAAAAGAATATTTTTTCCTCTCGCAATATCTTGTGGTGTTGCATGCATATTCTCCATAAACTCTGTATACATTGACTCGTTAGGACGAATACCATCGTGTGGATGGTCATTCAATGAAATTGTCACGTGATGGTCATGAAATATCTTGATTAGTTTTTGGGGATCCGAAATTAACTTGGTATTCCAAGTATACCCTGTCCAACTCCTGCTACCAGCATGTCCAGTACCGATTTTAGCATTTTTTGTATGCCAGCCCATATCGAAAACCATATTATCTAAAGGAAAATCATGTACTTTATAACCATTAAGCAAATCGATATAATCTTGAGATGTGTAATCCCAATAGCGGCAGTACCATATGCCGTGCATATACTTACGGGTCATAGGTACGTTACCGCTGATAGCTCCAAGATCTCTAAGGGCTGCATGGTAATCATTCCCATACACAAAACAGTACTGGTCTTGTACATGTGTAGAAGGACGTTGCGATAACCAGTCATTGATCAGTAAGTCTTGCCCTTCGTCATCTATAATATACCATCCGTCTTGACTTAAAATTCCTTCATTAAGCGGTATCTCATGATCTACCCGATCAAGAGTTGAAATAGCTCCACCCAAGTTTCCTTTTTGTATATTACGATTAGTAAACTTTTTTTCCTTTCCATCACATTGATAGAACACGTTGAAATTATGGATTCCGAAAGGAAAATCATCATGATCATAAACCATCCTTAAGGCAGAAGTGGTGATCTCATAACGACCATTTCCTAGGTCCCTTACTTGAAAGTCCTTCAATAAATGTTTGCTACGATCATTGTAGGCGAACATTGTAGGGGCATCTATAAATTTTCCGTCCTCCGCATACTCTAAACGAAAAAGCGTAGGCGTAATCAGAGTGATACGATTATTTCCAAAAACGATTGGGTTGGAAAAGGTTTTTGCTTGCACGCTGCTGCAAGCAAAAACTATTACGAGTAAGAATACAATTCTTTTAATCCTTATTCTTTTTATGACCATTTTTAAATCTGATTATAAGTTATTAATTGTTTCCATCATAGCCAGGGTTTTGCTTTAATAAGGGGTTTGCCGAAATTGCAGAATTCGGAATCGGAAAACGATTCTTAGTCTCATCCTTATCTGCTTTGTGATCCCACCATGTTCCCTTTGTGAATTCTCCCCAGCGAATTAAGTCCGTACGGCGCCTCCCAGGCCCTTCACCAAGAAATTCTATCATCCACTCATCCAACATGCGATATTCATCCAAATTGGCAGCAGTAACTGGGTTTGGATCCACTCCATTTTTAAAATTACGTATTCGAACTTGGTTGATTAATTGGGCCGCACCCTGTTTGTCGCCGGCTCTCAATTTACACTCGGCTAACATGTAGTATATTTCTGTAAGACGGATCACAGGGCAATCCGGATTATAACGGAGATTGATGTCTGTCTCATCTGGTTGTGGGGCTTTTACCAGCCTTATTCCGGAATTTTCCTCACCATCCGCCATAGTGGATGGAAGTTGATCTATCGAGGCATATTTTTTGCCCGAACCAACTTCTGAAAAACGAGCAACCTGATCGACTAAAGTTATAACTTTGCCTTTATATTCTTTCTGTCCTGTGCAAGAACCATATTTACTCGTCTGTTTCCCAACTAAAAACATACCGGTATATTTGCCGTTACCTTCATATTCATAAGGTTGTTTACGTAAATCAGTATCCTCAAATTTAGAATATGGGCATCCTAACTTATCATTGTAGTTTTTTCCTAGTGGATTCAGAGAGGGAGATAGCATGAAACCATTATACCCTTGCGTCTCAGAACCGAAATATTTATAACTGTTCATGTGATAGAAGTATTTAAAATACCAGTCCCATTGCATCTTTACATATTCTGATGGTACATTCCAGATAGCTTCTGGTGATTTATCATTATCAAATCCATGAGGTCCCCACCAAGTAGGATCTAATTGGTAGGCGCCATACTTGCCATTGATAATATCCTGACAAATAGTAGCACATTCAGCAAAATGGTCTTCCTTTACATACGCTTCGGCATTAAAGTACAAACGTGCCAGCAGAGCTGCAGCTGCAGCTTGTTTTAAATAACCGTCCTCGGATTCCCCTAACTTTTTTTTAGGATACAACTTGGGAATTGAATTCTTCAGAAGTCCTTCGATATAAGTAAAAGTCTCCTTATCCGTGCTTCTTGCCTTCAATGGATCATCACTCCTATTGTAAATAGGAAGTCCTCCGAAATAATCTAGACCACTTAAATAAAAATAAGCTTGAAGAGCGTCTAACTGGGCCAAATGATCAGCCTTGACAGAATCTGATAATCCCATTTTCTGGTAGTCTACATTCTCCAAATCTTCTCGAGCTGCCAGAATCTTGGAGATTCCTTGGCCCCACCCATTATAGGTGTTAACAATAAAACGATCCTCTGCAGTCCATGTATGATAATGCAACCGAAAATATTCTCCCCCGTTATACCAATCGGCTCCTCGTTGAGGACATACCATTTCATCTGTCGTCAATTCTTGCAAATACCACCGGTCATTACTTATATACCATTTCCAATGTGTAAAAGGACGAGCTAATATTTCATACGCACTCTTCGGTGAAGTAAAGAAATTATCAGGGGTGACTTCCGAATAGAATTTTTCATCTAGGTTACAACTAGTAAGTAATATGAAACCGGTCAGAATTCCTAGTAATAAATTCACTTTTTTATAATGATGTATATAATTCATACTTATTTGTTTTTATAGATTAACTTGTACTCCTAATGTAAAATGAATCGTTTGAGGATAGGTCCCATCTGTAGTTTTTATCCTCTCAAAACCAGGGGTTAATCCATTAATATCCACTTCTGGGTTTAGACCATTGTACCCCGTTATTGTAGCTACATTATGCGCCGTGCCATAAACACGGATATTATCTATATATTTAAGTGTCTTTTTAGTATTAAATTTATAACCTATCGTAATGGCATCAATCTTTAAAAATGAGGCATTGTCCAACCAATAATCGCTGAGAATCTTGTCCTGTGTGACGTTTTTATTCTTTTCGTAAATCTTTTTTAAAACGTTAGACTGTGAGTTGGTCTTCAATCCGTAATACATATTCGGTTGACTAAAGGCATCAAAATCCAACCAACTACGTAAATAAATTCCAAGGTCCCAATTCTTATAGGAAACGGTATTATCCCATGATAGGATCAATTTTGGAATCGCATTTCCGATAAAGCGCTTGTTTGCGGAGATTAAAGTCTTATCATTCGCCTGTACGATCTGATTATTTTTATCATAAATTAGCCATTTTCCGTCCTTGTCAATACCGGCATTCTTGAACAGAAAATACTTACCGATGACCTGATTGTTCATCAAACGTATTGCAGAACCTGGATTTCCGGGTGAAGGAAAGGTCTCCTGTTCGATGTACTGACCTTCTCCTAAACCGATATTCAGTAATTTTGTTGTATTATGTGCAAACCGGAGCGTAGAGGAGTATTTGAGATCTTTGTTTCTAATGACATCAGCACCTACTTCAAATTCCCAACCACGATTCATTAAGTTACCGATATTTTTCATAATCGTCGTGTAAGACATCGGAGGCACAGGTGCATTCACCTCATATAATAAGTCCTTAACTCTACGATAATACCAATCAAATTTACCATAAATGCGATTATTCAGAATCGAATAATCCAATCCTATATTCCATTCTCCGTTTTGTTCCCATTTTAAGTCAGGATTAATATTGCGCTGTTGTCCATATGCAGGAGTCCATGTGCCAAGAATAGGCCACATATCATTGGATGTATACATCTTGATTGTATAGCCGCTACCAAAATCATTGTTCCCAGTAATTCCATAACCGACTCTCAATTTCAAGTCATTAATCCATTTCATGTTCTGCATGAACTTTTCACTGCTAATACGCCATCCCCCTGAGACAGCCCAGAAGTTTCCCCAACGATGATCTGGCCCAAATTTAGAAGACCCCTCATGGCGAATACTTGCCATTAATATATATTTATCTGCATACGAGTAATTTGCACGAACAAAGAATGCCAACAAACGTTCACGAGGTTCTTTTGCAGAATTCATCTCTGCACGTCCATCTGTCAAATAACTTCCAGAGGCCATATTCCAAGGGCCAACACCATTTACAGGGAAATCATAGTTAGTCATATTAAAACTTTCCCCATTAGATTCCCAAAAACTCATACCACCAACAGCTTGGAATGAATGTTTTTCTCCAAACGTCTTGCGGTAAGTAGCATAAGTCTCGGCTGAAACATAATCATCTTTACTATAAGCCTGATAAGCCTTTCCAGCTCTTGTGTTATCTAAAGACTCTCGATGATTAGCAGATACCCAAGATGTCTTTATCCATTGTGATTTCTGATAGCCTAAAGTTCCTTGCACATTTAAGTCGTTGGTAATATTAATTTTCAATGTTGCGTTGGCTAACAACCACTGATCTGTTGCTTTGACAGTACGCAACATGACATCTGCAACAGGATTAAAGTCTGTTCCCGATATCCCATCTGACTCCAAGTTATATCCTGAAGGATCATTCGGGTCATACAAAGGTGAAGTAGGATTTAATGTCATAGCCATGTTAAACAGTCCATCAGAATTACGTTGGTCACGAACGGCCTCACGATACTCTACATTTCCGATAAATTTTACTTTCCCGTCAAACATACTATATTGGGCATTCATACGACCGGAATAATCCTTTCTGTTGTCCCCAATTACAATGCCCTCCTGGTCCTGATAGGTCAAGGTCGTATATAGTAACAATTTATCACTTCCACCTGAGATATTTAAGACATGCCGATTGGAAAAATTACCCTTGTGGAGCAAAGCATCATACCAGTTAGTATGAGAACCATAATCTTGTCCGATTCCATCAGACACATATTCTGAAGCAGAAAGGAGCTCTGGTTTGTTTCTGGCAATATCTTTAGATAGTTCCACAGTATAAGAGGCGCTGACTTTTCCTTCCTTAGCGTGTTTAGTAGTCACTAAAATAACCCCTCCGGCAGCACGAGTTCCGTAAATAGCCCCAGCAGAAGCATCTTTCAATACATCAATAGAAGCGATATCTTCCTGATTTAAAGCTCTAAGGTCTCCACCTGGAATTCCATCAATGACAACTAATGGACCTTTTCCAGCATTCACAGAAGCGACACCCCTCAACTGGAATCCGTTGCTGCTATTAGGACTGGATGTGCCAGAAATAGTCAAACCAGATACTTTACCTTGAAGAGCCGTTGCAATGGTAGATCCCCCTAAACCAGGAACTAACTCGTCTCCTTTTACGGAAGTAATAGAACTGGTCACTTCTCTTTTTTGCATACTTCCATACCCAACTACAACAACCTCATTTAATTGGTGGTTATTTTCTTGTAATACTATACTCTTATATTTTCCATCACGTATTGGAATATCCAAAGTCTCAAAACCAATGTAAGAGCATTGTAGGATATCATCAGGAGAAGCATCAATGACGTATTTCCCATTGAGGTCAGTAACGGTTCCTTTGGATGTGCCTTTTATCCTAATATTTGCTCCTATTACAGGGTCTCCCGTGTTATCCATTACGACACCACTAATAGATACTTTCTGATTTTGTGCATAAATTCCAATACTTCCTATGAATAAGAATAGCAGTAGGCAGATATGCCATTTTTTCTTTAAATGATTTTCCATGTAGACTTATTTTAATTATTATTTATTAAGGTCCTTATAATGTCTTTCAACATCTTGCTTATTTTGAGGAATAAGAGTGTTGTAACTATTTGGGGTTTGATTTATTCGTCCTAATATGCCAAGATCTTGTATGGAATTTTATATGGGGCTCTGTAATATCATTACATTTTACAATTATGGCTCCTTCTTTTTCCCAGTATTGTTTAACTGTGTAACCATTCATTGGGCCATCATTTTTGCCTCGAACTGTTGAATCATCTGGATTTACAATAATTTTTAATCCGCATGATTGATTTAACATATCTAAATCTCCCCTACTATTTCCTGCAACAATTAGTGGGCGTGCTTTTATGAAAGTTGGGATAACGTTGGCTTTTCCATCATCTTGAGGAATGGGCATGATGATTTCATCGGTCAATACTCCATTTGCTACCACTGCTTTTACGCCTAAAATATGCGTGTCTGGAACTCCCAGTTCTTCTGTTAAAAATTTCTGGTAAAGAAATTCTGGTGATGCGGTTAATATCCATATTTCAAATCCATATTCTTTTAAATTAGCTATCAATTGTTTCATTTCGGGATAAAATTTCCCTTGATAAGAATTAAGATAACAGGTATACCCCATATCCATGATCTCATTTGGGGTCATCCCTGATAAGAAATGGACTCGATTTTCAACATAAGCCTTTCCTACGTTATTGCCATCTTTTACCATTCGCTGTAGAATAGAGAGCTTCTTGATAGAATTAGGATCTTTTGATCCTTTATAATGCTTGTCGGCATATTGATATAGTGCTTCATCTGCAAGATAATAAGGCACTTGCCCTATAACTGTTCCATCACCATCAAATACTGCCACTTTACGTGTTTTCATAGTAATTGTGGCATTTAAGAATCCTTCTATTCTATTGTTAATTTCATCCGACCAACCTGATATCTTTCGGAAAGTTTGTGAGAATGTTAGAGTTGCATGACAGCTTAAGAATATGAGCAATATGAAAAGCCTATACATTCTAGATGTCCTATTGTCCCATTTGTGACTCTTATAATATGTATTGTTCATTTTTATTTTATTTTTTGATAAACGTAGAGTTCGTGGATTTCTTTGGTATAGCCTTCATTGGTAAATGGTCCCTGAGACATCCCTAATAGAATCTGGGTGCCGCGATTGTTCAATACTACAAGATCATCATTTGTAGGATCAATAGAGATTCCCTCTATTTCTCCTGCACGACGAAAATCTTTCATTTCACGAAATAATCGTAATCTCCCTGCCATTGCTCCTGCTGCTATTAATCCTGGTTTTTTTACAGGTAGATTATCAACTACTGAGAATTGTGTTCCTTCTTTTAACCCGGTAAAAGGAACTCCCGAAATATCAGCTATATAAATGTTGTCAGGAATATTAAATGTAGATTCACCATCATCAGCTGTAAATAACATTCTTCCGTCAGCAATGAAAATGCCTTGACACCAATAAGGACAGGGTCGGCATTGCATCTTCGTGTAATATTTACCTGTCTCAAGGCTGTAGCAGTACACATATCTACTGTCTACCCAGTCTGACATCCAAACCATATTCTTTTCACGATCTACGGCTAAACCAGAAACTTCTTCTTGACCAGATGCTGGTTCGAATTGAATATCTCGTTATAATACTCCCCAATTTTAGTACAGGTGCTAAAGTTAAAGAATATTGTTTATCTTTGCACTAAGTAAGAAAGGAACAGAAATGGGAAGAAGAAGTAAGTTTGAACCAAGTTTTAAGGCAAAGGTAG
>NZ_JAMXLY010000023.1 GCF_024054555.1 Segatella cerevisiae | reverse complement strand
CCTAAGCCAATAGCCGCAGACAGCATACCGCAGCCTGCTTATTCTTTTATTGTGTCAAAACAAATAAGTTAAACCTGAATAGCCGATTTACTGGCTGTTCGCAATAAAAACATTTTCGAATGAAAAAAACATTATTATTGTTATTATCTTTATGTTTGTTTACTTCTGGATGGGGAAAGTCGGTGAGTAAATTACATGCTCCTCAGTTGGGGAAGAATTCTATTGATGAAGTTCTTAAAGCAATGACCTTGGAAGAGAAGGCAGAATTGCTTGTTGGTGGATCCTATGAAGTTATAAATGGAAATAAGGGACGGACTCTTCCAGAAGCTACTATTGGGGCTGCTGGTATGACAAAGGCAATTCCTCGTTTGGGAATACCATGTACTGTACTTACTGACGGTCCAGCGGGAGTCCGTATTTCACCGACGCGTAAAGGGGGGAATCATACTTATTATGCTACAGGAAATCCTGTAGGTACACTTGTTGCATCTTCTTGGGATACAGAGTGTGCCAGATCAGTAGGTGAAAATATGGGGAATGAAGTTTTGGAATATGGCTGTGATGTCTTGCTAGCACCGGGTATGTGCCTTCATCGCAATCCTCTTTGTGGGAGAAATTTTGAATATTTCTCAGAGGATCCAGTTTTGAGTGGCGTCTTGTCTGGCAATGAGATTATAGGTGTACAGTCTTATGGCGTAGGAACATCCGCAAAACACTTTATTTGCAATAATCAGGAAACTTATCGTACTCAGAATAATTCCATTGTAGGTCAACGTGCTTTGCGCGAGCTCTATCTTAAGAATTTTGAATTAGCAATCAAGATAGGTAATCCATGGACAATCATGTCTTCCTATAATTTACTAAATGGATCATACACTCAGGCCGATAAAGCTTTGCTCTGTGACTGGCTTAGAGGAGAATTAGGCTATAAGGGTATTGTGATGACCGACTGGACGGAGCGTCGTAATACAGTCAATCAGGTAATTGCCGAAAATGATTTGATGGAGTGGGGACTGGATACACAGGTTCATGATATCATAAATGCTGTAAAGTCAGGAAAATTATCAATTGACATAGTAAACCGTAATGTTCGTAATATTTTGAATTATATTGTAAAGACACCTCACTTTAGGCACTATCAGGCTTCAAACGTACCTGATCTTAAGGCTCATGCAACTGTAGCACGTGAAATGGCTGCTCAGGGGATTGTTCTTCTTAAGAATGACCATCAAACCTTGCCTTTAGTAAAGAATCAGAAAATTGCTCTTTTCGGTGTGGGCTCTTATAAAGGATTCTTGGCTAATGGATGGGGATCCGGAGATGTGAACAAACCTTATGTGGTCAATATCTATGAAGGGTTGAAAAATGCAGGTTATCAGATAGATGATAATTTATCTGAACTCTATGAAGATGCTGCTGATGATATTAATTTTGGGTCCTCTTATGCCAAGCATCGTGCACTAGTTGATGATATAGCAATAATGACAATTAGACGTAATGCAGGAGAGGGGAGTGACCGTCATAATGCTCAAGGAGACTGGAGTCTTACTTCTGGTGAACTGAATAGTATGAAAAATATAGCAGATGCTTTTCATTCTCAGGGAAAGAAGTTTTTGGTTATTTTGAATATTGGCGGTGTTATAGAAACTGCATCTTGGAAGAATCTTCCGGATGCGATATTACTTCCTTGGCAACCTGGTGAAGAAGGTGGAAATGCGATTGCAGACATCATTTCTGGTAAAGTTTGTCCTTCTGGTCATTTGCCCATGACATTCCCATTGGCATACGACGACATTCCTTCATCTAAAAATTTTCCTCAGAATGACAACGGAGGAGTATTTGATAAGAATAAGTCAACTATTGGTTATACTAATTATGATGAGGGTATCTGGATAGGCTATCGATATTTTGATACCTTTGCTAAACCTGTTTCATACCCGTTTGGTTATGGATTATCTTATACCACTTTTTCATTTACAGGTTTAAAGGCTCAATATGGAAAATCAGTTTGTAAGGTTGTCGTAACGGTTCGAAATACAGGTAATATAGCAGGTAAGGAGGTCGCTCAGTTATATGTGTCAGCTCCTAAGAGTATTATGGAAAAACCAAAAAAGGAATTGAAGGCTTTTGCAAAAACACGTATACTTCGTCCTGGTGAGTCTCAAACGTTGACTTTGAGATTTCGCCCAATAGACCTAGCTTCCTTCAATGAAAAGGAAAATAGTTGGGTATTGGATTCTGGTGTATATCAAATTATGGTGGGGGAATCTGTGCAAAATATAAAGGTTACAACTCCAATGAAAGTTGCTAAGGGCGTTCAGAAAAAAGTTCCTACTGTATTATAAAAATAGTGAAATTTAACAACTGTAAATGAAAAATAAATTTATAATAGGTTTGCTGATTCTTTTATATGTTCATGCATTTGGCTGGAGTAGAGATTTCACTGCTCGGAAAATATCAGTATATCAATCTCAGGCGATAATAAGTCCTCAATTCGTTCCTTTGGAGATTGGAGAGATTCGTCCTGAAGGGTGGCTTCGTGATTGGGCTGAATTCGCCGCCAAGGGCGTGACAGGGCATTTGGATGAATATGAAGATGTGTTCCGTTTAGCCTGGAAAGGTGTTCCGATCAAGGCGCCTGGTGTGGGTCCTGAGGGCACGGGCTGGCCTCTGGAACAATGCAGCTACTGGTTGGATGGGGCGGTCAAACTGGCATATATTCTGAATGATTCAGCACTGATCCATAAGACGTCTGAGCGGTTAGACAGAGTGGTAAACGGTGTCCTGGGAGGTGCAGATAACTTTATTTATTGGAAACCTGATGCCATCAATACTGAATTTAATGTTTGGGCCCATTCCTTGATGGGAAGGAGTTTGGTATCTTACTATCAGGCCACGCATGATCCGAAGATATTAAAAGCCTTGGATAAAGTTTATTCAGGCCTGACACTGCGTCTGCCTAATGAGCATCAGTCTGAGTCAGTCTCCCAAAGTATGGAGCACATGCGTGCGAGTACCAATGTAGACGCCATGAGTGAGACTTACGTGATGACAGGGGATACGGCCATCCTGAGACATCTAAAGGAATTTGGAAACAATCGGTCCATGACGATATCGGAAAAGACTTGGTTGGAAAGTGACCCTCAAAAACCGGTATCTGAAGATCAGTCGGTTCATGGGGTGACCTATTATGAGGCCATCAAGGTCCCTGCTATTGCTTCAATGTGGTCAGGTGACAAGAACGGTATGACGGCAGCGGAACATATCCTCAAATGGGGTGAAAGACTGAACCTCCTCCCGTTTGGAGTCTGTTCATCAGAGGAGTATCTGGCAGGAAAGGGCGCTTTCAGGAATACAGAGACCTGCAATGTGCCGACATCAATGTGGAGCCTTTCATGGTTGCTGAGGCTGAGCGGAACTTCTACATGGGCTGATAAAATAGAGCAGATCTTTTTCAATGCCGGTCCTGCTCCTGTGACTAGAGATTTTAAAATGCTGTGCTATTACCAGTCTCCTAATCGCCTGGATGCAGGCAAACTCCCGACTAATCCGCATATCAGCGGACCGGCAGGATTGGTCTTTACCCCTTACGGTGCTCCTACGTTGTGCTGTGCAGGTAATGTCAACAATACTATTCCGGATTATATTCAGAACATGTGCATGGAATCAATGGACGGTGGATTGGCATTTACACTCTACGGTCCTTGTAGAATAGAGAAGTCAATGAAGGGCAGGAAACTGTCTATCCAGTGTCGTACGGAATACCCATTCGATGATAAGATCAGTATTCTCATAGGTAGCAATGGAGCCATCTCCATGCCGGTCTATCTGCGAATACCTAACTGGTGTAGCCGTTATTCAGTGAAAGTTAATGGGAAGGCTGTAAAAGGAAAACCTGAAGCTGGATTCGTGGAAATTTTCAGGACTTGGAAAAATAGGGACCGTATAGACCTGGTTTTTCCAATGAAAGTGAAGGTGACTGCAGGCAAGGAGACTCCTTATCCTAATGTGAAGTATTTCGCGAGTACGAAGCAGGCTTCTGACAGAACTGTACAGAATCCTTTTGAATGTGTGACCTACGGTCCATTGCTCTATGCTTTGCCGATTCGGGACATCAACGCAAATAAAAAAGACCCTGAGGCCAAATATAATTATGCTTTGGATATTCCGTCAGGGATTGCGAAGACGGGTATAAAAATAGTGAAGACTCCTATGAAGAACAAAATATGGGACTGGGGACTTGAGGCAGCACCGGTGAAGTTGGTTGTTCGTGCCAAAGAGTTTAATTGGAACCCGACAGAAATGCAACCCTTGCCTGAAAAATCGGTAAAGGGTGCCCAAACGGTTTCGTTACAATTGGTTCCTTATGGATGTACGAAATTCAGAGTGAGTATGTTTCCCGTGACTGAAAGGGCTTGGATGAACAGTGACAATGAATAGGAATGATCCAAAGATAAAAAAATTGCAGTATAAGTGCTCCCGAAAGATATTTCTGTCTGATCAGAGCGTTCTTAATGAATAGTATAATCGTTGAAACTATGAAACAAAAACTTCTTTTCATTTTATTACTTCTTATCATGGCTTGCTTTTCCCCAAATGCCTTGAGGGCCAAGACGAAGATCGTGGTAACAGATCTCCTTACAAACTATGATCCTCATCCCTATGGGATAGAAGAACCCCCGGTATTCAGTTGGAAAATCGATGCAGGAAACGACTATAAGATCATTCAAAAGAGTTACCGTATTCAGGTAAGTGAATCATTGGAAGCACTACAGTACGGTCCTTACGTCTATGACAGTGGCAATGTCATTTCTGGGCTTTCCCTGAATGTCCCTTATCAGGGTGAGGCTTTGAAGCCTTGTACACGGTATTTCTGGAAAGTCAGTGTTTGGAACAAGAAAGACAAATGCTTCCAATCGACTCCGGCCTGGTTTGAGACATCCTTGATGGATTCCGGTTGGAGCGGGGCTAAATGGATTGGTTCAGACAAACCGCTTCTTTCGAAATACATCTCCAACTGTATCGTGGATTATGATGTTCAGGTGGGTCGTCAAAGTCATTCAGCTGTCTTTGTGTTTGGATGCCGTGACAGTTTGAATGATGTCGGGGTAGAGTTGTCGATGAAGAAAAACGGTAATCCTTCTTTTGCATTCATACAGACGGAGAATGGCCAGGATAAAGAAGTCGGTACGACGGACCTTTCTGCCCTTATCCCGAAATCAAATTTTTACGGCCGTCATCATATCCGTCTGATCTTTGATTCTGACGGATGTTATTATTATCGGATATTTGTTGAAATAGACGGTAAGAAAATCCGTGCATCGAAAAAAGAAGAACCTTTCAGACTTTATTTCAAAAACTGGGAGCAGATGTGTCGGTTGTATGCGATTGGATTCAAACAGCCTCAAGGGGAGCAGGCCGTGTTTTCCAATATCGTGATTCGGGAAAAGGCACATGACAAGGTCCTATATTCAGACCCTAAGGTGTATACTTTGAAAGGGGATGGAAGATTGAATACTTGGTATCCGGGAGCTGATGTTTCCGCTCCGGTACTCCACAAAGCATTTTCTTTGTCGGGGACAGTCAAGAAGGCTCGTCTCTATACTACGGCTCGCGGAATCTATGAGATGTACTTGAACGGCAAACCGGTTTCGGGTGATTTCCTCAATCCCGGTTGGACGGACTACCGTTTCAGAATCATGTACAATACTTACGATGTGACCCCGCTGCTTCAGAATGGCGGTAATGTTCTGGGTGCGGTCTTGGGTAATGGCTGGTGGAGTGACTATTGCGGATACAACCCTGAATGGATGAATCAGTATGGCGTAGAACAGTCCCTGTTGGCCAAACTCGTCATTACCTATGAAGACGGCAGAACGCAGACTATTGTCTCTGACGGGTCTTGGCAATGTACTTCAAAAGGCCCGATTACCGGCAACAGTCTGTATAATGGCGAAGATTATGACGCGCGTAAAGAAATACCGGATTGGTCTACGGCAAATTGCTCCATTTCTGATTGGAAACAAGCTACTGTTTTTGATGCACCGTCAGAAAAAGTTAAATTGCAGCCTTATATCGGTCAACCGGTAAGGGTCGATACCATTTGTACTGCGCAATCCATGACGGAACCTCTCCCGCATACCTACATCTATGATATGGGGCAAAATATGGTGGGTGTACCTCGCCTCTTCATCCGTGGTAAGAAAGGCGAAGAGATAACGGTGAAATATGGAGAGATGACTTATCCGAAAATTATTCCGGTAGACCCTGTACCTCCTTATACCATAGCAGAATACAAGAAACTTCAGGGACAGTTATATACGGACAATTATCGGAGTGCACTTTCTACCGACCATTATATATTTAAAGGGGATCCTTCAGGTGAGGTATTTGAACCTCATTTCACGACTCATGGATTCCGCTATATCCAGATCACGGGACTTTCGGAACCTTTGAAGAAAGAAGATGTAAAAGTTTTGGTCCTCAATTCTCTTCAAGGCAGTCAGGCCAGCACCTATCAGACATCGGATTCACTGGTCAATAAATTGTACAGTAATATACAATGGGGCGAGCGTGGCAATTTTCTCTCCGTTCCTACAGATTGCCCCCAGCGTGATGAGCGTCTCGGGTGGTCTGGAGACGGTCAGATCTTTTCCCGTTCAGCTACATACAACCGGAATGTAGATCCTTTTTATACGCGTTGGTTTTATACGGTAAGGGATAACCAGGGGGAAGACGGGAATTACAGTGATTTCGATCCTGAGGTCGGCGTATCTCCAAAAGGAGGACCTCTAGGCGGCAGTTGTTTCGGCTGGGCAGATGTGGGGATCATTTTACCCTGGCAGGTCTACCAGCAATACGGCGATATCCGCTTTCTCAAAGACCATTATGCTTCTATGCAGCGTTATATACGGTATGCCGAGAATCATGCGAAAGACTACATCGAACCGATAGGCGGCTATGGAGATTGGGTCGCACCGGTAGGCACTCAGTCTGATTTGACCAATACCTGTTATTTCGCCTATGATGCGCAACTGATGTCAAAGATGGCGGGTATTCTCGGGAAAACGTCAGACAGTTTGCGTTATCAACAGTTATTCGAACATATCAAAACTGCTTTCAACAAGCACTTTGTCGATCCTGACGGATATATGGTTTCTCCTCCGGGAAGTCCTTTGTTGACAGATTCCTATTCTGCTGCATTCGGTACAGGTCCCAAGTCTAAGGCCCCACGGCGTCTTCTCACAGAGACGGCATATATCATGCCTTTGGAAATGAATCTGTTGGAGGGGGAGACAAAGCAGAAGGCACTGAAGCATTTGGTAGATGTTATTGCCGGTAATCATTATTGTTTGAATACGGGTTTTATAGGAACACCTTATCTCAATCTCGTCCTTTCGGAAAACGGTTGCGACAGTGTCGCCTACAAACTCTTTCAGCAGACGGCCTATCCTTCCTGGCTTTATCCTGTATTGCAGGGAGCCACGACGATCTGGGAGAGATGGAATTCCTATACTATCAAGAATGGTTTCGGTCCTGTAAGCATGAATTCGTTCAACCACTATTCTTATGGTGCTGTGGAAGAATGGATGATGGAATACAGTGCCGGTATCCAGAGAGACGAGAAAAGCCCTGCTTACAAGCATTTTTATCTTCAACCGAGAGTAGGCGGTAGGTTCAATTATATTCATGCATCCTTTAATAGTATGTACGGTCTTATCTGCAGCGAATGGGATAGTCAAAACAAGAATCCGAATATAGATGATGCTTCAAAATACGGTTATATTTACAAGGCAGTTGTCCCGGCTAATACGACAGCAACTCTAGATTTGAATGTTCCTGATCAAGCCAAATTGAAGGTCCTCAAAGGTAAGAAAGGTATACGTTCGCAACGGAACGAGAATGGTGCTTCAGAATTTGAATTGAGCTCCGGCAGCTATGAATTTGAAGTTTCGCTTCCTATAGCTTCCAATGCCTCAAAATAGAGTGATGCCGTTCATCTTTTAATCGTATGGGTATAAAGGTCTTAAATGTATAAAGAAGCAAAGATAAATAGTGATATAAAAGATAATATTGTATATGGAAATGGCTGACAAATAATTTAAAGCAGTTGTTGTTTGTCAAGGGATGGAGGTGGGTTTTATTATATGTTCTCGAAAAATTTTTCAATATTGACAGAAAGGTAGGGGAGCGGAGAGAAGATGTTATCGTAGTAAAGGACCATGTTTCTTTGGATCTCACTGAATGAATGATCCTGTGAAACAGGCTTTTCTGTCTCTGTGAAAAGACGATCTGGCTGTTTCGAGAAAGTCGCCGCTTACTTTCTCGAAAGAGCCCGTCTTGTTTCGAGAAACATGACCTCTCTCTTTCTCGAAACAGCCGGGTCTCTTGTTCTTGGGTGAGATTTTACCTTACTATTTCGAGAGAGCCAACAAATGGGCAGGCTTTTTTGTCTTGTTTGAGAGAATTGTTTATTACAGAATAGTCTGGTCATGGATATGAGGGATTTTTCCTGTTTATTCATTTGGCATATTCCGGGGAAGTTTAGCTGAATGGCATAAGGGCAGATTAGAAAGGGGCAGTTGCTGCTCGTCGAAAAGCGATTTCCAAGGAAAATATAATTGAAAGTATTGCCTTTCGCATGTGATGAATCCTCAATGGGAAAAGCGTCGTGCAAAATTCATTTAATGAAGCGTCTTTTCCTTTTTTAAAATAAAAAAGGGGAAATCCCTAAGAATAAGGATTCCCCTGATAGATCTTCAAAATGTGTGTCTGAAAACAGACTTAGTCCTCAATGATATATGCTTTCACGATTTCACCGTAAAAGGCAATATGAGCGTCCCGATTGGCACCGCTAAATGTCGAAGGTTCGTCTTGAGGATAGCATGACTTCCGCCATTGCTCATTATTAATTGCATCCACGTCTTGCAACTGATGGTATGCCACTTTACATTCCAGCGTCAGTGGCAGTTCCTTGATGGCAGGCACCGACACTTTGTCACTCTTAACTAAGGTAAGATTCATAGCCTTGATCTTGTCCGTGTCCCGTCCTGAGTGGGACCCGCAAAAACCTATGATCTTCTTGTCATCTTCACTTTGAGGTATACTGATTACAAATTCAGGATTCTTGTCGAGTTGTTCACGTGTGAACCGTCCTTGTCGAACGAAGGTCGTAAAGATGAATCTGTTCCATTCTATTCCCAGCGTACCCCAACTGATTGCCATTGTGTTGACGCGGTCACCAGCCTTTGTCGTGAGCAGTACACCTTGATTGACCCTTTTCAAGATCTCTCCGGCATAATCCAATACATTAATTTCTTTTTTTGTCATAATATTTTTTCATAAGGAACTCCACCATAGGTAAGACAAAATCTGTGCCATAATTATCGTGGAGGTGAAGCATGAGACAATGTTTTGCTTAAACTCTTCAAAAGGCATGAACTTTCAGATTGTCTCTTTGTAAAGCGTGATTTCTCGTGTAAAGACGGATGAGTGTTCAGATTCCTGATCCTCTTTCCTCATTTTGTCAATGCCTTCTGATGCGAGATGATTCTGTAGCGGGGGGGCATTCCTTTTATTTGATGTTCTGACTGCCCTTGATGTCACCGATGATAAAACGTATAATGCAATAGAGGATATAAACGTATATCAAGTATTGTATGCCGCCTAATTCATGAATCTTGATGATGGCAAAGGTTGCCAACACGATGATAACTGTGAGGAGCAGAACTTGTGACAGACGTTTCGGAACATTCAGATGATCACCCCAGATGCGTGGTCTGCAGATCCAGTTGATGATGCCTGAGAATCCGTTTAGCAATAGTATGGAATAAGACATATATTCATATCTCACCCCGTTGAAGACCAGGATGACGGCAGATAAACCGATCATTGCTCCATAATAGCATTTACCCCAGGGTGTCGATGCACTTGAAGCCATATCAGGTGCGATATACTTTGAGACAAACAGTCCTATTGTGAAAACCAGGAAGAGTGAAAAGGGGATATGCCATGATATACGGCGACGCAGCAGAAGGTACAACCCTCCGACTATCAGAAATATAATGGAATACTCACCTAAGGCGCCTGATGGTTTAAAGAACAGTTGATTGAAAAAGTCGCTGCCTGTAATATGAAAGGATGAAAAGTTCACCTGAGCCTGATTGTACCAAATTGTGCCCGAAGTCATTACCGAAGGGAAAAAGACAGTCATGAATTCCCGTCCTACCAAAGCCGGATTGAATCGGTTCGTGCCTAGGCCTCCCCAAAGTAATTTTCCGAATATGACAGCGGCTGCTGAGCCGAAGGCGACAACATACAAAGGTGTGAATGCACCTAACGTGAATGCCAGGAGGAGGCCCGTGACTACTGCTGAGAAATTGCCCAGACTATCGGTGCGATGCAAAAAGATCAGCGAAAACAGATATTCCGCAACCATAGCACTGCCTACTGAGACAGCGACCAAGGACAGGGCAGCAGCGCCGAAAGCCAGATAAGAGATGACTAAGCAAGGCACCAAGGCTATCACAACATCCAGCATTACCCTTGTTGTGCTGTCTTTGGTTCTGATCAATGGATTATAAACGATATTACTTAACGGCATTGGTTAATTCTTTTAGTTTGGTTTTACCCTTCTTGATACTTTCTATCAAGGGTACATTACTCGGACAGATATATGCGCATGCGGCACATTCTATGCAGTTGTTCAGACCGTACTTCTCCAGTTTCTCATATTTGCCGGTCCTGAAAATTTCATTGAATTTCAGAGGCATCAAGTGCATCGGGCATACCTCAATGCAATAACCGCATGAAATGCAATGTTCCCTGTACTCATCTTTCTTTTTGAGGAACAGAAGTCCGGAAGAGCCTTTGGTGATAGGCACATTGATATCGGATACAGACTTGCCCATCATCGGACCACCAAGGACGACTGTGGCATCTCCTGCGGAAATGTCCAGCGTTTTCAGAATATGGGACAGCGGTGTGCCGATCTTTACTTCATAGTTGCCGTAGTTTTTAGATTCCTCACCGGAGACTGTTATGAATCGGCTGATGACCGGCCTGTGCTTTTCTACAGCTTGATAGACGGCATATATTGTTCCTACATTACTGACAATCACGCCGGCATCTTTCGGTAATTTCTTCTTCGGCAGTTCTATTCCTGTCACCGATTTGATGAGTTGCAGTTCTCCCCCCTGCGGGTAAGTGTCAGGCAGGATTTTGATACGGATATTTTTGTACGAGTCTTGTGAAAGGAATGGGGCAAACTTTTCTTCTAGTTCTTTGTTTTGCTCTTCCATAGTGAGAACGATCTGCCCTGCCTTCAATACCGAATTGACAATATTGATTCCTTTGAGTAGTTCTTCTGTAAACCTGGACATCAGTGCGTAGTCGGCGGTCAGATAGGGTTCGCACTCTGTGCCATTGATGATCAGGGTGTCTATCTTTTGATCTCCTACACTGTATTTGATATCCGTCGGAAACTGTGCACCTCCTTCACCTACAATCCCCGCATCTTTGATGATCTCGACAACCGATTTTGCCGTACTGCTTTCGCCTTCTAATGGGAGTTGCACTTGATCTTTATGGTCATTTTTGATGATGACTGCTGGTATTGAAGCCCCATTGGCAAGTGTAATCGTCTTGATGTCAAGGACAGTGCCGGAAACGGGTGAGTGGATATTGGCCGACAGACCTTTGGCTGCCTTTCCGATCAGTTGATACTGTTTGACTTCATCTCCTGCTTGAACGACCGGTTCTGCAGGTTTTCCGATATGTTGGAGTAGTGGGACATGAAAGACATCAGCGTCGGGGATAGCCTTGATGCTGATGGCTTTTGTCTTTTCTTTCATTGATAAAATATGCATCATAATGTTATGTATATATGATCCTAGGCATGATATGTACTGAACCCGGGAGTGGCGAACCGTTCTCCGGTTTTATCTGTAATAAACCCATCTATGCTCATTCTCTTTTGGAGTTGTCCGATCTTTTCTTCAAAACCTTGACGGGTTTGGAGAAATAGTCCGGTAGAGATGATGTCTCCGTCGAAGCACTTGTCAGTGACGATTCCGACATGTCTGTTGGAAGACGGGTACCCGCTCAGTGGATTCAGTATGTGCCCATAATGTTCACCGTTGATATCCACGAAGGTTTCCTGTTGAGAAGATGTCGTATAGCATTTGTTTGCCAGGTGCAAGGTATAGAGTAACTGGTTCTCTTCGGTATCTCTGACGTTGATGTTCCAAAAGGGATGCGTCTCATTGTTAATCGCATAGATCGTACTCCCTCCGGCATTGACAATCGCGTCATTGATGCCCATGTTTCGCATTGCCTCGACCATGCAGTCGACAGCATACGCTTTTAAAAAAGAACCGGTAATGATTTCCTGTCCGCTGGAAATGCGCACGGAATGATCTTCTATCTCAATGTTTTTGTAATTGACAATCTTTTTCGTCTTCTCGATGTCTGCCTTCTCGGGAACTTTCCTGATACCGTCTGTCTTATAAAATCCCCATAAGCGGATGAGTGGCATGACGGTAATGTCAAATGAGCCTTCGAAGAAATCAGACCAAGATATAGTTTGCCGCAAAAGACGGATCGTTACATCGTCCACAGAGACGAAATGATCTGCGTTCTTATTGATTCTGTCAATGTACGAGTCCGGTTGGTAAGAATTGTATTTCTTATCGACCGTCTCGAGAATACCAAAAAGGTAGTCAAAAACAGAGTCATCGTAGAAAACCGGAATTTTTATCTTGATGTGAGCGTGAAACAGAAACCGTGTCTGGGCTTTGTACAATAGACTCATGACAATTTTAATGTGTGCCTGAAGATTCTTCAGCCTTTGTGTCCGACTCAACTACTGTTGTTGCCTTCGGTGTTTTCTTGACATCATTGTCTGCGTCAGAAGCTTTTTGTCTCTTCTTATGCCGGCTGTGAGTGGTCTCTTTCCGATGGTCGTCAACAGCATCTGATAAGGTCTTCGGTTCGGTCTTCGGTTTCTCTTCTGTTACTGCTTCTGAAGGTTCAGGTGTAGCCTTGATTGCCTTTGTTGTCTTGGGGACGTGTACCGTGGTCGTCGTTACGCGTGCCACCTTCTTCTTGGCATTATTGGATACGTTCACTTGATATCCCCATATAATAAGAGCTATGCCAACAAAGAAGAGGATGATATTTTTTGACCACTGTCCAATTTTCTTCATTTGATTGATTTCTAAATTCCTTAATTGATTTTTATCTATAAGGAGGTTACCTATTGAATGATTTCGAGCGCTAAAAGTGCCGGATATTGCCTCCAATCGTCAACGCAAAGTTAGGTCATATTGAATAAATCTCCAAATTTATGGACTGATTTATTCGAGGTTTTAACCTCAATTGACAAAGGACTTCACTCGCTTTTCCCGTTCCTTCTATAGGGCGGAACGAAGACGTTTGGAGGCAACCGGCTACATACTTATTCTTTCTCCCACATATTTACGATCTTTCCGATGAACATACGGCGGGGAACGGCATTGCCATTGGGATTCTTATTGCCTATAGATAGTTGTGCGGGATGAATGTCGTCGTAATATATTTTCTCACATTCTATCACTAGCCGAGCTTCTGCAAAATAGGGATTCCCTAATGCCGTAAATTTAGTTGTTAATCCTGTTTCTTTTACCTTATCAATATCGCGTCCGCTATGTGTTCCTATAAAACGTACTTTTTTGCGGTAGGGTTCATCAAAAGCATTCAAGACAAAATACTTGCCTTTGTCAATGAAGGAGTAGGTGTAACGGGTACTTAGTATATAAACCGTTACTGTGGGTTGCCCCCATACATTGCCCAGATTTCCCCAACTGATGGTCATCTCGTTATATTTGGAGGAATCTCCTGCAGAGAGAACAAACCAGTTGTTTGCAAAAAGAGAGATAGGATTGTCTTTCAAATCTTTGGGATTGATCTTCTTGAATACGCCTTTGTCTCCTTGCAAGTCACTCTGGCTGCTTGGTGTAGTGCTTCCTTCTTTCCCCGGTTCTGTAAAACTTGTTGTGAGCAAGCAAACAGATAAAATCCCGAAAACTAAAAGCAACTTTTTCATTTCTTCTAAATTTTAAGAGGTCTTAATGACTCCGCTCTTTATTCCACAGGTCCTACAGCCTGTACCAATACGATTTCCTGCTGTGGATTCAGTTTCAATGCGACAGGGAGTTGCTTTCTGTCAAAAGAAGCTCTGGCTACGGTCCCCAGTCCCTTCGAGGCAGCAAACAGATAGACGTTCTGTGCCAGGAAACCGGTATCGATCAACATACCGTCACGGCCTGCCTTGCTCTTGTTGAGGTTTCCTACATAGACTAAATGCATGGGGACGTTGTTGACATAAGGCTGCTGTGCGTTGGCAAGTAAGTTCTTAAACGAACCTTTTGCGACCTCTGTCAGTTTGTTCTGCTTGGCATCATAGAGGTAAGCACCGTCATTCAACAGGACATAAACGCTGAATTCCTGGCTGTTTTGTGCTGAGGGTACAGTGCGTTTGTCGGGACGGTTGAACCCATAGGCTGACCACAACAAGTCGGATAATGTCTGCAGATCCAAGTCTTTATTGATGTAATTGGCCTTCGTGGATTTTCTTTCATTCAGCACTTCCATCAGAGGTTTCCCACCTGTTTTTACTGGCGCTGGAAGTGTAATGTCTTGTGCGGACATATTGCACGCCACTACTGTAGATAATAGAGTCGAGAATACAATTTGCTTTAAAACTTTCATGACTTTATGTTTAATGTTATTATTGAAATTCATAAGCGTTGAAGGGTTTTATCTCTACTGCAAAGAACGTTATTCTCAAACGAAATCTATTGTATAACTCTTGGAATAAATAGTCTTTTTTGAGGTTTTCTGAATTATCATCATATTATTATGGTCTTGTAGTCCTGATATCAGAACAAATTCAGTATCTTTGTAGCTGGGTGATAAATCGATTCTTCAAAAGATGAAAATACAAAACTTATACCAACCTTATGATATTGTCAGCATTCATAGGACAGTCCATCAAGACTTGTTTCCGTCTATCAAGAATACCTTTTACGAAATGGTCTTCATTCTGGAGGGAAAAGGTATTCAATATATCAATGACCTGAGTCTGCCTTATGCAGAAGACAAGTTGTTCCTGATTTTTCCGCAGGATACTTACGGATTTGAGATTAAAGAAGACACAACTTTCTTTGTCTTGAGGTTCAATAGAAGTTTTATAGATTCAGGGAAAGAAGAATGGCGCCAGAAACTGCAATATATGTTCCAGCACCATCATCATTTGCCTGGATGCATATTGAAAAATAGTGCCGACAAACCTCTGGTTCGTTCAATTGCAGAAGCTTTGTTGAGGGAAAATGAGGGGAAACTGATCCAGAGACAGGAGGTGATCAAACAACTGATCCGTTGTATGATTACAGTTGCTGCCAGAAATATAGAACTTTTGAATCTCCCCAGTGACAATGGTACGGCGATCTATGGAATAACCCAAATTCTGGACTATATACACTTGAATATCTCTAATCCCGAGAACCTGAAGATATCAATCATAGCCTTTCATTTCAATATATCTGAAACCTATTTCTGTGAGTTTTTCAAGAAGCGTACCGGTCAAAGCCCAGTGCAGTATATTTCTGTCTATAAACTGCGACTGATAGAACGAAAATTACAATTCAGTGACCAAAGGATGATAGAGATTGCCAATAGCTTGGGATTTAGTGATGCGAGCCATTTTTATCATTTTTTCAAAAAGCAGACAGGACTCTCGCCTATGGAGTATAAGAATAGAATTAAGGAGACGGATTTTCAGGGGGCTCTGAGTCTTGAATAACTCGTGTCTCTTATTCTTAGTACAGAAGTCCACAGACTCTTACCTACTAAAGGATAGATTCCTTGTAAAGGGGTATGCCTTGAGATTTAGCAGTTCCTTTCAGAAGAAAATCTGAAGAATTCAGGAGTATGGATGTTTTTAATTTTAGTCTGTGAAATCTTTTATGGTTCGTATTCAACTGTCTTTGCAAAAAACAATTGGTGTCATGCAGAAACTTTTTCATTTAATTCTACTGTTTCTTTTGGTATTGTTGTCTGTGGGGTGCAGAAATAATGCCCCACAATATCATATAGGTGTGTCACAATGTAGTGAAGATATATGGCGGGACAAACTCAACCGTGAGATTCTGATGACGAATTATGTCAACAGTAATGTAGATATTGACATTCGTTCTGCTAATGACAACAGTAAAAAGCAGATTGAGCAGATCAAGGAGTTTATCCGCGAGAAGGTCGATTTGCTGATTGTTTCCCCTAATCAGTCGTCTTCCATTTCGCCTGCCATCGACAGCGCCTATAAGGCGGGTATTCCAGTTATCATGTTTGACCGTAAGACGAATACGGATAAGTATACCGCTTTCATTGGGGCTGATAACCTGGAAATCGGACTCTCGATGGGAAAATATATTGCAGAGAAGTTGGACGGGAAAGGAACGGTGGTTGAAATCATGGGTCTGAAAGGTTCTTCCCCTGCTGTTGACCGCCATCGGGGATTCATGAAAATTGTTGCTTCACATCCTGGTATTCATGTGATCTCCTTACAAGGAAATTGGACGGAAGGCAATGCTTATGGTCTTATGAAGAAACTTCTCAAGAATCATCCTCATATCGATTGTGTGTTCGGACATAATGACCGCCAGGCTTTCGGGGCTTATCGTGTAGCTAAAGAATTAGGGTTGGACAAGAAGATCATGTTCGTGGGTGTAGACGGTCTGCCTTCACGTCATGGAGGTATCGAGTGTGTCCAGAAAGGCATCTTTTCGGGAACGTATATTTATCCTACCCGTGGGACGGAAGTGATGAGGTTGGCCATGGCAATCCTTGAACACAAACCTTACTGTCGGGAAAACCTGCTTAAGTCGTTTATTGTCACTAAAGACAATGCTGATATGGTGATGATTCAGAATCAGGAATTGGAACGGCAAGGTCAGAATATTGACATCTTGCATGAGAAGGTGAGTTCTTATCTGAAAAGTTATTATAACCAGAAAATCATTCTAATCCTGTGCATCGTTCTTGTCATATTGCTGCTTGTCAGCTTGTTGAGCGTCTACCATCTTCACATTACCCGTCTTCGGATGAACGAGAAGAAGGAGGCCATGGCAAAAGTACAGTTGACTTTTTTTACGAATGTCAGTCACGAATTGCGAACACCTTTGACTTTGATCATTGACCCTCTGGACCGGATATTGGCTAATTGTCATCTGAAAGGAAAGGACTTGGCTCTGTTGAAACTGATTGAACGGAATGTGAATGTACTGATGCAACTGGTGAACGATATTCTGGATTTTCGTAAGTTGCAGAATGGAAAGATGAAACTCCAACTCAGCAGGTTTAATCTGGTGACTGAGATCCGTGCCCTTCTTGATGAGTTCCGTCCTTCCATTGAGAAGAAAAAGGTGCAGGTCCGCTTTTCTTCTTTTCCTGATAATGGATTTGAAATGATAGGGGACCGGAACAAGATAGGGCGAATATTTACCAACCTCTTGTCTAATGCTTTGAAGTACACCTCTTCTAATGGCTGTATTACGGTTAAGGTTGGCAAGTCTAATTCCAATGAAGCGGTCTTTTCTGTTCAGGATACAGGGGTAGGCTTGGAGCAAGAGGATTTGGATAGGATATTCGACCGGTTTTATCAAACTAAAGATGCTAATGGCGGAACAGGAATAGGTCTTGCTCTCGTGAAAGATTTCATAGAACTCCACCATGGCAAGATCAATGTGACGAGTAAGAAAAATGAGGGATCTACGTTTACCGTTATCTTGCCGGTTACTCAAAAGGGGAATTTGGTGGGAGATGCAGGTACTGAGGAAGATACCCACCTTAATGAGGCGGAACTGCCAAACGTTCCAGATCAAGAGCTGAAAACAGAAAAGAGGGATTTGGTGACGGCTGGGCTAGGGGATGAAGCGCCTACGATATTGGTCATTGACGATAATGATGATCTGAGAGAATATATCAAGGAACTTCTGAGTGAGCATTATGATGTGATGGAAGCATCTGACGGGAAGAGAGGATTGGAACTTGCGCGTGAGGCTATCCCGGATTTGGTGATCAGTGATATCATGATGCCGGTGATGGATGGCTTGGAATTTTGCAACCGGTTGAAGTCTGACCGGACGACTTCGCATATCCCCGTGATTTTACTGACGGCTCGTAGTATGGACGACCAGCGCATTGAGGGGTATCAGAATGGTGCAGATGCTTATATTACCAAACCTTTTACGTCTGATTTGTTGCTCGCCCGTATCAAGAACTTGTTGTCCAGTCGTATTCTTCTGCGGGAATTGTTTTCTGGATCTAAGGAGGAGACAGAGAAGGAATATAAGTTGAGAAATCCGGACCAGCAGTTTGTCGAACAATTGAGAATCATCATCAAGGATATGATGGGTGATTCTGGCCTCAAGGTAGAACAGATTGCCGAAAAACTTGGACTAAGCCGCGTTCAACTTTATCGGAAGGTGAAAGCTTTGACCGGTTCTACGCTTGTAGATTTGTTGCGCAGCGCACGTCTGGAAGAGGGAAAGCATCTTCTTGAAACCACAAATAAAACGATTTCTGAAATAGCCTATATGGTAGGTTTTACGGCTCCTTCCTACTTTACGACATGTTTTAAGGAAAAATATGGATATAGCCCTAACGAGACCCGTCAATGAGTCAATCCTAAATACAGTAAATTGTCAATTAGCTTCACTTTTCTACATTATGGATAAAGAGCTATAGTACTTCTGTCACATTTTAGACATTTGCTTTCAAATTTGTTGCATGAATCAAATTTGAAAGCAAATGTCTAATTTCTGAATGGAGAGTTTCTCCTCATCTTCTATATTTGTAGATGAAGTCTTAATATTTAACAACTAAAAACTGAGTGTAATGGGAAATATTGGAGAAGCCTTTTTGTGTTATGTTCCTATAAATAGGTCCCATGCAATCTGTATAGAATCTTTGGTCTTATAATGGAAATGAAAATAGTTTGTCTGGTTAATGTTTTACTGCTTTTCGTGGGTCTCTTGCCCGCTAAGTCACAAGTTACACTTGATACAACTCATTTGTATCATGAACGATATCGTCCCCAGTATCATTTTAGTCCTCAGGAGGGGTGGATAGGTGATCCTTGTGGCTTGATGTATTATAAGGGAAAATTCCACATGTATTGGTGGGGTAAAGTCGAGTCTTCTGACCTTGTCCATTATAAACAGATCAAATCCAATGTAATGGAAGGCGCTGGACCTAACATAGGTTACTTTACCGGTTCTGCATTGATCGATAAAAATAATACTGCAGGTTTTGGCAAAGGGGCTTACATTGCTGCATATACTGTTTTTGAAAAAGATTCTAAAAAACAAGCTCAAGGAATTTCTTTCAGCCATGACGGAAAAACATTTCATTATTATCCCGGTAATCCTGTTATCGATATAGGAAGTAAAGAGTTCAGGGATCCTACCGTATTTTGGTATGAACCCACGAAGAAATGGGTGATGGTCGTTGCCAAGGCATTGGAAAAGAAAGTAAAGTTCTATACTTCTCCTGATTTGAAGCATTGGACTTGGGTGAGTGATTTCGGACCTGCCGGTGACAGTGAGAAGTCTTGGGAGTGCCCTGACTTGTTTCAACTTCCTGTCGATGGAAATCCCCTAAAGAAAAAATGGGTATTGGTCGTATCTGTCAATTGGTTGAAAGAACAATACTTTATAGGAGATTTTGACGGGACTACTTTTAAATTGGAAGAGAATCATCCGAAGGACCCCTTGTATATAGATGAAGGACTTGATTTCTATGCTTCCCGTACTTTCCGCGATTATGATAGTACCTTAAAGTCTGTCATTTCCATGGGGTGGGTTTCTACTTGGGATTATGCGCAGCAAGTTCCATCGACTTATGGCAAAGGTTTTTGGTCTATTCCAAGAGTGCTGGAGCTTAAGACATATAAAGGAGAAGGCCTTAGACTGACTCAAAGACCGATAGATGGGTTGCAGACGCTCCGCTATCAACCGGTGACGGTGAATCATTCCGTAGATGTCGGTGTACAAACTATTCCCGGTTTTGCTCCAAAAGAAAATGTATACGAGGTTGATGCTTCTTTTTCTACAAATGTATCTAATGTCTTTGGTTTTAACCTTTGTGTTGGGAACGGACGGAAACTCGTGATTAGTTATGACACAGATTCTCATAATCTTGTTATAGATCGGACGCATTGCACTGATGCCAGTATTCCAAAATTCAGTCGTATGGCCTTTCATCAGGTCAATCCTGTCAACGATAAAATCCGCTTACATATTTTTGTGGATAAATCGAGTGTCGAGATTTTTACAAACGATGGAAAAGACGTCTTTTCTCTATTGACTTACCCGGGAGAGACACAAACTGGTATTGAACTTTTTGCCTTGAAGGGGGGAACACAAATGTCCTTGAAAGCTTGGATGCTGAAATCGATATGGTGATGAATCCCGAAGCCTTTATACGTAAATTTTAATTAAAATGTTAATTTTGTGAAGTGCGTCTTTGATCTTTGGGTGTCTTGCCGGAAAGAAGTGATGTGAATGATTCGCGGTTGCCGCAATGTCTTTGCTCTTCGTCCCAATGGTGATCGTAGGGACGTGTGTATTCCTTTTAGAGTGATTATTGGCATATATGGCAATGCTCGGTTGATTGGCTCTTACGTGGATTGAGACCTCTCTCATTACCTTATGACCTACGTGCGAATTCATATCAAGTTTGAACCATTTGCCCTCAATTTCCCTCCGTGATTTTCAGGGATGGATTATAAAATCTTTACTTGCATACAGAGATGGCACTTTTTCTGAAATTTGTCTGTCAATTAGATAACTTAAAACTTAATTAATGACCTTTTATCCTCGTTTACCCCCGTAAACAAAGGGCTGTAGCGCTTCTGTCATATTTTAGACATTTGCTTTCAAATTTGTTACATGAATCAAATTTGAAAGCAAATGTCTAATTTTTAAAAGGAACTCATCCTACTTCCAATTAACTTTGCACCATTAAAATTTAACTAACTTAAATAAAAACTTGATAATGAAAAGCCTTAAAAAATTGATGGTGAGTTTTACTCTCCTGATGGTTTGCCTTGTCGCTAATGCACAAGATATGGTTGTCCATGGTATCGTCACTTCGGCTTCGGATAAAGAGTCCATTATTGGAGCGACGGTTAAGGAAAAAAATGCACCCTCCAATGCCACTGTTACTGATTTGGATGGCAAATTCAATCTGAAAGTGAAACCGGGGGCTACACTGGTCTTCAGTTATATTGGATTCCAGTCTCTGGAAGTCAAAGCTTCGGCTGATATGAACGTGTCCATGAAGGAAGAGGTCAATGACCTTAATGAAGTTGTGGTTACCGGTTATACCACTCAGCGTAAGGCTGATTTGACTGGTGCTGTCGCTGTCGTCGATGTCAATGATGCGAAAACAGTCCCGGTTACAGACCCTATGCAGGCTTTGCAGGGAAAGGTCCCCGGCATGACGATCACAAATAGTGGTGATCCTACCAGTGACGCTGCTATTAATATTCGTGGTATCGGTACGATGAATGACAATTCTCCTCTTTATGTTATCGATGGTGTCCCGACCAAAAACAGTCTGCATTCTCTCAATGTCAATGATATTGAAAGCATACAGGTGTTGAAGGATGCTGCCTCGGCTTCTATTTATGGCTCTCGTGCCGGTAATGGTGTCATCATCATTACAACTAAAAGAGGTAAGGCCGGCAAGGTCAAGGTGGACGTGGATATGTCCTATACCGCTTCTTATTATGCCAAACACATGAAGGTTTGTGATACTGAACAATATGGTCAGGCCATGTTCCGCGCTTATACCTATAGCAATGTTGACCCGAACTCGAATGCTTTAAGTTATAATTTCAATTGGAACGGAGATTATTCCAATCCTGTCCTCAATTCCATGAGTTTCGGAAAATACGATGGTTATATTGATGCTGACAAAACGATGTTGGCTTCCAATACGGACTGGTTTGATGAGATCTCCCGCGTCGGTAGTTTGCAGAACTACAGCATATCTGTAAGCAATGGTACGGATAAAGGTTCATACCTCTTCTCTGCAGGTTACAAGGGAAATGACGGTATTATCAAGTATACTGATTATAACAGTATATCCGCTCGTATGAATTCCAGTTATAACCTTATTAATAATAAGGTGACAATTGGTGAGAATTTCACGACATCCTATTCTACTTCTGTCGGACAGAATCAACAGAACTTGGCGTTGCAGTCTTTGTCCATCATCCCTGTACACACTGTGGACGGTGAAGGCTGGGGTGGTCCTGCCAATGGTATGAATGACCGGAACAACCCTCTGCGCTTGTTGTATGACGGTAGAAACAATAGGAAAAAGACTTGGCGTATGTTCGGCGACGCATATTTGTCCGTACGCCCAATCAAGGGACTTGAACTTAAGTCTACTTTTGGAATTGACTATACCCAGTACTTCCTTCGTACGCTGACTTATAGCTATAAGAATGGTTATCTCAGCAATACGATGAACAACAGCGAACTCTATCAGGATCATGATTTGAATTGGACCTGGAGTAATACTGCTACCTATAATTTGAACTTGGGCAAACACGCGTTCAATTTCCTGCTCGGTACTGAAGCCTATAAGAAGACGGTGACTTATATCGATGATTACCGCAAGACTTATAGCGAAGAGGACACAGACTTCATGTGGCCGGATGCCGGTACTGGTGATGCTTACGCAGGTGGTAACCAGAGTGACTATACTTTGTTCTCTTATTTCGGCAAGATTGACTACAACTATGCTGACAAATACTTGGCATCATTTACTTTGCGTCGTGACGGATCCAGTAAGTTTGGTACGAATAACCGTTTCGGTACATTCCCTGCTGCTACTTTAGGCTGGCGTATCTCCAGTGAAAAATTTATCAGTGACAATAAGAATCTGAGATGGATCGATGACCTTAAGTTGAGAGCATCTTGGGGTAAAACCGGTAACCAGGAAGGAATCGATTACTATGCTCATGCAGGCAAGTGGTCTGTAGCTTATGGCTCTGCTGATCCGACATGGGATGCTCCTAATTATACTTCTTATGATATGAACGGGAATGGCAGTGGCTCTTTACCTTCCGGATATGTACAGACACAACGTGCCAATGCTAACCTGAAATGGGAGACAACGACACAGTGGAACTTCGGATTGGACTATACCTTGTTGAATAACAGTCTTTATGGCAGTTTTGATTACTATATCAAGAAGACTACAGGTATTTTGCTGAGCCCGAGTTATATCGCCGTTATCGGAGAGGGCGGATCCCAATATGTTAATGGTGCATCCATGGAGAATAAAGGTTGGGAATTTTCGTTAGGTTATCGTAAGACATTGTCTAACGGGTTCGCTTTTGACGTCACCGGCAATATCGACTCTTACCGCAATAAGGTGACCAGTGTACCCGCTAGTGTTATCAATAACTATGGTGGTAATGGCGCTGATGACAATATCATCGGACATGCCTTTAATTCCAGATACGGCTATGTTGCTGACGGCCTCTTCCGCTCTCAAGCAGAAATTGATGACTACAACAGCAAATATACTTATGCCTCCGGTTTCGTGGCTCCCGGTCTTGGCCGTATCCGTTATGCAGATGTCAACGGTGATCACGTCATTGACGAGAAAGACCAGACCTGGATTTATGATCCGACACCTGACTTCTCTTATGGTTTGAATATTGCTCTGTCTTATAAGAATTTTGACTTTACGATGTTCTGGCAGGGTGTTCAAGGCGTGGACTATTATAATGACGAGAAATTATCTACCGATTTCTATTCTGTTAGTGAAACGGGTTCTAACAAAGGTGTCAGACTGTTGGATGCCTGGAGTCCGACGAATACGAACTCGAGCATTCCGGCTTTAACTTATACTAACAATAACAATGAAGGCAGGTTCTCTACCTACTTCATAGAGAATGGCAGTTACCTCAAACTCCGTACTTTGCAATTGGGTTACACGCTTCCGAAGAATATTTTGAAGAGGTTGTTTATGGACAATTGTCGTTTCTACATCAATGCAGAGAATCTCTTGACGATTCATGCTTCGAATTTCACAGCTACTGACCCGGAGTCTTCAAGTTGGGGCTATCCAATACCAACCTCTCTGTCTGTAGGTTTGCAAGTAGGTTTTTAAATAGAACTCATTAGTATATTATCATATGAAAAAGATATTCGCATTTACACTTTTCTTAAGTGCAGCATTTTCCTTGACTTCATGTAGCGGTTCATTCCTGGATCAGGAAGCCACTTCTACTCTGACAGACGACTACGTACAACAGCAAGAGCAGATAGAAGGTCTTGTTACTTCTGCCTATGCCGGCCTTGGCAATGACCATTATACCTATCCTTTCAATCTCTGGCCTTACGGGGATGTGAGAAGTGACGATGCCAAGAAGGGTGGTCGTGATGAAACGGATTGTATCAATTACCATTTCCTGGAAATTTCTGAAGGTGTCAATTCTTCGACGGATGGGCTCGATCAACTCTGGTATCATTTGTATATTGGCATCAAACGCTGTAATGTAGCTCTTCAATCCCTGGAATTGCCTGCCAATAGCAATTATCCGAACAAGGCGGAGGAGATTGCAGAGATGAAATTCCTGCGGGCTCACTTTTATTATAAATTGAAGATCCTGTTCAAGTTCGTGCCTTGGATTACTGAGGAAGATATTGATAAGGATGATTATGCGACTGTAGGCAACCGCATCTATAGCAACGAGGATCTCTGGAAGAAGATCATCGCTGATTTTGAGGACGCTTACAATGCTTTACCTGCTACTCAGTCTCAGGTTGCCAGACCGACCAAATATGCTGCTGCGGCTTACCTGGCTAAGTGCTATTCTTGGTTGGCTTATCCTGAAGGTGATGATACAAATACCTTCACCGGTACCATCAATGCAACTTATATGCAAAAGGTACTGGATTATGCCAATATTGTCATCAATAGTGGTAAGTATGCTTTGCAACCTGATTTCGCCAGCAACTTCCTGCCGACTGCAGATGGCGGTATAGAAAACGGTGTCGAGAGTATCTGGTCTATCCAGTTCTCCAGAAATGACGGAACGAAATTCGGACGCCTCAATTGGGGAAATGCACTGAATTGGCCTCAGGGTTGTGGCGGATGTGATTTCCATAAACCTTCTCAGGATCTGGTCAATGCCTATAAAACTGTGAATGGGCTGCCTGATTTTGATCATTTCGAGGACAAGGATTACGACTATACGACAAAGAACAGTGAGGTTGACCCCCGTCTCTATCATACTGTTGCCATGCCGGGCTATCCTTACAAATATGATACGGACACGATTTACAAGAAGAGTTGGATCCGTAACGAGGCAGTGTATGGTGATTACGCATCTCTGAAGGAGTGCTGCTCTCCTAATAGTACGGAATACATCAAGATCGATCCTTTCTATGCTACGACTATCGATCAGATTGAATTGAGGTTCGCTGATATCCTTTTGCTGAAGGCTGAAGCTGAGATAGAACTGAACAGTAATATCCCGGATGCCATGTCCATCATTAACCAGATCCGTACACGTGCCGGTAACTCTCAGAGTATGTCTTTGATTAAAGGTTGGGCTACTAACTGCAAGATCTCTACTTATCCTACAACCGGAGTCAGTCAGGACTATGCCCGTACTGCTCTCAGATGGGAACGTCGACTGGAGTTTGCAATGGAAGGTCAGAGATTCTTCGACTTGGTTCGTTGGGGTATCGCAAAATCCACATTGAATAATTTCTATAAGCACGAGGTTAAGATCTCTCCTTATTATAGCAATGCAAAATTTGATACGGACCACGATGAATACTGTCCAATACCTTACAACCAGATTTATTATGCCGGAGGTGTCGATGGCGTCTATAAGCAGAATCCTGGTTATTGAAAATGAAGAGATAGGCTCAGCCTATCTCTTTGATTTAAGAGGGGTCGGAAGGAATTTAAATTTACTTTAAATATTTTTCTATCTGTTTTAATAAAAATTAAAGACCTAAATGAGTATGAAGTATCTGAAAATATGTATATTTACAGCATTGCTGACTTTCGGATGTCTGTCAGCTGATGCACAGGCCATTAAAGTGCAGCAGTTGAGTGACAATCACGCAATGCTTCGGGTAGAGACGAACAGCCGTTATCTGCTCCTTCCCGTTGAGGAAAAGGAGGACAACGCCCGGGTTCGGATCCTGAAAGACGGTCACCTTCTTCAGACGCTCAATTGCCGTCTGGCGATTGACAAAATGGATTATTATGTTCCGCTGGAATTGACAAAATCCGAAGGGAATGACATCTTACTGGATATTTCTTTTACGGGCAACCGCAGGTTTACCGGTTCCCTAAAAGATTTTGCCTGTTGGAAATTGATGAAAGACTCGGACGCTTTCAATACCGCCAACCGTGAAAAATTCCGCCCGTCTTATCATCATACGCCCTTATGGGGATGGATGAATGATCCTAACGGTATGTTCTACAAGGATGGCGAGTGGCACCTTTATTACCAGTATAATCCTTATGGTTCACAGTGGGAAAACATGACCTGGGGACATTCCGTCAGCACTGACCTCGTACATTGGAAGCACTTGCCCAATGCCATAGTACCGGATGATCTGGGGACGATATTCAGCGGCTCCTGCGTTGTGGATTCTGCCAATACCGCAGGTTTCGGGAGAGGGACAGTGATTGCCTTTTATACTTCCAACGGTGAGAATCAGGTCCAGAGCATGGCCTATAGTACGGACAACGGCCGTACGTTTACGAAATATTCCGGGAATCCGATTATTACATCTGATGTGCCTGATTTCCGTGACCCTCATGTCTTCTGGAACCATGAAGCGAAGATGTGGAACATGATCCTTGCTGCTGGCCAGGAAATGCGCATTTATTCTTCAGGGAATCTGAAAGACTGGACCTTCGAGAGTAGTTTCGGACAGGGTTACGGCAGTCATGCCGGCGTTTGGGAATGTCCTGACCTGATGGAACTGCCAGTGAGTGGTACCAATCAGCGGAAATGGCTTCTGATCTGCAATATCAATCCCGGAGGACCAGCAGGCGGTTCTGCCACCCAGTACTTCGTGGGACAGTTTGACGGTCATAAATTTACCTGTGAGTCAAAGCCCGAAACGAAGAAATGGCTGGACTACGGAAAAGACCATTATGCCACGGTGACTTTCAATGATGCGCCTGAGGGCCGTCATGTAGCGCTGGCATGGATGAGCAACTGGCAGTATGGCAATCAGGTTCCGACCATGCAATACCGTTCCGCCAACTCTGTACCCCGTGATCTGGGACTGTATGAATACCAGGGGGAAACCTACGCCAGTGTTTCACCTTCCAAAGAACTATTGGGGCTTCGGGGGAAAAAGATCAGTCATCCTACTTCAGTTTGTGAGATTACGGCTAAGGTGAAAGGCAACTGTGTCCTGACATTGAAGAATGGCAAGGGGGAATATGTCCAACTCGCCTATGATGCCAAGAACAGAACATTCTCTATGGACCGGCGAAAGAGTGGGGACACTTCTTTCAGTGAGGCTTTTCCGACGAAGACCACCGCTCCCGTGAACGGCAGGATCAGTCAACTCCGGATATTCATCGACCATTCCAGCATAGAGGCTTTTGACGCTGACGGGAAGATGGCCATGACCAATCTGGTCTTCCCGACAGTTCCCTATGATAAACTGGTCGTAAAGGGGAAGGCGACAACGAGAATCTTTTCACTGGGTAAATAATTTTTTAGAAATATAGATTATGAGTAAATATAAAAAGACCACTCTTGTTCCTATCATGTTGTGCTTTTTTGCCATGGGTTTCGTCGACCTCGTGGGAATAGCATCCAATTATGTAAAGGCTGACTTGAACCTGACGGACAAGGTCGCCAATATCTTCCCGTCCCTGGTTTTCTTCTGGTTCCTGATCTTCTCCGTGCCTACAGGGGTGCTGATGAATAAGATAGGGCGGAAGAAAACGGTGTTGCTGTCTTTGGGTGTGACGATACTGTCACTGCTGTTGCCTATTTTCGGGGACAATTTCATTATCATGCTGGTGTCATTCTCTTTGTTGGGCATCGGCAATGCGATCATGCAGACCTCCCTCAATCCTCTGGTCTCTTCATTGATTGCAGGCAATAACCTGGCTTCGACGCTTACGTTCGGACAGTTTGTCAAAGCCATAGCCTCGTTCCTTGCCCCGTATCTGGCTATGTGGGGAGCAACTGCGGTCATCCCGGTTCTCGGTCTCGGCTGGAGGGTGCTGTTCCTGATCTATTTCATCGTGAGTGTCATTGCGACTGTCCTGTTGGCAGCTACTTCTATAGAAAATGATGTCAAGGACAGTAATGAGTTCACTTCTGTCGGACATCAGTTCAAGGCTTGCTTCAAACTTCTCGGCACACCGATCGTCTTACTGTCGTTCATCGGCATCATGTGCCATGTAGGAATAGACGTGGGTACGAATACGATGGCACCGAAGCTGCTCATCGAGCGTTTGGGGATGACCCTTAACGAAGCAGCCTTTGCAACGTCCCTGTATTTCATCTTCAGGACGATAGGATGCCTCACGGGTTCTTTCTTCCTTCGGGTGATGAACCACAGGGCATTCTTTATTATCAGTGTCACCATGATCGTCCTGTCAATGGTGGGCATGTTCGCGGGTACCACCAAGACCGTTCTGTATATCGCCATCGCATTGGTAGGCTACGGCAATTCAAACGTTTTCTCTATGGTCTATACTCAGGCACTCCTCTCTGTTCCCGACAAGAAGAATGAGGTCAGCGGACTGATGATCATGGGACTCTTCGGGGGTACTGTATTCCCGCTCATTATGGGATTTGCAAGTGATGCTGTCGGACAGGCAGGGGCTGTAGCTGTCATGGCAGCCGGAGCTGTCTATTTAATCACTTATATCGGAAAAGTAAAATATTAATTAAAATGAATCAGAAGGTAGTAGGTATTGGAGAAGCATTGTGGGATGTTTTCCCAGAAGGAAAGAAATTGGGGGGTGCTCCGGCAAATTTTGCCTTTCATGCCTCTCAGTTCGGGCTGGATGCATTGGCAGTCAGTGCTGTCGGTGAAGATTCCCTCGGCAGAGAAACATTGGATGAGTTTGACCAGAAAGGGCTTCATTACGTGATGCCGCGGGTGGATTTCCCTACGGGCACAGTCCAGGTTACAGTGGATGAGATGGGAGTTCCATCCTATGATATCAAGACTGATGTGGCTTGGGATAATATTCCTTTTACAGATGAGATTAAAGCTGTCGCCAAGCAGTGCCGCGCCGTGTGCTTCGGTTCTCTGGCACAGCGCAATTCGATCTCCCGGCAAACGATTAGAAAATTCGTGGAGATGATGCCGAAAGACAGTTTGAAGATCTTTGATGTCAACCTGCGGCAGAATTTCTACTCCAAGGAGATTATCTGTGATTCTTTGAAAATCTGCAATGTATTGAAGATCAACGATGAAGAACTGATTACCCTGGGGCGTATCTTCGGCTATTCCGGATTGGACATAGAGAACAAGTGCTGGCTCATTTTAGGGAAGTACGATTTGAATATGTTGGTCCTGACCTGTGGGGTCAATGGCAGTTATGTGTTTACTCACGGATCAATGTCCTTCCAGAAGACTCCTCAGGTGAAGGTGGCTGATACGGTAGGTGCAGGTGACTCATTTACAGGGAGTTTCTGTGCTGCCATACTCAGGGGTATGTCAGTGCCTGAGGCTCATCAATTGGCAGTTGACGTGAGTGCCTACGTCTGCACTCAAGATGGGGCAATGCCTCCTTTGCCTAAGAAATTTACAGACAGAGTTGACTGATGGATGGATTGGTCTAAAATAGAGTTCATTGCCGTTATACTTCGCTTGGATCTGAATCCGAGTGATAAGTAATGGACTGATAGCGCCGGTAGAATATTAGAAATTATTCTTCCGGCGCAATTTATTTATAGACTCTTAGTGATTTTTTCGATAAATTCCATTATCTTTGCAAAAAGACAAGAGTTTCTGCAACTAACCAATTATAAAACTATACTCGATGAAAAAAACACTATGTACATGTCTTATTATGCTACTTTCTGTCGGGAGTGCATTGGCACAGGCCGTGTCCAATGTCGCTTATAAGGACAACTCTGTCAGGTTTACGGTCATCTCTGACGGAACGCTCCGGATGGAATATTCGCCTGACGGGAAATTTACGGACAACCGTTCGTTCGTAGCCGTCAACCGGCAGTATCCCCACGTGAACTATAAAATTAAGGCGGACAACAGGAAAGTGGTCATCCAAACAGACAAACTGGTACTGACTTACAAGAGGAACAGTGGAAAGTTCACCCCTTCCAATTTGTCTGTGGTATCGGCAAGGAAGTTCTTCAAGTTTTCATGGCGCCCGGGAATGCAGCAGAAGGGCAACCTGATGGGGACATACCGGACCCTGGACGGCTGTGACGGCGACTACTATTCCTATGAAAAGAAGAAACTGCAACTGGAGAAGGGGCTTCTGGCCACTGACGGCTGGACGCTGATAGACGATTCCCGGAATTTCCTGTTTGACAATTCCGAATGGCCCTGGGTGGAGAAGCGCAGCAGCGATGGCGGCCAGGACTGGTATTTTATGGCCTACGGCCATAACTACAAGTCGGCTCTGAAGGACTTCACGCTTTTCTCCGGCAAGGTGCCCATGCCCCCCAAGTATGCCTTCGGCTACTGGTGGTCGCGCTATTGGAGTTATTCGGATGACGAACTCCGGGACGTCATCGACAAGTTCAAGGCCTATGATATCCCCCTGGATGTCCTGGTCATCGACATGGACTGGCACTATACGGAGAAGGGCAAGGGCAGTTGGACCGGCTGGACCTGGAACCGGCGGCTGTTCCCCGATCCCCCGAAACTCCTCAATTACCTGCACGACGACCAACTGGACGTCACCCTGAACCTGCACCCTGCGGAAGGTGTCGCTCCCTATGAGGAACAGTACCCTGCAGTCGCCCGTGACATGGGCGTCGACCCTGCCTCCAGGCAGACGATTCCCTGGGTGGCTTCGGACAAGAAACTGATGACGACGGTCTTCAAGGACATCCTCGACCCGATGCACCGCCAGGGCGTGAGCTTCTGGTGGCTGGACTGGCAGCAGTGGCCTTACGACAAGAAGGTGGACAGCCTGAGCAATACGTGGTGGTTGAACTATGTGTTCTTCACCCACATGCAGCGTGAGGGCGAGGACCGCCCGATGCTCTACCACCGCTGGGGCGGACTCGGCAACCACCGCTATCAGATCGGTTTCTCCGGCGATACGAAGATCTCCTGGAACTCGCTCGACTACCAGCCTTATTTCAATTCCACGGCGTCGAATGTCCTTTACGGCTACTGGAGCCATGACATAGGCGGGCACATGGGCGCAGACCATATCAATCCCGAGTTGTTCGCGCGCTGGATGCAGTTCGGCGCGGTCAGTGCGGTCATGCGTACGCATACGACGAAGAATGCGGGCCTGCGCAAGGAACCGTGGGTGTTCAACGACACGATCTTCAATGTCCTGCGCAATACGATACTGCAGCGCTATACGATGAATCCCTATATCTATACGATGGCTCGGAACACCTATGATACGGGTGTGTCGCTTTGCCGCCCGATGTATTACGACTATCCCGAGAATAAGGAGGCTTATTCCTTCAGGGACGAATACATGTTCGGTGACGACATGCTGATAGCACCTGTCACCAAACCGATGAAGGACGGCTATGCTGAACAGAAGGTATGGTTGCCTGCCGGCAATGACTGGTATGAGTGGGAGACGGGTACGCTGCTGAAAGGCGGCCAGACGGTGACCCGGTATTTCAAGATCGACGAATACCCGATCTACATCAAGGCGGGTTCCATCCTTCCGTTCCTGGGCCGTGTGAAGAACCTGAAGGGTACGGATGATGACATCTATGTCAATATCTTCCCCGGTGCTGACAAGGGTTCTTTCTCACTGTATGAGGATAACGGCAATGACAAGGACTATGCGACGAACTATGCCCGCACGCCCCTGAGCTACCGCTATGACGGCAACCGGCTCACGGTGACTGTCGGTGCCCGTAAGGGACAGTACAAGGATATGCCTTCGGAGAGGCAGTTCTATGTGTGCGTCAACTGCAAGGGTGTCCCTTCAAGCGTCACCTGCGGCGGAGAGAAAGCGGACTATTCTTACGACGGAAACAGCCTGAAGCTGACGGTGAAGGTTCCGGTCACTTCCTGTTCGTCAGAGAAGCAGGTAGTTATCACCTATCCTGCAGGTGCTGTTCCTGACCTGAACGGCTTTATCGGTACTTCCAGGAGACTCCGCGATGCAGTGGTAGGCTTGAAATACAAGGATGCCGGGATTGTCCTGAATGAAGAACTGGGTACGATGGCCTCTACGGGACGGAGCATTACCTACTATCCTGAGAAGTTCAGTGCTCTCGTTCAGGCATTCAATGACCATCTGAAGAATCTGCCTGCTATCCTGAAGGAGCAGAAACTGAATGATGCCAATAGCCAGTGGTTCCTTCATGAAGTGCTGGGTCCTGATGCCGGTAAATAGTAGTCATTGATTAACTTTGAAAGAAGTCCGGACTTTTTAAAAGTCCGGACTTCTTTTTTATTATAGGTTGAACCTGTTTTTTATAGGTGCAAAGAATAAAAGACTAAGCATCCTGCTGTAATTTGTAGTGTACCACCACTTGCCGGTAAGGTTCTTAACAATCACCACCGGCTCCTTAGCAGTTCTGTTGCAGGGATAGATCAGGAACAAACCGAAAACAAATCCGTTCCCTCCTGTTCCCTCCTGCTCCCTCCTGTTCCCTCCTCGTTCCCTGTACGTTCCCTCCTCGTTCCCTTTTTGAGCTTTTGGTGGACAAACCGGTTATGTTAATCTGTTGAAGCGGTTTATTAGGGTGTAAGGACGTACGTTATTAGGGTCTCATGTCGTACGTATTGACAGTGTCAGGACGTACGTGAACAGAACCTCATAAAGTGCATCAACAGAATCCCTAAAAACTCATCAACGGCAGCTCATGATACGGATGAACAGAATCCCATAAAGTGGTCAACAAAATGTATAGTCGTGTATCAACGAAATGAATGGATAAGTGCCAAAGCAATGAATGGACGTGCATCTTCAGATGCGATGACGGGCACCGACAGAAACGGACTGAACTTATTCAGAGAAAGATTCGTCGAGGTTACATGATTTATTAGGAATTATAAAAGTCTGTAAAAGAGAATGGTATGCCGAACAACATATTATGAAACTAATTGAGTTTAATAAAACTTAAATATGACTCTTTGTTTTTGGATTTGTTATAATAGTGGGCTATCTTTGGATGAGTTAAGATATTTTGAGTATGTTGGCAAGTTTGGAATCATCGACCGGATGATCGGTATATATCGTCTGCCAAGGTTTCAGAATAGGAATCCATAGATTTTCTTATGTTATGGATTTTTTAATTTGAAATTAGGAAAGACATTCTCATTGCGTCATCTTTCTGTAAAAGAGATATCTTCCATTAAAATATTAGCCTTATGAGAATAGATCGTGTTGTGCTTTATATTATTTTCGGGTTGATGCCGTTGCCCATATCGGCACAGAAGGAGCATAAGTCTATTCGTAAATATCCTTATCATCAGAAAGTTCCCGAACTGATGCATAAAAACAAACAGACGGTGGGTGCAGGAAGAGAAAAGGATTCTGTCAAGATACTGCCAGGCATGAAGTCTAAAGGCTTTTCTACTCCACATCGGGACAGTATCGCCCCGTCAAAAGAAATTTGGACAAATAGAGATCGGGAAAATGCTTCTGCTCAAGGTCTTGCTGAACAACAGAACGCAAGGTTTAAAACTCATGGTGAGAATTATTTTCAGGGAGGCCGTTTTGCGACTTTTGGAAATCTAGGGTTCTATGGGAGTCTGTCCAAGGAGGAATACCGGAATCTGTTGACGACCAACTCATTGAGGATGGGGACCTCTTACACAATGGGGAATTTATCTCTTCAGGCAGAAGGTGTTGTCAATCGGTATATGACCTTTGGTGTGCTCAATCAGTATGGTGTTGCAGGTCAGATGGGGTATGCCTTCAGTCCGAATATGAGTTTGACCCTTTTTGGTGAATACTATAACAAGACACCTTATTTCTCCATGGCTGCCTATCCTTATGTCTATGGCAGTCAATACGGAGGCTATTTCACTTTTAATAGTGGAAGGGTTGGCATGAAATTAGGGGCAGAACGCTATTATGATCCATTTGCTCTCGGTTGGGAAACGAAACCGATCGTGACGCCTGCTTTTCATGTCTCGAAGAATTTTACAATAGAACTCCCTGCAGGAGATCTGGTCAAACAGGCTGCTGAAAAATATATCTGGAAGAGGAAATGAAATCCTCTGATCATGCACTGAGAGTTTTATAATAGGTATCATCTGTGGAGTTACGATGATAGGGATTGCCTTTCTGATGTATATCACAATGTAAGATGCCGAAAGCTTTATTCAATTTATTGCTATAGTTCATTGTCGCTGAGGTTATGGACAAAAAGAGAACCTGCCCGAAAGTGCTGGAAAACCAACAGATTCAGGCAGGCTGAGGTTATTTTGATCTTCCGTCTGTCGTAATTAATGTTTTTGTATAATGATCTTCCGATTGGCAGACAGGAATCGAGTAAAAAGTATATAGATAAGAACCAGTGTAGTGGAAAAACTCAGATCACACCTCGTATGCGGTCTTCAAAAGCTGCGAGTGCTGCTTTTGCCCCTTCTCCCATGGCAATCATAATCTGTTTGAAGGGTACTGTGGAGACGTCTCCTGCAGCATATACCCCGGTGACTTTTGTCCGGTCGAACGCGTCTACAGGAACCTCATGCCTTGCCGTCAGTTCCAGGTCTTTCTTGAACGGATCACTATTCGGGTACAATCCGATTTGTACGAATATACCATCAAAGTTAAACTGGCGGGATTTCTCTGTCTTGAGGTCTTTCACTGTAATGCCGGTCAACTTCTGACCATCCCCCTGAACTTCTGTTGTCTGTGAATTCATGAAGATGTCAACATTTCCCAAACTGTGAATCTTTTTCTGCAGGACTTCATCAGCTTTCATCTTCTCTCCGAATTCGAATACAGTGACATGGTTGCATATTCCTGCCAGGTCTATGGCTGCCTCTATGCCGGAGTTGCCTCCGCCAATGACGGCTACGTTCTTCCCTTTATAAAAAGGACCGTCGCAATGAGGACAGAAATGGATGCCGTGACCGATATACTTGTCTTCATCTTTCAGTCCCAGCCTTCTCCAACTTGCACCTGTTGCGATGATGACGGCAGGGGCCTTGAAAATTTCCCCGCCTCTCGCGGTTACGGTTTTAGTTTTGTCAAGCAGATGGACCTCCGTGATCTTTCTGTTGTCGAAAATGTCAATAGGATAATTCTGCAGGTGGTTCCTCAGGTCACCAGCGAGTTTCGTTCCTGTTGTCTTTGGGATAGAGACGATGTTTTCTATCCCAGTCGTATCATTGACTTGTCCTCCGATGCGTTCGGCTACAATTGCCGTTTTCAGACCTTTACGTGCAGAGTAGATGGCAGCGGCACAACCTGCAGGTCCTCCACCGAGGATAAGAATATCATAATTCCGTTCTATTTTCTGAGCATCCTCATCATGAGTGGTGCCTATTTTGTCTTCCAGTTCCTGGAGTAAGGTGCCTAAGTCTCCGCGTCCGACATGAAGGAGTTCGCCATTGGCATAGACGGAGGGTACGCCTTGGATATTCAGTCTTGTAATGTCATCCTGATAAAGTTCGCCGTCTATCATCTCATTGGTGATGTTCGGATTGGTAAGAGCCATGACATTGAGTGCCTGAATGACATCAGGGCAGTTGGTACAGGTGAGGGAGACATAGGTCTGAAGTTTGATCTTGCCCTTAAGTGCCTTGATGCGCCTGGTGAGCGTTGCGTCAGGCAGGTTCTTCCCTTTATGGTCTGCATTGAGAATGGCCAAAAGCAATGATGTAAATTCATGGCCATTGGGAATGCCTTTGAACCGGATACCAGTGTCTTGTCTGTCTCTCAACAAACTGAAACTGAATTTCTCGCCATCGTGGTATTCACAGGAAATGTGGTCAGAACAGGAGGCCAGATCTTCCAAAAATGCCGTGAACGATGCCGTATGCTTATCCTTGACATCACGGTTGACCTTGAAGGTATATTGAGAGACCAAAGGCGCAAATACCGTTTTCACCTGGTCCAGTAAACTTGAATCTATCATACGCTTTCCTATTCTTTATTATGAAGAAAAAAGGAGTTGAGACGATAGCAACTCGTTTCCCGACTTACCATGCTCAACTCCTTACCTGAATATATATTAAAATAAAGTCTTGCTTTATTAGAGTTTGCCGACAAGGTCGATGCTCGGTTTGATGGTTTCGCTGCCTTCTCTCCATTTAGCAGGGCAAACTTCACCGGTGTGGGTAGCTACATATTGAGCGGCTTGAACCTTGCGAACGAGTTCGTCTGCGTTACGCCCGATACTGTTGTCCTGAACTTCAGCGACCTTAACCAAGCCTTCCGGATTTACCAGGAATGTACCGCGGTAAGCGACACCTTCATCTTCCTTGTAGACACCGAAGCCTTTTGCCAGTGTGCCGATAGGGTCAGCCAGCATAGCGTACTTGATCTTCTTGATACGCTCTGATGTGTCATGCCATGCCTTGTGAACAAACTGGGAGTCTGTGCTTACTGAGAACACTTCCACACCCATCTTTGTCAGTTGATCATATTTGCTGGCGAGGTCTTCCAACTCTGTCGGGCAGACGAAAGTAAAGTCTGAAGGATAGAAGAAGAAAAGAGCCCATTTGCCCTCAATATCTTTGTTTGATACAGTTTTGAAACTACCGTTCTGAAAAGCTTGAACGGTGAACTCTGGTGCATGTGCGTTAATAATTGGTTCCATACTATTTTAATTTTAGTTATACTTATTTTTTTTGTTATTGCAAAGATAGATAAGAATTGAACAAATTACAACAGATAAAATCTATCGTTCGATACACTGTATCTATGATAGATAGTCAATAAACTGAAAATCAGATACCTACAAAAGGTTATTTTACTTTCTAAAAATGACAAACTAAGAGAAATAAGATTGACTTTTCCTTTTTTTTCTTATCTTTGCTATAAAAAGGAGGGTAAAATGACCTTACAGCAATTGGAATATGTCATAGCTGTATATCGAATGAAACATTTTTCTAAGGCGGCAGACTATTGTAATGTAACCCAACCTACGTTAAGTTCAATGATCCAGAAACTGGAAGAGGAATTGGGTATTACAATTTTTGACAGAAAGCGCAAGCCGATCATACCTACAAAGGCTGGTATGGCTGTCATTGAACAGGCTTGGAAAGTTCTTCTCAGAGCCCGGAAATTGAAAGAGGCGGTTGAAGAAGAGAAACAATCCTTGCGGGGACCTTTTATTATAGGTGTACTCCCGACGATAGCTCCATACTTGATCCCGCGCTTTTTCCCGCAACTCATGAACAAGCATCCCGAGATGGACTTGCGTATCATTGAGTTGAAGACGGAGGATATGAAAAAGGCCTTGGCTAGGGGTGACATCGATGCCGGAATTCTGGCTCGGGTAGAGGGATTGGAGGAGATGCATTGTGAAACGCTTTTCAAAGAAAAGTATTTCGCTTATATTGCTAAGAATGACCCGCTTTTCAAGAGACAGAGTATCAGGGCAGCCGATCTTACGGGTGAATACTTGTGGCTCTTGGACGAGGGACATTGCTTCCGTGACCAATTGGTCAAATTCTGCCACCTCAAGGCCGCCAGTAAGAGCAAGAGAGCCTATCGTCTGGGAAGCATAGAAACCTTTATGCGGATCGTAGAACATGATAAGGGGGTGACTTTTATACCGGAACTGGCTATCTCGCAACTGAATGAGGATCAGAAACAATTGGTAAGGCCCTTTGCCGTGCCTGTGCCTACCAGGGAGATCATTATGATGACATTGCCTCATTTTATCAGAAAGACATTACTGCAACTCCTTGTCTCAACTATAAAAAAATCTGTACCGGAAAACATGCTGTCCTAGCAGGATTCTTTTATGGAATCCTGCGGGAACAGTCTTTCTCATCATGTTTTTTGCCCGGGGTTGCCGAATCTTATAAAAGTATTCCAGTATTTTGTAATTATTCCATAAATAATCTTCTTATCTTTGTAGGCGATAAGTTGCAGAGGCTTTCAAAAGATGAAGACCTTGGACTTTTCCGGTCGTAATGACCGGTAACTCATATTGTGGAACAATTTAAACATGACAAAAATGAATAAGACTTTTACTGTAAATGGAATGAAATGTATGCATTGTAAGGCTAAGGTTGAAGCAGCTCTCCAAGCTTTGGATGGCGTCCAAAAGGCAAATGCAGACCTTCAGAATAAGAATGTCACGATAGACTATGACGAAAAAACGGTGTCTGTTGATGACTTGAAGAAAGCGGTGGGTGCAAGTGGAAAATATCAACTCGTAGGTTGAATGTGCTAGGTTTCTCGGGTAAGGACGTTGATTGTATACTAGTTTGATTTAGTCCAACGGGAGGTCTGTATCGGGGAACGACTATTCTGCGCGTTTGATCAATGAATCCCTTCAGCAAGGTCATGCCTTGCTGAAGGTTTCGAATGAGAGAAATTAGAAAGGAAGAATGATGAAAAAGACGATCCCTGTATTAGGTATGGCTTGTGCGTCTTGCGCTACTAACGTGGAGCGCAAACTGAAGTCCGTCAAAGGTGTTCAAAGTGCGTCTGTGAGTTTGCCTGCACGAAGCGCATTGGTGGAATATGATCCCCATGTCGTTTCTTTGGAGACAATGAAAAAGAATGTCAATGATATTGGCTATGACCTGGTCATTGAGACCGGGCGGGATATAGAGTTGATCGAGCACAATGCCTATCGTATTTTAAAACGGAAAACGATTTTATCATGGATATTGGCAGTCTTGCTGATGGGTATCTCAATGGGATGGATACCTATGGGAACTGCTGATGTTACAAATCAGATCAGCCTGTTGATCTGTGCCGTTGATATCTGGCTCTGCGGCCGACAGTTCTATGTGATGGCCGGAAAACAACTGTTGCATGCTTCTGCCAATATGGATACGCTGGTTGCCCTTTCCACGGCAATCAGTTTTCTGTTCAGTACCTATAATACCTTTTGGGGAGAACAGACGTGGGGCGCACAAGGTATGATGTCGCACACTTATTTTGACGCAGCTGCAATGATCATTACATTCGTGCTTACCGGCAGGCTGTTGGAGGAAAAAGCACGTGAGAGTACGGCGTCCAGTATACGCAAGTTGATGGGAATGGCATCAAAGACAGCCCGTATCGTAGAGAGGGATGATCAGGATAAGGAGGTCATACGTGAGGTGCCGGTATCGTCAGTCTCACCGGGAGACATTCTGGAAGTACGCCCCGGAGAAAAAGTTCCCGTAGATGGTGAAGTGACACAGGCTGAGAGTTTTATGACCTCTGATGCTGCCTATGTGGATGAATCTATGATTACCGGTGAGCCGAACCCGGCCGAAAAGAAGGCTGGCTCCCGTGTACTTGCCGGCACTATTCCCAGTCAGGGGAAGTTTCGCATGAAAGTCTTTCAGACTGGCGCCGATACGACATTGGCGCATATCATCAAGATGGTCCAGGAAGCACAGAGTTCAAAGGCACCTGTCCAGAGAATTGTGGATAAGGTATCCTTGGTATTTGTACCCGTAGTGGCAGGAGTTGCTCTTCTTACCTTTTTCCTATGGTGGGGTCTGGGCGGCTCGACAGCTTTACCCAGGGCTATCCTTTCTGCTGTAGCCGTACTTGTCATCGCCTGCCCTTGTGCGATGGGACTGGCTACTCCGACGGCTCTGATGGTCGGTATAGGCAAGGTTGCACGTCAACAGGTCTTGATCAAGGACGCTGCAGCCTTGGAGGAATTGAAGAAAGTAAACGCTCTGGTAACTGATAAAACCGGCACGCTCACTATTCCTAATCAGAATATTGATTTTACAAAGTCTGATGAACTGCCTCTCGAAGAACGCGAGACCTTGAAACCTCACGCTCGTGAAGCGATGGAGACCTTACAGAATATGGGAATAGAGGTTTATATGATGAGTGGTGACAAGGAGCCTGCTGCCAAATACTGGGCTGAGAAAGCCGGTATTGTGCACTATCAGAGTAAGGTGATGCCTCAGGATAAGGAGAATCTTGTCAGAAAACTCCAGAAAGAAGGGAAGACTGTCGCCATGGTGGGCGACGGTATCAATGATACTCAGGCTTTGGCGCTTGCAGACGTCAGTATGGCAATGGCGAAGGGGACTGATGTGGCAATGGATGTCGCTCAGGTAACTTTGATGGGGGACGATCTGCGTCATATTCCGGAAGCGATTCGACTGAGCAAGAAAACGGTGAAGATGATTTGGGAGAACCTTTTCTGGGCTTTTGTCTACAATATCGTCTGCATCCCTCTTGCTGCCGGTGTATTGTACCTCTTTGGAATAGATTTCCAGATCACACCGATGTGGGCAAGTGCGCTGATGGCATTTTCCAGTTTGTCTGTGGTTCTCAATTCTCTGAGGTTGAAGTATGTGAACAAGTAGACTTGGCTCCTATTGAAATTGTGGGAGTATCTGGACTTGGGAATATTGGATTTAGGATAAGGTTAACATTTCTTATTTATTTTGCTCAAAATTTATCACGGGCCATCCATGTTTTTTTCGTAAATTAGTCCGGATGAAGCAAAAACTCTATATTGTATCTAATCGATTGCCTGTAAGAGCTGTCACAAACGGGACGGACGGATTTAGTTTTGTTCGCAGTGAAGGCGGCTTGGCAACAGGTTTGAATTCTTTGAAGACTAATTATGAAAAGCATTGGATAGGATGGCCGGGAATGTGCTTTCCCCGAAAGAAAGATCAGGGGGAGGTCAGACTGAGGTTGGAGGCAGACAATCTGCATCCGGTCTTTCTCTCACAATCACAGTATAAGAGTTATTATGAGGGCTATTGCAATAGTACGCTGTGGCCGCTCTGCCATTATTTCTATGGTTCGGCGAGGTATCAGAAAACTTATTGGGAGTCTTATCAGAAAGTCAACCTGGCATTCGCGGAAGAAACAGCCCGAATCGCCGAGAAGGGGAGTCTGGTATGGGTTCAGGACTATCAACTGATGCTTGTCCCAGGCATACTGAGAGCGAAAAGACCCGATCTGCATATCGGGTTCTTCCTTCATATCCCGTTCCCCAGTTATGAGTTGTTCAGGGTCCTGCCTGAGCGGGATCATCTGCTTCGGGGATTGCTGGGGGCTGATTTCATAGGCTTTCATACCCATGACTATCTCCGCCATTTCATGAGTAGCGTGCAGCGGACTTTGCATTTGGAATTCCATTTGGAGGAGATCGTCATTGACGGTCGTGCAGTACATGTCGATTCCCTGCCTATGGGTATCAACTATGATTTGTATCACAAGGCTGGCCGGAAAACTGCCGTCCAGACTTATATGCAGGAAGTGAGGAAGTCGACTGCAGGATGCAAACTTATTCTCAGTTGTGACCGTTTGGATTACAGCAAGGGAATCCTGCATCGCCTGATGGCCTTTGACCTGTTTCTCAAACTGCATCCCGAATACTGTGGCAAGGTGTCCATGATGATGGTCGTCGTACCTTCTCGGGACAAGGTGGAAAAATATGCGGAACTCAAACGGAAGATCGATGAACAGATCGGAGAGATCAATGGGGAATATTCGAAATTGGGATGGCTGCCTATCCGCTATATCTACCGGGCTCTGCCTTTCGAACAGTTGATGGCTCTCTACAAACTCTGTGACATTGCCTTGGTCACACCTCTGAGAGATGGGATGAATCTGGTGGCTAAGGAATATGTGGCGGCGAAGTCTGCTGATGACCCCGGCGTGCTGATCCTGAGTGAGATGGCTGGGGCTGCTGTCGAACTGAAGGATGCCGTGATCGTCAATCCCAATGACCTTAATCAAATTGTAAATGGACTGGTGAAGGCTCTGAAGATGCCCGAAGATGAACGGAGACACAGGCTCCTGGCCATGCAGCATATTGTCTCGACATACGACATCCGGCAATGGGCTGCAGATTTCATGAAAGAATGGTCTGAGGTCATAGAGCGTAACCGCCAGTTGTCTGCCAAAGTGATTACTTTGGGTAGGGCAGAGCGGTTTCATGCACTTTGTGATAAGGCACTTCACCGACTTTTTATCCTTGACTATGACGGTACATTGGTGGGCTTTCAGAATGATCCTCTGAAAGCTTCTCCTACGCCTGAACTCATTGACTTCCTGAAAAAACTGGCTGATGATGACAGGAATACCGTCGTTGTCAACAGTGGCAGGGATCATCAGATTCTCGAACGCTGGTTGGGAGGCCTCCCCATCGACATCGCTGCTGAACACGGGGCGTTCCTTAAAAGGAACGGCACTTGGACGAAGCGCTTTATCCGCCATAGCGTGAGCGAGAAGATGAGGAAAATCCTGAACCTTTTCGTATGCAAGACGCCCGGGTCCCATCTGGAAGTGAAGGAGACCTCCCTGGCTTGGCATTATCGTGAGGTTGACAGTTGGCTGGGGGATTTCCGCTCCAGACAACTGATGAATGCGCTCATGCCGGAATGTACGAAATACCATTTGCAGATCGTCGCCGGCAATAAAGTGCTGGAACTGAAACCGACATCCTACAATAAAGGAACTGTGGTGACAGAGTACCTTTCTGAAAACTCATACGATTTCGTCTTCGCTATCGGCGATGATACGACTGACGAAGATATGTACCGTGCTCTGCCTGATAACGGCATCAGCGTCAATGTCGGGCAGGTCGTGAGTAGGGCCCGGTATAGTTTGAAGGACCAGAAAGAAGTCCTGCCGTTCCTCAACCGAATGATACTATAAAACTAAATAAGAATGAATTTGAATTACGGTCTTATCGGCAACAGTTGCACGGCAGCCTTGATTTCTGATCGGGGAAACATTGACTGGCTCTGTATGCCTTATTTTGATTCTCCATCGATCTTCGCTTCGCTTCTCGATAAAGATAAGGGTGGACGGTTCGGGATTGAAGTGGGGGAAGGGTATGAGATTGCCCAAAAGTATATTCCTCATACTAATCTGCTGAGAACGCATTTCAAGAGTGCCGAAGGGGAATTTGAAATTACAGACTTCATGCCGTATTATACTGTACAAGGCACAAATGAATATTATCATCCTTCTGAAGTCTACCGCTATTTCCATTTCATACAAGGTAGCCCTCGCATACGTATTGAATATAAACCCAAACCTGATTATGCGCGGGGCAAATGTATGATTCGTGTTGAAGACAATCACATCGAATCACTTTCTGACACCAATGACAAAGACCGGCAGTATCTGTACTCCTCTCTGCCTTTGAATAACATCCTTCAGGGCGAGTTCTTTACGCTCCAGAAAGACGAGTTCTTCCTCTTGTCTTACAATGAGAAAATTGGGACGGTCGATATGGACAAGGAAAAACTTGAATATTGCCGTACGCTGGTGTTCTGGCTCAACTGGTCCGAGACTAACTTGAAATTCAGCGCCTATAGTCAGGTCATCGAACGCTCCTTGCTCACGTTGAAAATGATGCAGTTTTATAATGGCGCTGTGCTTGCTGCCATCACAACCAGTCTGCCAGAAGTACGCGGGGACGTGAGAAACTGGGACTACCGCTTCTGTTGGCTGAGGGATGCGTCCATGACGATAGAGACGCTGGTCAAATGCGGACATACCAAAGCTGCAAGGCGTTTCGTGAAATTTGTGGAATCTACTTTTACAGGTAATCACAGTCATTTCCAGATCATGTACGGCATTCATGGGGAGCGCCGTTTGACTGAGAAAACGCTGGATCATCTCTCTGGATACGACGGGTCAAAACCTGTAAGGATCGGCAATAAAGCTTATCTCCAGAAGCAGAACGACTCTTTCGGGTATCTGATGAATATGATTTATCAGTATTATACCCTCGTTCCGGGCTCTACCGATGATGTCGAAAATATGTGGGATATGGTAAAGAGCATTGAGGAGATGGTTATCCGGGACTGGCGCAAACCGGATAAGGGAATATGGGAAATCCGTGGTAAGGCACGCCATTTCCTGTCATCGAAAGTGATGTGCTGGGTCGCTTTGGACAGAGGTGCGAAGATAGCCCGTCAACTGGGGAAAACGACATTTGAACAGCGTTGGAACGAGGAGGCTGAGACTGTGAAGAGCGATGTCCTTCTAAACGGTTGGAAGGAGAATCTGCACACGTTTACCCAGACCTATGACAATAATTATCTTGACTCTTCTGTTCTGCTGATGGAAGCTTATGGATTCATCAGTGCAGATGATCCGAAATACCGGTCTACAGTTCAGGTGATAGAAAAGAACCTCTTTAAGGATGGCTTGATGTACCGCTATAATTCTCCTGACGATTTCGGACAACCTCAATCTGCTTTCGTCATCTGTACTTTCTGGTTGATCAGGGCTTTGTTTGTTACCGGTGAGAAAGATAAAGCTGGAAAATTGTTTGAGTCTATCCTCAGCCGTACAAATCATCTGGGAATGTTGAGCGAAGATATCAGTTTTGAGACGGGTGAACTCTTGGGGAATTTCCCTCAGGCTTATTCTCATCTGGCTTTGATCAATACTGCCAGACTGTTTTCAGACTGATCTGTAGAACCACTTTCTGAGTTTTATAAAAATGTAGTTTTCATAAATGTGAACTTAAAAAGCATTTTTTCTTTCAATTTGTTTGGTAGAATAAAATAAAAGTTTTACATTTGTCCTCGAAATCAAGAATGAATTGAAGATGAAGAAGTTTTACGCAGCTTTTTATTATTACTTTTACTTTACGGGCATCTGTAGAGCGGGAAGTTGCGTATTCATTTCAACTTATAGTATTTAAATTATACAATAAAGAAATCACGAAACGGTCCCGCTCGAAAGAGTGCGACCGTTTTTTTATTATTATGAGACGAATAGCAATACAAGGAGAAATCGGGTCTTTTCATGACATTGCAGCCCACGAGTATTTCAAAGGTGAACAGATAGAGTTGATTTGTTGTGAAACTTTTGAGGAGATTTTCGATCAGATGAAACGGGACCCGACTGTGATAGGGATGATGGCTATCGAAAATACAATTGCAGGGTCTATCTTGCATAACTATGAACTTCTGAAAGAATCGGGAAATGTCATAGTGGGAGAGTCAAAACTCCATATCGAGCACTGCATCTGTTGTCTGCCTGAAGACGACTGGACTACTCTGAAAGAAGTTCATTCCCATCCTGTAGCCTTGGCTCAATGTCGCCATTTCCTCGATGCACATCCTGATCTGAAAGCGGTCGAATCCACTGATACGGCAGGCTCTGCAGCGTTCATCGCAAAGAACCATCTTGTCGGAATTTCGGCTATCTGTTCTTCTTATGCAGCTCATCTGTATCACATGAAAGTGTTGCAGAACGATATCCATGACAACAAGCACAACTTCACCCGTTTTCTCATCATCTCTACTCCGATGAAGGCCGACTATCTGCGATCCATCGAGAAAAGCAATAAGTCGAGTATTGTCTTCAGTCTCCCTCATGAGGAAGGGTCTTTGAGCCGTGTTCTGGCGATCTTGAGTTTCTATGCCATCAACCTGACCAAGATCCAGTCACTTCCGATCATCGGCCATGAATGGGAATATATGTTTTATGTGGATGTGACCTACGATAATATCACCCGGTACAGACAGTCTATCGATGCGATTACACCTTTGGTGAGAAATATAAAAATATTAGGGGAATATCAAGAAGCAGAATCATGAATATACAACCAGCAAATCGAGTCAATCAAATCCAAGAGTACTACTTCAGCCGGAAGTTGAAGGAAGTTGCCAAGTTGAACGCCGCAGGGCAGGATATCATCTCCCTGGCTATCGGGAGCCCTGACATGCCCCCGTCCGCTCAAACTATTGACAGACTTTGTGAAGTAGCCGTTCAGCCTGATGCCCATGGCTATCAGCCTACTGTCGGGATACCGGAACTTCGGCAGGCTATGGCAGGGTTCTACAAGAAATGGTATGGTGTAGACCTGGACTGGAGGTCAGAAATCCAACCGCTTATCGGTTCTAAGGAGGGTATCCTGCACGTGACTTTGACTTTCTGCAATCCGGGTGATGAGGTCCTTATACCTGATCCCGGTTATCCTACTTATACGGCACTGAATAAAATTTTGGGACAGAAGATTACCTATTATAATCTGTTGGAAAAGAACGGATGGCAACCTGATTTCGACGAACTCGAACAGATGGATCTCAGTCATGTGAAACTCATGTGGACCAACTATCCGAATATGCCGACAGGCGGGGATGCGCGTATGGAGACGTATGAGCGACTGGTGGCTTTCGCCAAGAAACACAATATCATCATTGTCAATGACAATCCTTATTCGCTCATTCTCAATGAGCATCCCAAGAGCATCCTGCAAGTCCCCGGAGCTAAGGACTGTTGCATCGAATTCAACTCGATGTCCAAAAGTCACAATATGCCCGGATGGCGTGTCGCTATGGCTGCATCCAATCCTACTTTCATCTCTTGGATTCTCAAGATCAAGAGCAATGTGGATAACGGGACATTCAAAGGGATCCAACTTGCTGCTGCTGAGGCCTACAATACGAATACGGCAGAGTGGCATCATCAGAATAACATAGAGAATTATCGCCGGCGACGGAATATTGCGGAAAAGATCATGACGGCCCTGGACTGTACCTTCGATAAGCATCAGGTCGGTATGTTCCTTTGGGGGAGAATACCTGACAAGTATGATCAGGTGGAAGAACTGACGGAACGGATTCTTCACGAAGCTCGTGTATTCGTCACACCCGGATTCATTTTCGGGAACAACGGGAAGCGCTATATCCGCATTTCCCTCTGTGCCAAAGATGATAAAATCGCCGAGGCACTCAGACGGATAGAGAAATTGCAATGGTAGATGTTGAATAATGAATGAAATCTTAAAACGATACAATTATGGAATTAGATCTTGAACCTTTAAAATTGCCGAGTGACAAAGAACGCCCTTCCTGTATTATTGCAGGTCCTTGTTCGGCAGAAACAGAAGAGCAGGTGATGACAACAGCAAAGCAGTTGGCTGCCAAGGGCTGCCATATGTTCCGTGCAGGCGTATGGAAACCTCGTACTAAACCCGGCTGCTTTGAGGGGAATGGTGAAAAGGCTTTACCTTGGCTTCAGAAAGTGAAGCGTGAGACTGGTATGTTGGTGGCTACGGAAGTCGCTACACCTGAACATGTGGAACTTTGTAGGAAATATGGCATAGATATTCTCTGGGTGGGTGCCCGTACATCGACGAATCCTTTCGCCATGCAGGCCTTGGCTGATTCTCTCAAAGGTTTTACCGGTCCTGTCCTCGTCAAGAATCCGGTCAATCCTGATTTGGAACTCTGGATTGGGGCGCTGGAGCGGCTGAACAGAGCGGGGATCAAACGGATGGGTGCTATCTTGAGAGGTTTCTCCAGTTATGATGACAAGATTTTCCGCAATCAACCGATGTGGCAGATTCCTATAGAACTGCGGCGTAGAATGCCGAATCTCCCGATCATCGTAGATCCTAGTCATATCGGCGGCCGCCGCGACCTTATCGCTCCGCTGAGTCAGCAGGCAATGGACTTGGGCTTTGACGGACTGCTCATAGAAAGTCATTGCGATCCTGATCAGGCCTGGAGCGATGCCAAGCAACAGGTGACACCGGATGTCCTGAACTATATTATCAATACTTTGGTGGTACGTGACGAACATAATAATACTGAGGGATTGCGCCAACTCCGCAGTGAGGTAGATGACATCGATAACCAACTGATGGAACTTCTGAGCAAGCGCTTCCGGATCTGTCGGGAGATCGGCACCTTCAAGAAAGACCATAATATAACGGTCCTACAGTCCAAACGGTATAAAGAGATCCTGGAGAAGCGGGGCAAAGAGGCTGAACGCTGTCACATGGATTCGGAATTCGTCGGCCATATCTTTGAACTCATTCATGAGGAGAGCGTCCGTCAGCAACTTGAAATCGTAAAATAAGGCTATGAGAATCTTGATATTAGGAGCCGGAAAGATGGGCTCTTTCTTCATTGACCTACTGAGTTTTGAACACGAGGTAGCTGCTTTCGAAAAGGATCCCAAACGCCTCCGCTTTACTTATAACTGCCAGCGATTCCAGTACCCGGACGAAATCCGGAAGTTCAAACCCGAAATGGTGATCAATGCAGTAACCGTAAAATATACACTGCCGGCTTTCCGGGAAGTGCTTCCCTTGATACCTGAGGATTGCATCATTTCCGATATTTCTTCCGTCAAAACCGGTTTGGAGAATTTCTACAATAAGAGCGGGCATCCTTTTGTGAGCACCCATCCGATGTTCGGTCCTACATTTGCCAATTTGAACCAGTTGTCCGAAGAGAATGCCATTATCATTAAGGAAGGTGATCTGCGCGGGAGGGATTTCTTCCATAAACTGTATGCCTCTCTGGGATTGAATATCTATGAGTATACATTCAAGGAGCACGACAGGATGGTCGCCTATTCTTTGTCTATCCCGTTTGTCAGTACTTTCGTATTTGCAGCTGTCATGAAACATCAGGATGCACCGGGAACGACGTTCAAGCGCCACATGATGATTGCCAAAGGTGTTCTGAACGAGGATGACTATCTCTTGCAGGAGATCTTGTTCAATCCTTATACGAAGGGGCAGGTCAGCAAGATCAGGGAAGAGCTGACGGAACTGATCAAGATTATCGACAATAGGGATGAGAAGGGGATGAAAGACTACCTGAGGAAGATCCGTAAAAATGTAGCTGGGGATATCGAGATCAAGGCGCACTAAGCCTTCGGTCCTTTATTTCCCGTGATTGGAGGCTTCAATGGACTGAATCGTTATGAAAGTTTCGGCATCCTTTTCTTCAAGGCATCTCCGATTCTTCAACAGAACTTTGGTTTGTGAGGAGTTTGTCGAGTGAGCATTATTTAAGAAGATGTATCCTGATTTCTTGGTCTTTTGAAAATTTATATTTATCTTTGCAGAGATGGTCGTAAGGAGATTATCAGTCTATAATCTGTCCGAAACCAATGACCATTCAGTCTTTCTGTGAAAATCCATTAATATAAAGATATGAAACATCCATGATTAAAAAGAATCGTCAAAGCGAATGAAAATATATTGTTATAGCTATCTTTGTGGAGAATTAATAACCCCAAGGAGGCAATTATGGCAAGAGTTGAATTCGCCCAGGTCGTA
>NZ_JAMXLY010000022.1 GCF_024054555.1 Segatella cerevisiae | reverse complement strand
ACTTCATTTTTGCTTGCTTTTAACACTCAAAGTTACAAATTTTCCGTGAATTGACCAAATGTTACATCATGTATCTTACTGATAATCAATGAAATAAATGTTAAATCAACTTATTCAGCGGACCCTAAATAGACCAATAACTCCCCCATTTTAGCAGAACAAGGCAACAGAGTGCTTAAAATGCGCTTTGTCAGTGTTTATACCAATGAATGTTTCTAAGAATAAACAGAAAAAGTAAGTATTTTCCCCTAATCGACCTAGGAATGGCCAGATAGTATGCTTTTGACATAAACGTAAAAAGTGGGTATTCAACATTCTACTCCAAGCTATAGCGTATCGCCACTTGTCGGCAATGTATCAGAATAATCATCACAGATTCCTCAGTAGTTCTGTTGTAGAGACAAATCAAGAATCAGCCGAAAATGAATCTGTTTTCTGCCAATTCCTCCCTATTCCCTGAACTGTTTGTTCATTCTCCGTTCCCTGTACTGCTCCTTCTCCGTTCCCTATTACGGTTTTAGCTCAAGAATCTGTTGAGACATTCTGTTGACGTGGGTGAACAGGGTGTAATAACGTACGTCCTTAGGAGCTCATGTCGTACGTTCTTACAGTGTAAGGACGTACGTGAACAGAATTTCTTAAAATTCATCAATAGCATCTCATGAAGCGGAGAACGGAACGTATAGTCGTGCGACAACAAAACGGAAGGATAAGTTTTAATAAAATGGATGGACGCAAAACTTCAGATGCTAAGACGTGCACCAATAGAAGCGAAAAAAATCAAACTCTGTCAGACGAAAATCATTTTCAACATCAATGACAGAACTGATCAAGTCTTTCACAATGCCATGAATGTCGAGCAGAAATTTTATAGTGATAGGCCGTATGGATAAGATCGATTTAAAATCCGATTTCTATTAAACTCTTATAGGGTCAAAAGAAAGACGAGAATAATAGCCTTTATGCCTTTTCATTAAAGGATATCCACTAAAAAGAATCACTTCATTATATTATTATCTTATTGTTTTTAATATTTAAAAAAGAATGATGTAAGATAATATCAAGTGGATAAGTGAAAAACTTTCTGTTAAAATATTTTTTATTTGTGTTATCCTTGTTTGATATATGATTATCCACTTTTATGATTTCTTCATATTATTGATATCTAAGACTTTAAATATGTTATCCACAATTTCCTTTATACTGTGCAAAATGATAAGTTCATATCCTTTTAACTGTTGATTTCGTGGAAAAACGCGTTTAAACCTTTTCATAGATTGGGTGTTATACCCTCATAACTTGAGGGAGTCTTGGATATATGGATAACTGTGATTTTATGAATATGTTATGCTGTTATTATACCCAAAGTTATTCACAGGATAAGTGGATAAAAATGGAGTGAATGATATTAGGCATATAATATAAGGATATAAAAGTTATAAGGATTAGTTGAGTCCGATCAACTTACAGAAGTATTGATCGGATCCCTATTATTGCTCTTTTCTCTGTAAATTGATGTCGACACGATCGGCGACCATCTGAGGAAGGATATTCCTCAAACAAGCATAGTCACCCCTGAAGCAGGATTCTTTTCCAAAGATACTGCATGGACGACAGGGTAAGTCTAATTGAATAGCATTATCCGAACTTTGTCCCCACCCCATAAAACCTGCATAAGGATGTGTACCGCCCCAGATGCTGACCACAGGTGTATTGACCAATGAAGCCAGATGCATATTTGCACTGTCCATACTGATCATGACATCAAGATGGCTCATCAGAACGAGTTCTTTCTTTAAATCTTTTAGAAGTGCAGAAGCGTTGACACATGCCGGGTATTTTTCCACCCATTTATCAGAACATGCTTTATCTTCACCTTTTATACCTCCGAATAAGAATATCCGGCAGGAAGGATGACGGGTAATAAGAAGTTGGATGACCTTCTCCATTGATTCTAATGGATAGGTCTTGGTCAGGTGAGCTGAAAAAGGAGCTATACCTATCCACTGCTGGAATTTCTTCTTTATTTCTATACACTCCGGTAAGAGACGAAGATTTCCCCTTTCTGCTGGAAAGATAGACGTAAATTTAACTTCTATAGGATACCCGAGTTTTCTGAGAACATCTGCATAATTCTGTATTTCCGTAGGTTGTTGGATAAGTTGTTTGCCTTTCTTTGCAATCAATTTCCGTCTTCCTTTTCGGTGCTTATCAATATGCTCCACCCTAAAATGGCTGATGTTGAAGCGCAAACGGAGATAGTTGGAGCGGAGAACCTGATGGAAATCAGCTATGGCAGTAAACTGTTTGGCTAATAATCTGCGGTAAAGTGCATTTAATCCTTTTATGCCTTTATATTCATTCTTGACATCTGCACCCATAAAATTGACATTCGGGGCAAGGTTTTCAAAAAACGGTTTGGCAAATGGCCTGCTGAGTACGGTGATCCTTAATTGTGGATATTGTTTAGCCAAAGAATAAACTACAGGAACAGTCATGGCCACATCGCCTATTGCAAAGAAACGAATGATCAGAATATGCTCAGTTTTCATGAAAGATTAAACTTTATCTTCTTATTTTTTCATCCTCTTATAAAGGACCGGATTGGTATCAGCGTCATTGTACATTTTCATTTGGCGGTATACCTTCATCAATTTATTCCCTGCCTGAATGTCATCAAGAAGTTGATCTATGGCTAAAGACAAGTCTTTTTGCTGTTCCAACAGGATTTTAAGTTTATTCTGACATCTGTCCCGGTGTTCTTGTGAAGCGTCTTTCCTTTCAGCCTGCTCCTTCATGTGGTAGATCTTCAGAGCCAGTATACTCAACCGGTCGACAGCCCATGCCGGACTTTCCGTATTGAGGCGGGCGTCTTTCTTCACTTTCACATCTTTATAATAGGCTCTGAAATAAGAATCGATCTGTTCCACAAGGTCAGTCCTGTCTTGGTTGCTTTTATCAATCCGATGCTTGATTTTCATTCCCTTTTCCGGATCTATATTAGGATCCCGAATGATATCTTCAAGATGCCACTGAACCGTATCTATCCAGCATTTCAGATAGAGTTTGTTTTCAATGCTATCATTTGGGTAAGGGTTATCGATAGGTGTATCAACGTTATCTTTAATATGATAATCCAAAATAGCCCTATTAAAAATGTTGTTTGCGATTTTGGTAAATGACATCTGTTTTATGAGAATTTATTGATTTCGCAAAAGTAATTAATTTATTCTGAATATACAACTAAAACTTGAAAAAAGGCTTCGAAAACTGCACAATATCAGTAGGTTTGTGCAAAGAGAAATGCTTTTTTGTGAAAAAAGTTTGCTAATGTGAGGAAAAATTTGTTTCTTTGCACCCGATTTTTAATTAGAAATTATTTATAAACATTATTTTAAAGGTTACAATTATGTCAGAATCAGAAATTGAAAAGAAAGTAAAAACCATTATCGTGGACAAACTTGGTGTCGATGAGTCTGAAGTAAAGCCGGAAGCAAGTTTTACAAATGATCTCGGTGCTGATTCTCTGGATACTGTAGAGCTGATCATGGAATTTGAAAAAGAATTCAACATCTCTATTCCTGACGATAAGGCTGAGAAGATTGCGACTGTAGGCGATGCTATCAAGTACATTGAAGATAATGCTTCTGCCAAGTAATTAGTTACTTATCTACTGTAAATGGAATTAAAAAGAGTAGTAGTAACAGGAATGGGTGCTGTAACACCTTTGGGCAATACTTCTGAGGAAACTTGGAAGAATATTGTGGCAGGAAAAAGTGGTGCTGCACCTATTACCCAGTTTGATACAACCAAATTCAAGACCCATTTTGGATGTGAGGTGAAGAATTTGGATGTGAAGGATTATCTTGATCGCAAGGTTCTTCGTACCACAGACAGGTATACGCAACTGGCTATGATCTCTGCCATCCAAGGTGTAAAGGATGCGGGAATTGATTTAGAGACAGAAGATAAGAATCGTGTAGGCGTCATTTATGGTGTTGGAATAGGCGGTATTCATACTTTTCAGGATGAAGTCATGTATTATGCACAGAATCTTGATAAAGGACCGATGTTCAGTCCTTATTTCATACCGAAGATGATCGCTGATATAGCTTCTGGACAAATCTCTATTCATTTCGGATTTCATGGACCTAACTATACGACGACTTCTGCATGCGCATCATCTAGTCATGCTCTTGCAGATGCTTATAATCTGATCCGTCTGGGTAAGGCGAATATTATTGTAAGTGGTGGTGCCGAAGCTGCCATCTGTGACTGTGGTTTAGGTGGATTCAATGCGATGCACGCACTGTCAACACGTAATGACGACCCCGAGCATGCTTCCCGTCCGTTTAGTGGAAGCCGTGATGGATTTGTCATGGGTGAAGGCGCAGGTTGCCTCGTACTTGAAGATCTTGAACATGCCAAGGCTCGTGGTGCCCATATCTATGCTGAAATGGTCGGTGAGGGTATGAGTGCAGATGCTTATCACATTACAGCCTCTCATCCTGAGGGCTTGGGCGCAAAACTCGTTATGGAGGCTGCGCTTAGTGATGCAGGAATGAAACCGTCGGATATTGATTATATCAATGTTCACGGCACTTCTACACATGTGGGAGATATTTCAGAAGTAAAAGCTATTCAAAAAGTTTTTGGTGATTATGCTTATAAGGTGAATATATCTTCTACAAAGTCTATGATCGGGCATCTTCTGGGTGCTGCAGGAGCTGTAGAAGCGATGTTCTGCGTATTAAGTATCCGTGACAACATCGTTCCGCCTACGATTAATCATCAAGATGACGATATTGATCCTGATCTGGATTATAAAATGAACTTCACGTTCAACAAGGCTCAGAAGCGTACAGTCAATGTGGCTTTGAGCAATACATTCGGTTTCGGAGGTCATAATTGTTGTGTGATATTCAAGAAATATGTTAAATAATTTTTCTGAAAGGATAGGGCTCCTTTTCCGAAAGGAGAAGGAGCTCTATTTATCTTTACACCGTGTTCTTGGTTTTTACCCTCACAATATAACTTTCTACAAAGTGGCGTTGATGCACAAAAGCATCATGCATCGTAATGCAAAAGGAAAATTGATCAACAATGAACGCCTTGAGTTCTTGGGTGACGCTATCCTTGATGCGATTGTAGGTGACATTGTCTATCGCCATTTTCCCGGAAAAAGGGAGGGTTTTCTAACTAATACACGCAGTAAACTTGTACAGCGCAATACGCTTAATAAGTTGGCTGAGGAGATGGGAATCAATCAGTTGATACTTTCGAGTGGCCACAGTATTTCACATAACAGTTATTTGGGTGGAAATGCTTTTGAAGCTCTCGTAGGTGCGCTCTATCTGGATCACGGTTACGATGCCTGCATGAAATTCATGCAGAAACGGATACTGGCGCAAATGATCAATATCGATAAGGTCGCTTATCGGGAAGTGAATTTCAAAAGTAAACTGATAGAGTGGAGCCAGAAGAACAAGGTCAAATTGGTTTTCAACATCCTTTCCCAGACAAAAGACAACAACGGCAGCCCTGTCTTTCACTATCAGGTGATGATAGAAGGTGTCAAAGGCGGTGATGCCGAGGGGTATACGAAGAAAGAAAGTCAGCAAAAGGCTTCCAAGTATACGTTGGATAAACTTCGGACAGATGCTCAGTTCCTGGATTCTGTATTTACAGCCAAAGGCAATCGGACCAAGATGGAGGAGGAACCTGTAGAAAATGTACCTGAGACAAATCAGGACAATGATTTTATCTTATCAGACAAGGGGTCAGAAAAGCATCAGAATGTGTTCAAGGAAGAGGTGTTTCTCGACGAATCTGGAAAAAATTCACGTCATGCGCCAATGTATTCTTCTGATAATGAAGTAGCGGAAAATAAGAAATCAGAAGAGGAAACCAAGAAACAAGAGGCTCTTGATCTGAATGATATCCATATCAATGCTGACGATTCCTCAGATTCCAATGAAGATATTATATCTGCAGCTGAACAAGCCGCTTTTGACAAATCTGAATAAAAGACTTTTTGCTTTGTCCGAAAAGGAAAAGAGGTGATTTTGTGCTTCTTTTCCTTTTCGGTCTTTTCGTTTTAGTAGTGAATCATTGGAATCGATACCATCTGTTCTTGTTTCTCCTTACAAGCTTGTAGACCTCAATTATTAAAATTCGTGAAAACTGCAACTTTATCAAAAGTTTAAGTTACTTTTGTAGTTTAAAGTATAATTGTGTAACAATGAGTCTAACAAGCATAATAAGACCATTTTTTAAGCCCCGGATGAAAGAACTTGAGAAGCATAATTTTGCTGCGGAAGAGTTGCAGCGAAGCGTTCTCTGTCGCATTGTTTCTAAGGGACAAAATACGGAATATGGTATTAAGCATCTGCTTAATACGACTAAAAATTATGATCAGTTTGTTCAGAATGTGCCCCTTAACTCCTATGAAACCCTGAAGAATGACATTGATCGTATGCGCCATGGCGAGAGCGATATTCTTTGGCCTGGAATCGTAAAATGGTATGCTAAATCATCTGGTACAACTAATGACAAGAGTAAATTCATTCCGGTGTCCAATGATGGTCTGCATCGGATTCATTATAGGGGAGGCGCCGATGTTGTGGCGCTCTATTTGAGAAACAACCCTAAGAGCCGGCTTTTTGACGGCCGTAGCCTGATTCTGGGGGGCAGCCATGCTTCCAATTATAATCTGCCTGGAAGTCTTGTAGGAGACCTGAGTGCCATCCTCATTGAAAATATCAATCCTTTGATCAACCTTTTCCGCGTGCCGAAAAAGGGGACAGCCTTATTGAGTGATTTTGAAGTTAAGCGTGACCGTATAGCGCGTGAGACCGTCAATAAGAACGTCACGAATATTTCGGGAGTACCTTCCTGGATGCTGTCTGTTCTGGTCCGGGTGATGGAACTTTCGGGGAAAAAGCATCTGGAGGATGTGTGGCCCAATCTGGAAGTTTTCTTCCATGGTGGAATTGCTTTCACGCCTTACCGCAAGCAATATGAAGAACTGATCACTTCTTCTAAAATGCATTATATGGAGACGTATAATGCCAGTGAAGGTTTTTTCGGCATACAGGATGATCCTGATGACCGTTCGATGCTTTTGATGCTGGACTACGACGAGTTCTACGAGTTTATCCCGATGGATGAATTTGACAAGGAACAACCTACCGTAGTGCCTTTATGGGGCATTGAGACAGGTGTCAACTATGCAATGGTCATCACCACTTCCTGCGGACTCTGGCGTTATATCATAGGCGATACGATACAGTTTACGAGTAAGAATCCTTATAAGTTCATTATCACAGGCCGTACAAAGTATTTTATCAATGCCTTCGGAGAAGAACTGATCATGGACAATGCAGAGAAAGGCCTTGCCTATGCTTGTGAGAAGACAGGTGCCCAGGTTTCAGAGTATACCGCTGCCCCTGTCTATATGGACAATAAAGCCCATTGCCGCCATCAGTGGCTGATCGAGTTTTCCAAAGAACCGGCAGACCTGAAAGAGTTTGCTGAGATTCTGGACAGACGCCTTCAGGAGATCAACAGTGACTATGAAGCCAAGCGCTTTCATAATATTACCCTCCAGCCTTTGGAGATCATTAAGGCCCGTCCTGAACTTTTCAATGACTGGTTGAAATCAAAAGGCAAACTGGGCGGGCAACATAAGATTCCCCGTCTGAGCAATAGCCGAAAGAACATCGATGAACTTCTGGCTATGAATAAGGAACAGAAAGGGAAGTAGAGAGAAAGGGATGAACCGGTTTAAATTGCGATTCAAACAGAAGATTTATAGAATATTAGGTTCATGTTGATATCAGAATATCCTCATTGGAAACTTTTAACAAGAAAACAAGTTCATTGGTTAATTGACTCGTTTTTGTTACTAGTCCTGCCCTTGATTGTCAGCAGTTGCGCAAGAATGGGTCAGCCTGATGGAGGATGGTATGACGAGACTCCTCCGAGAGTGGTGGGAGCATCTCCTGCTGATGGCTCGACGAATGTGAATACCAAGAAGATCAATATCTTTTTCAGCGAATTCATCAAATTAGACAATGACCAAAGTAAGATTGTCGTCTCTCCACCTCAGTTGGAAGTCCCCGAAATAAAAGGTGAAGGGAAAAGTATCCGGGTGACTTTGGCTGATTCCTTGAAGAAAAATACGACTTACACTATTGATTTCAGTGATGCGATAAGTGACAATAACGAGGATAATCCGCTGGGAAACTATACCTATAGTTTTTCTACAGGTGATCATATAGATACGTTGCAGGTTGCGGGATACGTCATAGATGCAGAGAACCTGGAGCCTATCAAAGGCATTCTGGTGGGACTGTACAGTAATCTTGCAGATTCTGCATTTGTCAAACTCCCTATGCTTCGTGTCAGTCGTACGGACAGTAGGGGAAGGTTTGTCGTCAAAGGAGTCGCTCCGGGATCCTATCACGTCTTTGCCTTGCAAGATGCTGACGGTGACTATAAGTTCAGTCAGAAGAGCGAGAAAATCGCCTTCTCCCATGATGTCATTGTTCCTTCCTTCAAACCGGATATTCGGCAAGATACCATTTGGACGGATTCCCTGCATATCAAGAATATCGTCAATGAAAACTATACCCATTTCCTGCCTGACAATATCTGCCTCAGTGCTTTCTCAGAAGAGATGACAGACCGTTATCTGGTCAAGAACCAGAGGCAGGAGGCGGATCATTTTACGCTGTTCTTCAGTTATGGCAATCCGAAACTCCCTGAAATCAAAGGCCTGAATTTCAATGAAAAGAATGCCTTTATCGTAGAACCGACAGAAAAGAAGGATACCATCACTTACTGGCTTCGGGATTCCGCCCTTGTCAATCAGGATACACTCCGGATGGCAGTGAAATATCTCGCTACAGACAGTCTGGGGAAACTCATAGACAAGGCCGACACGCTGACCATCCTCTCCAAAGACCCTTATGAAAAACGGTTGAAACGGGAGCAGAAAACCCTCTCATCATGGCAGAAACAACAGAAAAAACTGAAAGACAAAGGGGAGCGTTATGACAGTATCATGCCTAAGCGTGCAATGGATATGCAGATCAATATCCCTTTCAATATGGCCCCTGACCAGAATATTGCGGTCACATTCCCCAAACCTTTGGCCAAGTTGGATACTTCAGCTGTCCATCTCTATGCCAAGCATGACACACTTTGGTATCGAGCCCCATTCGAATTTAAGAAAATAAGGTCGAGGGATTACCAGCTTTTGGCAGAATGGCGACCTGGGATAGAATACTCCCTGGAGATCGATTCTACGGCATTTACAGATATATACGGTACGGTATCAGGGAAGTACAAGCAAGGTTTTAAAATTCCTGCCGAAGACCAGTTCAGCTCTCTGTTTGTCACAGTGAATGGCATGTCAGATTCGACGGCAGTTGTACAACTTTTGGACCAGTCAGACAAGGTCATCAAGGAAATAAAGACGAAAAACGGCACTGCTGAGTTCTATTACATCAATCCGGGAACTTATTACATGCGGATGTATGTAGACAGGAACAATAACGGACTTTGGGATACCGGGGATTATGACCATGACCGGCAACCTGAACCGGTATACTACTATCCCGAGTCTATAGAGTGCCGAGCCAAATGGGATGTGAGCAGGGATTGGAATCCTATGAGCCGTCCTCTATATCAGCAGAAACCGAGTGCCATCACCAAACAGAAACCGGATTCGGAAAGGAAGATCAAGCATAGGAATGCTGAACGTGCCCATAAACTGGGTATTCCATACGATCCCACAAAAGAATAATGTAGATTAACTGATAATTTTTAATTGTATGAAGAAACTTAGATACTTATTCAGCCTGATGTTTTTCCTGACGGTTATATCAGCTTCAGCTCAGTGCGGATTTAGAAACACCGCATTCAAATCAGGTGAGTTTCTGATATATAATATGTATTATAATTGGAAATTTGTCTGGGTGAAGGCAGGAACCGCCAGTATGTATACCGTCGCCAGCCGTTATAATGGTCGGGAAGCTTACCGGTGCAGTCTGACGTGCAGTGGCAATCATCGTGTAGATGACCTTTATGTCTTGAGAGACACCCTTCTATGCTATAATACTTTGGATCTGGCTCCTCTGTATTACCGTAAAGGGGCCCGCGAGGGAAAGAGATACACTGTAGACCAGGTGTTCTACACCTATCCTAACGGCAAATGCCATATCAGGCAGCATCGGCTTCGCCATGACGGTAGATCGCAATGGCAGGCCAATACTTATAATGACTGTGTATTCGATATGCTGAGCATCTATTTGCGGGCTCGCAGTTTCAATCCCAAGGGTTGGAAGAAAGGATATGAGGTCAAGTTTCCTTTGGTCGATGGCAACAGCCGGAATGTGGCAGAATTGAAATTTGACAAGATCGAGAATATCAAGGCTGATAACGGACATACCTACAGATGCCTTCGCTTGGCTTATCTCGAATGGAACAAGAAAAAGAGAAAGATGGACCGGATCGTTGACTTCTATGTCACTGACGACCAGAATCATCTGCCTGTCGTCTTGGATATGTATCTCCGTTTTGGACATGCCAAAGCCTATTTGGTGGGTATGAGGGGACTCCGCAATCCGACAGCGGCTCAGGTGAGATAATTCGTGCGTTCTATAAGCCAATAGGTCCCTATTGGGCTCTTTGTATGCTGGCACTAAAAGGAGGGCTGAGATAAAGGATTATCCTTTTTCTCAGCCCTCTGACAGTTCTTGATGGAAGACCAATAAAATGATTTTTCAGGTCCGGAGAGACGGGATCTTCTGTTTCGAGAAAGGCAGCGTCTTGTTTCTCGAAAGAGAAGGTCGACTTTCGAGAAACTATCATCTTCTCTTTGCCTATTGTTTCCGGTCCTTTTTCATTCCTGACAGATGTGTCTACTTCCCATAAGAATGAAGTGAAGTTTTTGGTGTTCAAAAACTTATTCTTAAAGGAATTTACCGGACTACATTAAATGAATAAGGCTTTCCTTTCTCATTAAACTGAAAGGAAAGCCTTGATATGGTCTTACTTGGAAGTAAGGATTGCTTTAGAAAAGGCGAGGAAGGTCATTTTTCGGAATGCCTGTTATTTCTGTTATTCCTCTTTTTCTTGTCTTCCTTATTCCTCTTATTTCGATCTTCCTTATTCCTCTTATTTCGGTCTTCGTTATTCCTTTTATTCCGGTCTTCCTTGTGCCTTCTTCTCGCCCTATTGCCTTTCTTGTTGGAATTGTTGTCAGTGGAGGAGGATGATTCTGTCATGCCCTTATCCTTGTTGTTCTTCAAGAGCATGAAATCAAGTTGTTTCTTATCCAGATTAGCTTGTGCCACTTGGATATGGATAGAGTCTCCCAACTGGTATTTATGGTGATGGTGCCGTCCGATCAGACAGAAATTCTTCTCATCGAAGTCATAGTAGTCATCATCCAAATCCCGTATAGGAATCATACCTTCACAATGATTTTCATCGATCTCGGCATAGACCCCATAACTCGTGATACCGCTGATATGGGCATCATATTTCTCACCTAAGTGTGCCCCCATGAACTCGACCATCTTGTATTTGATGGAATCGCGTTCAGCGTTCTGGGCAATGATTTCCATATCCGAGCAATGCTCGCACAGATCCTCATAATGCTTTTCGTTGGCACTGCGTCCGCCTTCAGCATAGCGTGTGAGCAGACGGTGGACCATGACGTCAGGATAGCGGCGGATAGGTGAAGTAAAATGGGTATAGTAGTCGAATCCCAATCCGAAGTGGCCGATGTTATGGACACTGTATTTGGCCTTCATCATCGATCTCAAAGCCACAGTCTGAATCAACTTTCCTTCAGGTTTGTCCTCTACATCGTCCATCAGTTTGTTAAGACTGCGTGCAGTAGCACCTTTCGTACTGCTGCTCTTCATGCGATAACCGAATTTGACGACAAAATCTTTCAGTGTCTCAAATTTCTTCGGGTCCGGATTGTCATGGATACGATAGGGCAGTGTCTTTGCCTTTTTGCCTCTGGGCACTTTTCCTATGCTCTCAGCGACAGATTTATTGGCCAGCAGCATGAACTCTTCCACGAGTTTGTTGGCGTCTTTTGAGTGCTTGTAATAGCAGCGGATAGGTTTGCCAGTTTCATCAATGTCAAAGTGCAGTTCCTCGGTATCGAATTTGACTGAGCCCTCTTTGAACCGTTTAGACCTCAGTTTCTTGGCGAGTCGGTCAAGCATGATGAGTTGGTCGGCATATTGTCCCTTGTAACCGCCTTTAGGAGCAGGCGGGGCAGGTTGTCCTGTACCGTCTACGACACCATTGTCTTCAAGCAGTTGCTGGACCTCTTCATAGCAGTAACGCCGGTTACTTTTTATAAGCGTATGTGCGATATGAAATTTCTTTATATTACCTTCGTCGTCCAGTTCGAAAATCGCACTGTAAGCGAATTTCTCTTCATCAGCGCGCAAAGAACAGAGAAAGTTGCAGAGTCGTTCAGGGAGCATAGGGATAGTGCGGTCTACCAGATAAACGCTGGTGGAACGCTTTTGGGCTTCCTTGTCGATGATGTCACCTTCCTTTACGAAGTGAGAGACGTCTGCGATGTGGACGCCGACTTCATATAGCCCGTCTTTGAGCTTGCGGAAAGACAAGGCATCGTCGAAATCTTTTGCATCTTTCGGGTCAATGGTACAAGTCCATATCTTTCTGTAGTCTTCCCGTTCTTTTAAGTCTTTCGGGGTGATTTCTCCGGTGATCTTGTCGGCAGCCTGCTCTACGCTCTTAGGGTAGACATAAGGCAGTCCATATTGCGCCAGAATGGAGTTCATCTCTACGTTGTTGTCTCCTGCAGGACCTAAGATGTCCACCACTTCCCCTATAGGATTCTTGTGATTGGCATCAGGCCATTGGGTGATTTTCACGACAGCTTTATCGTCCGTTTTGCCCTTCTTCAGTTTCCGTTTCGGGATAATGATGTCATTGGTGAAGATCGTCTGGGGAGTAACAAGATAAGAAAGATCTTTGTCCACCCTCAGTTTTCCGACGAAAGTATCTTTTGCCCGTTGCAGGATTTCGATGACCTGTGCTTCTTTGATGCGGTTGGGACGTCTCGCCATTATGGATACCTTGACCCGGTCTCCACCCATAGCGAAAAGAGAATTGCGTTCAGAAACGAAGATGGGCAGTTCACCGCCATCAGGAATAAAGGAGTTCTTGCCATTTGCCTTTCTGACAAATTTGCCTTCCTGGACCTGTCCGTTCTGATTCAATTTATAGCTGGTCTCATCCACTTTAGTCAGGTAGTCGTCATAAGCCATTTGGTCCATGGCATCGATAGCCTGCATTTTCTGTGGGTGTGTATTGAGTTTTAAGAGATGGAATACTTCCTTTAAGTTAAATGTCTGACCCGGATTGCCGGAGAAGAAATCCTCCAGTATTTCAGTGATTCGCTTTTCAGACATTCTCTTTCCACCTTTTTTGTTTTTTCCCATATTTAGCTTAATTTAATTTATAGAGACAGTTGTTCTGTATATGGATACAAATTGTCCTACGGTTAAAGAAATAGATGCTTGGGGGTGAGAAGCGATGGTATATTCTTTCGATATTACAAATAAACAAAATAATTTGCAAATAACTTTGATTTGTTACGATATTTTCACATTAAATTTGTGTTTCACAACAATTTAGATTATCTTTGTTGCCTAATTTCGCATTTATGAAGATTTTGATCACAGGCGCTTCCGGCTTTATCGGTAGTTTCATCGTCGAGGAGGCTTTGAGAAGGAACATGGACACCTGGGCCGCTGTCAGGAAGACAACGAGCCGGCGTTACCTGCAAGATCCACGTATCCATTTCATAGAGATCGACCTGTCTTCGGAAGAGAAAATAGAGCAGCAATTGAGCGGGCATACATTTGACTATGTTGTCCATGCTGCCGGCGTCACAAAAGCTTTGCATGCCGCAACATTTTACGATGTGAACACTGAAGGTACAAAGCACCTTGTTCAGGCTCTCATGAACCTGAAAATACCCCTCAAGCGTTTTGTCTATATGAGCAGTTTGAGTGTCTTCGGCGCAATTAGGGAGAGGAAACCTTACAAAGAGATAAAAGAATCGGATGTCCCTCATCCGAATACGAATTATGGGAAGAGCAAGCTAGCAGCAGAAAACTTCCTGGATGCGTTGAACGGCCGTTTCCCTTACATCATCTTGCGCCCTACAGGGGTATACGGACCTCGTGAAAGGGATTACTATATGATGATGCAGAGCATTGAGCAACACGTGGATTTCGCGGTGGGTTTCAAGCGCCAGGATATTACGTTCATCTATGTGAGCGATGTTGTCCAGGCTGTCTTTCTGGCTTTGGATCATGGCACGTTGGGCAGAAAGTATTTCCTCAGTGACGGGAAAGTCTACCGCTCCCGCGATTTCAGTGATTTCATTCATCATGATTTGGGCAACAAGTGGTGGATCCGGCTGACAGTCCCTGTATGGGTCTTGCGCATTGTCACCTTCTTCGGAGAATACATCGGAAGACTGACGGGGAAGTTGTCTGCTCTGAATCATGATAAATACCCGATTCTCAAGCAGCGCAACTGGAGATGTGACATCAGGTCTGCCAGGATGGAACTGGAGTTTGATCCTCATGTACAACTCGAGGAGGGGACGAAACGGACAGTTCTTTGGTATAAGGAAAATGGTTGGCTGTAATCATGTTTTAAAATAACCGGGCTATAAGATCCGGGGCTGTAAAATGGAAGTTACAAAAGATAGATATGCTAAGGAAAAAAGAGTTGAGGCCATCTCTGAGAAATGTTCGGTTTCCTTTTGAAAACAAACATTTATAAAATCGTTTTTATTCATACTTTTGGGTGATACGTGTTCAGCAAATACGGTTGAAAACAATAATAGTTTAAGAAACGGAGATGACGACCATAAAGGAAATATTCAGATTAGAGAAAAATCCCAAGAAGGGGCTGTATCCTGTAGAATGGGCCACTATTATCTATTTGGCTTTCACGTTCTTATGGGTATTGTTCGCTTATACCAAGATGGAGAATCCGCATTCCATGATTTGGATGAGGGTCCGCATTTTGATTACGACCTTTGCACTTTGGACAGTGTACCGCCTCCTGCCTTGCCGGTTTATGGAGATCGTGCGTGTGCTGGTGCAGATGCTGTTCCTGGCACAATGGTATCCGGATACTTACGAACTTAATCGGGTGCTGCCCAATCTGGACTATCTCTTTGCGGAATGGGAACAAATCGTTTTCGGTTTCCAACCTGCACTGGTCTTTGCAAAGCACTTGCCATGGATGGTGGTGAGCGAACTGATGCACTTTGGGTATTTCATGTATTACCCCTTGATCGTCGCAGTATGCATCTATTATTTCCTCGCGGATTATAAAGAGTTCGAACGCTGCTGCTTTATCGTCATCACAGCGTTCTTCATCTACTATATCGTTTTTGATTTCCTGCCGGTTGCCGGTCCGACCTTCTATTATAACGTGATAGGGGAAGACACGATAGCCAAAGGGATATTTCCGAAACTGGGCAACTATTTCAATACACATACGGATTGTCTTCCTTCTCCGGGCAATCCCAATGGTTTCTTCTATCACTTGGTAGAGGATGCCCGTGCACAAGGTGAACGGCCGACAGCTGCGTTCCCGAGTTCGCATGTCGGTATTGCCACCATTTGCATGATGCTGATCTTGCATCTGAAAAACAGTAAATTCTTCTGGTGGGTATTCCCTGTCTATGCTTTCCTTTGTATGGGCACCGTCTATATCCAGGCACATTACATGATTGACGCTATTGCCGGATTCATTACCGGAATGATCCTCTATTTCGTTCTGCTGCTCTTGACAAGACACATGATAGCGGCGAATGCGGAATGTTAAACTGTAAAGGCTTTCAGGGTGTTGGCTGATAATCGGATATTTTTAGTATCTTTGTAGCCTGATTAATGAATGTGGTTGGAATATATTCGATAGGAAAGGGATAAATGGACAAGAAACTGTATATAGAGACCTACGGCTGTCAGATGAATGTAGCCGATAGTGAGGTCGTCGCTTCGATAATGAAAATGGCAGATTATGATACTTGTGACAACGAGGTGGATGCAGATGCCGTTTTCCTGAATACATGTAGTATACGTGAGAATGCAGAAAATAAAATATATAACCGTTTAGATTCATTGTATGCGGAACAGAAGAAGGGGAGAAAATTGATTCTGGGCGTTTTGGGTTGTATGGCAGAAAGGGTCAAAGATGATTTGATTCAGAATCACCATGCCAATCTGGTTTGTGGCCCTGACAGTTATCTGAACCTTCCGGATATGATCGCACAGTGTGAACTGGGGCATCCTGCTGAAGATGTCCGGTTGTCTACAACGGAAACTTATCGCAATGTGATGCCTCTGCGTATAGGCGGCAATCATGTCAGCGGTTTTGTGAGTATCATGAGAGGCTGTAATAATTTCTGCCATTACTGCATAGTCCCTTATACCCGAGGTCGTGAGAGAAGCCGTGATGTCGAGAGTATTCTCAACGAAGTGCGTGACCTCCATGACAAGGGTTTCAAGGAAGTGACCTTGCTAGGACAGAATGTGAACAGTTATGGTCTTTCACCTTCCGGACGGCACGAAGAGGGCAGGACTTCATTCGCCGAACTGCTGTCTAAGGTGGCTTCGGCTGTGCCGGATATGCGTGTGCGGTTTACAACTTCCAATCCTGAAGATATGAGTGAAGACATTCTCTATGCGATGGCAGGAGCCCCAAACCTCTGTAAGCATATCCATTTCCCTGTTCAGAGTGGGAGCAATAAGATATTGAAATTGATGAACCGCAAGTATACTAGGGAACAGTATCTGCGGAAAGTCGAGGCTATCCGCAGGATTCTTCCCGGTTGTGGTCTGACGACTGACGTCTTCTTGGGTTATCATGACGAGACAGAGGAAGATTTTGAGCAAACTCTCGACTTGATGAAAGAAGTAGGATTCGATTCCGCTTTTATGTTCAAATATTCAGAGCGGCCGGGAACCTATGCGGCTAAGCATCTCCCGGACAATGTCCCGGAGGAAGAGAAGATCCGCAGGTTGGAAATACTTATCAAATTGCAAAATGAGATCAGCGTCCGGCAGAACAAGAAGGATGAAGGCAAAACTTTTGAGGTCTTGATAGAAGGTTTCAGCAAGCGTTCTAGGAATCAACTCTGTGGCCGTACGGAACAGAATAAGATGGTGGTTTTTGACCGCGGTAATTATCATATAGGTGAATTCGTGAAAGTCAGGATTACAGGTTCTACTTCCGCTACGCTCTTTGGAACGGTGGAGCCTGGAGATGAAGAGAAAGTGGGAAATTAATCTTGAGGGGATGTACGACTCTGTAATCGGTTCAGGGACAAACATTTGTTCTAAAAGATGTTATTTTAGTTCTATAAAGTTTTATCAGTTAAACAAAGGACATAAAAACCGAAAATCATTTTGTAGTTTTGTGTTTTTCTATTATATTTGCAAATCATGAAGGAATTCCTGCTGGTGCTAAGGCGTTTTATACCCCCTTACAAGAAATATTTGGTATTGTCGATAGTTTTTAATATCCTTTCAGCAATACTGAACGTTTTTTCATTTGCTACGATTATTCCTTTGCTTCAGATCCTTTTTAGAACAGAAGGTGCTGTCAGGGCAACGGCAATGATGCCTTGGTCTTTGAGCAGGAAAGTTCTGGCTAACAATGCCAACTATCTGATAGAAGAGATGGTGCAGTATTTTGGTTCTACTTCTACGTTGCTGGTCCTCGGGATAGCACTTGCCGTCATGACTTTTCTCAAGACGGCGTCCTATTTCCTGTCTTCAGCGAGCATCATCCCTATGCGTACAGGTGTGGTGAGGGATATCCGCAATCAGATGTACAGAAAAATTGCGAGTTTGTCTCTGGGTTTCTTCAGTGAGGAGCGTAAGGGCGACATCATTGCGCGTATGAGCGGTGATGTCCAGGAGATAGAGAACTCGATCATGTCTTCTCTGGATATGCTTTTCAAGAATCCTATCCTGATTCTTTTCTATTTCGCTACCATGTTGCTGGTCTCGTGGCAACTGACTCTTTTCACCATCATTTTTGTCCCTATATTCGGTTGGTTCATGGGGTTTGTCGGCAGGAAACTGAAGGCACAGAGCATGCAGGCTCAGGGACTATGGAGCGATACGATGAGTCAGGTGGAGGAGACATTGGGAGGCTTGAGGATCATCAAGGCTTTCTGTGCCGAAGATATGATGGACAAGCGTTTTGATGCCATCAATTCTGCCTACCGCCGCGATGTCATGAAGGTGAATATCCGCCAGCAGTTGGCCCATCCTATGAGTGAGTTTTTGGGGACAGTGATGATCGTCATCGTCCTTTGGTTTGGGGGAATGTTGGTCCTCAACTACCAGACACTGAGCGGACCGGTCTTCATTTACTATCTGGTCATTCTCTACAGCATCATCAACCCTCTGAAAGACTTTTCCAGAACGAGTTACAATATTCCTAAAGGACTTGCTTCAATGGAACGAGTGGATAAGATCCTGAAGGCAGAAATCGAAATCAAAGAGAAGCCGAATCCTGTCATCCTGCCGTCTTTCCAACATCAGATAGAGTTCCGGCATGTCTATTTCGCTTATACTGATTCCAAGTCGAATGAGCCGCGGTACGTGTTGAAGGATATCAATCTGGTCATTCCTAAAGGTAAGACAGTAGCCCTTGTCGGACAGAGTGGCAGTGGAAAGTCGACGATGGTCGACCTGATTCCGCGTTATTATGACGTGCAGAAGGGTGAAATCCTTATCGATGGGGTCAACATCAAAGATCTTGGCGTACATAACCTCCGTTCTTTTATTGGAAATGTCAACCAGGATGCGATCCTGTTCAATGATACGTTTAGGAACAACATTAAATTCGGGTCTCAGAATGCGACTGATGAGGCTGTCATCCGTGCAGCTAAGATAGCCAATGCCTATGACTTCATCATGGAGTCAGAGAATGGCTTTGACACGAAAATAGGTGATCGGGGCTCTCGGCTGTCAGGCGGGCAGCGACAGAGGATCAGTATTGCCAGGGCAATACTCAAGAACCCGCCTATATTGATCTTGGATGAAGCTACTTCTGCATTGGATACGGAGAGTGAACGACTGGTACAGGACGCTCTGGAGCGGTTGATGAAGACGCGTACGACCATTGCTGTCGCCCATAGACTGTCGACGATCAAGAACGCTGATGAAATCTGTGTGATGCATGAAGGCGTCATTGTCGAGCGGGGCACACATGAGGAATTGATAGAGAAGAATGGATACTATAAGCGGTTGCATGATATGCAGCAAGTGTAATATAATCTGACTGTATGGACTTTTGTATGAAGGTAAATACATGGGAAGTGAACTGGTATTTTGAATATCTGAAAATAATCTTTTTAAGTCGAAACAGAGAGGAATAATTGAAGAAACCGAGTATGATAATGACGAAGATCGTATATGGCTTGTTTTATTTGATATCATTACTCCCATTTAGGGTGCTATATGCTCTTTCTGACGTCGGGTATCTGATCGTATATTATGTCTTGAGATACCGCCGGCAGATCGTACGCCGGAATCTCGTTTCTTCTTTTCCGGAAAAGTCGGAGAGTGGAATAATCGAAATAGAGAAGGGCTTCTACCATTGGTTCTGTGATTACTTCTTTGAGGCCACCAAACTCTTGAGTATCAAGGAAGAACATCTGAAAAAACGGTTTAAGGTCTGTAATGTCGATGAGGTGGAAGCTTGTTTTGATAACGGGCAGAATGTAGCGGCAGTCTTAGGGCACTACTGCAACTGGGAATGGCTTTCCTGTATGGGAATCTATCTACCCGGTAAGGTGATGGGACTGATCTACCATCCTCTTGCCAACAAACCGTTCGACGAACTCTTCAAGAAAATCCGCTCGTCTTCCCGAGGTAGTGTGGTGATCTCTAAGAAACATATTATCAGAAAACTCATAGAGTATCGGCAGAAGAAAATCATGAGTCTTTTCGGCTATATCTCTGATCAGGGACCGAAATGGGAGAATATTCATTTGTGGCTGAATTTCATGCACCATGATACAGGGGTCTTTACTGGGGCAGAACGTATTATGCGGAAGGTGAACGATGCTGTCTTCTATGTGGAGATGAGCCGGCCCAAGAGAGGATATTATAATGCTACTTTCAAATTGATCACTAAAAACCCGAATGCACTTCCCGAATACGAGATTACAAGAAGGTTTTTTGCTTTGCTGGAAAATACGATCCGCAAAGATCCCAAATTCTATTTGTGGAGTCATAACCGATGGAAGCGAACCCATGAAGAGTTTGACCGTAGATTTGAGGTGGTGAATGGAAAAGTGATAGAAAAGGCTTCTTCTAAAGGTTAAATTTACTGTTAAATCATAACATCTTGAAAATCCTGGTTGTTCGATTCCGACAGATGGGGGATGCGGTTCTTGCAACATGTGTCTTTAATACCATCAAGCGCAATGATCCTGAGGCGGATACGACTTTTATTCTGAATGAGCGGTTGGCACCTCTTTTCAAGGGTCATCCTGCCATAGACCATATCATAACCTTTTCAGAATCGGATAACGAAAATCTTTGGCGTTATCTGAGGAAGGTATGGCGGATCGTCCATCGCAACCATTATGACGTCATCATCGACATGAGGTCTACGCTTAAAAGCATGTTCTTTACGCTATTTTCACCTTCGACAGAATATCGGATAGGACTGAAAAAATGGTACACCGGGTTTGCCTTTAATTATTTTTTCGAGAAGACCAACAGGAATAAATGTATGGTCGACCATGATCTGATGCTCCTGTCTCCTCTGAACTATAAAGTCTTGGACCAGAACTTCCATATTCCCATCACCGAGAATGAGAAGGAGGAATTCAAGGATTATATGGTGAAGATGAAAATCGATTTCTCCAAGCCTGTGGTTCTCATGGGAGTCACTTCCAAACTCAAGAATAAGACGTGGTCTGAAGAAGGTATGGTCTATGTCGTCAGAAATCTGATAAAAACTTTTCCACAGGTTCAGATTATCTTTAATTATGCTTTGGGAAAAGAGGAACAGGCTTCCCGCAGGATTTACGAACTATTGGACAATGACCCTCATATCTTCATTGATGTCCGTGCCCAAAGCCCCAGGCAATTGGCAGCCATGGCTTCGTGGATAACTCTGTATTTTGGAAATGAAGGTGGGGCACGCCATATCATCCATTCACAGGACAAACCGTCTTTTGTGGTCGTGGCACCACAAAACAGCAAGAAGATGTGGTTGCCGCAGAACGGCATACCTACCGGAGGCGTGGGCATAGAGGATTTTGTCTCCCCTTCTCAACTTGCCAAGATTCCTACTGACAGACAGTATGATCTGATAAAAAAAGAAAAGGTCTGGATAGAATTTTTAAAGTTCATCAATAAATATCATATCCTCTGAGTCCCGAGAACTGGCTGTATGGATCAGAGTATAAACCCGGTGTTAAAAATGAGAATCTCTAAATTTCTAATTCGTTCAAAATATAAAACTTTAAAGCCTGTTGTTACTCATATCCTTTCTATATTTGAGTCGGAAGGAGAAGTGATCTACAATAAACGGAATCTGATTAAGGTCTTTGAGGTTGACGGACTGAAGATCAATGTCAAACGATACTGTGTACCATCCCTGTTGAACAGATGTGTTTATTCCTATGGTATCCGCAAACCCAAGGGACTGCGGGCCTACCAATACCCTGCCATCCTTTTGGAAAAGGGCATAGAAACTCCTGAGTCGATAGCTTATATCGAATACCGTAACTGCATTGGTTTACTGGGTTATACTTATTTCTTCAGCGTACAGTGCGATTATGAGCATACGCTTTATGAAGTGGGCAATGCCAAAATCGGTACTTATGAGGTGCTGGCAGAGAAAGTGGCACATTTTGCTGCGATGATGCACTTGAAAGGGGTCATGCACAAGGATTTCACACCGGGGAATATCCTTTGGAAGTATGATGATGAAGGCTATCATTTCTGTATCGTAGACATCAACAGAATGTATTTTGGAAAGGTAAGTCCGAAAAGGGGATTGCTGGACCTGAAGAAACTTTGGGGGCCGAAGCGGTTCATCGAAATGATGGTCAGTGAATATGCACGTGTGAGAAATGTTGATGAGAAATGGGCTTTGTCCATCGTCATGCCTGCTCGCGCACGTTTTTGGAGGAATTACCAGAAACGACATAAGGTTTCCTTTAAACTCGAACTCTAATCCTTGCCAAGAGAAATTCCCTTGCATGGGGTCTGTTATATATAACCTTGACAGATATTGACTGGCGGGAGGTGATCTTTATACTGGGGCGTTATCGGAAAACCTTATCCCTGTTATAGTCTGACGGTAATCGGTCAGTGGATATTTCTTAATATTTCTTGCAGATGAAATATTTGACGACATGATAATCGTGCTTGAGGAAGATCTCTACTTGTCTGCCCAGTTTATGTGTTTTCCAACTGTGATTGACCAGATGACGCGCAAAGGTAAGCTCTTGTTTCTTGTATTTCTTCCGTGGAGCTACATAGAATGTAGGGAAAATGGTAAGCCCGTCCAATTCCTGTTTCTTCATCATATCTTTATAGCCATGTCCAGCAGCAATAAGACCCATGATGTGAGGTGATATGGTCTCGTCCATAGAACCATTCTTGAGAAGGAAATGCCGGTTACTATAGTAATCTAACACTTCTTTGCAGAACGTATTCCCCTTTTCACCCATGATGAAAGCAGCCTGAAGAGATAAGGGTCCGTCACCTGCCTTTATATTCTCATTGAATGTAACAACCCCTTTTTCCGGTATCAGTTCATCAAAATTTTTATAGATGAGCATGTCACTATCCATATAGATCCCACCTTCATGGTAAATGGCGTAAAAGCGGATGACATCAGCCGCAAATGCCCATTTGTGGCAGCGGAGAGCTTCATTGACAAATGTGTTATGAATGGCTTTCGCATCTTCCATATTCCATCTTCTAATCTGATAGTCAGGCAGGAATTTTTTCCATGAACGGATACATGCTTTTATTTCTACTGGGAAAGCATCATCACTAAACCAGCATAGGTGTATGGTCTTAGGTGTCACTGATATAATTATTTGTTACAAAGATATGGAATTGTGTCTAAAGTTCCAAACTTTTCGCTATAAAACGATTCGGATATAATTTCAGACAACTGTGCCTGAAGTCCTTTGGAAGAAAGTGACAGATGTCCATAAAAAGATGGATAATGTTTGTATACGTCTGATGTCAATGCCCTCTCATGTGATTCTGATAGAAATAAAATATATGAATATATTTGGTAAATAGGGGCGTTTTTTGTATCTTTGTCGCAATAAAAACACATTACTACGAAAAGTACTGCTATGTTTACTGAGTAAAAATCACAGAAACTTATTGCCTTGCAGATGTTTTCAGCGCTATTATTTTGTAAATGGCAATCAAAATATAATACAAGATTAACAGCAGACCAGGAAAGAAATTGAATTTCAACATCTATTGGAATGCTTTTACGAAAAGATTCCGTAAATTTGCACTTACTTGTTGCATTCATCCAGGTAAGAATACTCATGGAAGGTTAAAAGACTTAAATGTATTCCATATAGAAACAAGTTATGAATGATCTGCCATTTAATATTAAAACAAGAATATATAAAGATGACAAATCGACTTTGCTATATTTCCCGTAATTATAGAGGTGTTACAAGTTCTGGAAGTAAGGCCAAGACCGATAATGAGATAACACTGCTTGAAATGGGGGCTCACAATTTAGGGCTTCCTTCTACATATTATCGGAGTAAGATCATTACTTTCTTTTTGGATCTATTGGGTATTTTCAAATTGGTGATGACGATCAAACCGAATGATATCTTGGTCCTCCAGTATCCTGTAAAGAAATACTTTTCCTTTATCTGCAATATAGCTCACAGGCATGGGGCTAAGACGGTTACCGTCATCCATGACTTGGGTTGCATGAGGCGTAAGAAACTGTCTGAGGATCAGGAGATTCACCGCCTGATGCACAGTGACTATGTTATTGCATCCAATGAATCAATGGCATCATGGCTTCGTGATCACGGTTATCAGCATCCTTTATATGCGTTGGGACTGTTTGATTATCGAAGTGAGGCTTGTGCCCATTTTCCGGAATTGATTAATGCCAGTCATCAGTTGTTTACGCTGGTGTATGCAGGGAGTCTGGCGATGCGCAAGAATAGTTTCCTGTTGAAAATACAACCTCAGATCAAGAATTACCAACTCCAGATTTATGGTGACAGAGACGGATTACCGGAATTGAAGGATTCGAATTATTTGCATGTCAACGGTTTTATGGATTCTGATGATTTCATCAAGCATGTGAAAGGTGATTTCGGGCTTGTCTGGGACGGTGACAGTCTAGATACTTGCAGTGGTTCATTTGGAGAATACCTGCATTGGAATAGCCCTCACAAGGTTTCCTTCTATCTTCGTGCCGGTCTTCCCGTTATTGTTTGGCAGGATGCTGCCGTTGCCCCGATTATCCAAGAAGAGGGCATTGGAATCTGCATCAAACGACTGTCTGAACTGAACAACCTTCTTCCGAAAATCTCTGATCAGAAGATTTACGAGATGCGGAAGAATGTTTATCGCGTCAGTGAAAGGCTGCGTAAGGGGGGCTATCTGAAAACCGTCCTTGAAACTGTCATGAACCGGGAAGCGGTTGAATAGACGGATGATAGGGAATGTTGAACTCCTTGTTCGAGGACCTGTAAATGCTTATTTGCTGAAAGGTAAGGACGATTTGTGCAGATGATCGGAATGTACCCGAATGAATTGGGATACATTTTCTATGATTTTCAACAATAAAAAGAATCTTTATTTGTGACTTCATATTCAATCCGTAATCTTTTTTATCGGATTGAAGTTGTCTTGTCTTTTGATCCGTCTATTATTGATGGAACAAGGGTAGATCAGCGGTTCAGAGAATCTGCAAAAGTCTTGTTAAATTACCTTTTTTTTCACATTAATCTTATCTCTATGTTGATAAATTTTGGTAAGTTTGCATAATAAGATGAATCTTGATATTATTTATTAACGGAAACGGAAAAGATAAAAGTAAATACGGAAAATGATAAGATTGTCAAAGTCTGTTGTAGGTGAAGCAGAGTCTACAGCTGTAGCTCATGTGATCAATGATATCGGTTATCTTGGCATGGGTGAAATAGTGGGACTTTTTGAAAAAGATCTGGAAAATTATATAGGTGGAGGCATGAAGTGCATCTGCGTGAACAGTGGTACGGCAGCATTGCATTTGGCTATCCAGGCTGTTACCAAACCTGGGGATGAAGTTTTGGTGCCTTCCTTTACTTTCGTTGCTACCTACCAGGCTATCACTGCTGCTGGTTGTATACCTGTAAGTTGTGAGATCGATCCGGACTCTCTGTTATTGGATTTGAAGGATGCAGAGCGGAGGATAACGCCCCGTACAAAGGTCTTGCTGCCGGTTTACTTTGCCAGTAATCTTGCACATATGGATGACTATCGGGAGTTTGCCCGCAAGCATCATCTGCGCTTGGTAGAGGATGCAGCCCATGCTTTCGGATGCCGTCATAACGGCAAATTGGTCGGTTCTTCCGGAGATATTGTCTGCTTCAGTTTTGATGGTATCAAGAATATCACATCAGGTGAAGGTGGAGCCATATTTGCTTCAGACCAAAAAGTCATTGATGCAGTGAGTGATGCCCGTCTTCTGGGGGTCATGAAAGATTCTGAAAAACGCTATAAAGGGCAGCGCAGTTATGTGTTTGATGTCGTAGCTCAAGGCTATCGTTATCATATGAGCAATATCTTCGCAGCCATCGGAAGGGTACAACTCACACGTTTTGAGAAGGAGTTCGTTCCCAAGCGGCAGCATATCGCACAATTGTATACCGAACTCCTCGGCCATAATGAAGATGTGAAGTTGATCCCCATGAACTATCATGAGATCGTTCCCCATATCTTCCCGGTTTTGATTTTACACGGCAAACGGGAAAAACTGATGAAGCAGTTGACGGAGCACGATATCCAGTTTGGCATTCAGTACCGTCCTAACCATTTGCTCACTTATTTCAAGACGGATTATCCTCTACCGATCACAGAAGACATTTACAAGAAGATCATTTCTCTTCCGATGCACCCTGAACTGACGGATGAAGATGTAAAATCCATTTGTTCCATTGTCAATAATCTGTAGAAATAGAGACCCCTCGTGTTGTCTTTCAAGATACCGGGGGATCTGACAATTAAGATTTAGCTGATTACCAATTAAAAACCTGCCTTGTCCATGAAAGTTGTAATTTTAGCCGGGGGATTTGGAACTCGTTTGTCCGAGTATACGAAATTAATTCCGAAGCCTATGGTAGAGATTGGGAGCAAACCCATTCTCTGGCATATTATGAAGCATTATTCAAACTACGGTTATAAGGATTTTGTCATTGCCTTAGGATACAAGGGGGAAGTGATCAAGAACTATTTCCTCCAGTACTATGTCTTAAGTAATGATTTTACGATTGACCTCAATGGAAATCATATATCCTACATCAGAGAAAGACCTTTGGATTGGAAAGTTTCTCTCGTGGACACAGGCGAGAACTCGATGACGGGAGGTCGGATCCTGCGTCTGAAAGATCTGATAGGAAAAGAAGATTTCATGTTGACTTATGGTGATGCTGTATCCAATGTGAATATCAGTGAACTGGAACGTCGCTATCATCAGTCAGGAAAATTGGCGATGGTCACAGCTGTCCATCCTACTGCCCGCTTTGGAGAACTCTCGATAGATGAGAACGATATAGCCCATAGTTTCAAAGAGAAACCCCAGGTCAATCAAGGTTGGATCAATGGGGGCTATTTTGTGCTGAGTCCAAAAATCTTCGATTATATCAAAGATGACTCTACTGTCTTTGAAAGAGAACCTCTGGAATCAGTGGCACGGGAAGGAGAGTTGGCGGTCTATAAGCATGAAGGATTTTGGCAATGTATGGATACTGTGCGCGACCGTGATTATCTGAATCATTTATGGGATGCCGGGAATGCACCTTGGACACAACCTTATTCCTCTGAAAAATAAAATTATATTATGGCAAATTACGAAATACGGCCTTTGCAAATGAGGATGCTGGACATCATTACAGCATTGGACAAGACTTTATCTGAACATGGAATACATTACGGCATGTTCGCTGGTTCTCTGATTGGAGCTGTCCGTCATCATGGGTTCATTCCTTGGGACGATGATATGGACGTACTGATGCCCCGGCCGGATTATGAACAGTTTATCCAACATTCCAAAGAATGGCTGCCGTCAAGATACGAGTTTGTCTGTGCCGAGAATGATCCGAAGTACCCTTTGCCTTTCGGCAAACTCCAGGATGCAGAGACGACATTGATAGAACGGCTTCATTTCCGTTATCTAGGGGGTGTTTACGTCGATGTCTTTCCTTTGGATGCTGTACCCAGCAACTGGTTGGCCCGGCATTGGCAGTATACCCGTTATGAATTTTACAAGCAGGCGCTCTATCTGGTTCATCGTGACCCTTACAAGCACGGCCACGGCATGAGCAGTTGGATCCCTTTGCTGACCCGCCGTCTGTTTACGATGCAGGCATTGCAGAAGAAGATCCGGAAAATACTGATCAGATATGATTATAATAAATGTAAGTTGGCCGCCGATTATACTGATGGTCTGCGGGGGGTGATGAGCAAGGAAATCAATGGCATATACGGACCGTATACCTTTGAAGGCAGAACCCTTCAGGGGATTAAGCGTTACGATGAGTACCTCACTCAAATCTATGGAGACTATATGAAGATTCCCGATGGCGAACATCAGCGTCAGCACAATTTCTTCTATCTCGACCTGAACAAGCCTTATAGGGAATACAAAGGGAAATATTGAGATTAATCTAATCGATATAAAATTCAAGATAATGACAGTATTGGAAAAGGATTTTGGACATACCTTAGAAGGGTTGTCTGCTCAGGAGAAGGCAAAATTGAATGGTGCCACCATTCTGATTACAGGTTGTGCCGGATTCCTGGGATATTATTATATGAATTTCTTTCAGGCAGAAGCTCGGCGATTGGGCTTGAAACGGGTGATCGGACTAGATAACTTTATGTTGGGTTATCCGGCTTGGATCGACCAATTGAAGAAGAACCCTTTGTTTGATATCCGCAAATTTGATATCATCAAAGATAAGATAGAGAATATAGAAGGAGCGGCTCAAGCCGATTTTATCATTCATATGGCTTCCATTGCTTCTCCTGTCTTTTATCGTAAATATCCGATAGAGACTTTGGATGCTAATGTCTGGGGACTGCGCTCTTTGTTTGAGTTCTATAAGAACAAGGCTATCAAAGGTTTTCTCTTTTATTCCTCCAGTGAACTCTATGGTAATCCGGATGCGGCACATGTGCCTACATCTGAGGACTACTACGGTTATGTATGCGCTACCGGCCCCCGTTCATGCTATGACGAGTCAAAGCGTTTCGGCGAGACCATGTGTATGTTGTTTGCCCAGCGCTACAATATGCCTATAGGAGTTGTCAGGCCCTTTAACAACTATGGACCCGGGATGCGAATTAATGATAAACGCGTACCTGCTGACTTTGCTCTTGACGTGATGGAAAACCGTGATATCGAGATTCTTTCCAATGGCTCACCCACTCGTACCTTCTGCTATATTGCCGATGCAGTCTGTGGTTACTTGAAGATATTGCTTCATGGTACTTATGACTATTTCAATATAGGGATGGATCGCCCTGAGATCAGTATTTCCCAACTTGCGGAAATTTATGCAGCTGCCGGCAAGGAAGTTTTCGGTTATACAGGCAAAGTGATCTATGCTGAATCCCATGATCATGCTTATTTGGTCAATAATCCTCAGAGACGCTGCCCAGACATCAGTAAGGTACGCCGGGTTCTGGGTTATGAACCGACAGTCTCAGTTGAAGACGGTGTCAAGCGTTTTCTCACTTTCCTCAAGGAGAGTGACGAGAAGGAGTACAAATGGTAAAAATCGTCAATATTATCTTTAAGACAGAAAAATGGTAATTACGGTATTCGGATTAGGTTTTGTCGGATTGACGACTGCCTTGGGGTTTGCGGAGTTTGGACATACTGTCTATGGCGTAGAGGTGGATCAGGAGCGACTTGAGACCATCAAAAAGGGTCATCTGCCTTTTCTTGAATCGGGTCTGGATGAGGCTCTTAAGCGTCATCTGAACCGGAATTTCCATCCTATCTCCCTCAAAGAACTGAGCGAACCTATTCAGAAGAGTGAGTGCGTCTATTATTGTGTGGGCACACCTTATGGCAAGGATGGTCAGGCAGACCTGACTTATCTTTTTAAAGCCATAGATGAGACCCTTGACCTGATCAAGGATGACCATTTCCGGGTTCTGGTCGTGAAATCGACCATTCCCCCTTCCACAACGGAAAACAGGATCATCCCGCATATCTGTGAGCGTGGTGTTGAAATAGGTAATTCGACCGCTGATACGGATCAGTCCGGAACATTGCATATTGGAATAGCCAATAATCCCGAGTTTCTGCGTGAAGGCCATTGCTGGGATGATTTCATGAATGCAGACCGTATCGTACTAGGCGTTTCTGATGACAAATCGGAAAAAGTGTTGCGTGAAGTCTATGCATCGACTTCTATCCCTATTTTCTGTGTGTCTCTGAATACGGGCGAGTTCATCAAATATTTGTCCAATACCCTTTTGGCAACCCTTATCAGTTTCTCTAATGAAATGTCAGAGATTGCCGATACGATCGGGCATATAGATATCGCCAAAGCCTTTCACATTCTGCATATGGACAAGCGGTGGGGAGGAGCCTCAATGTCTTCTTATGTCTATCCCGGATGCGGCTATGGCGGCTATTGCCTGCCTAAAGACACGAATGCGCTTTATGCAGTGGCCAAATCTGCAGGTTTTGATGCTTCCATTTTGAAGAATGTCATCAATACGAATGACAATATGCCTGAGTTTATGGCAAAACGAATCATCAAGGCTGCTGGAGAGAAGGGCAAGGATTCGAAGATCGCCATACTCGGACTGTCTTTCAAACCCGGATCTGATGATGTCAGGGATACGCCAAGTGCCAAGATCATACGTCAGTTGATCGGGCAGGGTTATAAGCATATCTTAGGGTATGACCCGGTGGCGAACGAGGAATTCAAGAAGTATTATGATCTGCCGCTCGTCTATTATGATCGTTTTGAAGCCATATTGAAGGACGCAGACATCTTGGTCATCGCAACGGCGTGGGATGAATTTAAGTCTGTCCGCTCATTGACAGATAAAAAGATAGTTGACTGCAGGTATATTTTAGATTGATCGATTGTATTTTTGGATGAAGCAATAATAGATGGTTACTTATAGATAACCGTATCATCTGTTAAATTTCGAATTTTCGAACGATTAAAAGGTAAAACAGGATATTTGTACTTGACATTTTTATATCTTTGCAAGTCATGGAAATGAAACGGCATTTGATTATCGGTTACGATGCCAAGCGTATTGTTTGCAATAGTACCGGGTTAGGCAATTACTCGCGGAACCTTGTCAATTCGCTCGTAACGGTAGACAGGGATATAGAATTCAAACTGTATGCGCCTTGTGAAGGCAGGCAAGAACTCCGGGAGCAAGTTCTTCCGGCTGAAAACGTTGGTTTCGTCTATCCTCATTCTATGCATTGCCGTCTGCAACGTGACCTCTGGCGATCCTCTGGGATCGTAAAAGACCTGTTGCGGGACAAAGTCAATCTTTTCCATGGCTTGTCAGGGGAATTGCCCCGTGGACTATATCAGGCAGGTATCCCCGGTATAGTTACCATCCATGACCTTATCTTTCTGCGTCATCCTGAATATTATCATTGGATAGATGCCAAGATCTATGCCCGAAAGTTCAGGATCACATGCCGGGAAGCCTCACGTATCGTGGCCATCAGTGAATGTACAAAGCGCGATATTCTTGCTTTCAGTGATTTCCCTGAGTCTAAAATAGATGTCATCTATCAAGGATGCAGTAAACAGTTTGGGGAAATCAGTGAGGAAGACAAACTCCGGGTCAAAGAAAAATACCATTTGCCGGAACATTATATTCTGAATGTAGGCACGATAGAGAAGCGGAAGAATGTCTTGCTGGCTGTTAAATCCTTGTTGAGGCTTCCTCAACAACTCTCATTAGTCATCATCGGCAGGGCGACGAAATACGTCACAGAGGTCCGGAAATTTATAGATAAGCATCAGTTAAGCGACCGTATCCGGTTCCTCTATAATATACCTAGTGAAGATCTGCCGGCTGTCTATCAGTTGGCTTCAGTCTTTGTCTATCCTTCTCGCTACGAAGGTTTCGGTCTTCCTATTATAGAAGGTATCCAGTGTGGCCTTCCAGTTATCGCCTGTAAAGGGTCGTGCCTGGAAGAAGCAGGAGGTCCTGACAACCTTTATGTCGATCCTGATGATGATGAAGGGATGGCTAATGCCATTAAGCGTTTCTCGGATGATGATTCTTTCCGCCGGCAGAGTATAGCCCGCAGTCAGAACTATATCCAGCGTTTTGAAAAGCAGGATCTGGCAGTCCAGATGCTGCAGGAATATCAGAAATTGCTTTGATGTCCATATCAATGAATATCGAACGCAATGAAAGGAATGGGCTTAAGAAGAGACCGTCTTTGCATAAAACGGAAAAAGACCTTTAATATAGATCGATGATCTATAAAAAAGGTCTTTCCAATCATGTCATAGAAGAATAACTTTCTACTATGGCTTGAGGGTAAATGCTTGATTGACACTATCCGGTTTGTCTATGAAATAAGCATATATAACGAAAACGACAATAGCTAAAGCGACAACAACAAAAAGGCGGGAAAGCCATTTGTTGATCTTTTCTTGTTTAATGTGCTGTCTTTCACTTTTGTGGAATGCCTCTCGTGCATCTTCGGGCTCTAAACTTTTTGTTTGTGATCTAAATTTCATAACTCTTTAATTTTCCTTATTCAATTATAGATTGTGTCTGTATATATTGATCAATCCCTTTTGGCGCTTTGATAATGCCTTGGGAATTGTTCGAATCAAATATTTTCTGATTGGCACTCATGTCTCTTTTTGTGCTCGCTTCAGGGTGCTCTAAATGATATTCAATGGCTTTGAACTTAACGAGTCTTTTCTTGATCCCGAGTCTGCGGAGCCGTGCTGTCAAATCAATGTCTTCAAATCCGTAACCGATGATCCTTTCATCATAACCATTGACAGCGTAAACGTCCTTTTTCCAGAATGCCATGTTGCATCCACGTTCCTTTTTGTTTTTCTTATAGTAATGAAAGAACGGAGTGAGCAAAGGGCAACGAAAAATGTTCAATTTGCGATGTGCCCCTTGTGAGAAGAAATTAAAATGGTAATTCTTCTCTTGTATGCATTTTTGGGTTAGTTCTTTAGAGAGTTTTCCCCTGCTCCCGTGCATATAATACCCTAGTCTGGCTTCTGAAATGTGGTCAGCAATGAAATGCTTTTCCAGAATGATGTCGCCATCCGTTTGAATGATATAGTCTCCCTCACAGGCTGCAAATGCCTTGTTCATGATGACAGTTTTCTGAAAACCCTTATCTTCGTGCCAGACATGTTTCAGAGTGAATGGCAGTTTGGTTTTCAATTCTTTCAGCATCGTCTTCGTATCTTCTCGTGAGCCGTCATCGGCTATAACGACTTCGTAAGGGAGTACAGTCTGTCTCGAAACACTTAGCAGAGTCAAGTAAAGGGCTTCTTTTCTATTATAGGTTGATATGACAAGACTGACTTTAATCATTGCAATTTGTGTGATCTAGAGATGAATTGGGATGCAAGGGTTGTTCGACAAGATGGTCAAGACTATTTATCTGTCTTTCAGAGGAATGGAGATATTCATGAAGTTTCTTCTGTGTGAAGAAAAAATAGCATATTCCCAGTCGTTCTGTAACAGTACATTTTTTTGCCATCTGATGAAACAAAGTTTCTATTTCAGGCTTGTAGATAATTTCACAATTCCGATACGTTTTGCGCAAAATATGCAATATAAGTTGACGCTGTGTCCTTTCACAAAAAGGATCGATGTTTTGGATAAAGTCAGACAAAATGATGGACCATGATCTGGCATCCAATTCATGACAGAGATGCATCACGGAATGAGGGTTCTGCCTATTGTAAAAATAGGTGACCTCAAAACAGAAGGCAATGGATTGCACATTTTTCGCCAGATAGAAAGACCAGTCTTCGTCTTCGTGTTTGATCCCGTTTATGAAATACAAGTTGCATCTTTGTATAAGGTCTAAGCGTACGAGTTTGTTCCAAGGTGTGACCGGGATAGGTTTGCGATGAAGGAATGCTTTTTTTATCCATTTCTTGTTAGCAGAGTATTCTGGTACATGTTTCCTATTGTAATAGGTAGAGACAGGTTCTTGGTCCACTTGCATGCCTCCCTGGACAATATCTACACTGGGGTATTTCATTGCCAGTTTAACAAGACTTTCGATACAGGTCGGGCTGATAGAGTCGTCACTGTCTATGAAATAGATGTATTTGCCTTTAGCGAGATCGATGCCGTGATTGCGTGAAAAACCAATACCTCCGTTTTTTTGTGAGTAGATCGAAATACGCGGATCTTCTTCTGCGATGTCTTCGCAGATGGACAGACTGTTGTCTTCGGAGCCGTCATTGATGATGATGATCTCCAGATTTTTGTAAGTCTGGCGAATGACGGACATTAGACACTTTTTTATATATTCATCAGTATTATAAACGGGTATAATAATGCTGATGAGTGGCAATATCCTTGTTTCTTCATCTATTATGTTTTTATACAAATCCATTATTGTCTCGTTTAATTTTTTGCAATATCTTGGTTGGGAACTGCAAAATTACTGATACTTATAATCAAAATCCAGTATGGATATCTATTTTTTATTAGTCCGGTTTAATGTAGATGTTTCGCCTTTTAACAGAATTGAAATATTCTAAGACGAAATTACACGAATCGCAGTTTCACACATTCTACTTGTTAAATGCATGGAGAACTCAAATCTTGCATTTCAATCTGATTTTTTTATCAGATACCGGATTTGGAAAGTTTAACTTGAAGCTTATTTGTTCTTATGACTGAATTTCATTTTATAGACTAGGCTAATATCTTTTCCTGCTATAATCAGGACAACAGATACGAGAACCAGTATGATGCCGAAAATGATTCTGGCATTGATCATTTCATTGAAAAAGCAGCAACCGATAATCAAGGCAGTGACCGGCTCCAGCGCTCCCAATATGGCGGTAGCTGTAGGACCGATGTATTTGATGGCCATTGTCAGGAAAATAAGTGAAATGACAGTCGGGAAGATCCCTAAACCAATTGCGTCTATCCAGAGACTGGGTTGAGGAATGGGCTGTAGACGGGTGCACCCATGAAGCATGATGATATAAAGTGACGTTCCAAAAAGAATAGCATAGAAATTGAGTTTGAAATTGGGCAGTTTATTCAGTGATGTTTTATCACAGCCCACCATATAGAGTGCGTAAGTGATCGCTGAAAGGAATGAGAATATGATTCCGGTAGAACTAAGAGGATCCCCCGTAGAAGTTTTTTCTGTCATGGAAATGCCGATGACGGCAAGACTGATGGATAGAATAGTGGACAAGTTCATCCGCTCGTGGAAAAATACAGCCATAATGATGGCGATCAAGATAGGATATACGAAAAGAATGGTTGAGGCAATGCCTACATCCATATATTTATAACTTAAGAAAAGGAACAGGGACGAAGCACTGAAGAGAAGTCCCAAGATAATGAGCCATACCAGGTCTTTACGCTTGACGAAAAAGGACTGACGTTGATACAACATGAGAAATGCCATTAAAACGGCAGCTATGCCATAACGGTAAAACAAGACGGAACCCACTGTCATGCCCGCTTTATAAAGGGGTATGGCAAATAAAGGATTCGTCCCATAACTTGCGGCGGATACTGCACCAAGGATATAACCTTTTGTTAGATTACTGATTTTCATTTCTCAGGGTGCAAAATTACACTTTTTCTTGTAATATACAAAAGAAATAGGCGTCTTATCTGCCTTGGAAGTAAACAAGAGACAATATTATGGATAAGGTTCTTGTTTTTGAAGATTTGATTTGGTGAATCCGGGAATTATAACTAATTTTGTCTTATAATATCAAGACTATTGAACCTTAACATGAAATTTTTCCTATGATATGTAAGAAAACGCTTTTATTATCTCTGGCTTTTTGTGGCCTGTTGCTTCCTGACTTTGCCCGGGCTTCTTCGTCTACGGTGTATCGTACTTCGTCACGTCTGATGGAAACCGGGAGACCTTATGTAGAAAGTCCGGTACAAGCTCGGAACCGACAGAAGTTGGTCAGCAATGCCAATGCAGATTCGAAGTTTGCTGTCGGTAACGGTACTTTCCTGTTGAACGGCAAACCTTTTGTCATCAAGGCGGCAGAAATTCATTATCCCCGTATACCTCGCGCTTATTGGGAGAACAGGATAGAGATGTGCAAGGCACTCGGAATGAATACGTTGTGCCTGTATGTCTTTTGGAATCTGCACGAACCTCAGGAAGGGAAGTTTGACTTTACTGCCGATAAGGACGTGGCTGCTTTCTGCCGGTTGGCACAGAAGCATGGTATGTATGTCATCGTCCGCCCCGGACCTTATGTATGTGCAGAATGGGAAATGGGAGGTCTGCCTTGGTGGCTCCTTAAGAAGAAGGACATCAAACTCCGGGAGCAGGATCCTTATTTCATGCAAAGGGTCAAGATCTTTGAAGAGAAGGTCGCTCAGCAACTTGCACCTTTGACGATTGCTCACGGTGGTCCTATCATCATGGTGCAGGTAGAAAATGAATATGGGAGTTATGGCGTCAACAAGCCTTATGTCCGGGCTATTCGGGATATGCTGAAAACGGATTGGGGGAAAGTCGTCCTCTTCCAGTGTGACTGGAGTTCCAATTTTGAGAATAATGGATTGGATGATCTTTTGTGGACAATGAACTTTGGCACAGGTGCAAATATTGACCAGCAGTTTGCCCGCCTGGGCCAGCTCCGGCCTCAGTCTCCTAAAATGTGTTCTGAATTCTGGAGTGGTTGGTTTGATAAATGGGGTGCTCATCATGAGACGCGCCCGGCTGCCGAAATGGTTGACGGGATCAATGAGATGCTTTCAAAAGGTATTTCCTTCTCGCTCTATATGACACATGGAGGAACGAGTTTCGGGCATTGGGCAGGGGCAAACAGTCCCGGTTTTGCTCCTGACGTGACTTCTTATGATTATGACGCTCCGATCAATGAGTATGGTCTGCCGACAGAGAAATTCTGGATTCTCCGGAAGGTCATGCAGAAATTCAGTCCCGTTAAACTCCCGAAGGTTCCTCAACCGGTAGCCAAGTTGATTTCCATTCCTTCGTTCAAACTTACTGAGCATGCACCTCTTATCAATGGTGTGGACAGCATGGGCTCAGGGCTGAAAACTTTCGAGGATATGAATATGGGTTGGGGAAGCATGATCTACACGACGACTCTCCCCCGTATCGATCATCCTACTGTGTTGACGGTCAATGGCCTCCATGACTATGGTCAGATCTTCATCAATGGAAAATGGATGGGGAAAATTGACCGGGTACTGGGTGAGAATGCGATAGCTTTGCCTGCTATGAATGCATCGCAGAACAAGTTGACGATCGTCGTAGAGGGAATGGGGCGCATCAATTTCGGTCGTGCGATAAAAGATTATAAAGGTATTACGGGTTCTGTAGCCTTGGAGAGCAAGGATTCTTTAGGAACGCTGAGTTATGCCCCGGAGCACTGGACGAGTTATACGATACCAGATACTTATGCCGATGCTGTCAAGGCTTTCCGAGTCAAGGGGAGTCAGAACCTTGTATCAAACTGGGAGAATTCTGCTGACGAGAACCGAATGGGTTATTATCGGGGCTATTTTAATCTCAAGAAGACTGGAGACACCTTTCTTAATATGGAGGCTTTCGGAAAGGGATTGGTTTATGTGAATGGCCATGCTCTGGGAAGATTTTGGCATATTGGTCCCCAACAGACGCTTTACCTTCCCGGATGCTGGTTGAAGAAGGGCAGGAATGAGGTCATTGTGCTGGATATAACCGGTCCTCAAGGAGCGCCTGTATGCTATGCTGAGAACCATCCTGAACTGAATAAACTGCATCTGGAGAAGTCGGCTGCTCATAACCAACCGGAAGACCAACCTGACTTGAATTCCAAGACGCCTGTGGCATCCGGTCAGATGAAACCGGGTAATGGCTGGCAGACCATTCATTTCGCACAACCGGTAACAGGTCGCTATCTCGCTCTTCAGATCATGGATAACCAGAATGGACAGGACGTCAGTTCTATAGCAGAACTCTATCTGAGAGATTCTGCCGGTAATCGCCTCAATCGTGACGGTTGGACCGTTAAGTATGCGGACAGCGAGGATGTCTTTAACAACCATACCGGAGAGAAGGCCTTTGATCTGCAGGAAAGTACGTATTGGAGTACGGTAAAAGGAAAATCCTTCCCGCATCTACTCGTAATAGATTTGGGATCTAATCAGACGGTTACAGGATTTGACTATCTGCCCCGTGCTGAACAGGGTGCTCCTGAAAGCATTGGCAGTTATAAAATCTTCGTTTATTGAGCATTCAAAACTCATCTCTTTCAACCGTACGATTCTATGCTGACGGTTGTGAGATAAGTGGAGGAAAAATAGAATTTGAGAACTGTAAATAAAGTCACTAGTATGATTCATAGATTTATTTCACCGGCGTGTCATTTAAGACGATGGCTGTCAATAGTGCTCGTGGCGGGATTGTGCACTGTGCCGATGTTGTCAATGGGTAAAAACCATTTTTGGAGAGACAAAGGCGCTTACTTGTTTACGTATTTTACAGATGCTACACATAGCTTATTCATGGGTATCAGTTATGATGGGTATACATTCACCGCTATAAATGATGGGCAACCTGTGATAGCCGGTGACACTGTGGCAGAGCAACATGGCATTCGTGATCCTCATATCTATCGTGCACCTAATGGCTGGTTCTATATGGCTATGACCGATTTGCATATCTATGCTCAGAAACTCGGACTTCGTCCTACACTTTGGGAACGTCCTGAGAAATATGGCTGGGGAAATAATCGCGGACTTGTCCTGATGCGCTCGAAAGATCTGATTCACTGGACACATACAGAAATTCGTTTTGACAAAGCGTTTCCGGATGAACTCAAAGATATTTGCTGTGTATGGGCTCCCGAAACGATCTGGGATCCGGAAACTAATCAGTTGATGCTGTATTTTACCATGCGTAAGAATCCCGATGATATCTGCCATTTATATTATGCTTACGTCAATGAGAATTTCACGAAACTCATTTCCAAACCCGTACTTCTTTTTAAGTTTAATGATCCTAAAGTTCCGACAATCGATGCAGATATCTGTCCTATGCCTGACGGTCGCTATTTCATGACTTATGTTGCTCAGGAAAATCCGGCCGGCATCAGATATGCTATCAGTAACCATATCAATCGGGGATATGTGACGACAGCTCCACAGATAGATTCGGAGAAGGGCGGTTGCGAAGCTCCTCAGACCTGGAAACGGATCGGTCAAAACAAATGGGTGACCATGTATGACATCTACAGTATCCAACCTCATAATTTCGGGTTTGTCGAAACCTCAGATTTCAGAACTTTCAAACCCCTTGGCAGATTTAATGAAGGGGTAATGAAAGCCACTAATTTCGTGTCGCCTAAGCATGGTTCTGTTATCCGGATTTCGAGAAAGGAAGCTCAACGTCTAGTCAGTTATTGGCAGAATCATTGAGAAGATAACTGAATAACCGGTGCTCGATAATAACCGGGTGCCCGCCTTCAGAAGTTTACTAAGGTGACTTGACGGCGTTGTCCCTTTATCGAGACCGACTTGAGACAATAGTAAGAGACAGTTTGCGAAATGCACCATAATGGTAGACCATTATGGTGCATTTTGGTAGACCATTATGCACCATTTTGGTATCTCCTCAATTATAGTAGGAAGTCAGACGACTTCTCTTCAGGTCGTATACCGGTTCTCAAGTCTTTTATACCCGGTTTCTCAAGGCAGATGACGTCATTTTTCCTTGTTTTGTGTGATGAAATCTTTAGGGAGGATATGGAAGACCCTTTTGAAACACTTTGAGAAATATTGAGGCGTGTTGAATCCAACCTTAATTGAAAGTTCTTGTATCGGGATATAAGGATTCTCCTTAAGCATCTGATACGCTTCTTTCAGGCGTATGTTCGTGATGAACCCGATGATACTTTGACCAGTCATCGCACGCAGTTTATTGTAGAGTGTCGATGGGCTGACCATCATGTCACTAGCAAATTCATCACGGCCGTAATCCGTATCCGAGAGGTGCTTCTTCACACAGGCAATTGCCTTTTCCATGAAGATCGTCTCCGGATTACTGTTATGCTGCTCTTTAGGCCTCAAATCAGTTTGTGATTCGAAACGCTCACGAATTCGCTGACGGTTGAGGATAATGTTGTTGATACGTATTTGCAGATCTCTCATCCTGAAAGGTTTGGTGAGATACTCGTCTGCACCGGAATTAAAACCGATGTTCTGGTCTTCTTCAGTGGTTTTGGCAGTCAGTAGGATGACAGGAAGTTGCGCAAAGTCCTTGTCACCTTTTATTTTTCGGGTCATTTCGATTCCGTCCATGACCGGCATCATCACGTCTGAAACGACCAGGTCCAACTCTTTCTTTTGGACAGTGTTCCATCCCTGTAATCCGTTTTTGGCCGTGAAGATCTGATATTCCTTACTGAGGAAGGCTTTCATGATGGCGAGCAGTTCCGTATTGTCTTCTACCAGCAGAATCTTATAACCGTCTTCAGGACCGTTCTCTTCGTCTTCGGAATCGGGAGTAACCGTCGGGAAATCACTGCCGGCATTTTCTGATAGCGGTTTAACTTCTTCAAGTGCCGGTTCATGGTCAATCTCCTGTTTACTGTAGTCCTGTTTCCTGATCGGCAGGATGATAGTAAAGGTCGTACCTTCTCCCTCAACGCTCTTGCAATCGATCCTGCCATGATGGAGCAGGACAAGGTCGTGCGTCAATGAAAGTCCTATTCCCGTGCCTTGAGTGGCCATTTTGCGATAGTCACCGTCCAAAAACCTACTGTACAGATGGCGGAGTTTGTCCTTGGATAGACCTATGCCGTTGTCACTGACCTGGAGTTTGGCGTGTCCGCCATCAGTTTCAAGAGAAACGTCCACCTCGCCTCCTTCCCTATTGTATTTGATGGCATTGGAGATCAGGTTGTATAGGATCTTATCCAGTTTGTCCGGATCGAACCAGGCGGGAGTCTTTTCTTCTGGGATATGCAGGATCAATTGGGTATGGTTTTTCAAAGTCATTGGCTGGATGTTCTCACAGATATTCTTAACGGTAGATGTCAGATCCCCTTCTGATACCAACAGTTTCAGTTGTCCTGACTGTGACTTCCTGACTTCCAGAATCTGTCGCAAGAGATAGGTCAGACGGAAGATATTGTTCAGGATGCTGTTGTAGTGGTTCTTATATTCCGGAGCGCGGTTTTGCAGATCCTCTACCGTAGCAGAGATGACGGTCAGCGGCGTGAGCAGTTCATGTGTGATATTCGTGAAGATGACGGACATCTGCAGACGGTTCTTGATCTTGAGGTAACCCTTGTACCAACTGATGACACCGTAGACAGCCAGGATAAAGAGAAGGACGTAGATGGAAAAGGCCCATCCCGTAGCATACCAGTGAGGCAATATCTGTATTTCGATGTCATACGGCAGATTCTGCCATTGACCATAGTGGTCGGCAGCCTTTATTTTCAAGTGATAAGTTCCGGAAGGGAGGTTCTGATAAGTGGCCTGATGAGCACCGTTACGGCAATATTGCCAGTCCTTGTCATAACCCGTCAATTGGTAAGCATATTTGTTATGTCTCAAATCAGAATAAGAGAGCAGGGCAAATTCTACACCGATCTTTCTTATAGATGCAGGAATGGAGATCTCTCGGGTATAGGTTGGGGTGATTTTTGAGATCTTTTTTCTCAGGGAAGAATCCAGTTGTGCATAGGATTCATTGTCAGCAATGATATCTGTGATGATCAGCTTAGATTTCCTATGGTTGGGAAAGGCTTCCTGTGTAGGGAAGGAGAAAAATCCTTTTCTGCCACAGATAAACATTTCATTCTTATATTGGAAAGAGGCATTGGGAGAGAAGAGGGCGTCATGGAGGCCGTCTTCATCCGAGAAACTCATGATGTCGGGGATGTCTTCTCCATGCCTGAATGAGAGTCTGATGAGTGCGTCATCTGTCGTGAGCCAGAGATTGCCTGATCGATCCTCATTGATGGAGAAAATACGGTCACCATTAATATGGTAGATGCGGTTCATAGGTTCAAATCGATCCTTGTCTCGGTTATATTTAAACAATCCGCCGCTGTTCGAAATGGCCCATAGGCGTTTCTTCTTGTCTTGGTAGCAGGCGGTCGCATCATCTACGGCATAATTATGATGATCCGGGCTATATTGATGATACCTGAGCCGGTTGGGGGTATAAGGATTTCCACTGATGCGGATGATCCCTTCATTGTCTGTGGCGAGCCATATATTTCCTTGTGAATCCTGGGTGATGTTCCTGACATCACATTTGGAAAATTGAGAATTCCCTTCATGAGGTAATAATCTGATACCTTTATTATTAGGATAGACGATACTGATGTCACTTCTAGTTCCTATCCACATGATTTTTCCAACTGATTCGAAGAGAGCCGAGACAAAATTGTCTGTAATATAAGGTGTATTATCAATTGTCAGTTGTTTAACTTGTCCGTCAGTTTTCTTGATCAGTATGCCGTAACTGTTGTTGGCAAACCAGATTTCGCCATTGTCTCTCCTCACGATCGATGAGACCTCTGCTCCCAAGACCTCTTGAGATAATGCACCGAAACCGGGAATGCTGTTCCTGAACAGACTTTTGCCGGTTTTCCGATTATACAAGGCCAATCCATAAGGATTCATTCCAAGCCAGAACCAAGTACCGTCTGAGGTATAGATAGAAGTAATGGAGTTGATGGAAAGAGGGAAGTGGGACGTATCGAGTGTCCAGAATTTGAATAAAGACGGATGCGTGTTCACTTGGAAAAGGCCATGATTGAAAGTACCTATCCAGATGTTCCCCTGATTGTCTTTACAGATATCATTGCTGAAATCGAGTGGACTGTCATTGGTCGAAGCATAATGCGTCCATTGTGCATGAGGATCATTGAGGTTCAGGGTACTGACACCCTCCCTCGAGCAAGCCCAGAGGATATTGGGCTGAGGCCCGTCTATTATCTTATAATAGGTGTCGAAATTATGAGGTTGATAAGGATATTGGTGAATCTTCGGATTCACATAGTTTTCAGGTTGATCAAGTCTTATGATTCCGAATCCCCACGTTCCGACCCAAAGCCGGTGCCATTTGTCGAAATGAAGGGAATAGGCGGAATTACGGGTATTCAGTTCAGGGTATTGATAGAACAAATGACTGCCGGGGCGAAATCGGATCAGCCCATTATTCCAAGTTCCGAAGAAAATATTCCCGTGTTCGTCTTCAGTAATAGATTTTACACTATAATTAGTTATTCTCTGGATTTTTTGTCCGGATTTTACTCTAAAAGTATTGGAGTGGTCATAGGTGTAGAATTTATTGGCTTGGGGAATATAATAAGACAGTCCACCGTCAGTACCTATCCAGATTTTGCCGTCCTTTGAGCAATAGATGGTATATATGATACGCTGATTATCTGTAGGTAAGTGGAAGGTATAGAATTTGCCGGTCCGCTTGTCCAACTTCATTAGTCCGTTACTGGTACCTATCCACAAGCAGTCATGATGGTCTTCGGTAATGCAGCGTATTTGGTTGTTAGGCAGTATGCCTGGAGAGAAAGCGTCAGATTTAAAGGTCTTGATACTATATCCATCATAAACCTGTAAACCGGAATTGGTTCCCAGCCACATTAATCCGACTTGGTCGAAGAAAACACATCGGAATTCATCAGATGTCGAATTCTTTGTAATTTGCGATACCTGGTAAGGAAATTTCTGAGCGTTGCATAAACCGCTGATGAGACAGAATAGGATTAAAGCATAATTTCTCATGGGACTGAGATCGTTTCGTTATTACTATGCAAATGTAGCAATAAAAAATAGATAAAACAGATTTTTTCACAATATGTTCCATCAATTTAATGAATAGTTTAGCCATAGATTGTTGATAATAATGATATTTGCAATTGGAAAGTGAACCTACATATTACCAAGAAGAACCTAACTTAATAAATGTACCAATGGAATATAATCATAATTTATTATTAAATCCTTTGACAGTTATTGTTACTGTAGAAGATACCGTGAAACGGTTGAGGTTATTTGAAGTACTCTTTCATCCGATTTGAGATTCCGCAAAGAGTCTCAATAATGTGAAATGGGTAGAGAAAAATGAGTTTAATTTAATTGATTAACCTAATAGAATAACATTTAGAAATGGTTTCCAAGGTAATTATTAAAGTAAAACTTATTAGACTGTAAGATAATCTACTAATGAGGTAGAATGTAGTTTATCCGGCTTTATTGATCATATTTTAAGATAAATAATTACTTAATGATTTAAATTTTATATTCATGAAAAATGCTAAGTTTAAGATCCTATTCTTAGGATTAGTAGTATTCTTGACATGTTCTTACGGATATAGTAAGGTGAAGGCATCAAGCCTTATCCGAATAGAACAGCAGGCTAAATCGATTACAGGCTATGTGTTTGATGAGAATGGTGAGCCTGTTATCGGAGCTACCGTGAAGGCTGCAGGTTCCACTAAAGGAACTGTGACAGACCTTGACGGAAAGTTCTCTCTTGATGTCCCTGTAGGGACTAATTTGTTTATTTCTTATATTGGATACAAACCTCAGACCATTAAGGCACAAAGTGCTTCTGTGAAAGTACATTTGGTGGTAGATGATAAAACCCTAAATGAAGTAATCGTTGTGGGATACGGAACTGTCAAGCGCAAGAACTTTACCGGTTCTGTTTCAACGGTCGATGTCGCCAACTCACCAATCTCTTTGTCTCCGACAACAAATGCTATGGATGCTCTTAGGGGAACAGTAAGTGGTATCTCTGTATCCCAGCAACAGGGTGCAGGCCAAGCGCCTTCCATGCAGGTCAGGGGTCAGAAGTCCATTAGTGGCAGCTCTGATCCTCTTGTCGTATTGGACGGCGTAATATATATGGGAAGCTATCGTGATATTGACCCTAATATCATTGAGAACATGAGCGTCCTGAAAGATGCTACTTCGCTTGCTGCCTACGGCTCTCAGGCTGCAAACGGTGTGATTATGATTACTACTAAGAAAGGCGTGGAAGGCAAGCCGAGGATCAACTTCAACACTTCTTGGGCATTTTCTACACCTACTTGTGAACCGGATGTGCTGAGTCCTTCCGATTATGTCAAAAAGGTTAATCTTTTAAGCGGCCTTGCCGAAGATGCTGACCCGACGTGGATGAATTCTTTTGAGTATAGTAATTACAAAGCGGGGAAGACCATTGACTGGTTTGACTATGTGACGAGGACTGGGGTAATGCAGAATTACAACGCATCAGTGTCCGGAGCCTCAAAGAATATCAATTATTTCTTTTCGGGTTCCTATGTCGATCAGTCCGGAGTCGTTATCGGTGACGACTATTCCCGTACGTCCCTGAACATGCACCTGCAGAGTGACATCACGAAATGGCTGCAGATAGGCACGGAAGCTGCCTATACCTACAATGACTATTCCGGTCCGACAACGTATGACCTTTATGAGGCTATCAGACTGAGTCCTTATGGTCAGGCAGAGCGCCCCAATGGAGCAGGCATAGAAAAATATCCTGTGAATGAAGGTGTATACAGGACGAATCCTTTATGGAGCGTCAAGAGCGGAACTATTGACGATTCCGATACTTATAATACGATGGACCTTCGGGGACATCTGTTGGTGAAATGTCCTTGGTTGGACGGCCTGTCTTTCAGAATGAACGGTACTTATTCCCTTGGACATGTCAACCGTGACTATTTCACTCATGAAGGAAACTATATCCTAGAAGGTGACAGTGAGGATCGCTATTCTCCGTCGACCATTTCTAATTATCTCTCCAAAGCCAACGGCTATACTGCCCGGACCAAGAACGTCTACTGGGTATGGGACAACATCCTAGACTACACGCATGAATTCGGCCAGCATTTCGTTGATTTGACACTGGTGTATACCAGAGATTCAAAGACCTATGACTACCGTTATTTCTCCGGTTCTGACTTCACCGCTTTGGGGAATACCACTCTGAGCTATTGGGGCTTGAATTATGCTGCGACCCAGAAGATCAACTCTATTAGTTATACCAAGCATAATGATGTCGGTTATCTGGCACGCCTGAACTATTCCTACAAGGATACCTATCATCTGGACCTGTCAGTACGCCGTGACGGCTCGTCTGTCTTTGGAGAGGATCATAAATGGGGTGTCTTCCCTGCAGTAGGCTTGGCATGGACCGTCTCGAACGAACCTTTCCTGAAGAAAGTCACACCGGTATCTTATTTGAAACTGAAACTTTCCTGGGGTAAGAACGGTAACCAGACCCTCAGCCCTTATGAGACTTTGTCCAAGATTACCCTTGGCCAAGCAGGAGGATACAGTTATCCCTTTGGCAATACGTCTGAAGTGAGTTGGGGACAGAGAATAACAGCACTCGGTAATAGCGAGTTGGCATGGGAGAAGACTCAGTCAATCAACTACGGTTTCGAGTTGGGCTTGCTCAAGAACCGTATTAATCTTAGTTTTGACGGCTACTTCTCCAAGACGACGGATCAGATATTCAGTCGCTCCATTCCTGTTATTATCAATGGTCTGACGAGTATGTACGCTACAATGGGACAGATCAACAACTTAGGAATAGAGTTCACCCTCAATACAAAGAATATCGAGACAAAGAATTTCCAGTGGGAATCCCAGTTGATCTATTCTTTGAACAGGAATAAGTTGAAGTCTCTCTATGGTGACGGCAAAGATGATATTACCAATAATCTGTTCCTGAACAAATCACTGGGTGTCATCTATGGTTATAAGAACATCGGTATCATTCAGTGTGCCTACGATGCCAACGGCAAGCCTGCCTATGATGCCAACGGCAATTTGGAGGTAGCTGCCGCAGACAAGGCTTATGCAGACGCTAACGGCGCCAAACCGGGTGACGTCAAATTCGAGGACATAGACGGTGACGGGAAGATCACTTCCAATGACCGTAAGATACTGGGCTATACTGTTCCGAATTTCAGGATGAGTCTTGGCAACACCTTGACATACAAGAATCTGCAACTCTACTTCCTCTTCACAGGTATTTTCGGAGGAAATGGATATGGCCGTAGTACAAATTTATATGCTTACCGTACAGCATCAGATGTTACTGGTGACAACAACCTGAATCACGGTTGGTGGACACCTGAGAATCCGAGCAATAAATATCCTAGCGTCAATTATACCAATGGCAACTATAAACCTCTTCAAGACTATGGTTTCGTACGTCTTTCCGACTTGACGCTGTCTTATTCGTTTACACAGCCATGGGTGAAGAATCTGAGAATCTCTAACCTTAAAATTTATATGGCTTGTAAAAATCTGTTTACTATAACGAATTGGAAGGGCGGAGACCCCGAAATCCAGCAAACTGTTGGAACGGGCTATAGCTATGGATATCCCCTATCGAGGACAGTATCATTCGGTATAAATCTTGCGTTTTAATTGAACCTTATATGATAATTTAATCTTATATCAATATGAAAATCAAAAATATATTAATGGTTTCGGCTATTGCCATGCTGGGCATAACGTCCTGCAACGACGATGATTTTCTCAAGGAAAATCCGAAGACTATTTATACAACATCTAATGCTTACAATACTGTAGATCAGGTCAAGGCTTGCCTGACGAATCTGTATGTACATATCCGTTACTGGTACCAGATCGACAACTTCTGGTGTGGCCTTGGTGCAGATGAGATGGATACTCCTTACTTCCGCAGTACGGGCAACGGGTACAGTAACTTCTCCAACTGGTCTTCAACTTCGAGTTCTTCCAGTAAGATCTTCGATGCCATGTATCAGTTGGTCAACTATGCTAACCAAGCATTGGAAGGATATAATTCTGCTAATATCACTTGGGATAATGCCCAAGAGAAAGCAGAAGCATATGGCGAAATAATGTTTTTTCGAGGCTACGGTTACCTGTCCCTTGGTGAGATGTTCGGGGGTGTACCTATTGTGGACAAGTTCTATGAGACACTTAAACTTGACTTCAGCCGCTCCTCGAGGGCAGAGACGTACAGGTTTGCGATCAATGATCTGAAACGTGCTGCCTCCAATCTGACTGATTATCCTTATGAAGCGGGGAGAGTAGCACGCGGTGCAGCCTGCCACTTCCTTTCCGAAGCTTACCTTGCCCTGGCTACGATCAATAACAACAATGCTGCCCAGTTGGATACAGCCATCGCTTATGCAGACACGGTCATGGCAATGCACCCCCTGATGACTTCCCGTTTCGGTACGAGGGCAGTCTCCGGAAACGTAAAGAACGGTATCGATTCCTACTATAAGGACGGCAATGTATTCTTCGACCTCTTCCAGGAGGGCAACTACGACTATTCGGAGGGCAATACTGAGGCAGTATGGACTTTGGAAAATGATTATACCGTTTATCATCAATATGGGGGTGACAACTATGTTCCGTCTCCACGAAATGCATCCCCTGTCCTGCGTGATGCGACTTGGGGCTCTGCTTATAAGAATACCGGCGGTGGCGCAGGCCCCTGGGCTTCGAACATCAACACTTCCGACTATCCCGGCGGAAACGTCTGTGCTTATCTCGGCGGTCGTGGCGTAGCTTCTTATGCACCTACCGACTATGTGATCGAACAGATTTGGAACAACGATGAGGGTGACATCCGCAATGCGCCCTGCAATATCAGGCGGACTTTCGTCTGCACTGACACGCTGAGCAGCATGTACGGCAAGGAATGTGGTATAGATATGCTTGACGCCACTTCTCAAAGAATTACAGAATTTTATCCAATATGGACAAAACTTGCTCCTGTTGACGACTGGGGATATGACGACATTAGTGACGGTGGAAATCGCTCCAATATGTATTGTGACCGCTATGCGGTACGTTCGGCAGAGACGTTGCTGCTCCGCGCGGAGGAGAAGCTCCGCAAGGGTGACAAGGCAGGCGCTGCGGCTGACGTCAACATCCTGAGGAAGCGTGCCCAGTGCAAGGTTCTGGCGACGGCTTCTGATATGACGCTGCAGTACATCCTCGATGAGCGTGCGCGCGAGTTGTACGGCGAAGAGCGCCGCTGGGTGACTCTCCTTAGAATGGGGGAAGACGGCATCAAGAGCATCAACGACCATGCCATGTATATTGCCTACCAGCCTTATTGGAAAGGGTACTTCAAGGCCTCCCAGCAGTCCATCACGAAGTGGACTCTGTGGCCGATACCTCAGACAGTGATAGATGGTAACTCAGATGCTAAGATTGAACAGAATCCGGGTTGGTAATTCTTGATTTTTAGATATAACTGATGAATAATAAGTTATAAGAATGTTCTAAAACAAACTATTTTAGTTATCATATTTTGATTTTTATCTCTCTTCATTCAGATAAAACTGGATGGAGAGAGATTTATAAGTTAGAGTGAAAAACAGAGGCTACTTTCTTATCGATATATTTAGTAGTGAATCATGTAAAATAAAAACACTTATAGTTGTTGCTGAAAAGGAAAGGAAAATAACTGATCCATAATAAATTTCTTAATCATCAGATTAATGAAAGTCTGATCTGATGATTTTTTTCATGTAAAGAGATAGCTGAAGACGGTTTGCCTGGTAATTAGAAATCGTACCCTTGTTTAGATGAAATCTATAACAGATATTTACGACGATCGTACCGCTGCAAATAGTCAGGAAAAAAACTGGAATGAACTTTACATAGGACGAGTGTGCCTCAATTTTTATATGTCTACGGAGTTGTACCAAACATATAAAAATGTATTTTTCATAATTTGTTCTATCAAATTAATGATTTGTTTAACATTAGATTGTTAATAATATTGATATTTGCAAAATTAAAGTAAACCTAAATTTATTTGTATAAATAAAATTGATATTAATTAACTTATCATGAAACTTGATATTAGCTTATTTCAGGGATCTTTGCCGGTCAATAGTACTCCAAAGATAACAGTAGAAAGAATCGATCCTTTAAAATCTCTATTTAAACAGAAGTGCATGGTTATTAATGAAATACCGATAGTATATAACTTATATAAATTGGTATATTCAGAGAGGATGTGGTAGCCTAATATTGGTTGACCACTTTTCTCCTTAAGCCTGAATTAAGTTGTTCATTATTTTCCTTAATCCTACATATGGTTGACATTTTATCTTCTAATCCTGATAAAGGTTGACTTCTATGC
>NZ_JAMXLY010000021.1 GCF_024054555.1 Segatella cerevisiae | reverse complement strand
TCAACCGAAGATCATTTGGCGACAGACTTTTTGACAGGCTAGTTGTTGCAGCTGTGTCCTATAGACCGGCGTTTCAGCACAGAACCTATGATTGAAGAAAATCACTCAGTTGAGGATAATCATATATAATAAAGTGTCCAATACCGCCAATTCAGTAGGACGGCACAGTGGAGGAAGAACACGAAACCCAGCGACATCACTGTAAAACACGACCATGTTTTCATTGTCCTTCCGATTACTGCTAACCTCGTCGACTGGCGCAGGTGAAAAATAGGAGGGAAGAAATGGACACTAATCAAATAGGCAAAGCCAATAGCCAGCCAAAAACCTTTCATTCTCGTCAATGGAGAATGTACGACGTCAGAAAAAATCCACGTATAACCATACAATAGAACGAGATCGGTCAAGATAACTCCCCCTTTGAGCAGATTACCGTTTCGATTACTTAATTCATGTACCTGAGATGACATCAATTATAAATTTCTGTTAACTTGTTTTTATTTTACTCTCTAATTTACCTTGAAAATACAAAGTATTGACATCTCTTCTGAATCAGATCAAGATTCCAGTGTTTTCATGCCTCTATGAAATCCCATCGATTACAACCCTACAAAGTTAATAAAAAATTGTAATAATCCACCAATTCTCCTTATTTTTCTACAAGTCATCAATAAGATAACATCCCTATGAAAAATATACCAACAAAAGAAGCAGGCTACTCATAAAGTTGGAATGGACATACAGACCGTTTGAGGACCATCGATAAAACGATTCGAATGAGAGACACTCGACTGATTCGATATAGGAAAAGCAGTATTGATTTTCCATCACAGTATTTGATTATCAATTACTTTGCAACTGTTCTTAATATCTAGTCTGAATAACGCTATACCACAATATTCCTAAACGCTATTACTACAATACACCTAAATTCTATCCCCCCATATTAATAAGGTGATTTACCAGGCCGATAATACCCAATGCAAAGTTCTACACCCTTCTACCGTCAAGACTTTGTCAATAAAGGCAATTCGACACCAACTGTTTTTATCACTTCTCTAATTCCAGAAGGAGAACTTTAAGGAAGAAGCAAAGGCAGACGTCTAAAGAATCTAATTCCGGTCTATTTCATTACGCGACAGAAGATAGACCGTCCTTCGAATACAACTGTCCTCATCGGTATTTTACCAACACTCCAGGTTTATCCATCTTCAACAGATCAGCCCATCCTGCCAAGACAAAACATCCAAATACAAAAGGCAGATGGTCTCAAGAAGGATAAAAGAGACTTAAGGAAAAGCACTATCCTTAGACAAAAAATTCTTAATTCATTTGGGATTTTAAAGATTTAGCTCTATCTTTGCAATCGCTATGCAATCAATCAGCATGGCAAAAAGCGGCAATAGCTCAGTTGGTAGAGCGCGACCTTGCCAAGGTCGAGGTCGCGGGTCCGAGTCCCGTTTGCCGCTCACATTCCCGATTCCGGGGGCCGCAATGGTGGAATTGGTAGACACGAGGGACTTAAAATCCCTTGGCCAGAAATGGCTGTACGGGTTCGAGTCCCGTTCGCGGCACTTCTAAAATCAATTTTGAGATCCTTGCTTTCAAGAATCAGTGAGGGTAAATACATGAAACGAGCAGCATACACCCTTTTCTCTATCCTGATATTTTTACTAACCTCTTGTGGAGTGAGCAAAGGGCACTTCAAACTTGAAGGGCAGATACTTCACATGAATCAGGGTGAATTGTACGTTTACAGTCTAGATGGGGGCACCATAGGGATGGATACCATCAAGATTCAAGGCGGCCGTTTCGCGTATGAGATTCCACTGAAAGACGATGCAATCTTAATGCTTGTCTTTCCTAATTTTTCCCAACAACCCATTTTTGCACAATCCGGGAAATCCGTAGAGATTGATGCCGATGCTTCCAAACTCAAAGAGATGGAAGTGAGCGGAACCAAAGACAATAAGTTGATGACTGATTTCCGGAAAGAGATTGAGAATGCCTCACCACCCCAAGCCAAACATTATGCGGAGCAGTTTATCAAGGACCATCCCACTTCTCAAGTCGGCACCTATCTTGTCCAGAAATATTTCATTCAGGACCAGCAACCTGACTATACCAAGGCCATAGCTTTGTCAGATCTGATGCTTAAGGCACAAGGAAAGAACGGGACACTCGTCCGTATCAGGGAAAAGATCAGAAGTATAGAAGCTACTCAGACAGGGCGTCGCCTTCCAGTCTTTAAAACTGTAGACATGAACGGCAAGCCTATTTCCAGTGCTGACCTTACCCATTCACCTTATGCTATGATTATTGTCTGGGCGACCTGGAACGACCAAAGCCAGCAGATTCTGCGCCAAGTCAATGATTTCCGGCGTCGCAGCGGAGGGAAGTTGCAAGTTGTCAGCATCTCTGTGGATGCCACGAAACAAGACTGCCTGAACACCCTGAAAAATGACACGATCCAGTGGTCTAATATCTGGGACGGAGAACTGTTGGAGAACAAGACCCTGAGAAAATTGGGACTCACCAATGTCCCCGACAACCTGCTACTCCAACGGGGACGCATCATCGCACGAGGCATCAAAGCCAGTCAGATGAATGCCCAACTGGAGCATTTGGTGAGATAAATTCCGGTTAACCGGAAAACTCTGCAGAAAACACATCGTAACCTTATATCTATGCTTATAAAAACATTCTGTGCCGCAGTCAACGGTCTTGAAGTGACTACGGTAACAATTGAAGTCAGTATCACAAGAGGAGTACAGTTTCATCTCACAGGTCTGGGAGATGAAGCGGTCAGAGAGAGTCGTGACCGGATAGCAGCAGCTATGCAATACAACGGATTCAAGTTTCCTATAGCAGATATCACCGTCAATATGGCTCCGGCAGACTTGAAGAAAGAAGGCAGCAGTTTCGATTTGCCCTTAGCTATCGGCATCCTCGCCGCCAACGAGAACATGACAGCCGACCGACTGAATGACTATATGCTGGTAGGAGAATTGAGCCTTGACGGGAAACTTCAACCTGTTAAAGGTGCCTTACCTATTGCCATCAAGGCCAGAGCAGAACATTTCAAAGGACTGATCGTCCCTCGTCAGAATGTCATGGAAGCAGCGGTCGTCAATCACCTTGATGTCTATGGCATGAGCAATCTCGTAGAAGTCATCCGTTTTCTCGACGGTCAGGACACCTGCGAACCCACAGTCATCGACACACGGAAAGAATTCTATGACAACCAGAGCCATTTCGATCTTGATTATGCGGATGTACGCGGGCAGGAAAGTGTCAAGAGGGCATTGGAAGTAGCAGCTGCAGGTGGGCACAACCTCATTATGATCGGTCCTCCCGGGAGCGGCAAATCCATGATGGCAAAGCGTCTGCCCTCTATACTTCCCCCATTGTCGTTGACAGAAAGTCTGGAGACCACTCAGATTCATTCCATCGCCGGAAAACTAGGTCAAAGAGTATCCCTCATCTCCCAGCGGCCTTTCCGCGCGCCCCACCATACCATATCTGAAGTCGCCCTTGTAGGAGGAGGCACAAACCCGATGCCCGGAGAAATCTCCCTCGCCCACAATGGCGTACTCTTCTGTGATGAACTGCCGGAGTTCAACAAGCACACCTTGGAAGTCCTGAGACAACCTCTGGAAGACCGGACGATCACGATCAGCCGTTCCAAGTACACCATCACCTATCCCTGTTCCTTCATGTTCGTGGCGAGTATGAACCCCTGTCCTTGTGGCTATTATGGAGATCCGACACATCACTGTGTCTGCACGCCCGGACAAATCCAGCGCTATATGAACAAGATCAGCGGTCCACTCCTCGACCGCATTGACATCCAGTGTTCCATCACTCCCGTTCCTTTCAAGGAGATCAGCAAAGCGGCACCGGGAGAGCCTAGTGCGGAAATCCGTAAACGAGTCATCGCAGCCAGAGCGATACAGACCGAGCGTTTCAAGAATCTCAACGGCATCCATTGCAACGCCCAGATGAGCGAACGTCAGATCCACCAGTATGCCGAGCCCGGAGAAGAAGGCCTGACCTTACTGCGTACGGCGATGGAGAAACTCAGTCTCAGTGCCAGAGCCTATAGCAGGATATTAAAAGTCGCCAGGACCATCGCCGATTTGGCCGCCAGTGAAGTTGTACTGCCGGAACATTTGGCAGAAGCCATCTCCTATCGGGAACTGGACCGGGGAGACTGGGCAGAAAGAGCTTTTCGCACAAGAATTTAGCAGTGTGCAACAGGTCCGTCAAAAAACAATCAAATTATTTTGTTCTCCGCCCAATTTATAGTAATTTTGCACAAAACAGTAAAAAACAATAAGTTAATGGAAGAAAAGAAATTCAAGCGCACCCTCGTGACAGCTGCACTGCCTTATGCCAATGGTGGTGTGCATATCGGCCATTTAGCCGGTGTCTATGTTCCAGCTGACATTTATGTACGGTATCTCCGCCTGAAGAAGCAGGATGTCTGCTTTATCGGAGGAAGTGACGAGCATGGCGTCCCCATCACTATCCGTGCCAAGAAAGAAGGATGCGCCCCTCAGGATATCTGTGACCGTTATCATAAACTGATCAAGGATTCTTTTCGTGAATTCGGTATCAGTTTTGACATCTACAGTCGTACGACCTCAAAGATTCACAACAAGTTTGCGAGTGATTTCTTCAAGAAACTATACAATGACGGCAAATTGATCGAGAAAGAGAGCGAGCAATACTACGATGAAGAAGCTCACCAATTTCTCGCTGACCGCTATATCATGGGCGAATGCCCCCACTGCCACAACAAGAATGCTTATGGTGACCAGTGTGAAGTCTGCGGCAGTGACCTGAGTCCTATGGAACTCATCAACCCGCACTCCACGATCAGTGGCAGTAAGCCCGTCCTCAGGAAGACCAAGAACTGGTATCTGCCCCTCAATGAATATCAGGACTGGTTGAAGAAATGGATTCTCGAAGGCCATAAGGAATGGCGTTCAAATGTGTACGGACAATGCAAGAGTTGGCTGGACATGGATCTTCAGCCACGTGCCATGACCCGGGACCTAGACTGGGGTATACCGGTGCCTGTCAAGGGAGCCGAAGGAAAAGTTTTATATGTTTGGTTTGACGCCCCTATAGGCTATATCAGCAATACGGTAGAACTCTGTCAGAACGAACCTGAGAAATTCGGGAAATGGGAAACATGGTGGAAGGATCCGGAAACCCGACTGGTCCATTTCATCGGCAAGGACAATATCGTCTTCCACTGCCTGATCTTCCCGACGATGCTGAAGGCCCACGGCGGATATATTCTGCCAGACAATGTACCGGCTAACGAATTCCTGAATCTGGAGAATCAGAAGATCTCCACTTCCCGCAACTGGGCAGTCTGGTTGGATGAATACCTGAAGGATTTTCCCGGCAAACAGGATGTGCTGCGCTATGTCCTCACTGCCAATGCACCGGAAACGAAAGACAACAACTTTACCTGGAAGGATTTCCAAGAGCGCAACAATTCCGAACTTGTCGCCATCTATGGCAATTTCGTCAACCGTGCCCTCCAACTGACCAAGAAATACTGGAATGGCGTAGTCCCGAAATGTGGGGAGCTACAGGATGTCGACCAAAGGGCCATCAAAGAATTCAAGGATGTTCAGGAGAAAGTGGAAGGGTATCTTGACCACTTCAAATTCCGGGAAGCCCAGAAAGAGGCAATGAATCTGGCCAGGATCGGCAACAAATACATCACAGAGTGCGAGCCTTGGAAGGTGTGGAAGAAAGACCCCAAGCGCGTAGAGACAGTCCTTTACATCTCCCTGCAGTTGGTTGCCAATCTCGCCATTGCTTTCGATCCGTTCCTGCCTTTCTCTTCCGAAAAACTCCGTAAGATGATCGGTATGGAGCACTTCGAATGGAATCAATTGGGCAGTACGGACTTACTGAAACCCGGTCATCAAATTGGAGAGATCCAACTCCTCTTCGAGAAGATCGATGATGACGCCATCAATGCCCAGTTACAGAAATTGGAGGATACCAAGAAAGCAAACGAAGCCAGCACCTACAAGGCAGAGCCTATCAAAGCGCCCTGCTCTATGGATGACTTTGACAAACTCGATATTCGTGTGGGACATATCAAGGACTGTCAGAAAGTCCAGAAATCCAACAAACTCCTCCAGTTTACCATTGATGACGGACTGGGCAAGGACCGCACGATTCTTTCAGGTATCGCAAAATACTACAAGCCCGAGGAACTGATCGGCAAAGACGTCCTCTTCATAGCCAATCTCCCTGCCCGCAAGATGATGGGCATCGAAAGTCAGGGCATGATCCTTTCCGCCCTCGATGCAGACGACAGCCTTGCCGTCACAAGCGTCTTGGGGAAAGTCAAACCCGGCAGCAAAGTTTGCTAAGTTCTTTAGACCAATAATAAAGAAGGAGAAGTCAATTTTATACTTCTCCTTTTATCTATCAACCTTAAACTGTATAATCTAGAAATTCATACCTCATGAAAAAAAACTTATTTTTCGGCGCATTTATCCTTTTCGCACTTTCGTTGCAGGCACAGACTGCGAGGAAGATGACTCTGAATATCATCACAGACGGAGCCTCCACATTGACCTGCTATCTGGCAGACCGGCCTACAGGAAGGGCCGTTGTAGATTGTCCGGGAGGAGGCTATGTAGGACTTTCCATGGATAACGAAGGTCATAACTGGGCTTCCTTCTTCAATCAGAAAGGTATCAGTTATTTCGTCTTGAAATACCGCATGCCTAAAGGGAACCGCAATATACCCGTCAGTGATGCAGAGAGCGCCATGCGCCTCGTCAGAGACTCGGCCGACCGATGGAAGATCAACCCCTATGATGTCGGGATCATGGGATTCTCTGCCGGCGGACACCTCGCCTCCACCATCAGCACACATGCCAGTTATGCCCTCCGCCCTAACTTCTCTATCCTGTTTTATCCGGTAATCACCATGGGCAACGGCACCCACCAAGGTTCAAGAGCTAACTTCCTCGGAACTACCCCAGACGAATCCGCCATTACCAATTTCTCAAATGAGAAACAAGTCCGGTCAGACCTGACTCCCCCCGCCGTATTGCTTCTCGCCAACGACGACGATGTGGTACCACCCGTAGAAAACAGCATCGCCTACTATACCGCAATGCGGAAAGCCGGCAATGACTGTTCGCTCTACATCTATCCTACAGGTGGTCATGGGTTCGGCTTCAATCCACAGTTTACTTATCATCAGCAGATGCTGGAAGACCTTTCACAGTGGTTGTCGACACATCCCAGTCCCAAACTTAGTGCTATAAGAGTAGCCTGCATAGGCAATAGCATCACCCACGGTTCAGGCATCGATATGAATACTGAAAGAGGTTACCCGGCCTGTCTGCAGAAAGACTTGGGAGATAATTATCTTGTAAAGAACTTCGGTGTGGGTGCCCGAACAATGCTGAATAAAGGCGACCATCCCTATATGAAAGAACTGGCATGGCAGGACGCCCTGGCCTTCAGACCAGGAATTGTCATCATCAAATTAGGGACGAACGACTCCAAACCGGAGAACTGGAAATACGGACGAGAATTCCGGCAAGACATGCAAGAGATGATCGACTCACTCAAAGCCCTTCCGAGCCATCCGAAAATCTATCTCGCCACTCCTATCCCCGCTTTCAAGGCAAGTTGGAACATCAGCGACAGTGTGATCGCGAAAGGCATCATCCCAGTCATCCGCAAGTTAGCAAAAAAGAACCGTTGCCAAATGTTAGACCTTCATACAGCCTTTGCCCCCTATGCAGGTCTGATGCAACAAGACGGCATCCATCCTACGGCAAAAGGAGCTTCAAAATTAGCGGAAATCATAGCAACGGCACTGAAGAAATAAAACTCACCCTTCAACAATCTAGTGGTGTCCCCCATACGGATCACCACATCAAAAAAGGCGGATCACAAAAATCCGCCTTTTTTAATAAGATGCCTGATATCCAGGCATCCTTGAAAGTTACAATTAATAGTTGTCAGCAGCAATCTCAAAGAAACTCTGAGGATGACCGCATACCGGGCAAACGCCAGGAGCCTTAGGTCCTACAACGATATGTCCGCAGTTACGGCATTTCCAGATCTTATCACCGTCTCTTGAGAAGACAATGTCATGCTTTACATTTTCCAGCAGTTTCAGATAACGCTCCTCATGATGCTTCTCGATGGCACCTACCATCGCAAATTTTGCAGCAATCACATCGAAGCCTTCTTCACGAGCCTCTTTGGCCATACGAGGATACATATCAGTCCACTCATAGTGTTCACCGGCGGCAGCAGCCTGAAGGTTGTCAGCAGTGGCTTTCCAGTCTCCGCCCTCAAGGTATTTGAACCAAAGTTTGGCGTGCTCTCTCTCGTTATTAGCAGTCTCTTCGAAAAGAGCAGCAATTTGTTCATAACCGTCTTTCTTAGCTTTAGATGCAAAGAAAGTGTACTTGTTTCGTGCTTGTGATTCACCTGCGAATGCATCCTGCAGGTTCTTCTCAGTTTTAGTCCCTTTTAAGTTTTTCATAAAGCTTTTGTTAAATTATTACTGTGTCCCCAATATCAGGGACATATGCAAATGTATAAATAAAAATGTAAAATTCCAAAAAGAATCTGTATAATATTTAATACTTTTATAATTACAAGAAGAAGTAGAAGTTCTATCCTGAAAGATAGGAGAACTATAGTTTAAAAGTCATTCTATACAGAGGCATCCGGCCCTTGTAAAAGAAAGGCTCCACGAAAGGTTTTCGCGGAGCTTTATCTTCAGCATTCTATCTTCATGAAAGAAGATGGAAAGATTTATTCTTCCTGTTTTCCGCTATCGTTTTGAGGCGTCTCATTATCCGGAGTTTCCTGATGATCATGATGCTCAAAGCGGCGGTGCTCATGATAATTGCGACGATCATGGTCATGGTCACGGTCACCGAACTCACGGCGAGGACGGCGCTCACGCTCTACCCAGCCTTCAGGTTTAGGAAGCAAGGCCCGATGGGAAAGTTTATACTTGCCCGTCTTGGAATCGATGTCAATCAACTTCACCTTGATCTTGTCACCTTCATGAATACCGGCATCCTCAACCCTATCCAGACGTTTCCAATCAATCTCAGAAATGTGGAGCAGTCCGTCCTTGCCCGGCATAATCTCTACGAAGCAGCCATAAGGCATGATCGAGCGGACAGTGCCTTCATAAACTTCGCCAACTTCAGGGATAGCGACGATAGACCTGATTCTTGCCAAAGCAGAATCAATGCTCTTCTTATCAGGTGCAGAAACCTGGATATGTCCTTTACCGTCAGATTCGTCAATCGTAATCGTGGCACCGGTCTCTTCCTGCATCTGCTGGATGATCTTTCCTCCAGGGCCGATCACTGCGCCGATGAATTCCTTAGGAATATCGAAGGCCTCAATACGCGGCACCTGAGGTTTCAGGTCTTTCCGAGGCTCAGGCATCGTCTGCAGCATCTTCTCGAGGATCTGCTCACGCGCACCCTTAGCCTGCATCAAAGCTTCTTCGAGGATCTCGAAACTCAGACCGTCACATTTGATATCCATCTGAGTAGCCGTCAGACCATCTTTAGTACCAGTTGTCTTGAAATCCATATCGCCCAAGTGATCCTCGTCACCGAGAATATCAGTCAGAATAGCATACCGGTCACCGTCTTTGATCAAACCCATGGAAATACCGGAAACCGGTTTTTTGATAGGCACTCCGGCATCCATTAAAGCAAGCGTACCTGCACAAACAGTAGCCATTGAAGAAGAACCATTGCTCTCCAGGATTTCAGAAACAAGGCGAACGGTATAAGGGAAATTCTCAGGTATCTGATCTTTCAGAGCGCGCCAAGCCAAATGACCGTGTCCGATCTCCCGGCGTCCGACGCCCCTTTGAGCCTTTGCCTCGCCTGTACAGAACGGAGGGAAGTTATAGTGAAGGATAAAGCGCTGATAGCCCTTTTCCAATACATTGTCGATCTGCTTCTCGTCCATTTTGGTACCCAGCGTACATGTGCTCAGGGACATTGTCTCACCACGCTGGAAGATAGCACTTCCATGAGGCATTGGCAGTGGAGAAACCTCGCACCAAATAGGCCGGATCTCATCCAAGGCACGACCATCCATACGTTTGCGTGTATCCAAGACACTGTTGCGCATGGAATCACGCTGTACATCAGCGAAATAGCGGTCTATTTCAGCATGCTTCTCATTCAGATCCTCCTCAGAGAGATCAGTATGGGCAGCATCATATTCAGTTACAAAATCAGTTTTGATCTTATCGTAAGTCGTCTCGCGATGCTTCTTGTCTGCATCACTAGCCTGAGCCTCAGCATAGCATTTGTCATAGAGTTCATCCTTGACTTGTTTGCGGAGGTCCTCATCATTGGTCTCGTCACAATACTCCCGCTTGACATCAGTCCCAAGTTCTTTAGAGAGCTCTTCCTGAAGTTGGCACATCGGTTGGATGGCTTCCTGAGCAGCCTTGAGCGCACCGATGAGATCCTGTTCAGAAACCTCATCCATCTCGCCCTCGACCATCATGATATTATCCTTTGTAGCGCCTACCATGACATCCATGTCCGATTCAGACATCTGCTGGAAGGTAGGATCGATGACGTATTTACCGTTGATCCTGCCGACACGAACTTCAGATATCGGGCATTCGATAGGAATATTTGAAGCAGCCATTGCTGCCGAAGCAGCGAATCCTGCCAAAGCATCAGGTTGGTCGACATTATCAGCCGAGAAAAGTATCACCTGCACATACACTTCGGTATGAAAATCAGAAGGAAATAGTGGACGAAGGACACGGTCCACAAGACGAGAAGTAAGAATCTCACTGTCAGAAGCTTTACCTTCACGCTTGGTAAAGCCACCAGGGAAACGACCTGCGGCAGCATACTGCTCGCGATAGTCCACTTGTAAAGGCATGAAATCTGTTCCAGGTACTGCTTCTGTGGCTGCACAAACCGTTGCAAGCATCACGGTATTGCCCATCCGAAGGACAACGGCGCCGTCAGCCTGCTTTGCAACCTTTCCGGTTTCAATTGAGATGGTCCTGCCATCTGGCAATTGAACTGTTTTCGTAATTACGTTCATCTAAAATTTAATACTTTATTGTTTTGACTAACATCTAAAAACTTTACCAAAGCGTTTCTTCAGTAAAACCGAAGCAAAGTTACCTAATTTATTACTGAATCACGAAAAAAAGTGCATTTATTTATATTTATTATCGGAAAAGGGCATTATGATTTGAGGACAAACTGCTTTAAAGGCTTTTTCGTTAAGGGAGAAAGAAGGACTGTGGAATCATTTTCCAAAGAAAATCCAATTCCAGAAAGAACAGTCCGGTATCCTATCCTTTCGATATCTGTCAAAAATGCAGGAAATAATTTTGTGTTTTGCCGTATTTACACTAAATTTGCACATATCTACGACTCTAAAGAGGAGTCAGGGAAGAAATCACAATACAACCGGAAAATGAAAATATCAAAACTATTCGCTATCGCCCTCATTGGATCAGCGTTGGCTGCCACCTCTTGCTCTAACAAGAAATTCCACATCGAAGGCAATATTACAAACGCAAAAGATTCCATATTGTATTTAGAAAATATTAGTTTGAACGGACCTGTGAAAATCGATTCCGTCAAACTCGATTCTACCGGAAACTTTGATTTCGCGGAGAACGCCGCCGACTCTGTATGCCCCGACTTCTATCGCCTGCGCATTGCAGGCCAGAGCATCAATCTCTCTATAGACTCCACCGAGACCGTTACGGTTACTGCAAAATGGCCTTTCATATCTACCCAGTATAAAGTCCGCGGATCAGCTGACTGCTCGAGGATCAAGGACCTCTCCCTCATGCAAATGCAACTGCAGGCTAAGATCAATGCCATTGCACGCAACCCTTCTTACGGCATCGACTCCTCTGAAGTGGTCATCGGGAATATCATTGAGGCTTATAAGAACAAAGTAAAACTCAATTATATTTTCAAGGAACCGATGAAGGCTTCTTCCTACTATGCGTTGTTCCAGACCATTCAGATTGGCGGACAGAACACTCTGATCTTCAATCCTCAGGCTTCCAAGGCAGACGTACAGGTCTTCGCTGCCGTAGCAACGAGTTGGGATACATTCTATCCAGGTTCGGTACGAGGCAAGAACTTGCATCAGATAGCCTTGCAGGGAATGAAGAACATCCGCATTGTTGAAGCCCGTCAGTCACAAAGTCTGGCTGCCAGTCAGGTATCCAATGCAGGCCTCATCGACTTAAAGTTGACTGACAACAAGAACCAGGAGCGGACCCTCTCCTCTCTGAAAGGTAAAGTTGTCATGCTCGACTTCCATCTATTTGCAAGTGATCAGAGCATGCAGCGGATCATGTGGTTGAGAAGCCTTTACAACAAATACAGTAAAGAAGGATTCGAAATTTACCAAGTATCCGTAGACCCTGACGAGTCTTACTGGAAGCAACAGACGGCATCTTTACCGTGGATCTGCGTGCGTGACGAAGGAGGCGTACAAGGGCAAAGTCTCCAACTGTACAATGTCCAGACGATTCCGACCTACTTCCTCATTGACCGGAACAATGTCCTCCAGAAACGGGATGTACAGATCAAAGATCTCGACAAAGAAATACAGGCACTGCTGAAATAGTCATCCGCTATCAGCATGCCAGACCTAATATAACTATCATGAACAAACGAACACTATTGGCAATTGCTCTCGTCACGATGATGACGGGAGCAAAGGCGAAGGTCAAACTCCCCCACTTGTTAGGAGACGGTATGATCCTCCAGCAACAGACAGACGCCCGCCTCTGGGGATGGGACACACCGGGAAAAAGCATTCAGGTCTCAGTATCCTGGAGTTCCATGAACTATACGGCAAAAACCGGCAAAGACGGAAAATGGTCTCTGACAGTAAAGACACCGCCGGCAAGTTATACCCCACTCTCCATCACTTTCAACGATGGGGAAACAACTACCCTACACGATGTTCTTTCAGGAGAAGTGTGGGTCTGTGCCGGCCAGAGCAATATGGAGATTACGCTCAAAGGATTTGACAACTGTCCTGTAGAAGGCTACAACCAAGCTGTAGTGGAAGCATCCGAGAACAAGGGCATTCACTATGTCAAGATTCCGAGCGTGATGAGCATGAAACCTCTGGAAGATGCCAACTGTTCATGGGCAACGATCTCCCCTAATACGGTCGCAGATTGTTCGGCAGTAGGGTACTTTTTTGCTAAAGTTCTCAATAAAACTTTGAAAGAACCAGTGGGACTGATCATGGCAAATAAAGGAGGTACCCGCGTGGAGAGTTGGTTGGATGCCTCCAACCTGAAGAAATACACCAGCGAGAGTCTGGATTCGATGACCAATGTCCGCAAATACTCCAAGAACGACTATCTTCGGCCTCTCGTATGGGGAAACGGTACATTTTCGCCTATCCTGAACTATACTGTAAAGGGGATACTGTTCTATCAAGGATGCTCCAACGTAGGGAGTTCTCCCGAGCAATATACCCATCTGCTTGAGATCCTCGTCAGCCAATGGCGCCGGGATTTCCGTGCCGACAACATCCCCTTCTACTATGTACAGATTGCCCCCTATTACTATGGTGATCCCAAAGGGGACGCCGGTGCAAAACTCCGTGAAGCGCAATGGAAAGCCTCCAAGGTCATACCTAACAGTGGAATCGTATGCATTGACGACTGTGTCTATCCTTACGAGAGTCAGCAGATCCATCCCTGCCAAAAGAAACCGGTGGGAGAAAGACTGGCATTTCAAGCCCTGAACAAGACGTACGGGATGAAAGCTATTTGGTGTGACAGCCCGGAATTCAAATCCATGAAGATCAGTCATGACACCTGCTATGTCCATCTTCAGAATGATTACGGAGCGATCAGCCGCTATGAAGACTTGCAGGGCTTCGAGATGGCAGGATCTGATCGGATATTCCATCCGGCACATGCAACTTATTATTGGACTAAGGGGATCATCCTCACCTGTCCGGAAGTCAAGGCTCCTGTAGCTGTCCGCTATGCTTTCCGTAACTGGGGGTACGGCAATGTCAAAAATGGCGCCCTCCTCCCCTTGTTCCCTTTCAGAACAGACAACTGGTAATCCGTCCTTCAAAATTCTAACACAACATGCATCCTTTAGACAAATTCAAATTCTGCCCCGTATGTGGCTCTGACCGTTTCAATATTCAGGACGGAAAAAGCAAAAAGTGCCGGGACTGTGGATTTGAGTATTTCCTTAATCCGAGTGCCGCAACTGCAGCTTTTATCATTAATGAAAAAGGCGAAATCCTCGTCGAAAAGAGAGGACGTGATCCGCAAAAAGGCACGCTGGACCTTCCCGGAGGATTTACAGATATCGGGGAAACGGCAGAAGAAGGGATAGCACGTGAGATCAAGGAAGAAACCGGATTGAAGATTACTTCAGCCCGGTATCTTTTCAGTTTGCCTAATATCTATCATTATTCAGGGATGGATATTTCCACCCTCGACTTCTTTTTCAGATGCACGGTCGACGACTACCAAAAGGCACAAGCCAATGACGATGCAGCCGAACTGATGTGGGTCTCTCTGACAGATCTGCAAACTGAGAAGTTCGGACTTCAGTCCATCAGAAGGGGTGTAGACCGATTCCTGAAAAACCCGGAATAACCTTAGGCAAACATTCTATCCATCACCGAATATTTTCACTTCTTTATTTCATCGTTTACCTCATCAAGTCAACTTGATGGTGGATACCGGTATCGCCTATAAGACAAGGCCTACTGTATCGTATCAACATCTGTTCCAAACCTAAGGACATCCCGTTATCTACCCATGGTACACACGTTCCTATACCTTTGGGAACCTTCTTCATATAACCTTGGGAACAGTCTTCATATACCTATGGAACAAGGTGCTCAAAACCTAAAAGGCCCGGGGTTCCAAACCGATGTAAGACTGAACATATCGTTATAGTGCCGGTTAGCAGCAGGCAGCGGAACGACTCGGAAAAGCAAATAAAGATGCCATAGACCACCGGTCTCACGACTGGAGACCATGGTCGCTATGACGGTCATGCCGCTTTCAAGGGCGTATGAATAGTGAATTGCATCCGGTCTGTCAGGTTTGAGAAACAGACTCTGCTGCCTAGACCTTGAAAAGAGAAGACCAAATCCATCTGTTTACAGACAGAATCCTGCGGACATTACCTTTCCCTTACAAAAAGTTAAATGCTATAAATTACACCTAAAAACATTAAAAAACAGAAAAATAATCTTATACAATAAGGTATAAGCCAAAACTTTGCTTACTTTTGCGCCCAAATAAACTGTGTCCGCAACTGACTTCTATTCAAGACTGTTCAAGACAACCTTTTGATTTCAATAGAGGGTAAACCGGTGATAATCATGCCGGTCATTCTGAATTCTTTTCTGAAGGAAAGACGGTTAAGATAGAGGTAAGGTGAGTGTAAAGGTCATTCAGGCCCACTACCCGCACAGCCTTTAAAAACCAATAAAGAGCGAGATATGCAAGAAAATCTGGTTATCGTCGAAAGTCCTGCCAAGGCCCGGACCATCGAAAAGTTTTTAGGAAAAGACTATAAGGTAATGTCCTCTTATGGCCATATCCGGGACCTTAAGAAAAAAGAACTCAGTATAAACAAGAATACGATGGATCCTACCTATGAGATTCCACCGGAAAAGAAGAAACTGGTAGCAGACCTGAAAGCCAACGTCAAGAATGCCAAAAAAGTTTGGTTGGCATCTGATGAGGATCGCGAAGGAGAAGCCATCTCATGGCACCTCTGTGAAGTCCTGGGGCTGAACGAAGCCAAGACCAGCCGCATCGTGTTCCATGAAATTACCAAACCTGCCATCATCGAAGCTATCCGACACCCTCGGCATTTGGATATGAATCTGGTCAACGCCCAGCAGGCTCGTCGTGTCCTCGACCGCTTGGTCGGTTTCAAACTCTCACCCGTACTTTGGAGAAAGGTGAAGCCGGCACTGAGTGCAGGTCGTGTACAGAGTGTTGCGGTAAAGTTGATCGTAGAACGCGAACGGGAGATTCAGAAGTTTCAGTCGGAACCTTATTACCGCGTCAATGCGATCTTTGCGCATATCAGTCAGGACGGCAGCGCTTCCGAAGTAAAAGCCGAACTGAACAAGCGTTTCAAGAGTTATGACGAAGTCATAAAATTCCTGAACCTGTGTAAAGAGGCTGCTTTCACCGTAGAAAACGTTTCCAAGAAACCCCTGAAACGTACGCCGGCACCACCTTTCACAACTTCCACCCTTCAACAGGAAGCTGCCAGAAAACTCGGTTTTACTGTCAGTCAGACGATGATGGTCGCCCAGCGGTTGTATGAAAGCGGACAGATCACCTACATGCGAACCGATAGTGTCAATCTCTCCAGCCTGGCCATTAACACCAGTAAGGACGAGATCATCAAACTCTATGGGAAAGAATACAGCAAGCCCCGCAATTACGTCACTCATTCCAAAGGCGCGCAGGAAGCTCATGAGGCTATCCGACCGACTTTCATGAGTAAGACAGAAATAGAAGGCACCTCACAGGAACGCCGCCTCTACGACTTGATCTGGAAACGTACGGCAGCCTCGCAGATGGCAGATGCCAAGATCGAGAAGACGACAGCAGGGATTGCGATCAGCAATACAAGTGAGAAATTTGTCGCCAATGGAGAAGTCGTCGCTTTCGACGGGTTCTTGAAAGTTTATCATGAGTCTACTGATGATGAAGACAGCAATGCCGAAGATTTCGTTCACAGCCTGCCGGTCATGAAGACCGGTGATCAGTTGGAGCGTCGTGAGATTGCAGCCACCCAGCGTTTCTCCCAGGCACCGCTACGCTATACAGAAGCCTCCTTGGTCAAGAAACTTGAGGAACTGGGTATCGGCAGACCTTCCACCTATGCACCGACCATCTCTACTATCCAGCAACGCGGATACGTACAGAAAGGCGATCAGCCGGGCAAGGAACGCAGTTATACCATTGACACCCTGAAAGGCCTGCAAATCACACAAAGGAAAAAGACAGAGATGACCGGGTCAGAAAAAGGCAAACTCGTTCCTACTGATGTAGGCATCGTCGTCAATGATTTTCTGATGAAGAACTTCCCGGACATCATGGATTATAATTTCACGGCTAAAGTGGAACAACAGTTTGACCGTATCGCTGACGGCAAAGAAGAATGGCATACGATGATGAAGGACTTCGACAAGAAATTTGAGCCTACCGTCACGGAAGTCATGAATGCCAGAAATGAGCACAAAGCCGGAGAACGGCAATTAGGCGTAGATCCGAAAAGCGGGAAACCTGTCTTTGTCAAAATCGGCCGCTATGGTCCTGTCGTGCAGATAGGCTCTGCGGAAGATAAAGAGAAACCCCGTTTCTCCCAGATCCCCAAAGACAAGAGTATGGAAACACTCACACTTGAAGAAGCGCTAAAACTCTTCAAACTGCCGCGTGAGGTAGGTGATTATGAAGGTACTCCTGTCACCATCGGTGCTGGCCGTTTCGGACCTTATATCCTTCACAACAAGAAATATGTCTCCATTCCAAAGACTGACGATCCTTTGACCATGACCCTCGATACGGCTATCCAACTCATTGAAGCTAAAAGAGAAGCCGAGAAAAAGCGCCATCTCAAATCTTTCGATGATATTCCAGACTTGGAAGTGCTCAACGGCCGCTATGGCCCCTATATCTCATACGAAGGAAAGAACTACCGCATCCCTAAGACGATGCATGACCAGGCTGCAGAACTGACCTCCGATCAATGTATGGAGATCATCAAGAATGCGCCTGAACCCCGCACGAGAACCAGGAAAGTCCGGAAATAAATGCCATTCGAAGATTGCAAAGAAGATCAGGGCAGGCAAATGAAAAGAATCATCATTATCGGGTACATGGGTGCCGGCAAGACAACAGTAGGAAAAGCACTTGCCGGTCAACTGAACCGTCAATTCTACGATCTGGACTGGTACATTGAGAGCAGGATGAGGAAGACGGTCAAACAACTCTTTGACGAACAGGGCGAGGCCGGTTTCCGCCAGATCGAATACAACATGCTCCACGAAGTGGCGGAATTCGATAATGTCATCCTCAGTTGTGGGGGCGGCACGCCTTGCTTCTTCGACAATATGGACTATTTGAACCGACAAGGGGAAACCGTCTACCTTAAGGCAACCCCTGAAGTCCTTTACGGACACTTGAAGATGGGAAAGACTGTTCGTCCGCTCTTGCTGAACAAGACACCGGAAGAAGTACAGGTCTTTATAAAGCAACAACTTGCAGAGCGTGAGCCTTTCTACCTGAAGGCTAAATATACGCTGGACGTGAATCTAATGAATAATTACGAAAAGATCAAAACAACTGTTGACCAGTTGAAAAAGTTGATCGGAATAGAAACAAAATAGCAGGGAACTATCCTGAAGACACCCTTTGAGGGCGGGATCCGTCAGAATCTGTAGAAGATTGACAGGGATTTTACCGGTATATATCATTTAATAGTATCAAAATCAGCAAATCTGATTTAAAAACCTTCTCTGTATAAATAATGAAAAAGTGGACGATTGAAGACTCAGAGGAACTCTACAACATCAAAGGCTGGGGAACCTCTTACTTCGGTATCAACGAAAAAGGAGATGTCTATGTAACTCCTTGTAAAGACGGCACGCAGATAGACCTGCGGGAAGTGATGAACGAACTGGCACTGCGCGATGTCACGGCACCTGTACTCCTCCGGTTTCCTGATATACTGGACAGCCGCATCGAAAAATTTGCCAACTGTTTCGCAAAATCGAAAAAAGAATACGACTTTAAAGGACAGAACTTTATTATCTATCCGATCAAAGTCAACCAAATGCAACCTGTCGTCGAAGAGATCATCTCTCACGGTCAAAAGTTCAATCTGGGACTGGAAGCCGGTTCTAAACCAGAATTGCATGCTGTCATTGCCGTGCAATGCCAAAGTGATTCCCTGATCATCTGCAACGGCTACAAAGACCAGAGTTATATCGAAATGGCCATGCTTGCCCAAAAGATGGGCAAACGCATCTTCATCGTCGTAGAGAAACTGAACGAACTCGATATTATAGCCAAGGTGGCTAAGGAACTTGACGTCAAGCCGAATCTGGGCATCCGCATCAAACTCGCATCTACCGGTTCAGGGAAATGGGAAGAGAGTGGCGGTGATGCTTCTAAATTCGGACTGACTTCTTCAGAGATTCTGGACGCTCTCAAGAAACTCGATGATATGGGACTGCACGACTGTCTGAGGCTCATCCATTTCCATATCGGCAGTCAGATCACCCGCATCCGCCGTATCCAAGATGCGCTTCAAGAAGCTGCACAATTCTATGTCAACCTGCACCAGATGGGCTATGACGTGGATTTCGTGGACTGTGGCGGTGGACTGGGTGTCGATTATGACGGCACGAGAAGTTCAAGCAGCGAAAGTTCTGTCAACTACTCCATTCAGGAATATGTCAACGACTGTGTCTACACCTTCGTGGAAGCTGCCAACAAGAACCAGATCGCCCACCCGAACATCATCACGGAAAGTGGTCGCAGTCTCGCTGCCCACCACTCCGTACTCGTCATCAATGTTCTGGAAACAGCTTCCCTGCCGGAAATGCCGGAAGAGTTTGAAGCGAAGGAAACGGATCACCAACTGGTCAAGGACTTGTACGACATCTGGGATAACCTGAATTCACATTCCATGCTGGAAGACTGGCACGATGCCGAACAGATCAGGGATGAAGCCCTAGAACTCTTTACCCACGGGATCATCAACCTGAAGACAAGGGCAGAAATAGAGAGTATGTACTGGAGCGTCTGCCATGAGATCAACAATATGGCCAAGACCATGAAGCATGTGCCCGACGAACTCCGAGGATTCGACAAGATCTTAGCTGACAAATACTTCTGTAATTTCTCCCTCTTCCAAAGTCTTCCCGACAGTTGGGCCATCGACCAACTCTTCCCGATCATGCCTATCGAGCGACTCAATGAAAAGCCCACCCGCAATGCCACCATTCAAGATATTACCTGTGACAGCGACGGAAAGATAGCCAACTTTGTCAGCAATGACCATATCTCCAATGTCCTTCCTTTGCATGCCTTGAAGAAAGGTGAACCCTATTATCTCGGCGTCTTTCTGGTAGGAGCGTATCAAGAGATATTGGGGGATATGCACAATCTCTTCGGAGATACCAATGCTGCCCATATCACTGTAAAGGACGGCCATTATAGCATCGACCAGATCTATGACGGCGAGACTGTCTCAGACGTTCTCGGATACGTTCAGTATAATCCCAAAAAACTCGTCCGGCAGTTGGAGCAGTGGGTCACCAAAAGTATGAAGGAGAACAAGATCTCCCTCAAAGAAGGCAAAGAATTTCTCAATAATTACCGTAGTGGACTCTATGGCTATACTTATCTGGACTGAAAATCTTCTAAAAGATGGAAAGATATGAATAAAGAACATCTGACAATCGTAAAAGTTGGAGGAGCCGTAGTCGAAGACAGCACCAAACTGGAAGAGTTCCTGACTGCCTTCACAGCTATTCCCGGACATAAGTTGTTAGTCCATGGGGGAGGCAGGAGCGCTACCAAAATTGCTTCCGCTTTGGGTATCCAAAGTAAGATGGTTGAAGGCCGCCGCATTACGGATGCGGACATGCTGCGCATCGTCACGATGGTCTATGGTGGTCTGATCAACAAGAACTTAGTGGCACAGTTACAGTCAAAGGGTGTCAATGCACTCGGTTTGACCGGTGCAGACATGGATGTGATCCGCAGTCACCGACGCCCGTTGGTCAAAGGCATAGATTTCGGTTTTGTAGGGGATATAGACACCGTAAACGGCTATAGCCTTCAGGCGCTCATCCGGCAGGACATCGTGCCTGTCATCGCTCCCATTACCTGCGATGGCAAAGGTCAACTGTTGAATACAAATGCCGATACGATAGCGGCCGAAACAGCCAAAGCGCTGTCTCGCTTGGAAGAAGTCACACTGATCTACAGTTTTGAAAAGAACGGTGTCCTCAGCAATCCTGACGACAATGACAGCGTCATTCCGGTTATCAACAGAGCCGCTTTTGACCGGTATGCAGCAGAAGGGACAGTCGCAAAAGGAATGGTTCCCAAACTCCAGAATGCGCTCGAAGCAGTGGACAAAGGCGTCAAGGAAGTGATTATCACCAAGTATTCTGCGTTAGATGGCCGGAAGGGAACAGTAATCAGGTCATAAGACCCTTTGCTGACTTCATTGTTCCCGCCTCAAGATGCCGGGATTGTTAACCAATATTAAATCTGAGAGAAAATTCCGCTTTACTGTAACTTTCAGATAACTGAGTCGTCATTTATTCAGAGAGGATGAAAAAGATTAGCTTTCGTAACGATGTGTTGCCGCTGAAGAATCAACTCTTCAGACTGGCATTGCGCATTACTCTCAACAGAGAAGAAGCGGAAGACATCGTCCAAGATACGCTGATCAAAGTCTGGAACAATCGGGATAAATGGGAAGAAATAGAATCTATTGAGTCCTATTGCTACACGATCACCAGGAATCTTTCTTTCGACCGCCACAAGCGACGCGAAAATCAGACGGCCTCTCTTGACGACAGGTTCAGCGAGCAAGCAGACTTGTCTTCAGATCCTTCAGAGGAAATGATCCGGATAGACCGGATCAAGAGTGTGAGACAACTCATCGACCAACTCTCGGAAAAGCAACGGACCTGCATACAGCTCCGAGATTTTGAAGGGAAACCTTACAAGGAAATTGCCACAATCATGGGCATAACGGAGGAACAAGTAAAAGTCAATATCTTCCGTGCACGTCAATTTATTAAAAGAAAATATCAGGAACTCGACAAATATGGACTATAAGTACATTAATCAACTTTTGGAACGCTATTGGAAAGGCGAAACTACTCTTGAAGAAGAGGAAATTCTCCGCGCGTTCTTCAGCCAGAAAGATGTTCCCGTAGAACTACAACCCTATCAGACACTCTTCTGCTATATGCAGGATGAGACGAAGAAAGACGTTCTAGGAGAAGATTTCGATGAGAAAGTATTGTCGAAGACGGAGGGTCCAAGGACGGTAAAAGCACGCGTGATCACGATGCACCAGCGCCTGATGCCCCTCTTCAAAGCGGCTGCCATCGTAGCCATATTACTGACACTGGGCAATGCAGCTCAGGTACCTTTCAGGGAAGCCGACAAACCGGCAGCAAACACGACAGGCCTCAAATCCGTAAAGGGAGCTTCTGTCGCAATGGGATTGGATACAGCGGTTATCGACAGCGTACAGCAAAGCAATGTCGTTCCGACATCCCCCACTCCCGCAGGTACGATACTCAAATAGAATTTTTCTATGCTTTCTCTATAAATATCATGTTTAGTTAAAACAACATCTCTTGAAACTGTGAAGTTTCATTTCTCTCAAATTTTTCATAACATACTAACGTAGAAAAAGGGCTGCCGGTCAAATGACTGACAGCCCTTCATCTTTTTCTTATGCTTCCGCCAATTGAAAATGCTTTCTTCAATCGGTCAAGCTTTCTTCAATCGGATATACAACTGATAAATACTTGGAACAAGGATGCAGAAGGAGAATACAATGCCTTCCACCATCAATCGCTCGTTCCCATGGAACAAGTCTATCAGTTTGCCGTCAGCCATCCAAGGCATGAGATTGAACATGAAATAAGCTACTGTATTGTTCACCCAATGCAGGATGATTCCCGGAATAATGCTGTCCGTACGATAATACATCCATCCCAAGAAGAGCCCAATGACAAAGGCGTGTACGCCCTGAGCGATATTCCCATGCACTGCAGCAAAGACCAGAGCAGAGAGGGCTATGGCAATCCAGTGCCATTTCTGATGAAACAGTTTGAGCAAGACGCGGAGGACCCCGCCTCTGAACACCATCTCTTCTGCAAGAGGCGCAAAGATACCGATGGCGACATAGCCCCAAGGATTCTTCATCACACTGTCAAAGAGTTGACCGTAGTTCTCGGGCATCACCAGATTCAATTTCTCATCCAGCCATTCGGCGGGCAGGATTGTACCCAAGGTCAGCATAACCACCCAGATCATCACCCCCCATGGCTTTGACTGTAGGTAAGTACGTGATACCGGCGCCCATTTCAGGCAAGAGAAGAGGACGATGGTGATGACACTGCTGAGGGCAGTAGTGATGGCGATGAGCGCCCCCTGATGCCCCGCCGTGATACCTGATATCACCTGCTGGAAAGTCAGATGACTGTTGTGGGCAACTATTTCAGCTCCTGCCATCTCAACGATCACTTGGATCAGAAAGAAGACAACAACAAACTCTACGACATTTAAGATTCCTCTTGTAGTCTTACTCATTTTCTAAATCTTTATCAAATTGTTCATTGACCATTCTACGATCCTCAAAGAGTTGATCCTGCAACGCTTTCACGCTAGGGAATTTCTTGTCTTCACGAATCCTGTGCATTAAACTGACGAACAATTTCTTACCATAAATATCGCCTTCAAAATGAAAGATATTCACCTCTAAAGTCAGATTCCGTCCATTAAAGGTGGGTCTTGTCCCGATATCCATCATCGACCGCATATATACCACAGACCCTTCTATTCTGGTCATCACGGCATATACGCCTTGTGCCGGTATGAGTTGGTCATGACTCCCTGAGTCAAGATTTGCCGTAGGGAAACCCAGTTTACGGCCTTGTTGGAAACCTCTTACCACTCTTCCAAACAGGGTGTAAGGATAACCCAGGCAATGATTGGCAAGTTCCACCTCACCGTCTTTGAGCAATGAGCGTATGACTGTAGAACTCACATTCACGCCGTTCATGACAAAAGCCGTACTCTTCAACACCTCTATGCCGAGTTGCTGACCGTATTTCACATATTCATTAAAGCCTTCTGCACGGTTATGTCCGAAACGGTTATCGTATCCGATAAAGAGTTTCTTGACTTTCAGTTTATCCCTGAGCACCTGAGCCATAAAGTCATAAGCCGACAAACTTGCCATCGCTTTATCAAAATGAAGTACGACAGTATGGTCTATTTCCGTTTTGGAAAGAAGGACAAGTTTCTCGTCCAGCGTACTCAACAACTGGGGCTGATAATCGCTTTGCAGGACCTTACGGGGGTGCTGGTCAAAAGTGATGACCAACGACTCTAGCCCCTCTCTTCGGGCATCATCTACAACCTGTTTGATCAGAAACTGATGGCCACGGTGCACACCATCGAAAAAGCCGATAGTGGCGACACAGGGTTTCATCGCCTGCAGATGATGATTATTGTCTAAATATATTGTATCCATTATCAACGACCGCTACCTATTATCCGATTCCAGAAAATTCCCTAAAAGAGCGAGCCAACTGTGTTCATTTGTATCATGGAATGTCTTCAGTCCAACTTTGGCAGCGCCTTCGAGGTTCACTTTCGTATCGTCTATGAAAACTGTCTCAGAAGGTTGAATCCCTGTCTGATCCAGTACACTCCGGTAAATTTCTTCAGACGGTTTGACGAGTTGCATCTGATAAGACAGGAAGCATTTCTCGAAATAATCATTCACAGTATGTTTCCCGTCATCGAAGAAATCTCTGACACAGTAATTCCAGTGCATGACATTGGTATTGCTGAGCAGGAAGAGATGATACCCTTGACGACGAAGTTGCAGGAGATGCGCTTTTTTGGCAGACGGGATACCGGTCAGCAGTTGGTTCCAAGCCCACACGATTTTCTCGTCAGAGCACTGGATGTCCGCAGTCAGGCGAACTTTATCACAGAACTGTTTCTGATTGATCGCTCCCGTCTCTATATCCAGAAAAAGGTCTTCCGTCAGATGTTCCTGGACATAATGGGCAATGCTCCCTGCACCGAGACTTGTAAATGCATCCACACACCTCTGGACATCCAAGCCAACGAGCACACCGCCCATATCAAAGATAATATTCTTAATTTGATTCATTTCTAAACTGTTTATGTCTCCCGCTTTATCGCTCTGCTCCTCTATACAGCGGCAGCGGCACGTCTCCGCTTGATCCTGTCAGCCAGTCTTTCGAATATACGTCCGATTTCACCTACCCAGAGGACAACAGAGGTCGAAAGGATAATGATCAGCCATTCCTTTAATGACATCGGTTCAGTCCGGAACATCGTACTACCGAAAGTGACGATCAGCCACTGCCCTACCAAGATGATCAGCAAGACCCAAAGCATTCCTTTATCAGCAAAGAACTGGTAGAAAGCCGAATGCTTGCTTCCCAATGCCTTTGCATTGAAGAGGTTCCAGAACTGGAGCATAACGAAGGCGGTAAAGAACCAGGTCAACTCGTGTACACTCACGCCACTCTCCGGGCCGCGCCTTACACACCAGAGGAGGAACAGGAACATCATCAGGGAAAAGACAAAGCCACAAGCCAATATACCTATTCCTATCGGTTTGGAAATGATGAAACTGTCGGGATCTCTCGGTTTTTCCTTCAACACCTCAGGAGAAGGAGGCAGAGAAGCCAGCGCCATGGCTGCAAAGGTATCCATAATCAGATTGACCCATAAGATCTGAGTCACCGTCAACGGCATCTGGGTACTGACCACAGAACCTACGAAAACTAGCAGCAATGCCGTCACATTCACTGTCAGTTGGAAGAACAGGAACCGCTGTATGTTCTTATAGATCGATCGTCCCCACATCACTGCACTGGCGATGGAACTGAAGGAATCGTCGATCAGGGTGATATCCGAAGCTGCTTTTGCGACAGATGTACCGGACCCAAGTGAGAGTCCCACATGAGCATAGTGCAGAGCGGGGGCATCATTGGTGCCATCGCCCGTTACGGCAACCACTTCTTTACCTTTCTGAAGGAGTTCTACCAGCCTTTGCTTGTCAGCAGGTCTTGCCCTGGACATGACCCGAAGCGTTTTGGCACGTTGGAAAGCCTCATCATCCGGCAGCGCCTCCCACTCAGTACCGGTAATCGTATATGGAGACAGATCAGTACCGGGTTTGATATCATCAAACAAGTGGATCTGCCTGCCTATTTCTACAGCAGTAGCGGAAGTATCACCGGTGACGATCTTCACCGTTATTCCGGCATCCTGACATTTTCTCACAGCCTCAGGCACATCTTTTCTGACAGGATCAGAAATTGCAGTCAGTGCCTGTAAGGATAAATGGACCAGCAAATGGTCTACGCTTGTAGCCAACGGCTCTTCCTCTGATTGCCCTGCAGGAATCTCCTTATAGGCAAAAGCGAGTGTTCTCATCGCCCGGTTCTGATACCCCAGCAGCCTTTCGCCTGCCGACTGGCGCTCTGCATCGCTCAGGTCACACATGGCCAGAATCCGCTCCGGGGCGCCTTTGACAAACACATAACGGTGATTGTCGAAAGAGGCAATGGTAACCATATATTTTCTTTCTGTTGAGAAAGGCATCTGATCTTCAACCTTCATTTGCTTTCTGAGGTTCTCATACCCGTAGCCTTCTTTTTTCATCCAAAGCAACAAGGCAACTTCCGTAGGGTTTCCGATACCTTTGTTCCCATTCAACTCCGCCGTAGAATTGGCGGCAATGCCATGCACCAATAACTCTTTCTCATTTTCACCTTCGGGCAACTGGACCGTTCGGGAAGATTCAGGATGACAAAGGTACATCTCTCCTACGGTCATCTTGTTTTCCGTAAGGGTACCGGTCTTATCTGTGCAGATCACTGTCACGGCTCCCATCGTCTCACAGGCATGGAGTTTCCTGACCAGATTGTTCGACTTCAGCATCCGCCTCATATTCAAGGCTAAAGCGAGGGTCACTGCCATAGGCAAGCCTTCAGGGACAGCCATTACAATAAGGGTCACAGCCATCATGAAATAGTTCAGAACAATCTGTGCCAGATAGAAATAATCCTTTGAACCCCAGGCCGGATTTGTCAGAATATCATGTACCAGAAAGATGACAAAGGCGGCAACGGCAATCAAAGAACCGATTTTGGAAATCAGAGAAGCCAACTTGGTCAATTGGATGTTCAGCGGGGTCTTCACGGAGGTTTCAGCAGTAGTGAGTTTGGAAACTTTTCCGATCTCTGTCGCATCTCCTACAGCCGTGACTATCGCTTCCCCTCTCCCACTCATCACCATAGAAGAACGAAGGATCACGTTTCTTGGGAAAGCTGCAGCATCTTTAGAGTCCTTTTCTTCCTCGGCCTCAGCAGACTTGGCTGCTACCGGTTCTCCGGTCAACTGCGACTCATTGATCTGCAGGTTCTGAGAGAAAAAGAGTTTACCGTCTGCAGGGATCTCGTCACCGGTTTCAACCAGAATGACGTCCCCGACGACCACATCATATCTTGGGATCTCCATCACCTTTCCATTTCGGCGAACCTTCACAGGTTGTTCTTCACCTAAAGCAGTCAGAAGGTCAAACTTATGCGCTGCGTCACGCTCAAAATAGAAGCCTACGGTAGTAGCAAAAAAGATAGCTACAAATATTCCTATCGTCTCTACGAAATCATTCTCAAGGAATCCCAAGACCAGGGAAATACCGGCAGCTACCAGCAATATCTCAATAATAGGATCTTTGTATTTATCCAAATACAGTTTCCACATCGATACCTTGTGAGGAGGGGTTAAAAGATTCTTACCAAACTTCTCACGATTCTCCAAAACTTGCTTGTCGGTCAGGCCATGGGAATTATAATTCCCGTCTTTCTGGTTATTGTTCATATTCTATACCTAAATTATGCGCAAAGTTAATGAAAATCCAACGAATGAACTGGCTATCCTTATGATTTAACATCATCAACGTTTATCTTTCTCTTGGCAGAGTCCTGCGACATCATGCTCAGAAGATCCCATCGCTTTATTTCCAATTCCCGATAGTTCGGAAATGATCGGGGCGTCATTTGCCATGCCTTACCCTTTCCTTCCATCGCTGCTGTTCCTCTCCATCAGGCATCAAAGGCAGCAGTTTTTCCACCTCTTCCAACAATCCGATACTACGCAAAAGCGCGAGAAAGTTGCCGAAGGTAATATTTTTATCTTCACCCTTTTCAAATTGGCTGATTGTAAAAATACTTACCCCTGCCTTTTCCGCGACATCCCGTTGAGTTAGTTGAGAGAGTACTCGGTATCTCTTAAACCGACGGCCAAGATCTGCGATAATCATCGAATTCAATTTCGCATAGATATCATCCTCTTCTAACATAGCAGCAAATTATGCCTGATCGATAAATAGTAACTTTGTATGATAGTCATTGCAAATATAGATATTTCTCTATTTAAGACCAAATAACGAGTCAACTATTTATACAACTTTATTTATTTTTTGAATCCTATTAACGGCTTAACCTTTAAGTTGATCCAAAATCCGTCATGAACACCAAGAGCGGAACGAAGATTCAGAAGATGCCAAAGGCGAGTGATTCTTTCTCCTGACGCCGGTCTAACTTCAATATTTTCCCTAAATAATTTGCGAAATAGCTGGAAACATTGTATCTTTGCACACGAAAATGACCTTGGTTATTTTCACGGACTTGTAGCTCAGTTGGTTAGAGCAACAGACTCATAATCTGGAGGTCATAGGTTCAAGCCCTATCTGGTCCACACTGAACATCAAGGAGTTACAGAAATTCTGCGACTCCTTTTTCTTTTATTTGCGAACACATTGCGAACACGGGGCAATCATAAAGGGGATACTGATAGTGAATTATAGTTTTATAATTAGTCTGAATTCTTATCTTTACGTAAGATTGGTGATGATACTACGAAATTTACCCATTTATATTTATCCTTATATATTTTCTCAATATTGTCAGCGGCATTTGAAGCAAATAGGCCTAATCCTCCAAAAGGAACTAATTCTGGATGACGATAAAAGGCTCCTAATGATAGAGCACCGGAAATAACTCCAACAACTTTAGACCAGTGATCAACCCTTTTAAAGACTTTATATATATTTTTTTGGACAGCTAGTGCTTCTATTCGTACATCATGAAGGAGAGATTCGCCGTCAATATCTAATCCAGACTTAAACTTTTCTTCCGTTATTTTATCCATTATTTCACATAACTGTCTGATTTCATCGCAATTTCGAAGTGACAATAAATGAGTAATATTTTTCTCAATTTTTGGAAGATAATTGTTGCTACATTTTTGATAGTTTATGCATTTAACGCAATGTTTCGAATCTTCCAGGACATATTCTGGCCAAATTCTAACTTGAGGCACCAACACATTTAGAACTTCAGTTATTGAACTGCCTTTTGCTCCTACATTTAAATTAGAATTGTATTTGAGGTTAATCAATAGTTGTAAGTAATACATCTCTTCATCTGATAAAGTGAAGCTTGCATTATGCTTGTAAGATAAAGATAGTGCTGCATATAAGCTCCATAATCGAGGCTCACAGTATGAATAATCACCAATTTTAAGAAGATGACTATCTTCTTTACTGGTTTCAATACCGTTATGTATTTTTATTAAGCCAAGATCATATTCTATTTGTTCATATATATTTTCCGCCTGTTGTTCCGTTATTTCTTTATCGTTTATTTTCCTTACTAATCCGGCGTCATCCAACATGTTGTAAAATAGTTTGATTACTTGTCCGATTTTGGTATCCTTTTTATGATATTCCATTATAACATCCCATACATGATTTGTAACATAGATTTTATCAATCCACAATAATGATGATGTATTACGAAATAACCATGAAATATCAATATTACAAGCCTGACAAGCTCCTGTGGGATTACCTAATGCTAGCCCTGACTGAAAATAATTCTTCATTTTTAATAATCTTTTATATCTTCTTTTGTATTAACATCTGAGGATTTCGATAGAAAAGTACATCTGTCTTGTTGAGAATTGTTACGGGCAATATAGCCATTTCCTAAAGATTATCCATAGACACAAGAATGGTCTTGATTCCATTCTCAGATAGTAGAGAGACACAATCACTCAAGTTGGGCACCGTTCCACGCTACCCCGATAGGGATGTTGCTAATAACTTCTTATACAAGTTTCAGATTACAACTTAAGACTAACGATACAATAGCAGAAAAGACGACAAAACCGATATCGAAGAGTTGTGTAGTATAAAGCATAGCATGATCTGCACCGTTACATCCAATCGTATCTAACATTATCGTTTATACAATTCATGATGAAACTCCTGTTCTGCCTTCTTTAGTATATTTACATATTCTTCATATTTCCCCCCGAATAGTCCCTCTTTGATCGGTGGCCATTCCTGCTTTAGAACATCAGCGGATTTATAGAATTCTGTAAATGAATCTTGTCCGCTAAAATCTTTCCCTACATGATTCACAAAGTCACCATCAAGGAAAAAAGGTTCCATTAGCTTACCATCTTGACGATAAAAAAACATTAAGGATTCCATCATCTCCCATTTGTCAAATTCATTTTCAAAATCATCATCCGAATAAAATTCCTTTTTAAAGTGGGAGTTGAGCTGTTTCTTAATAAAGAAACTTCTTGGAAATTTATAATTTCGATTCATAAGACTTTTTAATGTCTCATCTAAAAAAAGAGGTGCACCTAAAAGCTGCAAAATATTTTCAGGATGTGATCCTAAGAAATTGTATGGTGGAACTTTTGTCTTAAACAATTCATTCAGAGCCTTAAATTTACTGTTCTTTACCAAAGAAAATCCTAAGGCATTAAAAACTAATACTGCCCCAATAGAATGTAAGTAAGAAGTATCTAGAACTTCTCTCATTCCGTTAAAAAATTGTCTTAAGCACAACTCAACAATACATTTAGTCAATGCTTGTATATGATAATCTTTACCATACTTACCAGCAAGTATGCTCATATCTATTAAATTACTGACTGCCTTTTCATGCAAAGAAACATAGTGATCAAATTTCTCCTTTGTAAGTTCAAAGTCATAGTGTGCTTCTTTAAGGATAGCTGTTTTTGCCAAATTACACTGTTCTCTAACAAGATCATCATATTCTATACGGTAGACATCACTGACCAAATATTTCTTAGTTCGGGCCAGAATGATATCTTTGGACATTGATTTGCTTATATCGGCTTTTTCTAGTGAAGCAATGCCATCAAATAAATTGCTGAATAATGTATTGGCACTATCTACTTTCAAAAACTCACCTTTACGATTAATGGCAAGTCCTTTTAAGTTTTCGTTTACAGTGCAATCCGTAAAGAAGGAATTATATCTTGAAACTGGAGCTTTTTTCAGAATCTCAATCAAACCTGTGTCCCATTTAGCCGACCAGCCGGAAGAGATAACACCAAAATCAGAAAAAATCCTTTGCAGAAAAGATTGAAAGGCCTCCGGGTAGTCTGAAAGCTCAGCTTCCGTATTTCTGAAATTGCAATCACCCATATCACCATTGATTTTAACTATGGTCACTCCTGGATAATGAATAAGAGGAGTTGCAGTCTTTATATCGTTCTCATTTTTAATCACTTGACAATGAACTTGAGCATCTTCAAGAGCATTTTCCATTAGTTGGTCAAAATTTGTTGTCAGGATAACCTTAATATATCCCTCTTTTGCAAGGTTAGCGATTTTACGATGAGCTTGTGTTGGCAACTTATATCCTAACTTCTTTTCTTCTTCACTCGGCTCAAAAAAGGGCCGCATGAGCTGTACTCTTTCTGTTGATGTCTTAACCAACCTGCTAAGTAGAGATGTGTAAGTAGCTTTTTCATTATATTTGATTTTATACCAATTATGCCAATCTGGTGCCTCAGAAACGCCATTGGTTATCGCAAATTTTTTAATCAACTCTTCTTCAATACCCCATCCAGATTTAATATGAGCAGGGACGGAAATACCAGAGCCTAATAATAAAGCATAAGCTCCCTTGTTGGTATACATAGATACCGACAATGTCGTTAATTCAATGTTATCCATATTTTTCTGTTTTAAAGTCTTTAATGATCAAAGAATAGAATGATTTTAAGTCTTTATGATGTGATATCTTTTCCTTTCGTAAAGCTGATAGTGAAAGCACGGCAACGGCGCTCGCTCTGACGGATAGAACCTAGAGAGAAGCGGTCGTATTTCTCATAGATATCAAGTCCACGGGAAAGGAGGATCTTCCATCCATTATCCAAGAGTATCCAGCGGTCATGATCTGCCTTGAAATCGTAGGTAAAAGTAATACCCAGAGCTTGCAGTTCGTCACTGATACCATTGAAGATTTCAGTCATTTCCGGAATTTTGTCTTCCTCATTGGCCGTACTCAAGTGGATAGTCAGTTCTTCAGGTGTCAAACTGACTTCACGGATAGTCTCTACAAGTTCGAGAAAATTATCGACCTGAAATGGAGCCCGTATGTAAGGATCAACAATGTCGATCTGACGGGCCGAATGCAGATAATCACCGAACAAGGATTGATAGGTTACTCCCTTTTGATTCATCCGGATACTTTTCATTCCTTCACGAAGTATAGGAATCCTAGGACGGGGCATCTTGCTTTCTGTACCTTCCTGACCAGCCACTTTTGCCTGCTCATTTCTATCAGACTGTGTTCCAGACTCCCCCTTTCCTTCTTCTCCAAGTTCCGCATACTGTGGATTTTCAACCTCCTCCAAGGTCGTCACCTTTACCGTTTCATCTGTTTTCAGATTGACATACTGGAATTTTGCCGGCTCAGCCCGGAAAGTCTCATCAATCTTATAGAGTTGGTCTTTCACCCTCTTACGCCCCTCCGCAGCGAAATCGACTAATTCGTAGGCTTCTTCATCCGTAATATTCCCATCCGGGTAGAGTAATTTCATCATGCCCGAAAAAGCCTTTCGTATAGCCAGGTGATCACGCTCAGAAAGAGAACCGTCAAACTTGGCATATTGGTCCATGACAGCAGTCCAGTCTGTATTCCGTAATTCGTGCAGAATGGCTGCAATGTAGTCCGTGATCAGTCCATAGCCCTTAGAAAAACTATTCTTCTTCAATATCTGAATTTCCCATCCCGGATTATAGAGATGAATACGATCCAAAAAGGCTCCCTTGATGAAGGCTGTGGGAATGGACTCAAAGAGATGGCTGTTCTTCAACATAAACGGTACGGTATGCTTCGTGTTGCCGACAAATACCATAGACGCACTCGCCTCATGCGTAGCTTTCCCCCGGTTAAAACTCTTGTTGGCCAGATAATTCTGCATCGTATCAATCAGCACGGGATCCACATTACGCCCCTTCTGCTGTTCAAACTCATCCAATGCCACGACATCCCAGTAGCCGACCAGCCCCAGGATTTCATTATTCCCAGACATCTTCACGAACAACCGGGCAGAAGTGACATCTCCTCCACTGACCAGCACCCCATAAGGAGACAACTCCTGAAACACATGACTCTTCCCCGTCCCCTTAGGTCCCAGTTCCATAAAGTTGAAGTTGTTCTCCACGTGCGGCAACAGGCGAGCCAGCGTGATCAACTTCTCCCTTCGGTTCATCATCTCCGGATTCAGGCCGATGGTATGGACGAGCAGATCCATCCATTCATCAGTCGTGAATTTCTGTCGTTGCTCGATATATTCTTCCTTATCGACATTAGAGATCTGTATCGGTTTCAGGCTCTGGATCTCCCAGCGCACCTTCAAGTCCTCTCCATGATTATACCCTACCGTAACAATGCACCACACCCCATTTCCACTCAGCAATTTGGGATTTTTCATAATGTATTCCGTACCGATAGGCACATTCGAAATGCCGAGATTAGCAAAAGAAGCATGGTATTCATCCTCTTTTTCGTTCAGGACAACACTGATCTTATCAATGATCCGATGCTTTCCATGTTCACGGATAATTCCTTTCACCGTCTCAGCCTCAGCCCGATGAACATAATTATTCTGAATGACCGTCTTCACCTTCTCAAGACCTTCTTGAATTACCTCTTCATCATCACTGGCACAATACTGTCCCAACAGATATTCCAGAACATAAGTAGGTACGGGCAGACCACCCTTGACCTGAAAGGCCAGATCCTTACGGACCACTTTGCCGATAAAGGCATCCATTATCTTCTCTTGCAGACTCATACGCTAAAAATCAAAATCGTTTTCTATTAGAGTATTATTGGTTACATTTTCACTGATCAGCGGATTAATCTTGTCATGCACATCATAAACCTTCAGTTGGAAAATCTTCGACTTCACCTTCTTGTTCAAAGTCAGATCCACCAGAATTTTCCTATTGTCTAACAAAGTATCCGTCATGTTCAAGACTATTTCCTTGATTGGAGTAACCGGTTGACCATTGGAATAAAGCGCACAAGTAATCGTCCGCTCCCTTTTCTCCATTGAGACAGCATCCGTCTGCAACAAATTGAACCGCAGACGAGAAGACTGGACAGAGAGATGATGCCCGAGCAGCATTACCCCCACTGGTTGTTTGGTATCATTCCGCTCGTAAACACTGTCAATAACAGGCACCAGTAATTCCTGGAGCGAGGCTCCTCCATGCGCAAACTGATAACCTCCAGAGGGCGCAGCAAAACGGTTTGAGCCTTCCGGAACAGCCACATCAACCTTATCCGTATCCATTGCAGAAACCTCATTGAGCTTAAATTTCATGACATCTTTAACCTCTTCAGATGAATGTGTCAAGTAATACCGAGTCTTGCTTTCGATACAATCATCAACCACCTTTTGCTTATCCTTTTCCGCAAAAGAAATATCATTGAACAAAAATCCATGATCACTAGTCACAAAGACTTCCGTCACATTATATGTTTCATGAATCTTATGTACCAGCATTTCCAATTCTTTAATCGCTTTCCGACAACTATTTACCACATCTGCCGCAGAAGCATCATGACTTTTTTCATCTATTGTGTTGTGCATGACATATACCAAAGAATGTTTGAAGATTTCACGGTTCTTCTCCTGATCATAGGCTGCCACTTCCTGATAATCCACACAAATAGCATTTTCATTATACTGGGCTAAATGAGCAGACCGCTTTGCCGTAGAATTCAGAATTTGATCGTCCACCAACATATTGATTTCATCCTGCCCTTTACAGAGTTGCAGTTTCCGATGAGGCAATAAAGCCGGTTTGCAGAATTTCGTTTCCGTGGGCAGCATGGCCAGAGCGACATCCAGATGTGCGAAATGCTTCCGTTTAGCCAGTTCCTGCATTAAATCCTGTGCCACCTCATATCTGAGCGCATCACTGACAATGACCGCAATCTTCTTATTGGCCGGTTTTACCTTTTCCTTGTAGAAATTCTCCTGCCGCATTAAGTGGACCGTATTCATACCTCCAGCCTCACGCAGACATTTCGTCCATTCCAGATTCAGCAGATTAGTCCACTTCGCATAATGCCGATCCAACCGTTTCTTAGCCGCCTGCAAGGTATCAAAGAGTTTTACTGACGGATCCACCTTAAAGTAAGTCTCCAGCGACTGCCGGTAGAGTTGGTCTAAAAGATAGTAGTCCTGTTGGTAGGCCGTCACATAATCATCCGGAATATTCAGCGTAATTGAACCTATTGACAAGACTTTCTCATAATACCTGGCCATCTGCACGGCCGTATCCATCACAAGCTTCATCGGACCGTTATCTCCCCGGCGCATCATCAACTCCTGCAGACGCTGAAGCGCCACCTCTGGCTCCGTTTCCAGTTTCTTGTCTAATAACGTCTTGACGATAGGTACACACAAACCATCCGGCACATAATAATAATCCGCCTCTGGACCATACCACCGGATAATCTCCGCATCCCGGACATCCCCTCCGAGATCGTCCAGTAACTCATCCAGAGCCAACGCCGTATCTTTCTGTCCGGCAGCCAATTCCAGCATGCGGTTCATCTCTTCCAGAGCCAGGGCATCCTTCATACGATATGGACTGTAACGATCGGCCTTTACAGGAGCTAAATTCTGCGTGATGGCATTGTATTTGAATCTTTCTACAATATTCTTAACTTTCTCCTCCGTATTGTCATCGTACCCCACTCCAAAAATATCCTTCCACTTCCGTTGCAACTTTTCCTGCACGATCTGATTTTTCCGCAGTTTGGTATAGAAGTCCCTTCTCTTTTGTCCCCCGTCTTCACAACTTAGAAAGAGAACCTGCAAAAGAATAGAATCCCAGTCCAATATCCTCTGCTTTCCCAGGAAATGACTCAAGAAAGCTCGTACAGCCATATCTTCCGTAATAGTATGATCCCGATAATAAGGTTCCAACAACTTCATCATCTTAGATGTCTGGAGCTGTTGGATATTTTTCTCCACGAAGCGAGCCATCTGACGGGGAATATCATACTGCTGCATAAACGCCTCCGTGTCCTGACTATGGAATTCCATGTTTGCGACCAGAACATCCATCAAAGGAAAAGACTCCTGAAGCGATTTCTGCTTTAACGGTGATTCCTGGTGAAACTGCAGGATCACCTTCTTCCCTGCCCAGTCATGATCCAGATGATATTTGGTCGTAAACCAGTCACCCTTAAAGTCTACATAACGATACCCCGCCGGCCAAACCACATCCTTCAGTTCAGCCTCAATGAAATCATCTCTGAAAATGAACAGCACCCGCAAGTCGTGGTCCCGTTCAAAATAATTCAATATCTTGTCTTGTAATACGGTCATTTCTTCTCTTTCAATCTTACTGCTCTATATATTCTAAAACAGATTGCATCCTATCATTCTTCATTGATTCCCTATTTATTTATCACATATTTTTGAAATCTACTCGTTGGATGATCCGGTATTGTCATTGCCAATTTACCCTGTTTAATCATTGGAACAATATACTTATTGCGGAATTTCGATCTATTCGTATAACCCATATACTGCAAAATTGCTGACAGAGAACGTGGGGAAGAACAATATTCCAGCATCTTGTTGCACTCGGTCTGACTTGCAATAAATTTTCTTTTTGACTTGGTCCCACTTTGACTTGGTCCCACTTTGACTTGGTCCCAATTTGACTTGGTCCCAATTTGACTTGGTCCCACTTTCGACTTGGTCCCACTTTTGATTTGATCCCAATTTGACTTGGTCCCAATTATCTGTGTAGCAGCCTTTGCTACAACCTCAAAGACCGTAATCTTGTCTACATTAAATTGCACTGGAGGATTACCATTCTCTTCAAAAAGCTCTTTGACACGCCGAACACCTCTGTTGAACATATTTACATATCCTAAATTCTTCAGTGCACCAGCTACGATCGGATTCCTGTAATCATTGACTGTTGGAAAATTTTCAGGCCGTGCCTTGCCATATAATCCACCGGCATTCATTACCTCTATTCTGTCTTTAAACTCATAATAGCGGATAGGCATATTAGAATTATAATCTCTATGCATGACACTATTGAGCAATATTTCACGAATCGCTTCTTTTGGATAATTGATAATTTGTTCCTCACGAAAAGCAGTAACAGCAACAGGTCTTTTGGTAACGACCGAATTTTCTGTAAAGGTATCTAACTTAGGCAGCATATCGAAAAGACATGTATTGAACACTCTTTCATTCAATATTTCTGAAGTCACGTCACAACCATCAAACTTAACATATTGGATGTAGGCGCCGGGTAAAAACAGTTTAGGATTCTTTCCGAAAAGGATTATCGCAGCATACGTAGGACAATGATGTTCCAGATCATAAAATCCGACAGAAGCCATCTGTTCCTCAATACTTCGTCGGTCAACAACCAAGACTTCCTCACTTATTGTTTTGGGCAAATAGCCATTTCTGATGCCTTCAACATCAATATCAGTCAATTTTGCCCTCAAGCACGGCATAACATCAAAAGTTGCCATATTGGCGGTGCGTCTTTCCGTAAGAATCCGTTCTTCATCCTCTGAAGCAATATCCCGACGAGGACCTATACGAACGAATATGCGTCCTCTATATCTAACAGGAGTAAAGTATGAAGGCTGTACTTCACATACCAATAAATCACCTTCAGGAAATTCAAACTTATCAACTGTCATAGTTGGCAAAGGCAATATATTGCCGGAAGAACGCAATGACGCTATGTTCTTCAAGAGAGTATCATCTACTTTGAAACCCTTTTGAATACAACCATCATCTTCAGCACCAATAATAAGATAGCCGTTTTTTTTAGAACCAGGCAAATCATTAGCAAAAGCACAGATAGCCTCACAGAATTTATCCGTATTGCTTTTAGAGATTGTTCGCTCTATTCTATAAGTTTCTGAACTTTGTAGAAGCTCTGTTAATTCTTCTTTCGTTATCATCTGATTATCCTTTATTTGAGTTTTGCCAGCACATCCCCGAACTTGGCATAGTTTACGACTACACCATCATCCAAATCGAAACCCTCCTGCCGGTCTGCCACGACATGCAAGCGATCATGATACTCCCGGCACTCCGCGATCTGACGGGTAATCCTGTCCATCTCCCGCCGTTCAACCGTGGAGAGGTTGGCTGCATTCTCCTCCAACTCATGCAACCGGTTCAGCAACCAGTCCATATAGGGCAACAGGTATTTGCTGCGCACCCGTTCCGCCGTGTACGCATCCATACGGTGCATATAGACAAGACACTGAAATGCACCCTTCCTGGAAGAAAACAGCCAGTAGATGGGCCTGTTGTGATACATCTTCTTGTGATCCTTCCAGAAATTCTTCAACACATATTGCTCGATGGACATCCCCAACTGTCTCTCGATAAAATTCAAGTTCTCCGTCAGCATATCCGCCCCAAAGACGATCCGCACGAAATCCACGATCCGATTCACCAAGTTATCTTCAAACGGACTGTCCCGTGGCAACAGGGGAATAATGGCATCATCGTCTATATTCACGGTTTGTCCGTGATAGGTGTACGGTGCCAAATCCTCTGCCGAAGGGTTCGGATAGGCGATATACAGTCCCGACCGGTCCAGGCGGTAACGCCCCATCCATACCCCTACAATATAGCTAATCAACTGTTTCATCACTACATCCGGGTGCCACACCAAGTGATTCTCTTCAATGGATATTTCCCCCTGCTGGAGAATTGTGATCTCATCCAAAGGCACATCAGGTGTCAGTTCATCCTGGAGACCATAAATATCAATAAACTGGCGATTTAATTCCTCCTCATTGGCATGGAGCTGCATAAACTTATCTGTCCACTCCTCCACGTATGCCTCATAACAGTCTTCCAAAAGATGCGTCCCCTTCTCCTTCCCTATACGGATCAATTCATTTTCATTAAAGTCCCAGGAAGTTTCATGTGCATCCCAATCCTGGCGGGAAATACTTACACAATTTTCTACTATGGGTAAAATGTAATCTTTATTGAAAGATGAAAGTGGGACACGTGCAACATCTCCTACCTGATAATTAAGAGTAGGATTAATGATATTTAAAAATATCTTACACACCTTAGTATTTAAAAATCCCAATAGAACTATATCAGCTTGACATATACTCATGCCTCCAACATCATAGATAAATCCGTTTGGATAATAACGGAATGTTGCCCCAATTGAAGAAATTAATCCCCAAGATAATGATACTAAGAAATAGGTTTCTGGGTTACGGATAACTGCGCTCTTATATGCCTTTATCTCTTGTCCATCATTTTCCCAGTTAACAATAAATTCTTGATTACCATACCATCTACGTTGTCCACCACCTTTATTGTAAGGAAACCACTTCCTCCTTGAAGACAATGCTTCTTCCGAAGATTTACATCCAAAACCAATTCTCCGAATACTAACTTCTGACCAATATCGGAGAAATCTCGCGTTGTCTGCTGTTTGCAAACCAACACAGGGTTTAGCAACAGCAGACAACGCGAGATTTCCGGCGAAGCCGGAAAAGAATTTCTCACTCACCCAATACCCTATTGGACTACCCGGAATCTGCTCAAATTTTTGTTGATCTACATTTGCATATTCCTGCTGTTTAGTAAGAAATCTGTTTTCTTTATCAGCACAGTTCTTACCATCCACTAAGCGATAGTAAGTTCCCATATATTTAGGAGAATGAAGACTGATCACAAAGGCTACATTCTGAACCACCTCTCCACTCAGCTCATCAAATGTTCGTGGACCAAGATGTAGCAAGCTATCTATCTGTTCATGTTCAAGGAGTTGTTTACGTAAGTTTTCAAAAGAAGAAAGAAACATCCAACTTTGCATATTGATCATACCATATTTGCCATTCGGAGCAAGTCGTCTCACGGCTAAAAGCATAAACACAGAGAACAAATCCGCTTTACCTTCTTTATAATGTTTCTTCACATAATCAGAAAGCGTAGCATTCATGTTTCCACTCCCCATATACGGTGGATTCATGACCAAGGCCGAATATTTTTCTGTCAGGGCGAGAATGATACGCACATACGGTAGAATCTTGCGGGCCCGATCCGTCAGGTAATGCTGGGCCTCCGTCTCCTGCAACTGTGCCTGCAAGATATTCCGGGTACGTTCAGAGAGCTCGAACTGCATGATACTGCCCAAGGTATCGGCATGATCCATCACTATAATGGCATCCGAAAGCTCATCGCACACCTCCTGGTCCTGGGACGGAACTAACGGATTGATCTGCTCCTTGATGAAAGCCTTTTCATCTTGTCGCTCAGGATCATATTCTGAGGCAAACTCCTCGCAGAACGGCCGGGGCATATCATACACTCGGGGCATAACCCGTGCATCCAGGAAACTTTTATCTTTCTGGCAGGCATTCATCAGCAATGAAAAAGTAGCCAGCTGTCTGGCACGGGTATCCAAGTCGATACCGATAAGGTTCTTGCGGAAGATATTCTCTATGGCCTGTCTTCGACCATAACCTTCATTAGTATAGAGTTGGAAGAGAATATCGAACATTTCGTTGAGTATATGACCGGAACCACAAGCCAGATCGCCCAAACGCAATTCCTCCAAATCCGTAAAATGATAACTGTCTTTATCATCACGTTGAGGAATATCCACCAGATATTTCCAATTCTTAGCCACTTCTTTCTCGTAGGGATGATTATCCAGATACATTCGCCCGACCGTATTCTGCACCATATATTTTACGATCCAGTTGGGCGTGAAGATTTGAGTGGCCGGTGCAATCTCATCCGATTCATACTTGCCCTTCTTAGCAAAGACCTCATCCTTGCGTTCGGAGATATAAAACTGGTACAGCCAACCGATGAGTTCCGGCGACTGATAATCCTCCTCCTTGATGAAGTCCGTATGATTAAGTCTATCCACAAAGCTCCCTTCCCTCAAAATATCCTGAGGCAGCAACAGTTCCGTATAGTCGGAGATGGCCCCGAAACACTGATGGATGACAGGACAACTGCGGCAAAAAGCAACAATGAGAATGGCAAACTGTTCATTGGTTTTAGCGTCATCCATTAACAGTTCCCAGAGTTCATCCCGCAGCTTCTCCTGCATTTCCGGCAATCGGCCATGCCGGGCTTCCGAGACGATGACAGGAATATGAATCTCGTTGCTTTCGTACTTGAGCACCGGAGTAATAAAATGCAACTGACTCATAATACGGATAGCTACCAGACGGTTAAACCACGTATAGGCAGCTTCCTCCACAACATCCTTCACTCCACGGTTCCGGATATGGTTGTAAAGAGACATCCACCGGTCGTAAAAAGCCTCAGACTGAGTTTCGTCCATGAATACGGCTCCACCACCCTTCAACTGCGGCAACGCTGCCGGTTGTCCGGATTCCAGATCAAAGCCTAAGCCTTCCACACGGTTTCTTACACCTTGAATTAATATCGTACGCGCTTCAGCCGCAAAGCGTTTTAATCCATTTGTATCCATCTTCGTCTCAGTTGATGATAATGCCCTTACCTTTATTAGTATTGAGCTCCTTCAGAAGTTGTTGTTTCAAGTCCTGAAGATAATGATCGATGTCATCCTCCGAACAAATCGGTCGGGAAGAATGAACGGACAGGTGGACGACTTTCAGGGGAACCGGTCTTGATCTTGTTCCCGGGTCGGGTTCGCTAACGAAAGTCCCGCCTGTGGGAGCTTCCGGGTAACCGTTCGAACCTTCTTCTATCGGCTTCTGAGGGATCGCTGCACTGATCTTCTCCATCTCAGAAGCATAGAACTGACTGGTATCCGCCGCTAACTGGAGCGCATAAAAATTATTGGAATCTACTTTCTGAGCAATCGTCCGGTCCCGATCAGCAAAGGCACTGCGCACCACCCCCATCTTCATGGCATAGGCTTCCAGTTCGTCAAACACCCGACCGTAATTCTTCCTGATATCCTCTACCAGTTGTTGCTTGCGCTCTGCCAACTGACCTCTCAGGGTTCTCATAATCTTGAGATACGACTGCAGAGATTTCCACGGTTCCTCATCACTCTTGACCTGTTTCAGACTCTCCACAGACGATTGCTGTTCAGGAGTCAGGAAAGCGAAATTATCCCTGTTATCATCCAAAAAGTGATAGAGACTCAGATAATTATCTTTCTGATCGTTATAAAAGGTAGCAATGGATTTGCACCGGTCCATCAGTGCACTGGCATGTTCGCGGGCAGCGATGATGGTCTCGAAAAACTTCTGCTGATCGCGGATGGCCGACCAACTCTCCAAGAGTTCGACTGCCTCATCAACCACGGGAGTAAAAGGCTTATCTCCTAGAGTCTTGGACAATTTGCGGTACGCTCTAAGTTGTTCTTTCAAGGCCGAATCCTCTCTCTCCTTGCAGTTATGGTAAAGTTCCGCACTGTCATTGCTGCCCAGAACCGTCATGACATTGAAGATCTGTTTCCAACTCTCCACAAACGCATTCAACACTTCCTGAGAAATGGCCTTGGCGGGTTCGATAGTAAAGCGGGCAGCATCACGGACAATATTGCGAGCTATCTCCTCACGGCTTACATCCGGATTGTTATTGTAGCTCAAAGCATAAAGATGACGGCGCACCAACTCATTCAGCACATCAATCGTGGCCAGATCTGACCACCCGTAAGGCACCTTGGAGAAAATCCGCACAAGGTCTGCCACTGTGTTGTCATGAGGTGAACGGTCCAGAACATCTTTAACCCTCTTCTCGGCAGTCGTCAGGGGCAGGTCCAGCATCTGCGGTTGCACGGGACGGAGAATTCGCTGTGTCAGGTCTGCATTTGTTTGGGGAACCTTCTTAATATCTATCAGTTTGGCCTGGTTATAGACGAGAGACAGATGCATCTGCAAGGCTCTCTTGTAGCGTTCCTTGGCCTTTACCATACCGATTTCAGATTCCGACAGGACATTCTGACCGGAGATAACCTTACACGTATCCAGAATATGTTGGAACTGAGGGCAGATCTCCTGATCATAACGCTCCTTAGCACGGTCCTGGAAAATCTGTTTAGTGCGTTGCCGTTCCTCGCTGAGTGCCGGTTCCCTGGCAAACTTCTGCACCCGACAATATTCCAGAAACTGTGTTTTCAAATCCCGGTTATCCTTCAATTGAGGGAAGAGGAAAAAAGCCAGGTGATTGGCTGGATTGTTCAAGGCATATTGTTCGGGAGAATCCGTATCAGCCGTGGTGACAAAATCAACGTACACATCCGCATTGTTGACAAGGTAATTCCTCCCCTCTATCATCGCCCCGACACTGAAAGACCGGGTGCCAAAAGGTTCCTTGTTGCCAGGTTCACCAAAATGCTTGAAGAAAATCTTATAAAGTTCATCACTGTACGTATTGCTGTCTACATGTTGGTTGCTGATGATTTGAGCCACCTTGGATTCTTCCTCGGTATAGAACTCATAGACTTCACCACCACTGTCGGTCTTCACTTTTCGGATGACAGCCTTGTCCATCAGGTAAGTCAAGACCTCCGCCACATCGCTCTTGATGGCCGCCTTGGAATCATCGATCTTCGTCATCAGCAAGGTCACGATATTGTCTATCGTAGCCGAAAACTGTTGCTTGTCTTCCTCAGCCAGGTTGCAGACCATGAAGAGAACATAGACCACTCTCTGATAGAAATCCCGTTTTTCATCCTTGACCTGGTCAAGGGCAGCCCGGGCATTGGACAAGGCCCGTTGGCCCAGATGCTGCATGGAACCCTGAAACATAGCCCCGAAGAACCGATCGAAGGAGATAAACTGTCCCATTTCCATACCGGCCGTATCCCGGGCAATGGAGAAGGTGATATTGATCAGTGAACGCTCGTTGCCCTTAACCTGTTTGTCGACATAGTTCATGTTGACGAAAGAGTCCAGCACCTTCATGATCAACTGGAACTGATAAGGTACAAAGGGATAGTAATTGGCGAAATCATCAGCATTGCGATAAGAGTTGTATGATGTGGGCAGGATGAACTGGGCATCCAACTTGACCTTGTCTTTCTCATAGAGTTTCTTCAACATTATCTCCACCTCACCTTTCTTTTCGAGAATACGCTTCTGGGTGATGTATTCGGGGTTCGTTCCCTGAAGGGAAGGACGTACCTCAAAACGGCCCATGATCTTGCCATAGTTCTCGCTGGTCTTCTGGATATTACAGTTGTCCAGTACCTCTGACAGGTCTTGCTGGGCAGTACAGGCAAACCACACCTGCGAAGCACAGACTTCACATACCCGGCTGACTACCTCCTGCAACTGGAGCAGCACATTCTGGCGGTTGTCAATAAACTGGCTGATTTCATCCACGAGGAACAACAGACGATAATTCGGATTGTTCTTATGGTCAAGATACTCTTTTAACTCATTGGCAAAGGACTCCACACTGATATTGACATCATTGTTCTTGATGCGCTCACGGATAACATCAGTAGAAAGTGATGGGTCGACAGTCGCTGCCATCTTCAGGGCAAGGTCGAGTTTGCTGCCGCTGAACCGGTGGATATTCCGTTTCCAGTCATACCCTTGTTCCTTGACATAATCCAAGAATTTCTCATATTTGCCATCGTCAGCAAGAGGCTTTTCAAGAAACTGGGCCATAGCCAGATGTTCGGCATTCAGTCCGCGCATCCCGTTAAACTGATTCCAGAACACCTGAGTAAATACTTCATTTTCGCCACTGTTGGCATCGTGAACGGTGCCGATATTGAACATAACCGTATCCACCGTGGCCCGAGTGGTATACCAACGAATCAGGTCATCCATCTCCCCGGGTTCCACATTCAGTTCCATAGGCTTGCGTTCCGCCACTGCCTCCCGCAACCGGCCCAGAGCCTTCGCTCCGTACTTCTGTGACAGACAGTAATCGACATACTTCAGAAAATGCGACTTTCCCGAACCATAATAGCCGTTGATCCAGATACCGGTATGGTTTCCATGATTTTCCCGGATATTCCTTAATATCTCATAGAGATTATTGATAATATCATCAGTAAACACATACTCGTCGATTTCAATATTTACAGTCTCTTCGTTGAGATCTGATGCAGAAACTGCGGGGTTGACTTTCCGGTCCAGCCCTTTCAGGTATAAGTCTTCAAATTTCATGTGGATAGATTTTATTCATTTACCAGTAATATGGCCCTGTAAGTATGCTCATCGGGAAGCGTATCAAACAAGGAAAAGGAATTACCGACACTGTGGCCGGGATAGAAGAGGATGATCTTGTAAATATCCGTATCGTTATATTTCTCATAGCCATTAAGAAAGACATTGCTGCGCAAATAGGGAAACATTTTTCCGATGCCATAGACAAAAACATAGGGATGCTTATAACCGTCATCTTCCTGAATATATTGAAGGATACGATCATGGACAAAAGAGAAAAATTCGTCACTATTGGCTTCATAAGTAAGTTCACTTGTCACTTCGTCGGGGGTATCCTTCTCTTCCTGAAAAGTCATATCGAGGAGGTTCTGATTGCCAAAAGTTTCTGCTTTAAGATAATCACAGAATACTTCAAACAAATCCAGGAGTACTGCATTGATGAAATGGGCCGGGCGCCTCAACTGTTGCTGGAACTCACGGATCTGCCGCCGGATCTCATATTCCTGTCGTGCGGGATACTGGTAGATATAGTAATTGTAGAAAATATTACCACTCTTCGCATCCTGAAATTGAGGACTGCAAAGATAGTCATACAATTCAGGGATCGTCATACTTCTCATAGCAACTGGGATTTTAAGGCCTTGACTTCATAGGGATAGAGCAGGCAGGCATCGAAAAACCATTCCTCCCCGCTGCGGAAATAATAGGCACTGTTGACGGATGATAGATGGAGGGGCTGGAGTCGGTTGTCCTTTCCTTCCAACAAACCGGTTTGACGCAAAATAGTGAGATACTGACTCACACAACGGCTCTTCGTATTCTCCGACCAACTGTCCACGAAAACATCCTTTGCCGCTATTTCGTTCATTTCCATCATCAAGTCTGACTTGGTCAACTGATGGTCAATGGAATTCCACTTCCTGACGGTGACATCAAAATGAAAGTCAAACACCAGTTTATAAGTTTTTAATATTGCAAAGAACAATCCGGCACGTTGTCCTTCTTCGCTCAATGTTTCCCATTGCTTCCAAAAAGCTCTTGGAACGGCGGAAAAGCGGTGCTTAAACTCCGTGACAAAGCGAATTCGGGCAGTGCGGGCATTAATCTGCAAGAACCGGTTCTGTTCCACTTCCTCCTTCAGAAGGCGCTCCGAATCCGGATCCATCAGTAAAGGCAGCAACCGCTGGTATTCATAATACTGGAAAGCACAGCCGGTAATGGAACGATATGGACTATTGATTTTATTCATAGATTATGACCTTCCTTTTTAGTCCGGTAAATTAATTCCCGAATATCCACATCCAACAACAAGGCCACCTGTTTTAATGTTCCCAGATCCGGTTGGGAAGTATTCGTACACCATTTAGAGATTGTAGCAGGATCCTTTCCCAACTGTTGGGCCAGCCATTTATTGGTTCTCTTCTTTTCTGCCAGAACCACTTTGATTCGGTTAATATCTTCCATTGCTATAAAAAGAATTGATTGTGTCAGAGACAAATATAATGCTTTTATTTTAATTTACATGGTCTTTGATTACTTTCTTATGCTTTTAAGATCAATTTATGAGTTTCTTGTCCGCTAAAGTAAGTTAAATCGGTCCACGCAAAGCAAACCTGTCTGATTATTTCTCATAACGGACCAGACTTTTCTGAAGCCTGGACTTGATCTGTTCCCTGAAGTCGGCCGGAGCCAGTATTTCGATCAGATCGCCGAAAGCGAGAAGCTCCTGTTGTAATTCATAATTGATTCTCACATGCAGGGAGAAGGTAGCCCACTCCGCATCTTCGCTAACCAAGGTCTGACTGCTGTGCAGGGGTTTCGTCACCAGATAGGGTTTCTGATTGAGCGGTACTCTGAACAGGATGTCCCTGACCTCATTACCTTCCTTAGGGATACCCACACCTATTTTATCAGAGAAATACGTGGCGAAATCTATATCCGTATCAATAAATTTCTCTTCGGAAGAATCTACTGAAAGGATACGATCCAGAGGATAGATGCTCAAAGTGGTATATCCTTTATCTGTCCCAAAAAGGAACCATCTGTTATTATACTGTTTCAACAGATAAGGATAGACTATTCTCTCTTCAGATTCCTCACTTCTGAAATTCTGATAGATGAGCCGGACAGTTGTCCTGTCGGCAATATACTCATACAACGGCAGGAAGTATTCCATTCCGGTATTGTAACTTGCATCTTCAAACATGAGGATAGGACGGCTCTTTTTTCTGACGGTCATATCCAACCGGGCTTCCAGTTCATCAACCCATGAGAATTTCGGGATGCCTTGCAGACGTTTCAATGCCGTAACCGCCATGGAAATCTTATCATAATCTTCATCAGTAAGATCAATATTAAAAATACTAAATGCAGAATCTTGATAGAAATAATAGATGGAGCGTCCCCGCTGCTCCCGGCTGATGACCGTATTGTACTTGTTTTCTATCTCGTTCAAGTCATTCAGAATCGTAGTCCGTGCCGTGACCGGATCCCTCCCTCTACGGGCAAGTTCTTTATTAACGAAATATTGGAGTTCTTTACGAGTATACCCTCTCCGACTCCGCAAATACTTGTCCAGTATCTTTTCTCTTGTAGAATAATCCTTCGTATTAGCCATTCGTTCTAGTTTTTAAATCATAGGTATAGATTATAAAAGTTTAGGTTTCCCTTATGGATCATTACCTTTCTTGTGCAAAGATAAGATATTTTTTAATCGGTTTGCTTTCACTGGACACATATCTTTTAATTTTGTCGAAAAACAAAGAAATGTTTCATTAAAAAGGTCTTAATATGATAAAAAAAATGAGTTTATTCGGCCTAATCGGCCTGTTTGCTGGCATGCTTGCCTTATCCTCCTGTTCATCCGGCCACGATTCCTTCAATACGGATGACCTGAAAACCAATATCGTAGGACTCTGGGAAACTCATCATATCTCCGGATATGATTATGATGATGAAGATGATATCGTACCGATAGATTCGGATATGATAGGATCAGACCGAGATCGTATCTTATTTAAAGGTGACGGAACTTACAAAAAGTATTTCTATCTGACCTCTTCGGACTCATGGTTTTCAAATGATTTTGATGGAGGCAAATACGAAGTTTCCGAAAATAAGATTTACATTTATGATTCCAGAGGAAACATTGAGGATACTTATACGGTGACTACTCTGAAGAATAGCACACTTGTCGTAGAGTTTCCGCTGGAAGAGGGATCAAAATACATTAACCGGCTGACTTTGAGAAAAATAGAATAATCATCAATAACTCTACTCGTTGGCGGAATTATTTTAGTGCGTACTTGATTCTGCCGATGGGCTTGCTATTAATGTATTTCATATATTGAGAAACTGTCAGCGCACTGATTTTGCCGATTATTCTGGCAAACAAGCCGTTTGTTATCTTCGCATAGTTTCTGATGACTAAGAATTGATCTGTCAGTTGCGAGAACAGTGTCTCAATCCTTTTCCAGGCCTCGGCAAATAGGATGAATTGGGATTCCAGTCTTTCTGGTTAAGACGGTAAGGACATTCAAGTCTGATGTGTGCCGTCTAGAAAAAGATCGAGCTGTACATCTGCTCCGATATATCCTTTGTCGCCATAATTACACCGTTTAACCCACAGATAGCATGGAGTTTGTAGCCAAAATAGTATGTGTTCTGCAAGGCACAGAATCCGAAGTTCGGAGCCCGGGTAAAATCCTCTGTCCGTCCCTACAGCGTTCCCCTCTGGCTGTCCCCCTAGCCTCTATTAGTTGGAATCCACAATAAAGAAGTCTTCTCCGCCATCCATCCTGTAGGCGAGTCTCTTACGGATTTCTTCACACAGTCCGGCTGTCTTCTTCCTGCGGTCATTGAATTGTCTGCGGGAAATAAGATTGGAAATTTTATCCCTGCATTCTTGTAGCTTGTATTCGAAGGACCTTTTCTCGTTGTTAATACTTTCTGTATTCAACCACATAAAAAATGGGACTTAAGACCAATATCTCTGCTATCATTATTGTCCTATAAGTTTATAGCTTAAAAAATATAAGTTCAAAATCTATATTGTTCAAGCCTATGATATTATAAATTACAGGAATATAAAGTAGAGAAAATTAAAATATCAAATGATAGGAAATATCTTATAGTGACTTGAATGACAAATGAATTAGTGATAAGGATTATAAGTCATGAGTTAATTTGGTTGTGATACCAGACAACTCGTCCTTGATATTCTACAGCAAGTGGAGTTTAGACACCAGCATCCCCTCGTAGTAGCTTTTGGAGAGTTTGCTACTGATAACCACTTTGTTGGCTGTTTCATGGCCAATTAAAATTTCCTTTCAATTAGCTTAAAATCTGCTAATGTTTTGATATAGCTTCATCATGTCAGTTTATACATCTATTTCCCTATCATAGAACCAAGCAACAGTACTACGGATCATGGCACTCATATTACCCTGATAAGACTTGACTTTTTCGGAAGAGTTCTCATCTTTCAGGGAGAGCCAAATAACCTTGTTTTTCCTGCATTATAAGTTCTATAGCCTTTATCTTGCATTTCAAAATATAACAAGTTGCGAGTTATATCCCCCGGCTCTGCCGGCAAGTAACTTTTGGCATACAGGCTTCCCGTAGGGAAGAATGTATATACAAAAGTACAACTTGCCTGGCAGATTCTGTAAGGATAATAACCGGACTATAAGTTCGTAAAATAACATTTTATAAATTATTATTCCCAAATATGATTCTATAAATTAGAATCTTAGAATTTAGGAATTATTTACGCAAGCTTTCACCTTTAAAGTGAACGACACGAGTAATTGCCTTTAACCGGTCGAGTGTTCTCATTCCATATTTGGCCGACAGTTCTGCCGTAGACAGATTGGTGGTAAGTAGTAGAAGTTTGCCCTTCTTCTCTGCCAAGTCCACTAACTCTGTAAACAGTATCTTCCGTTCGCCATATTTTACGGCCTCATTCTCCACCCCTACATCATCTATGCAGAGGATATGATATTGTTTGATGTCTTCAAACTTGGTATTAAGTTCCGTGGCATCGACTACATGTACAATCAACCGGTGATAGTAGTTGAGGAGTACAGGCAGTATCTTAGCACAGATAATAGTTTTACCACGTCCTAAGTTACCAATGCACAACAATCCACGTCCATGATTGTCAGACAGCCATTCTGAAACAGCATCATATTCCGGCAACCACTTAGGGCTTTGGACGAACCGTTTTAATCCTATCTCTATATTTTGTTTAGCATTAGGTATCCGGACAGATACACATTGCGCATCAGGGTTGAAGCCCATATTCTTCATACTCCGTATCGTAGTATTGAAAGTCTCCGTACTCATTGTTACCATGTCTCGTCATTTTTATATTTGTTAGGATCATTATCTTGCAATACTATTCCAACCTTCATGTTATTATTTCTGATAGGCTCCGTTTCCCAAATTCTTTGAGTAAGGAAATTATCAAAGTTCTTGCGGAATTGAACGTCTGACCGTAAAGCCACATACTGCGGGACATACTGTATGATATTAGCCTTGTCAGTATCAGGCAAACGGTTCCACTTTTCCCTTAAAGTCACGACATTGCCAACAGATTTACCGTACATTTGCCAAACAGTATCAAATGAATATTCTTCATTACTGGCTTTCGTGATAATAGAAGCGCTAGCTTCTTCATTAATACTTTTCTTACTCTTATCCTTATTCTTATCCAACGATAGAACACCATCGCTAACGGTGGTTTGCGACTGTAAACGTTGGGTTACGGTCGTTTTACCTTGAGATAATTTAACGACTTGTCGCTTCAATGCATTGGCTCGATTAGCCTTGCACCTTTTCTCATAGGTACTTTGACTACGGTCTATCTGCGCACGAATCATGCAAAAAAGTGACATCAATGCCCTAACCTTAAATTCTGGTTGCTGGCCATCTGCAGCATAACGATAGAGTGCTTTAAAGAGAGTCCCTGCCTCTACATCGTCCAGACAGCAGATAGCTTCCTTTTGATCCGTGAACAGCATAAAGCCTTTCATATCCTTTCCCATTACCACATCATTTAGCATTATTCAAAAGGGATAAGACTTCAGAATATTTGTACATCACCCTGCGGGGGCCCACCTTCTTAGAGCACAACACCCCAGTCTTGTTCCAACGCCATAATGTACTCAAATCAACATGTAAAAGTTGAGAGGCTTCCTCACGAGTAATAAATCGTTCTTCATTTGGCACCATTGGAATCGCTGCATCTTTTTCTTGAAGAGATACTGCAGTGCTATCCTTTAATGGAGCAATGCCACTAACAGCCTTATTAATCAATTCATCCAAATCTGATTTAGTCATCACGATAAGTTGAGTACCTAAAATAGAGTTTTTCTCTTCCATTTTTTACTTTGAATAAATTTGGTTCATCCGACAAATGCGTAGTTTTTATCATGTAGCGATAAAATTTTGAGTTCAAAAAACTTCTCATCCCGATATCCATACGCCTGTCTTTTCATTGTCTTGATTTTGTTGTTTATCCCTTCAAG
>NZ_JAMXLY010000020.1 GCF_024054555.1 Segatella cerevisiae | reverse complement strand
CTGAAAAGGAGACTTCTTGCTTCTGATTCGACATATCTAAAGGATTAAAGGGTTTATACTGTGGCAAAGATACAAAAAATCCCTTTTCATTCCCTTTGGCGAAAGACGATCATGTACGTTTCATATTAGAATTGATTTTTTGCAGGATATAAGTCCTGTCAGTTGTTATCCGGTCTCACGGTCTTTTAGGTGAGTTCAGTTGATGGGTCTCTTAATGATTTTTCAAGTCGCAGGCAGCCTGATCATAATCGATGAGGTGGTCGATGGTGGGGTGAGCGCCGCAGATCTCGCAGTTCTCCCTCTTCTTGACGTGAATGGTGCGGAAATTCATGGTCTTGGCATCGAAAGTCAACAGGCGATCAGTGAGCAACTCGCCGATGCCGAGGAAATACTTCAAGGCCTCTGCTGCCTGTATGGTTCCCAACATACCTGCTATGGCACCCAGCACACCGGCCTGACTGCATGTCGGAACGGCACCTACGGGAGGCGGTTCTTTGAAAAAGCAGCGGTAGCAGGCTGAGCCTGGAACGTGCGTGAAGGTCTGGCCTCGAAACCTCAGTATACCTCCGTGAGAAAAGGGTTTGTTGAGCATGACACAAGCGTCATTGATAAGGAACTTGACCGGGAAATTATCTGTCCCGTCAATGATGAAATCCCAAGGCGCAATGATTTCTTTCGCATTGGAAGAATAGAGGTACTCATGGTAGGTGGTCACCTTGACATCCGGATTGATGGCTATCATTTTCTCTTTGGCGCTTTCCACTTTAGGTCTGCTGACATCTTTGGTGAAATGAATGATCTGGCGTTGCAGATTACTGAGATCGACGGCATCTGCATCCACGATACCGATATGCCCTATACCGGCTGCAGCCAAATACAAGGCTGCCGGTGCACCCAGTCCGCCTGCACCGATGATGAGCACCTTGGCGTTGAGGAGTTTTTCTTGACCTTCAAGTCCGACTTCCTGAAGAAGGATATGCCGGCTGTACCGTTCTATTTGTTGTTCCGTTAATTCGATCATGATATGACTTTTTGTTATAGAAAATAGGTTGCTCAGAGACTCCCGCCTCCCATGAAATAAAGAAAATCGATCTTGTCACCGTCTTTCAGTTGGGTGGAGTCATAATCCTCTTTCTCTATAAACTTCTCATTGATCTGCACAGTGACCATATCCGGTTGTAAGACCTTGTCCAGTTTTAACAGTTCTCTTACTGTCAGGGGAAGTTTGACTTCTTGTTTTTCGTCATTTACAATGATTTGTGCCATATCTTTTAGTTTTTTGTTTGGTTGTAGACGCAAAGGTCGCAACTTTTAGTCAGGTATGTAATACCACCCTTAGGGTATTTTGCCTCACAAACTTTTGTTATGCGAATACTTATCTTGTGGTATTGTGAGAATAGTAGAATGTGCCGACCTTTGTATCTGGTTTTAAGGAATTTATAATCAGAGAACAAAATGCTTAAAGACGATGAAAGCGGTATCGTGTCTGTCCGCATCCGAAAGAAAGAATCATGGCTTCAGGGGAATGACTTGGATAGACCTTAAAGCCAACTGGAAAATACACTCATCATGTGTGTATGGGAGGAGATGTCTTCTGGCTCTTCGCATGCTGTATCACAGTTGAGGCCATACCTTCGTGGTCTTTATTTTCAGGGAGGTATTCTCTTATGAAAATGCTCAAGAAATATTTATTCAACCAGAATTGATTTGAATGAAAAAGAAAAATTTGTTATTAGGGATTTTAGGGAGTTTTATCACAGTGACGACCAATGCTCAAACAGACAGTCTGGATCTGTCGCGGGTAGTCAACCTTGGACCTGTCGTCGTGACCGGTGACGGTCATCAACAGTTCTTGCATTCATCCGTTACGCCTGTCAAGGTGGTGACGGCGCAGGATATCCGGAAGAGTGGGGTCGGAAATTTTACTGACGCCATTACGACACTGGTGCCTCAGGTGTCGGTATCTCCTAATTCTACCGGCTCCTATCTCCATCTTAATGGCCTGGGCAACAAGTATGTCCTGGTTCTGGTCAATGGCAAGAAAATGATCGGGGATATCTCAGGGAATATTGACCTGAACCGCATTGACTTGTCTCATATCGACCGTATAGAAGTTCTCGATGGGGCTGCTTCTACGCTTTATGGCAGTGACGCCATAGGAGGGGTGATCAATATTATTACGACTCCGTCAGATCACCGTCCTCTGTCAGTCCGTTCGGAGACCCGAGTATCCGGTAAAGGGCAATTCCATCAAGCTGTGGATATTGATATTTCCGGAAAAAGGATCGGCAGTTATACTTCTTTCGGTCATGATCAGGCGGGATATTTTCGTAATAACGACTATGAATATGTAAAGGGTAATTCAGGAACGACCCAACGCTCTTTGGCTCCTCTTACTTCCGGTTTCCGGAACAATCTGTTTTCTCAGCGCTTCTCTTTCCGGCCGACAGATCGCTTGAGTCTTTTTATGGAGGGAAACTATGGTTGGCACAAGACTTTCCGCCCCAATACGAGTGCTGAGACGACGGGCGGATTCGACTACGAATTGCGCTCGGAGTCATGGAGATGGGATGCAGGCGGGACTTACCGGTTGAATCAGTCCAACAGTCTTCAACTTCGTCTGAACGGCGATGACTATAGTTATGGCAATGAGTATGATGTAGCTACGCAGCCTTATCATGTGGGGGACTACATCAGAAAAAAGACACAGCGAATGTACGAGGCTGAAATCAAAGGCATATTCAGCCTGTATCGTCATTCCGTCACTATCCTGGGATTGGACTGGCGCAATGATTTCATGAATGCGGTCACCGGACAGGTCGACAATCATGTGTACACCCAAGCGGCCTACCTCCAGCATGAGATGCAACTGCTGAACAATCTGAAACTGACTCTTGGAGCACGTTACAACCATCACCAACTTTTCGGGAGTAATTTCACACCTAAGGCAGCTCTTTGGTATGCTCCGGGGAAGTTTGTCTTGAGGGCAGCTTATTCTCGTGGCTTTCGTGCACCCGGACTTGATGAACTCTATTATCGCTATGTCAGTTTTGTCAGGGATTTCTCGACGATCACCATTGGCAACAAAAACCTGAAACCCGAGAAGAGCAATTATTTCTCGTTGAGCGCAGAGTATCAGATGCGTCATGCCGGATTCGGCATAACGGGTTTTGTCAATGGCATAAAAGATATGATCGTGGAAGATGTCATTCCTGTGGATGCTGAGAAGATGGCCCAACTGCGGAAAGAATTCCCTGAGATAACGGATGCGCAGGCCGCAAAAACGGACCATTATAACCTCTATGTCAATAGTGATAAGGGCCGGGTATATGGCTTGCAGGTCAATGCCGGTGTGAGCCCTTTGGATGGTTTGAATTTGTCTGCAGACTATGCCTGGATCTATGGACGGCAACAGACAAATGGCGTGTGGGACAATCTGGAAAGGAGTATCAGAAATACCTTTACGCTGCTGGCTGATTATCACCATGACTGGCAGAAATATACCTTGGATGTTCATTTGGATGGACGCCTCCAAAGTCGGACCTATTATCCTTCGGCATACGAAAATGCGCCCGGATATGGCATCTGGAATTTGAATACTGTACATACGTTGCGTTGGCTCAGAAAATGGTCGATCCAACCCAGTTTAGGCATAGACAATATCTTCAATACGAAAGACCGGCGCATCGGCAGCAGTATCCGCCGATATGCCAATTTCTCACCTGGAAGGATGATCGTGATAGGATTGCGGTTAGAATTAGATTGAGGATGTAGGGCCTTAATAACTGCTCACATCTTTACGTCTCTTGAAAAGGACACTCATGACAACGGGTGCCCCGATAAGCGCTGTGACGGAATTGACTGGCAGTACACCTTCAAAACCTGGCATCCGGGCTATCAGATTGCAGAGTAAGGCTAAGACGGTACCCGTAAAGAGGGATGCAGGGAGCAGGAGTCGTTGGTTGTTCGTCCTGAAGAGGCTTCGGCAAAGATGGGGGACAGCTAAACCGATGAAGAGGATAGGTCCGCAATAAGCTGTGACAATGGCAACGATAATGCCACTGCAGAGAATGATCTGCAGTCTTGCCCTGCGGATATCCAATCCCAGGTTACGGGCATAACTCTCTCCGAGCAGTAGGAGGTTCATGGGTTTGACCAGTAAGAAAGACAGGGGGAGGAGGACGGCCATAAGGATAACGAACAGGAGGACATTATTGCCGGAGACACGAGAAAAACTCCCCAGTCCCCATACCATGTATGCCCTGACATCATCTTCATCGCTGAAGTATTTCAAGACGCCGATGACGGCACTGGTCATATAGCCGATCATGACACCGATGATAAGCAATGTGACTTTCCCTCTGACCTTCTGAGCAATGAAAGCGATGAGCGCCATGACGGACAATGCACCTATGACGGCTGCTATGGACAGTGCCGCATCTCCCAGATACCCCATATTACTGAGTGCCTTTCCGCCGATTGTGCCTGACAATAGGACAACCAATGCTACACCCAGAGCCGCTCCACTGGAAATGCCCAGAATGGAGGGACCTGCAAGCGGATTGTGGAAGACGGTCTGCATCTGGAGTCCGGCAACAGATAGTCCTGCACCTGCTGCCATCGCAGTCAGGGCTTGCGGTATACGTGAATACCAGATGATGTTGCTGTGGATGATTCTGAGATTTTCATCTGTCCCTGACGGAGAACCTGTGAGAATCTGAAAGATTTCGTGAAAAGGAATACTGACAGATCCGATCAAAAGGTTGGTCAGGAAAAGGATGATGACTATTGCGATGAGCAGAATCATCAAAACCGTAGGATTCCTCTTCATTTCAGGATAGCGTAAAACTTAGGATGATAGTTCTTCATCAATTCGGGATGAAAAGCGTAGACGAAGTCGGCCAGGAGTTGATCCGGGTGTAGAGGTGCCAGTTCGTGGTAGGCTGAAGTTCGCATATTGCAGTAGACTACGTGTTTTTCCTTGAATGCCTTGAACTTCGTGTTTCTTATGTCGGCAGCCTGCAAGGCTTTATAACTGAAGGAGCCGGGATAGTTGTTCATGATCCTCCAGTAATCGGCATTCGCTGCCATGTCGTACATCTCTTCAAAATCGGAAGGATAACCGCCCGTGTGATGGTCATTCTCCGGTATATAGGTGGCTCCGGCATCTCTGAACAGTCCTGCCAGAAAACTCTTTCCGCCCATGACAAACCATTCTCCGTCTTTATTCTCCCCACTGAACACAGTAGGTCTTGTCGTGGCTTTGGCAGCCAAGGCCTTTAACTTATTGTATCTTGAGACGACTTGCCGGAAGTAGTCGTTGGCTGCCTTTTCCTTCCCGATGAACATCGCAAAGAATTTGATCCATTCTGCCTGTCCAAGCGCTGTAGGCTCCTTGAATCCGAGATATGGGACCAGAGTAATGCCTGTTTGCTTCAACACGTCATAACCGCCGCGCTTGAAGGGGGATATGAAGATGATGTCAGGGTGAGCCTCCATGACAACTTCCGGGTCGAAACTCCCTTCATAACCGATCCTGACGATTTTGCCTTCCTTGACAAGTTGCTTGACGGTCTTGTTTTGCAGATAGTGGGTGCTGGCAATGCCGGATACTTTGTCCAGCGCATTGAGGGCTATAAAGGAGGACAGATATTCTGTTCCCATGGGAATGCAACTTCTTATAGGGACTTCGACTTGATCCTGATAGTCTCCGGGGATGTTTTCTGCCTTTACCCCACGGGGGATCAGGGCTATATGGTATGCTTTATGGTGACTGTGAGCCTGTGAAGGGTCATCACTGTAGATGTCGACAAGGCGGATACCATTCTTGAGGTATTTCACTTTAAAGCATTTGGCATATTGCGGACTGATATGCGCACTGTCACTGAGGATAGTCTTCAGGTCGGCTTTGTCATTGGATATTCCTTCTCTGGAACGTAACTGACATGCGCTCAGAATGATACATGAGAGTATAATGGTCAATTGGCATGAGAAACTCACGAATGATTTCTTCATAATTGAATTTGTAATTATCCTGAGAATGTGGGAAATCAACATAGGGGAAAAGTGTTGATTCGCCGTTCAACTGAAGGTGCCGTCCAGATACCGCTTGGTCAGTTCGTTCTGCGGTTGCTTGAATACTTGCGTGGCACTTCCGGCCTCAATGACCTCTCCGAGGTACATGAAAATGACGTAATCCGCAACCCGGAGCGCCTGTCGTAAAGTATGGGTGACCATTACGATGGAGTAGTCTTGTTTCAGGTTTGTAAAGAGTTGTTCTACTTTCTTGCTGCTAATAGGATCCAATGCACTTGTGCTCTCATCGGCCAATAGAAAACTGGGTTCGACCGCAAGGCTACGGGCAAGGCACAGGCGTTGCTGCTGTCCGCCACTGAGTTTGGCTGCGGGTGACTTCAGGCGGTCTTTCACTTCCTCCCACAACCCTACCGCCTGCAGATAATGCTTGACGATGGCACTCAGTTTCTTATGATTACGTATGCCATGAATACGGCATCCGTAAGCGATGTTGTCGTAAATGCTCATTGGCAGAGGGCAGGGACGTTGTGGTACTAGTCCGATGTTGCGCCTGAGTTCAGACAGTCTGCTGTTGTTGGCTGACAGGATATTGGCCCCGCCTAAGTTCACCTCGCCTTTCATCTTCAGTCCCTCTACATTATCGTTCAATCGGTTGAATGTGCGCAGCAGGGTACTCTTGCCACATCCTGAAGGCCCGATAATACAAGTGATCTTGTTCTTCGGGATGTTGACATTGACGTGCTTCAGGATCGGATTTCCATTAATAGACACGTTCAAGTCCTTGGTGCTCAAACTTGCATTTTTGGGATGTGCAAACTTTGCATCTATCGCGAATGATTCCGGCTTGGAAAAAGTGAACTCTTTCTGGGTAAGGCCTACCCAAGCATGGTTGAAAATAGTTGTTATTGCATTCATATTGCTCTCCTTATATATTTCTTTTGCAATCAGTTCAGCAGATGTGGATTACTGGAAACAAAGATACGGCTAAATATAAGGTCAAAAAATACCATCTTGTTAGTAATTGCATACCAAATGTATGGTATTTTAATGGGATGATGAACCAATTGGCAGAATTGACGGCCTAAAATATTTCAATTCATGGCTTTCTGTAATGATGCAAAATAAACTGCAAGGCTGTTTTCTGGGTTCATCGCGAAGAGTTGTGCTTTTACTGTTTTTCCATCTGTCACTTCTATGAATAAAAGACGGCTTGGGGAGAGTTAATACGCTCCGTGATAATTTCACCAACGGATATAATGAATGAAACTTACCATAATCGTGGTATACGAAATACCGTAGTTTTAGGATACTTTTATCGTAGAAAACGATGTAACTTTGTCAGAAAATTTATATTATATCTTCCGATGCTTCTGCTCTTTTAAAAATGGGCTTGCCGAAAACTGTTACTTGAGCTTAGTATATATATGTAAGAGAGACTTTAGAGCAGGCATTGGAAGTTTAAAAAAACAGATTATGAAAAAGTCGAGTTTGTTGATCTTGGTGGTTTTGGTTCTGGTGTCTTCAACCTTTAGCCTCGGTTCTTGCAGTAGTAAAGGGACACAGAAGGGAGGCAATGGAAAAGAGTTGAGTGGGACGATAGCCCTATCAGGCGCCTTTGCCTTGTATCCGCTGGCAGTAAAATGGGCGGCTGAATTTGAGAAAATGTACCCTGATGTGACTATAGACCTCTCGGCCGGTGGAGCAGGCAAGGGCATTACTGATGTGCTCGCAGGTCAGGTCGACTTGGGAATGGTGTCCCGTGACCTGAAGGCAGCCGAGGTCCATCAAGGTGCACTGGCCATTGCTGTTGCCAAAGATGCAGTGGTTCCTACGATTAACGCCCACAATCCCGTTTATAAAGAATTGTTGGCAAAAGGCCTTTCTATCGAAGCGGCGAAAGGTCTGTGGGTGACAGGTTCTGTGAAAACATGGGGACAGGTGGTCGGCTCTGCCAATGCTGCTAAAGTGGATGTCTATACCCGCAGTGATGCCTGTGGTGCAGCTGAGACTTTCGCTAAATGGATGGGTAAGAAACAAGAGGACTTGAAAGGTACCGGCGTCTTCGGTGACCCGGGCGTAGCGCAACAGTTGGCTAAGGATCCTAATGGAATCGGCTTCAATAATATAGGATATGCCTATGATGACAAGACGCACAAACTGAATCCTGGACTGGCGATAGCGCCTATAGATGTAAACGGCAATGGCAAACTCGATGAAAATGAAAAGTTCTATGGGAATAAGGACCAGTTGATCAAGGCTATTGCTGAGGGCAAGTACCCTTCTCCTCCGGCAAGGTATCTTTATCTTGTGGCAAAAGGTAAACCTACAAATCCTATCGTTATCGCTTTCCTGAAATTTATTCTCGGCAAAGGTCAGAAGTATAACATTCCTGCAGGTTATATCGCTTTGAATAATAAGAAGCTGTAAGGGGAACTGAGCCTTTTGAAGTGAGGAGAGGTGTCTTTTTACCAATAAGTATGATGCCGGGTATCGGCAACTTTTATGCGGAAACTCTAAATCCTGATTAAAATCATATAGCAGAGTGTGCCCCCTGCAATTGATAGAATCATATTACGATGACGGATATGGAGGATGAAGGTGACCAAAACAGAGATAAGTTGTATCACCCCGTGTCCACCTATGCTGAAACTGATGTCCCGGAGACAGTAAATGACTAGGAGGGCAAAGATGGCCGGAGGAAGGGACTTGCCTAAATAAAGTACCCATGAAGGGGTCTTTCTGCCGGAGCGAAAGAGGGTAAAAGGCAGAAAACGGGTGAAGACGATAGCTGCTACGGCTACCCCGATAGTAATGATCTGTTGTGGAATCGTCATCGTTTTTCTCCTTCCTCAAGCCTTTTTCGGAATAGCATGACCACTAATAGAATCAGTGCTATACTGGGGATCATGAAGTTGTGATTCCCGAAACATAATAGGCATCCTATGGGAATGATCAGACCTGAGATAGAACTGGTATGGTCTTTCTCTCTGATCCAGTTGTCTGTAAAAATTGCTACGAACATGGCCGTGAGTACAAAGTCAAGTCCTTTCAGATCAAAGTGTATTAAAGGGGCAAGAAGACCGCCTGCCGTTGCTCCGATCACCCAGGAGGTTTCGTCGAGCCAAGTGATCCAGAGATAATACCATCCCCGGTCAACATGGGCCGGTGGTTCTCTGAAATTTGCAACTGCAAATGTCTCGTCTGACAACCCGAAGATCAGAAAAAACTTCTTCCATCCCAATTCTTTGTAACGTGTCAGCATGGAAAGACCGTAGAACAGGTGGCGGACGCTGACCATCAAAGCCATCAGAAAAGTCTGCATGGGATTGAAACTGCCTAATAACAAATTGCCTAAAAGAAACTCTACTGATCCCGTATAGACGATTAATGCCATCAGCATGGGATAGATGAAACTGAAACCGATGGCATGCATATAAATACCATAGGTGAGACTCAGGAAAACATATCCTGACATCACCGGCAAAGAATTTGGAAAAGCTGCTTTCAGCGCTTCCCGTTTTTTCCCCATATCTTCAAATTGTTTATATCAGGATGTATAGCCACTCTTTTGTTGAACTGCAAATGTATGAATTTTTTTGCTTTCATGCAATCCCATAAGTATGGTAAATCAAAAGAGATGACAGAAGTGGGTGATATCTTTGCCGATGACTAGGTGAAAGTGTTTCACTAGTACTATGTTACGTCTTACTGTTTTTTATAACAAGGACTTTGTCTTTTTTGATGTTGATGTGTGGAAAGTTTCTGTACATCAATCCTCTTACCGAAAGAAGGTTTTACCCGAATTCACCTTATTAATATAAGGTGTCTTTCAATTCATATTTGAATTCATAGGGTATTTCCTGCCGTAATGCCCGGGCAAGCCCTTACGATATTTTTTGATTTTCAGGTGATAAGAAAAGCATTTTAGTGATGAGATGAAAATCCGTTCAATTTGAAAGGATTCAAACTGGTAAATAGAATCTTTATCTTTCCAGTCATCTTATCCATAATACATCAACTCCTTGAAAGACGGTTTGTTCCTTAAGCCATATTGCTGAAAGTGGCTTGTCTAAAGGGCAGACCGCCGGTTGTCCATGTCGCGCCGTATCTGTCTTAACGGAATTGACATATTTTTGTATTGATTTCCTATTTTCTCCTTCATGTTCTTGTAATATGACACAGTTATCTTTGCGAATAATATGAAATAGATAATGATGAAAATGAATGTTTTCTGTGAACCTTATTAAAAGAATCGGAATAACGGAATTAAAAGAATCGGAATAACGGATAGAAATAAATAATAACCTCAATAGAAGAATACGGTGCTAAGATGAAACAAAGAATAATAGTATTTGGACTGCTCGTGATGACAATTCTGAGAGTGAACGCTCAGCACATAACCGGGCAAGTGGTGGATGAAACCAGTAATGAACCTTTGACAGGCGCGGTGGTAGAACTTCAGGGTGAAGGCAAGAGGACCGTGACAGATGTGGATGGGCATTTCGTGCTGGGAGATTTAGGAAACCGTAATTATAATCTTCTTGTCAGGTATGTGGGCTATCAGAACAAAGAGATAAAAGGTGTTCATGCGGAGTCATCATCCTCAAAAAGTGGGGTGGTTATCAAGATGAAAGCCGATGAACAACAGTTGAATGGTGTCGTAGTGACGGGTGTCGCGAGGAAGAACACTGAGACGGCAGCGATCCAACAGATGAAAAACAGTTCTGTCATCATGAGCAATGTGTCGGCACAGGAAATCAGCAGGACTCAGGATACAAATGCTGGAGAAGTGATCCGACGGATACCGGGCGTGAGTTTGATCGACGATAAATTCATCATGGTTAGAGGCCTTTCTCAAAGATATAATAATGTGTGGATCAATGGGGGAGCGGTACCGAGTTCTGAAGCTGATTCTCGCGCCTTCTCTTTCGATATCATTCCGAGCAGCCAGATCGATAATCTTACGATCGTGAAAACTCCTGCGGCTGAATATCCGGCAGATTACTCCGGGGGCTTTATCCTTATTTCAACTAAAGGTATTCCTTCTGATAACAATGCTTCTGTCTCTGTGGGCGGAAATTGGAATGATGCTTCTGTTTTCAAGAGATTCGTGTATTCTAAAGGCTCTGGAACTGATTTCCTGGGATTCGACAACGGGCTGCGCTCTCTATCCGGTGGCATCAGGGCTGTCCTGAAAGGTATCGGTGAAGAAGGGGGGACTGACTTACTTGGAAATGGACTGAATAATGATTGGATAACGAAGGCCATGCATCCCTGGGGAGACCTTAAACTTGGCGCCAGTTTAAATCACCACTGGACTTTGGGTGGGCAACAACTGGGAATGATCGCTGCTGTTAATTACACGAATGAATACCGAACTTATACGGATATGCAGAATAACCTTTTCGGTGTATACGATGTGGCGAACGACAAATCCAATTATCTTCGTCATTCAGTGGATGATCAGTATAACCATAATGTCCGTTTGGGCGCGATGGTCAATTTTACATTGCTTTCCAAAAGCGGAAACAATAAGTATGAACTGAAAAATATCTTCAATCAACTTGCCAATGACCGTTATACGTGGCGTGAAGGGGTTTCAGCCCAATCTAATTTGGAGAAATCTGCTGAGTATTATTACCGTAGCCGGATGACTTATAATGGTCAGTTGACGGGAAAACATACCTTTGAAGATAATGTGTTGGATTGGAGCGCAGGCTATTCTTATGCCAATCGCCATCTGCCGGATCGGCGTAGATATCTTCTCGATGATGCTATGGAAAGTGGCGTCTATGCACTGAACAACGGCAATGATGTCTCTCGGGAATGGACACAGTTGGATGAGCATATCTTTTCTGCTAACGTCAATGAACGACATGATTTTCATTTCGGCTCATGGAATCCTTTCCTGAAGGTAGGGGCTTATGGGGAGTACCGGACGAGAAAATATTATACTCGGGAGTTTATCTACAGTTGGAATGCCGATGACAATGACTTGCCTTCGGGCTTCCGCTATAGTGACATCACAAAACTGCTCAGTGACGAAGGGAATTATGGCGCGGACAAACTCTATCTGCTGGAACAATCTCAAATGCGCAATAACTACCGCGGACACAACACTCAAGGCGCAGGCTATATGGCCATGTCTCTCCCTTTTGGCAAACTGAATGCCTATCTCGGTGTCCGCTTTGAACATAATGACATGGAGTTGATCTCCAATACCAAAGATAATGAAGTCAGTGAGACTAGCCGCCACTACAGGGACAATGATTTATTCCCTTCCCTTAATGCTACTTACGAGTTTAATGAGAAAAACCAGTTGCGCTTCTCTTATGGTAAAACTGTCAACCGGCCTGAATTCAGGGAAGTCTCTTCTTCCGTGTACTATGATTTCGATCTGGCGTCAAGCGTCCAAGGGAATACAGAATTGAAAAATTGCTTTGTGCATAATCTGGATTTGCGCTACGAGTTTTATCCCGCCAAAGGTGAAGTGATCTCTTTGGCAGCCTTTTATAAGCATTTCGATTCTCCGATAGAGTGGACGTATACCGTGTCTGGTGGTACAGATCTGATCTATTCTTACAAGAATGCGAAGAGTGCAAATAGTTATGGGTTGGAACTGGATTTGAGGAAAGACCTTTCTTTTATCGGACTACCCGGACTCAGTTGGTCTTTCAACGGCGCTTTGATCAAAAGTCGGGTACAGTTTGCCGCCGGGGATCGGGAGCAAAACAGACCTATGCAGGGGCAGTCGCCTTATCTAATCAATACTGGTCTCTTCTATAAATATGACCGGCTGAAAATGGATCTCGCCTTGTTCTATAATCGAATAGGGAAGCGGCTGATCGGTGTGGGACGCAGTGAGGGTTCTACAGGTGATGACAGCAACGCCCGGGTTCCGGACAGTTATGAGATGCCTCGTGATGTCATTGACCTGACGGCTTCAAAAAGGTTCGGCTCTCACTTGGAATTGAAATTCAATATCCGTGATCTTCTGGATCAGAAAGTGTATTACAAACAGTTTGCAAAGGTGACGGGTACAGATGGAAGTAAGAAAACTGTGGAAGAGATCACCCGTAGTTATAAACCTGGCAGGAATATTGGTCTAACGATTATATATCAATTTTAGTAAATACGATTTAATAAGACAAGAGTATGAAAAGAATGAATGTTTTCAGATGTTTTGGTATCGTTGTGCTGGCAGCTGCACTGGCGGCATGCAGTAGTAGTGATGATTCTACTGACGGCACTAAACCGGAGGCTGGATCTTCTTATGTTTGGTCTACTGATGGCGGGCTGAAAGCTTGCGACCATATCCTCTTTACTAATGGTAAAGAAGATCCTTCGGGTACGGATATAGGTAACGGCGATCAGGAATTTGTCTTTACCGGTAAACAGACTTTGAAAAAAGGAACCTATAACTTGAAGGGATGGGTCTATATCGCCAATGGCGCAACGTTGACAATTGAGCCGGGTACGATCATCAAGGGTGATAAAGCCTCTAAGGCGGCGCTCATCGCTGAACGGGGTGGAAAACTTTATGCTCAGGGGACTGCGACTTCACCGATTGTCTTCACTTCCGCACAATCTAAAGGTAGTCGTAAACCGGGTGATTGGGGTGGCATTATCCTCTGCGGTAAAGCTAAGAACAATCAGACGGAAATGCAGATAGAGGGTGGTCCACGTACCAAGCACGGCGGAACTGATGATGCTGATAATTCCGGAGCGTTGAGTTATGTGCGCATTGAATTCGCCGGTTTCCCCTTTGAACCGGATAAAGAGATTAACGGTTTGACCTTCGGCTCTGTGGGCAGTGGTACGACCATCGATCATGTCCAGGTGTCCTATTCGAATGATGATTCCTTTGAGTGGTTCGGGGGAAAGGTCAATTGCAAATATCTTATTGCCTATCATGGTTGGGATGATGACTTCGATACGGATGACGGTTTCTCTGGTAATGTCCAGTTCGGTTTGTCTATTCGGGATCCGAAAATAGCTGATGTCTCTCAAAGCAATGGCTTCGAAAGTGATAATTGCGCAGACGGCTCTCCTGTATCTCCTTACACTACGGCAACTTTCTCAAATATGACCTTTGTCGGCCCGAAATACAATAATCCTGATTTCAAGAATGATGCCGGTTATATCACTGGTGGAGAAATGAACCCCAACAATGGTTCTTCCCTGGGTAAGTTCCAGTCTGCTATGCAGATACGCCGTAATTCCAGATTGAACTGCTATAATTCTATCGCCATCGGATGGCCTATAGGTTTGATCCTGGATAATGAGAAGGGTGACACACAGGGCGCTGCTACCAGTGGTTTGCTCAAATTGCAACATGACGTATTCGCTGATATGGACGTGAACGGGTCTGATGCCAATAAGAGTTATGTGGATCAACTCGTGACCGGGTATGACAGCAACTCCCAACCTATTTATAATGCATCTCAAAAGAGTTTCTCAAGTACATGGTTTGTTAAACAGACAGGTAATCAGACGCTGAGTGACTATACTTCCTTAAGTCTCACTAACGGTTATATGCCGTCTTCAAACAGTCCTGTCTTGACAGCAGCATCTTTTGACGGGCTTGGATCTTGGTTCTCTCAAGTGAGTTATATAGGTGCCTTCGCTAGCGGTGATAACTGGATGACAGGATGGACTAATTTTGACCCTGAAAACACAGACTATTGAGTTGTAAGTTCTGTAAGAATCCGCTTCTTACAGAACTTCTACCCGATGGAAAAGGATTTTACAAATGGTTTTTTGTCTAAAAGAGTTAAATATTTCTCTAAAGTTTTGGATAATTGACAAATAAACTGTAATTTTGCGCTCGCATTGTATCAGAAAGGATACATTGAAGCAAGATCCTTATCCCCGAAATGGAGAGAAAGGGTCCTCTGCGGTAAAAGTAGATAAGTAAAATCATTAAAATTTAAAACAAAAAAGCATGATCATTGTACCGGTTAAAGATGGTGAAAACATCGAAAGAGCTTTGAAGAAATTCAAGAGAAAATTCGAGAAAACAGGTGTAGTTAAAGAACTTCGCACACGTCAGCAGTATGACAAGCCTTCTGTGAAGAAGCGACTGAAGTTGGAACACGCCATCTATGTACAGAAGTTGCGCGCCGAAGAAGAATAAAAAATCTTAAGGAAAATTTGGAAGTTTGAAGTATTCTTCTTAAATTCGCTGTCATTACTTGAGATTTTGATATCTGTCGGCAAAGAGTCCGAAGAGAATGGACGGGAAGCTGATAAAGGTTACAGCGTATGATAGAAGAATTTTTGGACTATCTGAAGTTTGAACTTAACCGTTCTGATCTGACAATCACCGGCTATGGTGATGACCTTCGGGCTTTTGAAGTATTCTTTAAGAATCTAGATACACATCTCTCTTGGGAGTCGATAGACTCTGATATCATCCGAGAATGGATGGAGGATATGATGGATAAAGGAAACTCTGCATCGTCAATTAATAGAAGATTGAGTGCACTGCGTTCCTTTTTTCGTTTTGCATTATCCAGAAAAATGGTCTCAACTGATCCTTCACATTGTATCCAAGGCCCTAAAAAGAGCAGGCCTTTACCTCAGTTTCTCAAAGAAAGCGAGATGGATAGGATACTGGATCCGAAGATGTGGAGGATGGATGATTATAATGACGTGCGTACGCGGACAATTATTATGACGTTCTATGAGACCGGAATCCGACTATCCGAGTTGACGGGACTTGACGATAAAGATGTCGATTTCCTCAACCGGCAGCTGAAGGTGACTGGCAAGCGGAATAAGCAGCGTATTATACCTTTTGGTGACGAACTCTATGCGACTCTTGAAAAATACGTTGCTTCCCGTGCCCAAGTGCCGAAACAGTCTGATGCTTTCTTTCTGTCGGATACAGGAGAACGGATGAGAAATGATAAAGTGCGCTATGATGTCAGGAAAAACCTTTCTAAGGTTTGTGTTTTGAAAGAACGGACGCCTCATGTGCTTCGCCATACTTTTGCAACTGCAATGCTGAACCATGATGCCGGACTTGAAAGCCTGAGAAAACTGCTTGGGCATGCTTCTCTCTCTACAACTGAAATATATACACATACCACTTTTGAGCAGTTGAGAAAAGTATATAAAAATGCCCATCCCAGGGCTTAACCCTTAAATAAAAATTGGAGGCTACTATGGAAATTAAGATTCAGTCGATTCATTTCGATGCGACAGAAAAGCTACAGGATTTTATCCAAAAAAAAGCTGCTAAATTGGAGAAAACTTATGAGAGCATACAGAAAGTTGAAATCCAGTTGAAAGTCGTTAAACCTGCTACAACCTTGAATAAGGAAGCCGATATTACCGTTACTGTCCCCGGCACTCAGATGCATGTGGAGAAAGTATGTAATACTTTTGAGGAGAGCGTAGACCAAGCTGTGGATTCTTTGAAAATACAGTTGACTAAATTCAAGGAAAAGATGCGCGGACGGTAAAAAAACGCATAAAATATTTGGAAGATAAAAAAATAAGTCGTATCTTTGCAGCCGTTTACGAAAAGTGGAACCAAGCCGTTTAACGGCTGCAAAGAATGCCTCTTTAGCTCAGTTGGCCAGAGCACGTGATTTGTAATCTCGGGGTCGTTGGTTCGAATCCGACAAGAGGCTCGAAAAAGTGGATGCCAATTAAAGGCTGTTTTTTCTAAATCGGGTAGTTACCAGAGTGGCCAAATGGGGCAGACTGTAAATCTGCTGGCTTTCGCCTTCGGTGGTTCGAATCCATCACTACCCACTTCTGTAACTAATATTGCGGAAATAGCTCAGTTGATAGAGCACTAGCCTTCCAAGCTGGGGGTCGCGGGTTTGAGTCCCGTTTTCCGCTCTAATCTCCACGCTGTAATAGCTCAGTGGTAGAGCACTTCCTTGGTAAGGAAGAGGTCCTGAGTTCAACTCTCAGTTACAGCTCTACTTCGGTGCTGTTTGATGATGGTCGCCTTGAAGAAAAACCAAAGTTATTTGGATTAATCATTTATAAATAAAGAATATTAAGCTATGGCTAAGGAAGAATTCGTACGTACCAAACCACATGTTAACATTGGTACGATTGGTCATGTTGACCACGGTAAGACTACTTTGACTGCTGCCATCTCCAAGGTGCTGCACGATGAGCTCGGTTCTCAAGAGGAAGTGAAATCATTCGATCAGATTGATAATGCCCCTGAAGAGAAAGAGCGTGGTATTACAATTAACACTGCACATATTGAGTATGAGACTAAGGCACGTCACTATGCACACGTTGACTGCCCGGGTCACGCCGACTATGTAAAGAACATGGTAACTGGTGCTGCTCAGATGGACGGCGCTATTTTGGTTGTTGCTGCTACTGATGGTCCTATGCCTCAGACACGTGAGCACGTCCTGTTGGCTCGTCAGGTAAATGTACCTCGTCTGGTCGTTTTCCTCAATAAGTGTGACCTCGTTGATGATGAGGAAATGCTTGAATTGGTTGAGATGGAAACCCGCGAGATCCTCGAGCAGTATGGCTATGAAGAGGATACTCCTATTATTCGGGGATCTGCTTTAGGTGCTTTGAACGGCGTTCCAAAGTGGGTTGACTCTGTCAAGAAGTTGATGGATACTGTTGATACATGGATCCAGACTCCTAAGCGTGATTTGGACAAACCTTTCTTGATGCCTGTTGAGGATGTGTTCTCTATCACAGGTCGTGGTACTGTAGCTACAGGCCGTATTGAGACAGGTGAGTGCAAGGTAGGCGATGAAGTCGAACTCCTTGGTCTTGGTGAAAATAAGAAATCTGTCATTACAGGTGTTGAAATGTTCCGTAAGACCTTGGCAGAAGGTGAAGCCGGTGATAACGTCGGTCTGCTTCTCCGTGGTATCGATAAGGAAGAATGTAAACGTGGTATGGTCGTAACACACCCGGGTACTATTACTCCTCATGATCACTTCAAGGCTTCTATCTATGTCTTGAAGAAGGAAGAGGGTGGCCGTCATACGCCATTCGGAAATCACTATCGTCCTCAGTTCTATCTTCGTACAATGGATTGCACAGGTGAAATCAAACTTCCTGAGGGAGTTGAAATGGTAATGCCTGGTGACAATACTGAGATTGAAGTAACCTTGATTTACAAAGTAGCTTTGAACGTAGGACTTCGCTTCGCTATTCGTGAAGGTGGTCGTACAGTAGGCTCTGGTCAGATTACTGAGATCCTTGACGATGTGAAGGAACAAGGTTAATCAAACCGTTGAGGATTTGAAATACAAGTCTTCGTTACAGTTCGTGGCGAAGACTTATTTACGGGTTTAGCTCAGTTGGTAGAGCACTGGTCTCCAAAACCAGGTGTCGAGAGTTCGAGTCTTTCAACCCGTGCCAAAACGAAACAAGATGTTTAAGAAAGTGGTAAATTACTGTAAGGCTTGTTATGACGAGCTTGCGCATAAAACAACATGGCCGACTCGTGATGAGTTGGTCCACAGTGCATATGTCGTATTACTCGCTTCCCTGATCATTGCGCTTATTGTCTTTTGTATGGATTTCATTTTCCAATGGATTATGGGCGTAATTTATCCTGGTTAAATTCTTTATTAGGAAATGGCAGAATCTAAGAATAATTGGTATGTACTCAAAGTCGTTAGCGGTAAAGAAGCTAAGGTAAAAGAGTATCTTGACTCTGAGATGAAGCATAATACTTTGTTGTCAGATCATGTGGCTCAAGTGATGATACCAATGGAAAAACATGCTTCTATCCGTGCGGGTAAGCGTGTCGTAAAAGAGAAAATTTCTATGCCAGGGTATGCCTTTGTACAGGCTGATTTGGGGACTAATGATGAAGTGGCATCTGCATTGCGGTTCATGCCGAATGTGCTTGGAATTTTAGGAGGACTTGATCATCCTTCTCCTGTGTCTCAGTCTGAGATCAACCGGATGCTAGGGACTGCTGAAAACGCAGAATTCGAAGACAGTGACGAGAGTTTGTTCACTGTTGATGAAACTGTCAAAGTCGTAGATGGCCCATTTAGTGGCTTTAGCGGTGTGATTGACGAGGTCAATGCCGGTCAACATAAGTTGAAGGTGATGGTGAAGATCTTCGGAAGGAAAACACCACTGGAACTTGGGTTTAATCAAGTTGAAAAAGAATAACAGATAAAAAAGAATGGGTAGTATAGTGTTACGATACGCTCGTTCTTATTAGGTTTTAGAGGCTTCCACTCTGTAGACCTAAATGCAAATCAATAAATTATTAACAAGAAATGGCTAAAGAAGTTGCTGGATTAATCAAATTACAGATTAAGGGTGGCGCTGCGAATCCTTCTCCTCCCGTGGGTCCTGCTTTGGGTTCCAAGGGAATCAATATTATGGGATTCTGCAAGGCGTTTAATGCCCGTACCCAGGATAAGAAAGGCAAAGTATTGCCTGTCGTTATCACTTACTATACCGACAAGTCATTCGAATTCGTTGTCAAGACTCCTCCAGCTGCTGTGCAATTGGTGGAGGCTGCTAAGATTAAAGGTGGCTCAGGTCAGCCGAATCGTCAGAAAGTAGCAAGCGTCTCCTGGGATCAGGTCAAGACGATTGCAGAGGATAAGATGAAAGACTTGAACTGTTTCACGGTAGAATCTGCAATGAGAATGGTTGCCGGAACTGCTCGTAGTATGGGTATCACTGTAAAAGGGGACTTCCCTGAAACTAATAAATAACTTCAATTGAAAAATGAGTAAACTGACAAAAAATCAAAAATCAGTAGCTGATAAGGTTGAAGCAGGGAAGGCATACACATTGAAAGAGGCAAGCAAACTGGTTAAGGAAATAACCACAACTAAGTTTGATGCTTCTCTTGATTTGGATGTCCGCTTAGGCGTTGACCCACGTAAAGCTAATCAGATGGTTCGCGGCGTTGTGTCTCTGCCCAATGGGACAGGTAAGAAAGTACGTGTGCTTGCACTCTGCACTCCTGATCAGGAGGAAGCTGCTAAGGCAGCAGGTGCTGACTATGCAGGACTGGATGAATATATTGATAAGATCAAAGGTGGCTGGCTAGATGTCGATGTCATCATTACTATGCCTTCTTGCATGGGTAAGGTAGGACCTTTAGGCCGTTTTCTCGGTCCCCGGGGTTTGATGCCTAACCCTAAGAGCGGCACGGTTACTATGGATGTAGCCAAAGCTGTGAAGGAAGTTAAGCAGGGTAAGATTGATTTCAAGGTTGACAAAGCTGGTATCATTCATACTTCCATTGGTAAGGTAAGTATGACGGAAGATCAGATCTACGGGAATGCTCAGGCATTTCTCGCTACCGTTATCAAGTTGAAACCTGCTGCATCTAAGGGTACGTATCTGAAGAGTATCTATCTTTCAAGCACAATGAGTAAGGGTATCAATATTGATCCTAAATCAGTTGAAACACTCTAAAGCATTCGTAAAATGAAGAAAGAACAAAAAGATACTATTATTAAGGCTCTGGGCGAGAAACTCACAGCATATCCACATCTTTATCTTGTGGACGTGACGGGTTTGAATGCTGAAGATACAAGCAGTCTTCGCCGTAAGTGCTTTGCTAAAGAAGTGAAGATGGTCGTTGTGAAGAACTCACTTCTCCATCGTGCTTTCGAAGCTTCAGATATTGATTATTCGCCTTTATACGAGAGTTTGAAGGGAACAACTGCCTTGATGTTGACAAATACTGCCAATGTCCCGGGTAAACTCCTGAAAGAGTTTAAAGATGACGAAAAGCCTTCACTTCGTGCTGCCTATGTTGAAGAGAGTTTCTATATTGGTGCCGACAAACTTGATGAGTTGGCCTCTCTGAAGAGCAAGGAAGAATTGATTGGCGAGGTTATAACATTGTTGCAGTCTCCTGTCAAGAATGTTGTATCTGCACTTAAATCAGGCGAGAACACCCTACAAGGTGTGCTTAAGACATTAGGCAATCGTCCTGAAAAATAAATTAATGTCATTAATAAAAGTATAAACAAAATTAAAATTTAAATAAAATGGCAGACGTAAAAGCTATTGCAGAAGAATTAGTAAATCTTACTGTAAAAGATGTTAATGAATTGGCAAAGGTCCTGAAGGACGATTATGGAATTGAACCTGCTGCAGCTGCTGTAGCTGTAGCTGCAGGTCCTGCTGCCGGCGGTGCAGCCGCTGCTGCTGAGAAGACCAGTTTTGATGTTGTCCTGACAGATGTTGGTCCTACCAAACTGAAGGTCGTTAAGGCTGTTAAGGAAGCTTGTGGCTTAGGTCTGAAGGAAGCTAAGGACTTGGTAGACGGTGCTCCTTGCAAACTCAAAGAGGGTGTAGCTAAGGAAGACGCTGAAAACTTGAAGAAAGCCATCGAAGCTGAAGGTGCTAAGGTAGAACTCAAGTAATCGAGTCTGCAATTTGAAAAGCAGGTTTTACCTGCTTTCTCTACTTAGAAAATATTTTGGTTAGGATTTACCTGGTAGGTGAGTCCTAACCATTTTGTGTCTTTTAGAACTATTTTCTATGGCACTCATAAAGCTATAGAAATAGGATGTTGATGATAAGTGGCCATTATTTCTTTCAAACTCTGTTTCACTTCTTGCTTCTCGCAGGGAGAGTAGACAACGAAGTATAAAAAAGAAGTATAATGACCGATTAAAGATAGAATTAGATAACACTGTTTTATTTCTTCTGATGACAAAAACCGTAGATAACAGAATTAATTTTGCGAAGGTACACAATCCATATCCGTATCCGGATTTCTTGGATGTGCAGCTGAAGTCTTTCAAGGATTTCCTGCAGTTGGACACTCCGCCTGAGGAACGTAAGAATGACGGCTTGTATAAGGTGTTCCAAGAGAACTTCCCTATCACCGATACACGGAACAATTTCGTTCTTGAGTTCTTGGACTACTATATCGATCCGCCTCGTTATTCCATTGAGGAATGCTTGGAACGTGGATTGACTTATAGCGTACCTTTAAAGGCTAAGTTGAAACTGTACTGTACAGATCCCGATCACGAGGATTTCGGTACATTCATTCAGGATGTTTTCCTGGGTACTATTCCTTATATGACCCCTAATGGTACCTTTGTTATCAATGGTGCTGAACGTGTCGTAGTAGCCCAGTTGCATCGTTCACCGGGTGTATTCTTCAGTCAGGGCGTCCATGCCAACGGTACAGTGCTTTACTCGGCACGTATCATTCCTTTCAAGGGTAGTTGGATCGAGTTTGCTACAGACATCAATAATGTGATGTATGCTTACATTGACCGGAAAAAGAAATTGCCTGTAACCACTTTGCTGCGTGCAATCGGCTACGAAGCAGATAAGGATATTCTTCAAATATTTGACCTTGCCGAAGAAGTGAAGGTGAACAAGAAGAATATGAAGGCTGCAATTGGCCGGAAATTGGCTGCCCGTGTGCTGAAGAGTTGGAATGAGGACTTCGTCGATGAGGATACGGGCGAAGTTGTCTCTATCGAGCGTAACGAGGTGATCATGGAACGTGAAACCGAATTGACTGAGGACAATATTCAGGAAATTCTGGATTCAGGCACTTCCACGATCCTGTTACATAAAGATGAGGAAGCTGCTAACAAGTTCGCTATCATCTTCAATACTTTGGCCAAGGATCCCTGCAACTCAGAAAAGGAAGCTGTCAACTATATTTATAGACAACTCCGCAATGCTGACCCTGCTGATGATGCTAGTGCAAAGGAAGTTTTCCAGAATCTGTTCTTCTCTGACAAGCGTTATGATTTAGGAGAAGTCGGACGCTATCGTATCAATAAGAAGTTAGGACTGAACATTGATATGGATACGCGGGTTTTGACGAAGGAAGATATTATCGAAATTATCAAATATCTGATCCAGTTGATCAATTCAAATGCAACTGTGGATGATATTGACCACCTTTCCAACCGTCGTGTCAGAACAGTAGGCGAGCAATTGGCTAACCAGTTCTCTATCGGTCTGGCTCGAATGAACCGGACGATCCGGGAGCGTATGAATGTCCGTGACAACGAGGTGTTCACGCCTACCGACCTGATCAATGCCAAGACAATTTCCAGCGTGATCAACTCCTTCTTCGGAACTAACCCGCTGAGCCAGTTTATGGACCAGACCAATCCTTTGGCAGAGGTGACGCATAAGCGTCGTCTGTCCGCATTAGGACCTGGGGGCTTGTCTCGTGATCGTGCAGGATTTGAAGTACGTGATGTGCACTATACGCACTATGGACGTCTTTGTCCTATTGAATCCCCTGAAGGACCTAACATCGGCCTGATTTCTTCTTTGTGCGTGTATGCGACGATCAATGACCTCGGCTTTATAGAAACTCCTTATCGTCATGTAAAGGACGGCAAGGTAGATATGGACAATGGTCATGTGGAGTTCCTCACGGCTGAAGAAGAGGAAGGCAAACTGATTGCTCAGGGTAATGCACCGCTCAATGAAGATGGTACGTTTAAGAACAAGACCGTACATACTCGGCAGGCAGCAGACTTCCCAGTTGTCGCTCCTGAAGAGGTCAACTTGATGGATGTCTCTCCTCAGCAGATCGCTTCTGTTTCTGCAGGTTTGATTCCTTTCTTGGAGCATGATGACGGTCACCGTGCACTGATGGGTTGTAACATGATGCGTCAGGCCGTTCCGTTACTTCATAATGAAGCGCCGATAGTAGGTACAGGCTTGGAAAAGAAAGTTTGTGAGGACAGTCGCACTCAGATCACTGCTGAAGGTGACGGTGTCGTTGAATATGTTGATGCAACACTGATCCGTATCTTGTACGACCGCACGGAAGAAGATGAGTTCGTCAGTTTCGAACCGGCATTGAAGGAATACCGTATTCCTAAGTTCCGTCGGACCAATCAGAACATGACCATTGACTTACGGCCGATTTGCAGTAAAGGTCAGCGCGTCAAGAAGGGTGATATCCTGACGGAAGGCTATGCTACCGATCAGGGAGAGTTGGCTTTGGGCCGTAATCTTCTGGTGGCATACATTCCTTGGAAGGGCTACAACTATGAGGATGCCGTGGTGATCTCCGAACGTATGGTCCGGGAAGATATCCTGACCTCTGTCCATGTCGATGAGTATTCTCTTGACGTGCGTGAGACCAAGCGTGGTGTTGAGGAATTCACCAGTGATATTCCTAATGTCAGTGAAGAGGCGACGAAAGACCTTGACGACAACGGTATTATTCGTGTCGGGGCTCGTGTAGAACCTGGCGATATCCTGATAGGCAAGATTTCTCCTAAAGGCGAAAGCGATCCTTCACCTGAGGAAAAACTCCTTCGTGCGATCTTCGGCGATAAGGCTGGCGATGTAAAGGATTCTTCTCTGAAAGCCAATCCTTCTCTGAGTGGTGTTGTCATTGACAAGAAATTGTTCTCTAGGGCTGTCAAGACCCGTGAGTCTAAGAAACAGGACAAGGTTACACTTGCCAAGATTGATGATGAGTTCGCTCAGAAGGACAAAGATCTGAAAGATATCTTGGTCGACAAATTGCTGACATTGACGAAAGGCAAGACCTCTCAAGGTGTCAAGGATTATACGGATGCCGAGATCATTACCAAAGGCAGCAAGTTTTCTGCAGCTGCATTGGCAAACATCGAGTATGACGGTATCCAGAGCAACGGATGGACAGAAGATGACCATACAAACAAGTTGATCCAGAGACTCATTATGAATTACCTGCGGAAATTCAAGCAACTGGATGCTGAAATGAAGCGCCGGAAGTTTGCTATCACTATCGGGGATGAACTCCCTGCCGGTGTTCTGCAGATGGCTAAGGTCTACGTGGCAAAGAAGCGTAAGATCCAAGTCGGAGATAAACTTGCCGGTCGGCATGGTAACAAAGGTATTGTTTCTAAGATCGTACGTACTGAGGACATGCCGTTCCTTGCAGACGGTCGCCCGGTAGACTTGGTGTTGAACCCGATGGGTGTACCTTCACGTATGAACCTCGGACAGATCTTCGAAGCTATTCTTGGTGCAGCCGGGAAGAAATTGGGACTTAAATTCGCCACTCCCATTTTCGATGGTGCGAAATTGGGTGACCTGTCTGAATGGACAGATAAAGCCGGTCTTCCACGGTTATGCTCAACTTATATCTATGACGGTGAGACCGGTGAACGGTTTGACCAGCCAGCTACCATTGGTATCACTTACTTCCTGAAATTGGGACATATGGTAGAAGATAAGATGCATGCACGCTCTATCGGACCTTACAGTTTGATTACACAGCAGCCATTGGGTGGTAAAGCACAGTTTGGCGGACAGCGTTTTGGAGAGATGGAGGTATGGGCTCTGGAAGGTTTCGGAGCTGCACATACGCTTCAGGAAATGCTGACTGTCAAGAGTGATGATGTGACAGGCCGTAGTAAGGCTTATGAGGCTATTGTCAAAGGAGACCCGATGCCAACACCGGGTATCCCTGAATCTCTGAATGTGTTGATTCATGAACTTCGTGGTCTTGGACTGAGTATCAAACTTGAATAATTCAACCCCTTAACAGAAAGTAAATATGGCTTTTAAAAAAGATACTAAGGTAAAGAATAATTTCTCGAAAATTACAATCAGTCTCGCCTCTCCTGAGGAGATACTTGAAAATTCGTACGGTGAGGTTACCAAACCTGAAACCATCAATTATCGTACCTATAAGCCGGAGCGTGACGGACTGTTCTGTGAGCGCATTTTCGGTCCTACCAAGGATTATGAATGTGCCTGTGGTAAGTATAAGCGGATTCGCTATAAAGGCATTGTCTGCGACCGTTGCGGTGTAGAAGTTACGGAAAAGAAGGTTCGCCGTGAGCGTTGCGGGCACATCGAATTGGTGGTGCCTGTAGCTCACATCTGGTATTTCCGTTCTCTTCCTAATAAGATCGGCTACCTCTTGGGTTTGCCTACAAAGAAACTTGAAGCCGTCATCTATTATGAAAAATATATCGTCATTCAACCTGGCGATATGGATGGAAAGAAAGATGCCGACGGAATCGAAGTAAACGGTTCTCATAAGTTTGACTTGCTCACTGAGGATGAATATATTGATATCGTGGATAATCAGATCGATCAGAACAATGATCATCTTGAAGATTCCGATCCTAAGAAGTTTATCGCCAAGATGGGCGCAGAGGCCATTTATGATCTCCTGTGCGGCTTGGACCTCGATTCTCTCTCCTATCAATTGCGTGATCAGGCCAATAATGATTCCAGTCAGCAACGCAGGACAGAGGCCCTGAAACGCTTGCAGGTCGTAGAAGCTTTCCGGTCCAGTGTAGGAATCAATAAACCTGAATGGATGATCATGAAGATCATTCCTGTCATTCCGCCTGACCTGAGACCTTTGGTTCCTCTGGACGGTGGTCGTTTTGCGACATCAGACTTGAACGACCTTTACCGCCGTGTCATCATTCGTAACAACCGCCTGAAGAGACTTGTCGAAATCAAGGCTCCTGAGGTGATCTTGAGGAATGAGAAGAGAATGCTGCAAGAGGCTGTAGACAGTCTTTTTGATAACTCCCGTAAGAGTTCTGCCGTAAAGAGTGAAAGCAACCGGCCGCTAAAGTCTTTGTCAGATTCTTTGAAAGGTAAGCAGGGACGCTTCCGCCAGAATTTGCTGGGTAAGCGTGTCGACTATTCTGCTCGTTCGGTTATCGTTGTCGGACCTGAACTGAAGATGGGACAGTGCGGTCTGCCTAAACTGATGGCTGCCGAACTCTACAAACCGTTTATCATCAGAAAACTGATTGAGCGCGGCATCGTGAAAACAGTGAAGAGTGCCAAGAGAATCGTTGATCGCCGTGAACCGGTGATTTGGGATATTCTTGAGAATGTCATGAAGGGACATCCTGTATTGCTGAACCGCGCTCCGACCTTACACCGTCTGAGTATCGAAGCCTTCCAACCAATTTTGATTGAAGGTGAAGCTATTCAGTTGCATCCTCTGGCTTGTACACCGTTCAATGCGGATTTCGATGGTGACCAGATGGCTGTTCATTTGCCGTTGAGCAATGAGGCAGTTTTGGAGTCACAGATATTGATGCTTCAAAGTCATAATATCCTGAATCCTGCAAATGGTGCCCCGACAACTGTTCCTACTCAGGATATGGTATTGGGATTGTACTATATTACCAAGTATCGTCCGGGAGCCAAGGGAGAAGGCTTGACCTTCTACGGCCCTGAAGAAGCAATCATCGCCAATAATGATCATAAATGTGATTTGCATGCCAAGATCAAAGTCCTTGTCAAGGACGTCGTTGATGGTAAGATTCAGAAAGTCATGCGTGAGACCTCAGTGGGTCGCGTCATTGTGAATCAGATCATACCTGATGAAGTAGGCTATTTCAACGATATCATTTCCAAGAAGACCCTTCGCGGCATTATTGCAAATGTCATTCATGTTGTAGGTATGGCAAGGGCTTGTACTTTCCTGGATGGTATCAAGAGCTTGGGTTACCACATGTCTTATGTCGCCGGTCTTTCCTTTAATTTGGATGATATTATCGTTCCACAAGAGAAACCCGATATCGTCAAGAAAGGTCAGGAAGAGGTCGACAATATTACAATGAACTACGATACCGGTTTGATAACCGATAAGGAACGCTATAATCAGGTGATCGATGCCTGGACCCATGTGAACAGCAACTTGAAGAAGTCTGTTATGAAGCACATGACAGAGGCTGACCAAGGTTTCAACGCCGTGTTTATGATGCTTGACTCAGGTGCCCGTGGTTCTGCAGACCAGATTGCACAGTTGGCAGGTATGCGTGGCTTGATGGCTAAACCTCAGAAGGCCGGTGCAGGTGGCAATCAGATCATTGAGAACCCGATCCTCTCCAATTTCAAGGAGGGTATGTCCGTTCAGGAATACTTCATCGCTTCTCATGGTGCTCGTAAAGGACTGGCTGATACGGCTATGAAGACAGCAGATGCCGGATACCTTACCCGTCGTCTGGTAGACGTCTCTCATGATGTCATCATCACAGAGGAGGATTGCGGTACACTTCGTGGCTTGGTTTGCACAGCTTTGAAAGATGGTGATGAGATCATATCGTCATTATATGAACGTATATTGGGAAGAGTTTCCGTACACGATGTCATCAATCCTACTACGGGTGAGTTGATCGTTTCTGCCGGTGAGGAGATCACCGAAGAAAAGGCTCAGGCAATAGAGGACAGTCCTATCGAAAGTGTGGAGATCCGTTCAGTGCTGACTTGCGAGAGCAAGCATGGTGTATGCGCGAAATGCTATGGCAGAAACTTGGCTACAGGCCGAATGGTACAGTTGGGTGAAGCTGTTGGTGTGATCGCTGCACAGGCTATCGGTGAACCTGGTACACAGTTGACGCTGAGAACCTTCCACGCCGGTGGTGTGGCTGGTAATGCTGCAGCCAATGCCAGCATCGTAGCCAAGAATGACAGTAAACTGGTGTTCGAGGAACTCAGGACCGTCCCCTTCGTAGAAGAAGGCGAGGATGGCAAAGACGTCAAGTGCCGAATGGTCGTCAGTCGTCTGGCTGAAGTCCAGTTTATCGATCCGAATACGAATATATCTCTTTCTACTCTCAACGTGCCTTATGGCTCATCCTTGTACTTCAAGGATGGTGATGTAGTGAAGAAGGGTGACAAGGTCGCTAAATGGGATCCGTTCAATGCACTCATCGTGAGTGAATATGCCGGTACCCTGAAGTTCCATGACGTCATCGAAGGCGTCACTTTCCGTGGTGAGACTGATGAGACGACTGGTATGACTGACCGTATCATCACAGACTCGAAGGATAAGAGCAAGGTGCCTACTGTAGATGTGATTGGAACAGGCGGGAAGATCCTGGCCACTTATAACTTCCCTGTAGGGGGTCATATCGCTGTGGATGACGGCCAGACCATCTCTACCGGTACGACACTTGTCAAGATACCGCGTGCCGTAGGTGGTGCCGGTGATATCACCGGTGGTCTGCCTCGTGTCACTGAACTTTTCGAGGCCCGTAATCCGTCGAATCCTGCTGTAGTCAGTGAAATCGATGGTGAAGTGACGATGGGTAAGGTCAAACGTGGTAACCGTGAGATCATCATCACCTCTAAGACCGGAGAGCAAAAGAAGTACATGGTCAGCCTGAGCAAGCAGATTCTGGTTCAGGAACATGACGCTGTACGTGCAGGTACGCCGCTTTCCGACGGTCAGATTACTCCAAGTGATATTCTGGCTGTCATGGGACCGACTGCCGTTCAGGAGTATATCGTGAACGAAGTACAGAATGTGTACCGGTTGCAGGGTGTGAAGATCAATGATAAGCACTTTGAGATCATTGTCCGTCAGATGATGCGTAAAGTCCGCATAGATGATCCGGGTGATACAACTTTCCTGGAGCAGGAACTGGTGGACAAACTCGATTTCGCTGCTGAGAATGATCGTATCTGGGGAAAGAAAGTGGTCACAGACGCCGGAGATTCCGAGAATTTCAAAGCCGGACAGATTATCTCAGCTCGCAAGTTGCGCGATGAGAATTCTATCCTCAAGCGTAAGGACTTGAGAATCGTTCAGGTGAGGGATGCCGTTGCTGCTACCTCTACTCAGATTCTGCAGGGAATTACCCGGGCAGCTTTGGGAACCAAGAGTTTCATGAGTGCTGCTTCCTTCCAGGAGACGACTAAGGTCTTGAATGAGGCTGCAATCCGTGGTAAGACGGATTATCTTGAGGGAATGAAAGAGAATGTCATCTGCGGTCATTTGATTCCTGCAGGAACCGGATTGCGCCAATGGAACAAATTGGTAGTCGGCTCCAAGGAAGAATATGAGCGGATGGAAGCTAACAAAAAGAACGTTCTCGATTTCTCAGACCAAGATGTCGTTTCTAAATAAATGATGAAAGGCCATGGATCTTTCCGTGACCTTTTATCTGAATCTTGAACTTGTTTAATTTTCTTATGACCCGTTTTAAGTGCTGAATGATAGTAATGACAGGTACTTGAAACGGGTCATTAAATTCATTAATACTATGGCTGATAATAATAATGTTGATCAAAACCAAAACGGACAGTTGCAGTTGGAACTGCGTCCTGAAGTTGCTGAGGGTGAATATGCGAATTTCGCCATTATTACCCATTCAAGCAGTGATTTCGTTCTTGATTTCGCCCGTATTATGCCCGGTGTGCCCAAAGCTCAGGTCAGAAGCCGTGTAATCTTGGCTCCTGAACACGCTAAACGTCTTTTGAGGGCCCTTCAGGAAAATATCCAGACCTATGAACGGCAATTCGGAAAGATAGAGATCCCTGAACAGGCTCCTCGCACCATTGCGCCTTTTGGCACGGATCGTGGTGAAGCTTGACGGAAAACCTTTTATTTGAATAGTCCCGCAGATTCCTTTCTGAAATCTGCGGGACTATTTTTTTGTGCATTTCCTCATACTTACTGGTTCTAAAATCACGTCTTCTTTCTTAAATCTTGACTTCTGAAAATCAGATGATGGAAGTATTGAATAAGCACAACTCTTGGTCTTTCGAAAGTATGCTCTTTAGTTTCGAGAAAGTCGGCGTCTTGTCTTTCGAAAGGCGAGCCTCTCTTTCGAGAAACTACGGACTTCTATTTTTAAGATGTATATATCTATTATTTCGCGATAAATTACCAATATTATAATTCTAAATAAATGAGCATAACCTGCAACTCATATTCCTGTTTTCCTGTCATTTATTTTTTACAATAAAAAGATAGGGCGGAAGGCGTTTTCTATGACTGGACAGTATTAACTTCCGATAGGGGCCAAGTTGATGGGCTGAATGAGTAAACAATCAGATTCATATTGTGAGTTGATTATCACTAGTATATGGTAACCAATGTTTCTGATAATATAAAATAGGTTAATATAATATATATATGTATAATTTGGTATTCTAATGAGTTGTGGAAAAGTTATAAATTAGGTATTACCAAAGATTATTTGTACCTTTGCAGCCCGAAATGGCTTAGTATGGGTGGATTTTATGCTGCCCGTATCATCAATTGACAATAACAATAATATATAAATAAAAATTAATTATGCCTACTATTTCACAGTTAGTAAGAAAAGGCAGAAAGGTGGCAGCAGACAAGAGCAAGTCACCGGCTTTGGATAATTGTCCTCAGCGCCGTGGTGTGTGTGTCCGTGTTTATACGACTACCCCGAAAAAGCCTAATTCGGCAATGCGTAAAGTTGCCCGTGTACGTTTGACCAATCAGAAAGAAGTCAACTCATACATTCCTGGAGAGGGTCACAACCTTCAGGAGCATAGTATCGTCCTCGTGAGAGGCGGTCGTGTCAAGGACCTGCCAGGTGTCCGGTATCATATCGTACGCGGCACGCTTGATACAGCCGGTGTTGCCAATCGCACACAGCGCCGTTCCAAGTATGGAGCTAAGCGTCCTAAGGCGAAGAAATAAGCTAAGTCATAATGCCATAGGTTTGAGGTCGTAACAGACTGAGAAGCTATGGCTTTACCAAGAAAAATCAGTTATCGTTCGTTTTGCTGGAGAAAGAACTATAAGGGTTGAGTAAATATCCAGGTGTGGATATTGAAGAACGCATAAAAGTGCAGCCTCCGCAGAATAATATTTTAAGTAAAAATGAGAAAAGCAAAACCAAAGAAGAGGGTCGTCCTTCCGGATCCCGTCTTCAATGACCAGAAGGTCTCTAAATTCGTAAACCATTTGATGCTTGACGGTAAGAAGAATACATCCTATGCAATCTTCTACAAAGCTCTGGATACCGTCAAAGAAAAAGCTCCGAAGACAGAGGAGAAATCTTCTCTTGAAATCTGGAAACAGGCTTTGGACAATGTTACTCCTCAGGTGGAGGTGACGAGTCGTCGTGTAGGCGGTGCTACTTTTCAGGTTCCGACGGAAATCCGTCCTGACCGCAAAGAGAGTATTGCCATGAAGAACCTTATCACTTTCGCTCGTAAACGTAGCGGCAAGTCAATGGCTGAAAAACTTGCAGCCGAGATCCTGGATGCATACAACAATCAGGGCGGTGCCTATAAGCGTAAGGAAGATATCCACCGTATGGCTGAAGCTAACCGTGCTTTCGCACATTTCAGATTCTAATTCATTTAACAGGTAAAAAGAAAAATGGCAAACCGTGATTTACATTTGACGCGAAACATCGGCATTATGGCTCACATCGATGCGGGTAAGACAACGACGTCAGAACGTATTCTTTATTATACAGGCAAGACCCATAAGATTGGTGAGGTGCATGATGGCGAAGCTGTCATGGACTGGATGGCCGAGGAGCAGGAGAGAGGTATCACCATCACTTCTGCTGCTACTACTTGTAATTGGACATGGAACGGGAAAGAATATAAAATCAATTTGATTGATACCCCGGGTCACGTAGACTTTACGGCTGAGGTAGAGCGCTCTCTCCGTGTACTTGATGGCACTATCGCTACTTACTCTGCAGCTGACGGTGTTCAACCACAGTCTGAGACGGTATGGCGCCAGGCTGACAAATACAACGTTCCTCGAATTGGCTATGTCAATAAGATGGACCGCTCTGGCGCAGATTTCTTCGAGACTGTCAAGCAGATGAAGACGATCTTGGGCGCTAATCCTATTATCCTGCAGATCCCTATCGGCGCTGAAGAGAAATTCCTCGGAGTAGTTGATTTGATAAAGATGAAGGCTATTCTCTGGCATGACGAGACGCTGGGAGCTGAATATGACGTAGAAGATATTCCTGCAGATCTCGTAGATGAGGCTAAGGAATACCGTGATAAGTTGCTTGAGGCTGCATCTAACTATGATGACAACTTGATGGAACTTTACCTCGACGGCAAGGATGTACCTGAGGATATGATCATCGCCGCTATCCGCAAAGGTACGACCAAATTGGAATGCTGCCCGGTATGTCTGGGTTCTTCTTATAAGAATAAGGGTGTTCAACCTCTATTGGATTATGTTTGTATGTTCTTGCCTTCACCTGTGGATACACCTAACATCAAGGGTACTAATCCTGATACAGGGGAAGAGGAAGACCGTAAACCTATTGAGTCAGAACCGCTCGCTGCCCTGGCATTCAAGATCGCCACTGACCCGTTTATGGGACGCTTGGTGTTCTTCAGAGTGTATTCTGGTAGCGTGGCTGCAGGCTCTTATGTCTATAACCCTCGTTCCGGAAAGCGCGAGAGAATCAGCCGCTTGTTCCAGATGAATTCCAAACAGGAAATTCCTATGGATTCAATCGACGCAGGTGACATCGGCGCAGGTGTAGGTTTTAAGGATATTCATACTGGTGACACACTTTGTGATGAAAATCATCCTATTGTGTTGGAGTCTATGACTTTCCCTGATCCTGTGATCTCTGTTGCTGTAGAACCTAAATCTCAGGCTGATGTGGCTAAGTTGGACAATGGCTTGTCTAAGTTGGCTGAAGAGGATCCGACCTTCACTGTACGTACTGACGAGCAGAGTGGGCAGACGATTATTTCCGGTATGGGTGAGTTGCACCTGGATATCATCCTCGAGCGTCTCCGCCGTGAATTCAAAGTTGAATGTACTGAAGGTAAACCTCAGGTCAACTATAAGGAAGCTATCACGAAGGAAGTTCATGACCGTCAAACTTATAAGAAGCAGACCGGTGGTCGTGGTAAGTTCGCTTGTATTGAAGTTACCATAGGCCCTAAGGACGAAGACTATACTGAGGGTGACTTGCAATTCGTGAATCAGGTCAAAGGTGGTAATGTGCCTAAGGAATTCATCCCGTCTGTACAGAAAGGTTTCCAGGAATGCCTGAACAACGGTGTTCTCGGTGGCTTCCCGATGACAGGTTTGAAAGTGACCTTGGTAGATGGTAGTTTCCACCCTGTCGATTCCGATCAGATCTCATTCGAGTTGGTAGCACACCAGGCCTTTCGTGAAATGTGTCCTAAGGCAGGACCTGTGCTGATGGAGCCGATCATGAAGGTGGAAGTCGTTACTCCTGAAGAGAATATGGGTGATGTCATCGGTGACTTGAACAAGCGTCGTGGCATGGTCCAGGGAATGGACGAGACACGTAGTGGTGCCCGCATCGTCAAGGCAATGGTTCCGCTTGCAGAAATGTTCGGATATGTGACTGCTTTGCGTACCATCACTTCAGGTCGTGCGACATCTTCTATGGAGTATGATCACCATGCACCGGTATCAAAGGGCATTGCTAAAGCTGTGCTTGACGATATCAAAGGTCATTCAGAACTTTTGTAAATGTTTAGAGGCAGAGGACAACTGCTTAGCGAATGACTCTTAAGCAGGATGTCTTCTCCTCATATATTAATTTAATTATAAAGAAATGAGTCAGAAAATCAGAATCAAGCTGAAATCTTATGACCATCAACTGGTCGATAAGTCAGCAGAGAAAATCGTGAAGGCCGTAAAGGCAACCGGAGCAATCGTGAGTGGTCCTATTCCATTGCCAACTCACAAACGTATTTATACGGTCAACCGCTCAACTTTCGTCAACAAGAAGTCCCGTGAGCAGTTCCAGTTGTCAGACTACAAGCGTCTGATCGATATTTACAGTTCTACAGCCAAGACCGTGGACGCTTTGATGAAACTTGAATTGCCAAGTGGTGTTGAGGTAGAGATCAAGGTCTAAAGGATTAAGAGAACAGGAAATTTTTATTTTAAGTTTTATTGAAATGCCAGGATTAATTGGAAGAAAAATCGGAATGACATCCGTGTTCAGTGCCGACGGTAAAAATATGCCGTGCACTGTTATCGAAGCTGGTCCTTGTGTCGTAACGCAGGTGAAAACCGCAGACAAAGATGGTTACGAAGCTGTTCAGTTAGGTTTCGGCGAGGCAAAAGAGAAAAGATGCTGCAATGCCTTAAAAGGAATCTTCAAGAAAGCAGGCACAACACCAAAAAAGCACTTGGCCGAGTTCAAGTTTGACGAGGAACATAACCTCGGTGATACCATTACAGTTGATATCTTTAAGGATACTAAATTTGTAGACGTAGTCGGTACCTCGAAAGGTAAAGGCTTCCAGGGCGTTGTTAAACGTTATAATTTCGGTGGTGTAGGCCAGTCTACTCATGGACAGGATGACCGCTTGCGTAAACCAGGTTCCATCGGTGCCTGCTCTTACCCGGCTGAGGTCTTCAAAGGTATGCGCATGGGTGGCCAAATGGGAGGCGACAGGGTTACTGCCCAGAACCTTCAGGTATTAAAGGTGATTCCAGAACAGAATCTGCTCGTTGTAAAAGGCTCTTTCGCTGGATGTATAGGTTCAACTGTATTAATTGAGAAATAATGGAAGTTAGCGTTTTGAATATCAACGGTCAGGAGACCGGTAAAAAGGTGACTCTCGATGAGAGCATCTTTGGAATTGAGCCTAACGAACACGTTCTCTGGCTTGCTGTAAAGCAATACCTCGCTAATCAGCGTCAAGGTACGGCTAAGTCCAAGGAAAGAAGTGAACATAGAGGTTCTACTCGTAAACTTGGACGCCAGAAGGGTGGCGGCGGAGCTCGTCGTGGTGATATTAATTCTCCTTTGCTCGTAGGTGGTGGACGTGTCTTCGGACCTAAACCGCGTGACTACAGTTTTAAATTGAATAAGAAAACAAGTCTCCTTGCCCGTAAGTCTGCATTGTCTCAGGCAGCTAAGGAAAACCAGATTATCGTGGTTGAAGACTTCAAGTTTGATGCACCGAAAACTAAAGAATTTGTAAACATTGCTAAAAATCTTAAAGTTGATAGCAAGAAGATCCTTTTGGTTTTGCCGGAAGCAGATAAAAATGTATATTTGTCCGCTCGAAACTTAAAAAGTGCTAAAGTAATTATGGCAAATGCAATCAATACCTATGCGGTGTTGAGGGCTGATGCTGTTGTAATGACAGAAGGTGCATTGAATTCACTTCATGAACTCTTCGTTAAATAAAGGAGACTAAGACATGGCATTTATAATTAAACCCCTGGTTACTGAGAAGCAAACCAAGGTTACAGATAAGTACCCTAACCGATATGGCTTCATCGTGGAGCCTGAGGCCAACAAACTCCAGATCAAGAGCGAAGTTGAAAAACTCTATAAGGTGACGGTAATAGATGTAAATACGATGCGCTATGCAGGCAAAAGGCAGTCCCGCTATACAAAAGCAGGGATGGTAAAAGGCCAGAAAAATGCATTCAAAAAGGCTATCGTTACCCTGAAGGATGGCGATACAATTGATTTTTACAGCAATATCTAAATAAAAAATGGCAGTACGTAAATTTAACCCGGTTACACCGGGACAAAGACACAAGATTATTGGCACGTTCGAGGAGATTACTGCATCCGTGCCAGAGAAGTCTCTCGTGTATGGCAAGCGTTCTACCGGCGGTCGAAACAACACCGGTAAGATGACAGTCCGTTACATGGGTGGTGGTCATAAACGCAAGCTACGTTTTATCGATTTCAAGCGAGAGAAAGATGGTGTTCCAGCTGTAGTAAAAAGTATTGAATATGACCCGAACCGTTCGGCTCGTATCGCTTTGCTTTATTATGCAGATGGTGAAAAACGTTACATTATTGCTCCAAATGGTTTGCAAGTAGGCGCTACTTTGCTTTCCGGTGCCAATGCAGCTCCTGAGATAGGAAATGCACTTCCATTGGAAAACATCCCTGTAGGTACAGTGATTCATAACATTGAATTGCGTCCTGGAGAGGGTGCCCGCCTTGTCCGTTCGGCTGGTAATTTCGCTCAGTTGACTTCTCGTGAGGGCAGTTATTGTGTTATTAAGCTCCCTTCTGGTGAAACTCGCCAGATATTGAGTGCTTGTAAAGCTACTATCGGTAGTGTGGGAAATTCGGACCATGCTCTTGAACGTTCCGGTAAGGCCGGTCGCTCACGTTGGCAAGGCCATCGTCCTCATAACCGTGGTGTGGTAATGAATCCTGTTGATCACCCAATGGGTGGTGGTGAAGGCCGTCAGTCTGGTGGTCATCCTCGTTCTCGGAAAGGCTTGAGTGCTAAAGGTCTTAAGACTCGTGCACCGAAGAAGCTTTCCAGCAAGTATATAATCGAAAGAGCTAATAAAAAATAAAGAGTAATTATGAGTCGTTCACTTAAGAAGGGTCCATACATCAATGTTTCTCTCGAGAAGAAAATCCTTGAGATGAATAAGAGTGGCAAGAAAAGTGTTGTCAAAACATGGGCCAGGGCTTGCATGATATCTCCTGATTTTGTGGGACATACCATTGCAGTTCATAACGGAAATAAATTTATCCCTGTTTATATTACCGAAAATATGGTAGGCCACAGACTTGGAGAGTTCTCTCTCACTCGTCGCTTTGGCGGTCATACCGGTAATAACAAGAATTAAGTAGGCGGGGTGAAACCATTTAAATGAAGATACAATAATGGGAGCAAGAAAACATATTGCGGCTGAAAAGATGAAAGAGGCCCGCAGAAATCAGTACTTCGCCAAACTCAAAGGGGTTCCTTCTTCACCACGTAAGATGCGCTATGTCGTAGACATGGTTCGTGGGATGGAAGTTAATAAGGCACTTGGAGTACTTAAGTTCTCTAATAAGCACGCTGCTGCTGACGTTGAAAAACTGGTACGCTCAGCTATAGCTAATTGGGAACAGAAAAATGACCGTAAAGCAGAAGAAGGCGAACTCTATATCAGTAGAGCTTTCGTTGATCCTGGTGTTACAATGAAACGCATGAGACCGGCCCCACAAGGACGTGGCTTCAGAATCCGTAAGCGTTCTAATCACGTTACGCTTTTTGTTGATGCTAAAACTAATGACGATAATAAGTAAATAGAATGGGACAGAAAGTTAATCCAATAAGTAACCGTTTAGGTGTAATCCGTGGTTGGGATTCTAATTGGTTTGGTGGTAGGTCTTTCGGTAACAACCTCTTAGAGGACAAAAAAATCCGGAATTACATTAACGAGCGCCTGGCAAGGGCAAATGTTGCTCGTATTATCATCGAGCGTACCTTAAAACTAGTTACCATTACTATTTGCACAGCTCGCCCGGGCATTGTCATTGGTAAAGGTGGTCAGGATGTTGATAAGTTGAGAGAAGAGTTGAAGAATATCTTCAAGGAAGAGATTCAGATCAATATCTTCGAAGTGAAAAGACCGGAATTGGATGCAAATATCGTAGCTGACAATATCGCTCGCCAACTCGAGGGTAAGATTGCTTACCGTCGCGCTGTCAAGATGGCTATCGCCAATACGATGCGTGCAGGTGCTGAAGGCATTAAGATTCAGGTCTCGGGTCGTCTGAACGGAGCTGAAATGGCTCGTAAAGAAATGTTCAAGGAAGGACGTACCCCTCTCCATACACTGCGTGCTGATATCGACTATTGCTCTACAAAGGCAATTACGAAAGTCGGTACAATCGGCGTCAAAGTTTGGATCTGTCGTGGTATGATCTACGGAAAAGTTGATCTTACTCCGAACTTCCAGCAGGACAACAAAAACTCAAATCGTAATAACGGTGAGAGACGTTCCGGACGCGGCAATCGCAAGAGAAACAGTAACCGTTAAAGTTAAGAATCTATTATGTTACAGCCAAAAAGAGTAAAATATAGAAGACCTCAGGATGGGCGCGGCAATAAAGGCAATGCCCACAGAGGGACAGAATTGGCATTCGGTTCATTTGGCATCAAGACTCTTGAATCCAAATGGCTCGACAGCCGTCAGATAGAGGCTGCTCGTGTAGCAGTCAATCGCTATATGAACCGCGAAGGCCAAGTGTGGATTCGCATTTTCCCGGATCATCCTATCACTCGTAAGCCTGCTGATGTGCGTATGGGTAAAGGTAAAGGTGATCCCGCAGGTTGGGTAGCTCCCGTGACACCGGGACGTATCTTGTTCGAAGTTGAAGGCGTAAGCCTTGAATCCGCTAAGGAGGCTCTTCGACTTGCAGCCCAAAAACTGCCGGTAAAAACTAAGTTCGTCGTTAGACGTGATTACGATAAAAATGCTTAAGCTATGAAGATGAAAGAAGTAAAAGGACTTGAGACCAAGGATTTGGTTGAAAAGTTGGAAACATCCGAAGCCAGTCTTCACCAGATGATGCTGAACCATAAGATTACTCCGTTAGAGAATCCATCACAGATTAAGGTAGCACGTCGCGATATAGCACGTATGAAGACGGAACTCCGTCAAAGAGAACTTAATAAAAAATAAAGGTTCAGATGGAAACAAGAAATTTAAGAAAAGTAAGACAGGGTGTCGTGGTTAGTGATAAGATGGACAAAACCATCGTCATCGCTTCAAAGTTTAAGGAGAAACACCCTATTTATGGTAAGTTCGTCCAGCATACCAAGAAATATTATGTCCATGATGAGAAGAATGAGGCTAATGTTGGAGATACTGTGCTGATTATGGAAACTCGGCCTCTTTCTAAAACTAAGAGGTGGAGATTAGTAAGAATCGTTGAAAAGGCTAAGTAATTATGATACAAACTGAATCAAAACTTACAGTGTGTGATAACAGCGGTGCCCGGACAGCAAAGTGCATTCGCGTACTTGGTGGAACGGGCCGTCGTTATGCAAGTGTCGGCGATGTGATCGTCGTAGCTGTTGAGAATGTCATCCCTTCAAGTGATTTGAAGAAAGGGGCTGTATCTAAGGCCTTGATCGTTCGTACAAGAAAAGAGATCCGTCGCAAGGATGGTTCTTATATCCGCTTTGACGACAACGCCTGTGTCCTGCTGAACAGTGCCGGAGAATTGCGCGGAAGTCGTATCTTCGGTCCGGTAGCTCGTGAGCTGCGTACCGTGAATATGAAGGTCGTTTCTTTGGCACCTGAGGTTCTTTAATGTTTAAAATTTAAGAAAGTAATGAGTAAATTACATATTAAAAAAGACGATACCGTTCTTGTACTCGCTGGTAGAGATAAGGGCAAGTCCGGTAAGGTGCTCAAGATAATGGCCAAAGAATGCCGTGCCATTGTGGAAGGGATAAATATGGTTACTAAGAGCACCAAGCCTTCAGCAAAGAATCCTCAAGGAGGTATTGTTAAGATGGAGGCCCCAATTCATATTTCTAATTTAAGTCTGATTGACCCGAAAAGTGGTAAAGCTACCCGTGTTTCTATCAAGCATGAGGGAAAGAATGTCATTCGCGTCGCTAAAAAATCAGGGGAGGAAATTAAATAATGGAGACAGCACGATTAAAACAAGTATACAAGGATACAATTGTACCAGCGCTCAAGGAACAGTTTAATTATTCTTCTGTGATGCAGGTTCCGGTCTTGAAGAAGATCGTAATCAATGAGGGTCTCGGTGACGCTACTCAGGATAAGAAAATTGTTGATGTAGCAATGAACGAATTGACCTCTATCGCAGGTCAGAAAGCGGTTGCCACTTATTCCAAGAAGGATATCGCAAACTTTAAACTGAGAAAGCACATGCCCATTGGCGTGATGGTTACCCTGCGTCGTGAACGGATGTATGAATTCTTGGAAAGACTCATCCGCGTCGCTTTGCCTCGTATCCGTGACTTCAAAGGTATCGATTCCAGATTGGATGGCCATGGCAATTATACGATGGGTATTTCTGAGCAGATTATCTTCCCGGAAATCAATATCGACAAGGTTGACCGTGTCCAGGGTATGAACATTACCTTCGTGACTTCTGCTACTACAGATGAAGAAGGCTATGCTTTGCTCAAAGGTTTTGGGTTCCCATTTAAGAATGCAAAAAAAGATTAAAGAGATATGGCAAAAGAATCAATGAAAGCTCGCGAAGTTAAGCGTGCAAAATTAGTGGCACGTTACGCAAAGAAACGCGCAGCTCTAAAGAAGATTGTTGCTACGAGCAAAGATCCCGCTGAAGCTTATGAAGCTGCACGCAAACTGCAGTCTATTCCTAAGAATGCAGATCCTATTCGGTTGCATAACCGTTGTGAGATGACGGGACGTCCAAGAGGCTATATGAGACAATTCAGCCTCTCTCGTATCCAGTTCCGTGAGATGGCCTCTCAAGGCTTGATCCCGGGAGTGAAGAAGGCAAGTTGGTAATCTTATCATTCGGAGAGTATACATTTTTTAATATTGTCGGGGTGTCCCGATTAATTAATATTTATTTTTATGACAGATCCTATAGCAGATTATCTGACGAGGCTCAGAAATGCAATCATGGCTCATCACCGTGTTGTAGATGTTCCTGCGTCTAACTTGAAGAAAGAGATCACCAAGATCCTCTTCGATAAGGGATATATTCTGAATTACAAGTTTGTTGAGGATGGTCCTCAAGGTACGATCAAGGTCGCATTGAAGTATGATCCTAAGACGAAGCAAAATGCCATCAAGAGTTTGAAGCGTATTTCAACTCCGGGTCTTCGCCGTTATACGGGTTACAGAGAGATGCCGAGAGTAATTAACGGACTGGGTGTTGCAATTATATCTACGTCTAAAGGTGTAATGACCAACAAAGAGGCTGCCGAACAGAAGATCGGCGGTGAGGTCCTTTGTTTCATATATTAATTGGAGGATTTGAAATGTCAAGAATAGGAAAATTACCAGTTAATATACCGGCAGGTGTTACAGTCAATTTTGATGAAAAGGCTGGTGTCATCAATGTAAAAGGCCCTAAGGGTGAACTCTCTCAGAAGATTGATCCTTCTATCAAATTGGCCATTAGTAAAGATACAATCACTTTTGAAGTTGACGAGAAGAGTCTTGTAGATGAGAAGCAGAAACAAGCTTTCCATGGACTTTACCGCTCTTTGGTTCATAATATGGTTGTCGGAGTCAGTGAAGGCTATTCCAAGACCATGGAACTTGTCGGAGTAGGTTATCGTGTTACGAATCAGGGGAATATTATTGAACTCACTTTGGGTTATACTCACCCCATTTTTATGCAACTTCCCAAAGAGGTGAAGGTATTGACAAAAACTGAAAGGAATCAGAATCCGATTATAACATTGGAGTCTTGCGATAAAGCATTACTGGGACTCATCTGTGCAAAAATTCGTTCTTTCCGTATGCCTGAACCTTATAAGGGCAAGGGTATTCTCTTTAAAGGTGAGGTCATCCGCAGGAAGTCTGGTAAGACGGCTGCAGCTAAGTAATTTTAATTTTTTACGACAATGACAACAAAAAAAGTTGAAAGACGAATTAAAATAAAGTTCCGTATCCGTAAGCATATCAAAGGAACTGCCGAGCGTCCGCGCCTTAGCGTGTTTCGTTCAAATAAGCAGATCTATGCTCAGGTAATCAATGATTTGACAGGCAATACTGTCGCTTCTGCTTCCTCTTTAGGTATGGAGAAACTTCCAAAGGTAGAGCAGGCAAAGAAAGTCGGTACAATCGTTGCTGAAAAAGCAAAGGCTGCCGGTGTTGAGTCTGTAGTTTTTGACCGTAATGGTTATCTCTATCATGGCCGTGTTCAGGCTCTTGCTGACGCAGCTCGTGAAGGGGGCCTTAAATTTTAATCGATTATGGCAATGAATAGAGTAAAAGCAAATAGTGACGTTGAATTAAAAGACCGGCTTGTTGCTATTAACCGTGTAACGAAAGTTACCAAAGGCGGCCGGACCTTTACATTCGCTGCTATCGTCGTGGTAGGTGATGGCAAAGGAGTCATAGGTTATGGCCTCGGCAAAGCTGGGGAAGTTACAGCTGCAATATCTAAAGGTACTGAGGCTGCCAAAAAGAACTTGATGAAGGTTTCCGTCATCAGAGGAACTGTTCCACATGAAATGGAAGTTTGCTATGAAGGTGCCAAAATACTTCTGAAGCCGGCTGCTGCTGGTACAGGTCTTAAGGCCGGAGGTGCTATGCGTGCCGTCCTGGAGAGTGCTGGCATCAGCGATGTCATCGCTAAGTCTCTGGGCTCTTCCAATGCTCATAATCTTGTTAAGGCTACTCTTATCGCTCTTTCCAAGATGCGTGATCCTTATCAGATCGCAGCAGAGCGTGGTATCGGTATGGATAAAGTGTTTAATGGTTAATCAGGAGGATGAATAATGGCAACTATTAAAATCAAGCAGATCAAGAGTAGAGTAGGTGCTCCTATTGATCAGAAGAATACTCTTATCTATCTGGGCCTCCATAAGATCGGTCAGGTAGTGGAGTTACAAGATAATCCTAGTGTCCGTGGCATGATCCAGAAGGTTCACCATCTGATTGAGGTTATTAAATAACAGGTTTTTTAAAATTTGACGCAATGATTAGATTAAATAATTTGAAACCAGCACTTGGTTCAACGCACACTCGTCGTCGTATCGGCCGCGGAACAGGTTCCGGACTTGGTGGTACTTCTACCCGTGGTTCCAAGGGTGCTAAGTCTCGTTCTGGTTATAAGAGAAAGATCGGATTTGAGGGTGGTCAGATGCCTTTGCAGCGTCGTCTCCCTAAAGTCGGCTTCAAGAATGTCAACCACAAAGAGTACTTGGCCGTTAATCTTTCTTCTATCCAAAAACTGGCTGAGGAAAAGAACCTCACTAAAATCGGATTGAAGGAGATGAAAGATGGTGGCATTTTTAGTGGCAACAAACTTATCAAAATACTTGGGAATGGTGAATTGAAGGCAAAGGTCGATGTAGAGGCCAATGCTTTTTCTAAATCAGCAGAACAGGCAATTACGACATTAGGTGGTAAGGCAACAATAATCTAAGTGAATGAAAAAGTTTATTGAGACACTAAAGAACTGTTGGAAGGTTGAGGATCTGCGTCAGCGGCTCCTCATCACCCTTCTGTTTGTGGCAATATACCGTTTTGGATCATTTGTCGTTCTTCCGGGTATTGATCCCGGGCAGTTGGCACATTTGCAGTCACAAACAGCAGGTGGACTGATGTCTTTGCTGGATATGTTCTCCGGTGGTGCGTTCTCCAATGCGTCAATCTTCGCTTTGGGAATCATGCCCTATATCTCTGCCTCAATCGTCATGCAGCTGCTTGCTGTTGCTGTACCTTATTTCCAGAAAATGCAGCGTGAAGGTGAGAGTGGACGTAAGAAGATCGACTGGTATACAAGATGGCTGACTATAGCAATCTTGCTGTTCCAGGCACCGTCTTATCTGATCAACCTGAAGATGCAGGCTTCGCAAGCTCTTGCAACCGGAGTGAGCTGGACGGTATTCATGGTGCCTGCTACGATCATCCTCGCCGGTGGAAGTATGTTCATCCTTTGGTTGGGTGAACGTATTACTGACAAAGGTGTCGGCAACGGTATCTCTCTGATCATTATGATCGGAATTATTGCCCGTCTGCCTCAGTCTTTCATCCAGGAAGTCACTTCTCGCCTGCAGGCTATTACAGGTGGTGGTCTTATCATGTTCATTGTTGAAATCATCATCCTTTATGCAGTCGTTTGTGCTTCAATAGTCCTTGTACAGGGTACCCGTAAGGTTCCGGTACAATATGCCCGCCGTGTGGTCGGCAACAAGCAGTATGGTGGTGCACGTCAGTACATCCCTCTGAAGTTGTTTGCCGCTAACGTGATGCCTATTATCTTTGCACAGGCTCTGATGTTTATACCTCTGGCTATCGTGCGCTATAATACGGCTAACTCAGCTTGGTGGGTTCAGGATCTGATGAATACACGGAGTTTGCTCTATAATATTGTCTATGTTGTCCTCGTGATCGCATTTACATATTTTTATACGGCAATCACCTTGAATCCGACTCAGATGGCTGATGATTTGAAGCGTAATAATGGATTTATTCCTGGTGTCAAACCGGGTAAGGATACTGCGGATTACATCGATACAGTCATGTCTCGTATTACTTTTCCGGGTTCCTTGTTCATAGCTTTCATTGCTATTATGCCCGCTTTGGCTGGCCTGCTCAATGTTCAACAGTCTTTCTCCCAGTTTTTCGGAGGAACTTCTCTCTTGATTCTTGTAGGTGTCGTCATCGATACCTTGCAGCAGATCGAGAGTTATCTGTTGATGCGCCATTATGACGGATTACTCAGTTCCGGTCATACGCGGCACGGAGGGCTTTCAGCCTATTGAGTGAGGTGATGAAAATATTTCTGAAGACAGAAGATGAAATCCGACTGATGCGTGAGGCTAACCAACTTGTTGGCGCTACTCTCGCAGAGGTTGGAAAACATATAAAACCGGGTGTTACCACCCTTCAACTCGATCGAATAGCTGAGGAATTTATCCGAGATCATGGGGCTGAACCTACGTTCAAGGGTGTTCCGAATCCTTTTGGAGTTGATTTGCCTTTTCCTGGTTCTATCTGCACCTCTGTCAATGACGTCGTTGTCCATGGCATACCAAGTGACTCGACGGTCTTGAAAGAAGGTGATATCGTTTCTGTAGATTGCGGCACATTGTTGAATGGTTATAATGGCGACAGTTGTTATACTTTCTGTGTCGGGGAAGTTGCTCCTGAAAAGAAGAAGCTCCTCAAAACAACAAAAGCTGCTCTTTATAGGGGCATTGAACAGGCGGTGGCAGGTAATCATGTCGGAGACATAGGTTATGCGGTCCAACAGTATTGTGAAGCAGAAGGCTATTCGGTTGTCAGAGAACTGACAGGCCATGGCATCGGGCGACAAATGCATGAAGATCCTCCCATTCCTAACTACGGTAAACGAGGTGATGGCATACTGCTGAAGAGCGGTATGTGTATTGCGATAGAACCGATGATTATCATGGGAAACCGGAAATTGGTATTGCTCCCTGACAAGTGGAGCATTGCAACGTTTGATCACAGTCCTGCTGCTCACTTTGAACATACGATAGCGATACGAAGAGGAAAAGCGGAGATTTTATCGACATTTTCCGATATAGACGATCAGGTCGAATGTAAACCCTCTAGAGGATTGAAAGACTAGCCTTGAAAAGGGTTACCTTGATTGTTTCACTGGAATTTGAAGTTATGGTTTTCATTGACGGTTTGGAAGTATTTAATATTTAAAGGAGTTTACAAATAATTATGGCAAAGCAGCCGGCTATTGAACAAGACGGGACAATTGTAGAGAGTTTGTCAAATGCAATGTTCCGGGTAGAACTTGAAAATGGAGTTCAGATAATTGCTCATATTTCAGGTAAAATGCGAATGCATTATATCAAGATCTTGCCTGGTGATAAGGTCAAAGTAGAGATGAGCCCTTATGATCTGACCAAGGGCAGAATCGTTTTCAGATATAAATAATGGAATTCAAAGAATTAAAAATATGAAGACAAGAACATCAATAAAGAAACGCACTCCCGAATGCAAGATCGTACGTCGCAAGGGTCGCTTGTTCGTAATCAACAAGAAGAACCCTAAGTTTAAAATGCGTCAGGGATAGAGTTAAAAAAACGTAAATATGTGCATCGGTGGTATATTTGTTGTATCTTTGCACACTATTTCGCGAGTATGTAACTATTATTTTATTAATAACAAATGGCAATAAGAATTGTTGGAGTAGATTTGCCCCAGAATAAGCGTGGCGAAATCGCATTGACTTATATTTATGGTATAGGTCGAAGTAGTTCAGCAAAGATATTGGATGAGGCCGGAGTTAACCGTGCCCTGAAGGTCAGTGATTGGACTGATGATCAGGCAGCCAAAATCCGTGAAATTATCGGCGCTGGATACAAAGTAGAAGGTGATCTCCGTTCAGAGATCCAAATGAACATCAAGCGCCTTATGGATATAGGTTGCTATCGTGGTGTCAGACATCGTAATGGTCTTCCGGTCCGCGGTCAGAGTACTAAGAATAATGCTCGCACCCGTAAGGGTAAGAAAAAGACTGTTGCTAACAAGAAGAAGGCTACTAAGTAAAATTTAGTTGATTTCTTATCTCCTGCTTATGATCGTCAGGTCAAAGTAGGAAAAGATTTCATGCTATAAATTCAAAAATCATGGCAAAGACAAAAGCAACATCTAAGAAAAGAAATGTAAGGGTTGATGCAATTGGTCAACTCCATATTCACAGTTCTTTCAATAATATCATCGTATCTCTCGCCAACAATGAGGGACAGACCATTTCCTGGTCTTCTGCTGGTAAGATGGGGTTCAGAGGTTCTAAAAAGAATACCCCATACGCCGCTCAAATGGCAGCTGAGGACTGTGCTAAAGTAGCCTATGAACTTGGACTGCGTAAAGTGAAAGCATATGTTAAGGGACCGGGCAACGGACGTGAGTCTGCTATCCGTGCCGTACATGGCGCAGGCATTGAAGTAACTGAAATCGTCGACGTAACACCATTACCACATAATGGTTGCCGTCCTCCAAAGCGCCGTCGTGTATAATTTCATCTTAACATCAATATTTTAAAGAATTTATTTCATTATGGCAAGATACATAGGTCCTAAATCTAGAATTGCACGCCGTTTTGGTGAACCCATCTTTGGTGCTGATAAAGTGCTCTCAAAGAGAAATTTCCCTCCCGGGCAGCATGGCAACGACCGCCGTCGTAAACAGTCTGAGTATGGTGCACAGCTTGCAGAAAAGCAGAAGGCAAAATATACCTATGGCGTGCTGGAACGTCAGTTCCATAATATGTTCAACAAAGCTCAGAAGGCTGAGGGAATCACCGGTGAGGTGCTTCTTCAGAATCTCGAAAGCAGGTTGGATAATATCGTTTTTCGCTTGGGCATCGCACCTACGCGTGCAGCTGCTCGTCAGTTAGTTGGCCACCGTCACATTGTAGTAGATGGTCAAGTCGTTAATATTCCTTCATATTCCGTAAAACCAGGTCAAGTCGTTGGAGTACGGGAAAAAGCAAAATCTCTGGAAGTTATTGATGCTTCTCTAGCAGGTTTCAACCATAGCAAGTATCCTTGGTTGGAATGGGATGACAATTCCAAGAGCGGCAAATATCTTCACAAGCCAGATCGTGCTGATATTCCTGAGAATATCAAGGAACAGTTAATCGTTGAGTTGTACTCTAAATAATAAAATCATTAAATTAATGGCGATATTAGCATTTCAAAAACCTGATAAAGTCGTAATGCTGGAGGCTAACGACCACTACGGAAAATTTGAGTTCCGTCCTCTCGAGCCTGGCTTTGGTGTTACAATTGGTAACGCTCTTCGCCGCATGCTTCTTTCATCGCTTGAAGGTTATGCTATCAATACTGTCCGTATAGCTGGTGTTGAGCATGAATTTTCAACAGTCCCTGGTGTCAAGGAAGATGTTACCAACATTATCTTGAATCTCAAACAAGTTCGGTTCAAGCAAGTAGTAGAAGAATTCGAGAACGAGAAAGTTAGTATCACTGTAGAGAATTCCACTGAATTCAAAGCCGGTGATATAGGTAAGTATCTGACTGGATTTGAAGTGTTAAACCCTGATTTGGTGATTTGCCATTTGGACCCCAAAGCTTCGATGCAGATTGATCTTACTATCAACAAAGGGAGGGGCTATGTCCCTTCTGAGGAGAACAGGCAATTTTGCACGGATGTGAATGTGCTTCCGATAGATTCAATTTACACACCTATTCGCAATGTGAAATATTCGGTGGAGCCGTATCGTGTGGAGCAGAAGACTGACTATGACAAGTTGGTTATCGAGGTCACTACGGATGGTTCAATCAGTCCGAAAGATGCTTTGAAAGAAGCAGCAAAAATCCTTATCTATCATTTCATGCTCTTCTCGGACGAGAAGATTACACTAGAGAATCCTGATAAGGATAACAATCAGGAATTTGACGAAGAGGTTCTCCACATGCGTCAGTTGCTGAAGACTCGTCTTGTGGACTTGAATCTGAGTGTCCGCGCACTCAATTGCTTGAAGGCAGCTAATGTTGAGACTTTGGGTGATTTGGTACAGTATAACAAAACTGATCTTTTAAAGTTCCGTAATTTCGGTAAGAAATCGCTTTCTGAGCTTGATGATTTGCTCGAGAGTCTGAATCTATCGTTTGGAACTGATATTTCAAAGTATAAACTGGATAAGGAATAGGATTAGCAGACCGGCTTTTTCATAAAGTGGTCTTTTGTTCAAACCCTGGTCCAAATAAAAAACAAAATGAGACATAACAAAAAATTCAACCATCTCAGTCGTACTGCATCTCACCGGGCATCTTTGCTGGCTAATCTGTCAGTGAGCCTGATCATGCACAAAAGAATCACTACGACTGTCGCTAAGGCTAAGGCACTGAAAAAATATGTAGAACCGTTGATCACGCGTTCTAAGAATGATACGACCTCTTCTCGTCGTGTCGTGTTCCGTTATCTGCAGAATAAAGAGGCTCTGAAGGAATTATTCAGTACTGTAGCTGCAAAGATAGGTAATCGTCCCGGAGGTTATACACGTGTTATCAAACTCGGTTCTCGTCTTGGGGATGCTTCAGAACAAGCTTTTATTGAACTTGTAGACTTTGATGATAATATGGCTAAAACGGCTAAGAGCGGTGCTAAGCGTACTCGTCGTGGCGGACATAAAAAGGCAGAAGAAACTGCTGCTGAACCTGTAGCTGCTGCTGAGCAGGAAGCTGCACCAAAGGCTGAAGCTGCTGCTGCACCGAAGGCTGAGGAAACTGCTCAACCTGCAGCTCAGGCTACCAAAGAGAAAGCAAAGCCGGAAGCAAAGAAAGAAGCTCCAAAGGCTGAGTAAATATAATTCTGATTTTCTGATTTCAGGGAATCAGAATACTCGTAATTCGTATAAGAGGGTGTATCAAGAGGAAACTTTTGATACACCTTCTTTCGTTTTAGGCACCTTGTATTTCTCGATCTCTAGACTTTTGTTTTTCTTTTTGTACCTATTTGTCAGAAATGATAGGGGAAGCAGTATTCTCATTCGTTGTGGGATCCTTCTGATAATTAAAAAGTCAGAGGAGAAAGCCATGTACCAGAATGAAGATAAGAAATACTGATGAAACTGGGATCTGATGCCGTATGTACAAACAATACCTTTCTGCAGAATAAACCTTATTGGTGATCTTTCGATTAGACCGAATAACTTGAATTGGTGTTCCCGCAACAATTCAAACTATTGTAGCCCTGCAATCAGCATCGGACTACTCTCTTCTTATTATTTCATCCTTCAGATCATATTCTCAATAGAAGATGCAGCATAGCTTCTCTACCGCGGAGTGGAAGACTTGAAGAATAGGTGTTGAAGCCGGAGGCTTGCGTGATCGTATAGGAGCGTATGTTCAGTAAATTAGAAACTGATACACCGATCTCCCATAACTTATTGATCGTGTAATGAGAACGGATATCCATCAAACCGATAGTCTTATAGTGAGATTGAGAAATCTCGTTCGTCAGATTCTGATATGTAAATTTGATTTCCAGTTTCTTAGTTGGGAACAGAGAAAGGAAATAGTTGGTTTCGAGTGATGAAAGGTGATCAGAATGGTAAAGTTGATTCTTTTCCCAATAAAGATTCCCCTTTGCGTCAAAAGATATTCTTATCCAATTGAATTTTTGAAAGCTGGTGTTAATCTGGGCAGACAGGATGTGCGAATGGTTGAAGGTCTGTACGGATGATTGTGAAAGTAAATATTGGTCGTGGTTATAAGTCAATTCCGTTTTCAAAGAGACTCCGGCATCTGTGAAGGTCTTGTCAGCAGACACGTCAACCATGAATACTTTACGATGGTTAATGCCTTTAAGTTCGGTAATCTCATTATACGTATTCGTATAGTCATCATTTTCATAGCTTTCTCTCTTCTCACTTGAATAAGCTATAGAGAGATTGGAGAAAAACATTTCTGCCAGATTCTTATAGTTGATCAGGAGAGATAATCTGTAGTCGCGATTTTTGAAAAGTTCGTTCGAAGGGTGGTATAGGGTTCGATAGTTCTGTCTTAAAGGGTATAGCGAATAGAAATCCGGTGAAGCACTGTAAGTGCTTGTATTGGCCGACAGAACAAATGTGAACTTGTCAGCCAATAGTTGTCTTAGAGATATACCCGGAGAGAAAGCAAAAAAGCTCCTGCTCTTGTCTTTTATGGTAGAGGAAGAAAGGACCGTATGCGACCAAGTCAGAGGGAGTTCTATGGATAATCGGCCGTTATACCGGTATTTGATATAGTAACTTGGTTCATAGGATAGTTGCAGGTCCTGATGCCGCATATTCCCGTTGAAATCATACAATTGGTTACTATAATACATCTTGACGCCCATGTTAAGATCCTGATGAAAAAGAGGCAGCGTCGTCGACAGAATGTTTTTGGCAACGAATGATTTTTCCACATAAGCTTCGGCATCGTTGTATGCGCTGGAGTCAGAGGCACTATGGAGCGTTTCCCTACGGTCAAAATAACGGATCAGGGACTTGCCCTGTAAGGTGATGTCGCCCACGGAAAAAGCAGTATTCAGATAGTTTTGCAGGTAGGATGGCCGACTGGATATATCTTCTTGTACTTTCGCTCCATCGGTTTCGATAGAACTGCCCGAAGTCGTTTTTTCGAAAGAATAACGGAGTTCATTGGAGATGAATGTCTTACTTGAATTCAACTCATATCGGAGTATAGGTATCACGATGACAGTCTTTTTGTCCTTCCGGTTATTCTCCGAAATATCTACATTAGTAGGTCCCCCATAGTGGTTCTCCAGATTGTTGTTGTAGGTGGAATGGTCATCATAAAAAAGAACATTACTGCGGAAAGTAGCGTCTTTTGAAATTCCTGTAAGATAGTTGATCCCCAACGAATAAGAATGATTGTGCAGATATCGTTCTTGGGGGAGATCTTCATTCCCCAGGTCCACGGACAATAAAGAATGCATGAGAGGCTCGTATGCATTGAGATCCGTAATGTCGATATGCTCTTTGGTCTCATCCGATAAATCTGCTCCTATATTATTCATCTTTCCTGAAACCAGTAGTTGACTCTGACCCAAAATTTGCGTGAGGAATATCCTGTTGTCCCAAGTCTTCGAGGAGCCTATACCTCCCTCAGCTTCCCCGAAAGGACGTGATTGATAATTCTTATTTAGTTTGATATTCAGTGCAGCATGATCAGAAAACTGCTTATCCTTAAGCATCTTCACGGGTTGATGATTTTCCAGAACTTCCACGTCAGCTACTGCGTCCACTGGCATATTTCTTGTAGCCTGATTGTAGCTGTTACCCATAAGATCCTCACCTTCGATATAGAATTTGTTGATAGCCTTACCCTGATAGGAAACAGTACCGTTCTCCGCGACCTTGATTCCCGGAAGTTTTTTGAGGACATCTTCCAGATGCCTGTCTCCAGCTTTAGCAAAAGGAGCTACATGATAAATGAGGGTGTCACTTTTTGAGCGGATTGCAGGAGCTTTTATGCGGACTTCCCTGAGTAAGACAGCTTGAGGATTCAACTCGATATTGTTAACCTTCGTTGTCGAGCAATCATTGGCTCTTATCTTCTTTTTTTCATAGCCCATCAGCGAGAACTCCAGATCGTCATTCGGATTCGCGTTCACGGATAACTGTCCGTTTGGATCAGAAATGCTGTATGCCGTTCTCTTTCCGGTAGATGTAGATACTTGACAAGTGACACTGGTCATCGGTTCATGAGTCTTTGCATTCCTGATTTTGAAAGTTAGGTTCATGGCATTCCCTTGTGTCTGGGCCGAACAGGATAGTGTATCCCAGATACAAAGGAATAAAAGGAAGAAAATGCATTTCTGCTTATTCAAGTTCTATCGGGTTGTAAGGTTTGGCATTCACTGTAGCTAAGGTCTCTTTAGGGATTTTTACATCGCCGCCGCTCATTAATGCCTGTGCCGGGTTTGCATAAGAATTCTTTTCTATCTTGCGCAAAGTCTGCCGGTTTGTCTTGGTAACTTGATCCTTGTCCGCCAACTCAATCGGGCAATATCGGGAGACCTTCTCCAAACCAGTGAGAACGAATTCAAAGTTGTCATTCGTATCCTTGACCTGAAAAACTAATCCCGGCAGACCATTAAACTTATATGGTCCATAGGGGAGATTCACCTCAGGAGCGTACCATGCAATGTAATCCCTGCCGAAGAGACTTGTCTTGGCTTTCTTGCAGGCGTATCCTGCGATGGTGGAATCCCCCTCTTCCAACTCCCATTTCAGATCAGGACACTTTTCTTGATACTGATAGATTTGGACCGATCCGATGATTGTACTCTGAATGGTATTCTCATTCTTTTTCTTGTCTGTGACAATATCTTGCTCGAATTGAGCCTTACGGAGTAGTAGGAGTGCTTCCGGCATGGTCTGTGCAGCAGAAAGCTGTTGCTTTGCGTTTACACTAAACAAGGAATCAAATCGGAACTTATAGTAATCAGAAAAGCGATTATAGTGTTCTCCTATCTGGAGTAGCACTATTCCTTGCCTCTTTTCGTTCGGGCGCTTAGCATTCCGGGCATAGCGGTAAGTGTAAGTAGCCCTATATTGGGGTTGCTCCAGTACGACCTTCTTTGAAGTATCTGTCTTTTGCGTCTGTGCTTGTGAGAAGTCTATAGTTTGGGCAGATGCGGTTAGTGCACCGCTGAGGATAAACATAAAGAGAATGAATTTTTTCATATTATAATTTGTTTTATATAAGAAATGTATGATGTAACAGGAAGAATACCATCACTTTGGTACTATTTTTAATATATATATACAAAGTTATATAAAAATTATATATTATAGCATATATATATCATATGTTTAACGTAAATTATAATATGGTGGATTCCATAAGCAAGTGCAAAGTTACGGAATTAATTGCTTAATGATATCAACAGGCTTTGAAAAATCATTTTTCTTTCTTGGTCTGTTATTCAATTTTTGAATGATTTGTTTAATGTATCCCC
>NZ_JAMXLY010000001.1 GCF_024054555.1 Segatella cerevisiae | reverse complement strand
CGGATTTGATGACGGAATCATGTACAAAATTATCTACAAGGCTGATAAGATGAACCGGTTTGTAAACTTCTACGAAAAAATCGCAGTATAGCAGGTTGTTGATAATTCTTACTTCCGAAACTTGAGTTCTATATCTAATTGATTTTGTTTTTCACACTTCAACTTTCGTCCTACTTTTCAGCAGAGAATAATCAGATATGAATATATTCTTGATTTCATTGAACTAAACGTTATGACGTCACACTCCCTAATGAAATATAGAGATATTGGGATAGTCGTATTCCTGATCTTTACCGGTTGTAGTCTTGGATTTGCATCCAATCCTAATCAGTTGGAAAAGAAAAAGAGGACCGTCTTGTTGCTAGGAAATGTCTTTGATGGGTTCATCAAGAACTTGCCGATCAAAGCGAAGGTCACATTGATGTCTGAGGATTCTGCTGTCATCGATACTACGACTTGTCAAATGGAACAGATATTCTCCAGATATTACTTTCATGTGCCGGCTGTTGAGAAAAAATATATAGTAAAATGTTCCAGCCCGGGTTATGAGGATGACTATTTTTCCTTCACTTTAAAACCCCGAAAGTGGGAAGATGAGCATTATGTCACGTCCCATCACATGAAAAAGAGTTTCAGGAAGAATGTCGATCTTGATGAGGTCGTTGTAAAAGCCACTAGAGTTCAGGTGACTTATCGCGGGGATACAATCGTTTATGACGCCTCGGCCTTCAATCTCCCTGAAGGCTCTATGCTTGACGCCTTGGTCAGACAGTTGCCCGGAGCCCGCATCAATGACAAAGGTGAGATTTTTGTTCACGGAGAGAAAATTGACTATCTCACGTTGAATGGAAATGACTTTTTCAAAGGCAAGAATAAAATCGTCTTGGATAATCTTCCTTATTTCACGATCAAGGATCTTAAGGTCTATCATAGGGAAAAGCCTTTGGCCGACCAGAAGGATATGCTGGACAGGAAGGACTATGTGATGGATGTCCGACTTAAAAAGGCGTACATCAACAGTTCTCTACTTAATGGCGAAGCGGGTATGGGAACCAAGAACAGATGGAGTGCCAGACTTTTTGGCCTGATGATGGGTAATGAGACACATGTCGCTGCCTTTAGTAGTCTCAACAACGTCAACGAGGATCGGCGTCCGGGAATGGATGGAGACTGGAATCCGGCATCTTCCCATAAAGGTGTCGAAACGACGCGTCAGGTTGGGGCTACGCTGGAGAGAAATACGGATGAATACAGTAATCGTGAGTATCTTGACGTGCTGGCGAAATGGGATGATGACGATGTCAGGGGGACCGAACGCAAAGAGTCTTTCTCTTCAGACGGTAATCTTCTGAATCATACCACGTCCAATAGCCGTGATAAGAACTTGAGTTTATCATTAACTCAAAGTTACAGTCACCAGGGGGACATTAATTTCAGTACGGAATTTTTCCTTAACTATAATCATAAGAAAGAAAACACTCTGCGTACGGATTCGCTTTTCGAGAACCGCTTGGTTAATATGGAGGACTATCTTGCAAGTAATAAGCATCAGATGTTTGATACCCGGCTTCATCTGAACGTCGGCTTTTATTTACCCTGGCACCATTATCTCAGTTTGGATCTCAATGGCGGTTATACGAACAATAAACCAAGTGAAACGACATCAACCCAGTCTGTTTATTATGTGGAAAATAACAAATACGATAATCTGGGATTTCTTAATGACAACTCCAATCATCAGTACTCTTATTCGACGGAATTGAAATATAATATTAAACTCCGTAAGGGTTGGTCTTTCGGTCCGTCTTTTTCTTTTGGCCAAAGTCAAAATTGTAATGACAATGAATATTTCCCTCAAGACTCTTCAGAACATACGATAGCCCCTAATAGTTACAACTTCCGTTCTACAGTACGGAAATATCAGGCAGCATTGAATGTTGGGATGAGCACTGCTCATGCCATGCTCTTTTTGAAAATACCTATAGAAAGGGACAAGGAGCAGATGTATTATCATCAAACAGTTGTTGATACACTTGCCAGACGCTCCAAAGTGTTGTTCAATCCCGTTTTGTGGTATAGTCATTTTGGAAAGAACAAGTACACTTTCAACTACAATATGAACGTGAAGCAGCCGTCGTTCGCCCTTCTCATGCCTTATACCAACAGTATCAATCCCTTGGCATTAGTCGTCAACAATCCCAATCTGAAAAGTAGGATAACCCACGACTTTCAAGCGAGTACGATTGTCCGTAATGATTCCATCGACTTGACTTGGTGGATAAAAACCGGTGCAACCTACACTCTCCACGAATGGGGTAACCGTATCAATTACGATACACGGACAGGAACTTACACGTATAGAATGGATAATGTCTCGAAGCACAACTGGCGAGGTAGTTTAGAAGCTGGATTGGAGAAATCTCTTGATCAAAAGAAGCGGCTCAGCCTTGACCTTGACGGAAGTCTGACTTATGATCATAATGTCGATTTTGATATCGCGTACGATGATGCCAATACAAATCTGAGTTTGGTAAAAACTTTAGGTGCAGCTCTGAATACTAAATTGACGTATCACGACAGGACGATCTCTGCGGGGATAATCGGGAAAGTTTCAGGGAGGTTTTCGAGAAGTGATCGAACTGGTTTTGCTGCCATCAACGCCTGTGATTATCAATATGGGGGAAACTTCATGTATACGATTCCTCTCGTCAATCTCACTTTGGCGACGGATGTTACGATGTACAGTCGACGGGGATATGATGCCCGACAGATGAATACCAATGATTTCGTGTGGAATGCCCAGTTAACCTATCCTTTTGTTAAAGGCAGGATTGTGGCTAAACTTCAGGCTTTTGACCTCCTTCATCAGTTGAAGACGACCAACTATACCGTTAATGCTCAAGGAAGAACTGAAACATGGTATAATAGTATCCCTCGCTATTTGATGTTCTCGCTATCCTTTAACCTTATAAAAGGTAAGAATAAATAAGATGTTATCATCGTCCCTCTCAACATCAAAGTAGTTCTTGACGACCTCTTCCTTGATTTATTTATCACTATAGGGGTTATGCCGGGTTATCGTGATGTCTGAGGATTGGGGCAATTCTACTACTGATATTGAAAATGATTTTATTTTGTTCTGACAGAGTATGACATTTTTCGTTTCTGTCGGTGCACGTCTTTGCTTCTGAAGCTGCACGTCCATTCATGGTGTTGTCACTTATCCATTCATCGTGTTGCTGTACAACTAGACGTCCTGTTCACCGTTCCATGAGGTTTTATTGATGGGTTTTATGAGATTCTGTTCACGTGCTTTATGAGGTTCTGTTTACGTACGTCCTTACACTGTCAAGACGTACGACATGAGACCCTAATGACGTACGTCCTTGCACCCTAATAACGCACGTCGACAGATTGCCCCAACCGTTTTGTCAACCAAAAGCCCAAATAGGGAACGGGGAGGGAACGTACAGGGAACGAGAAGGGAACGGGAGGGAACGGATTTGTTTTCAACTTGTCCTTGATCTGTCTCTGCGACAGAAAAGCTGAGGAGCTGGTAGTGATTACGTGACTTTACCTGCAAGTGGCAGTATACTACGACTCTCTTCGGAATATTTAATGTCTTGTTTTTTATATTTATTTAAGTTTCGCAAGTGAAGAACCAGTTGCATAAGTTAACGTAAATTTGGAATAAAAGAGGTTTCAAAATTTGTATAACTCATTGGAAATGAGTAACTTTATAATCGCAAAAGAATAAAGCACAAACTTTGAAGCCGTGAACAAAGATACTACAATTCTATCAGATTTGAGAAGTTTTTTCTCAGAAAGTGACAACAATCGTGCAATAAACAGTATAATGAGTGTAAGGGAACATATAAACATACGTCCCGGACAAATAGGAGCAGGAAAGAAAGAAAACTGCCGGTTTACCAGCCTACAGGTGCTCAGCCTGCTCATGTTGTTCCCGTTCTTCGCGGTGAAGAATGCATTCAGGTATTCCTGTTCCTCACTGGGCAGGATGTTTCTGTGTGAGAAGGACATGTTCTATCGTTTTATAAATGATGACAATGTCAAGTGGCGCAGCCTGCTTTATTCGATGAATCTTCAGCTGCTCAGGAAAATCAGCAGGAATACCGTGTCGCCCCATGATAAGCCGGTCTGTCTAATAATAGATGATACTGATCTCCCGAAGACTGGCAGGAAATCCGAGCTAATCGGTCGGATATACTCTCACGGCCGTCATGGGAGTATCCTTGGCTACAAGTGCCTTACCCTGTTGCTCTCTGACGGCATGGGCCGGCTGATGCTCGATTTCTCCCTCCATGGAGAGAACGGAAAGAACCCGGACAGGAAGCAGGGGCTCACCAAAAAGGAGCGTGATGCCCGTTTTAGCGAGAATCATGACGGGCGGGAAGTGACACGGCGCATTATGGAATACAGTATGAAAAAGACAGACAAGGCCATCGAGATGGTGAAGTACGCCATTAGGAGGGGAATCCGGTTCGATTATCTGCTGATGGACAGCTGGTTTACCAATGCCGGTTTCGTCCGTCTGATTACTTCCCGTCATATCAAATGTAACCTTCTGGGCATGGTCAAACTGGGCAAGACCCGTTATCAAACCGAATACGGACTTCTTACGGCCAAGGAAATCATACGAAAGTTCCACGGCAGGAAGCTCTGCAAGTATAATGCTACGCTCAAATGCACTTATCTGACGATCGACGTGAAGTTTGCCCGGACTACGGTCCGCCTGTTCTTCTGTAAGAGAGGACGCAACGGACAATGGAACGGACTGTTGACTACAGACCTGAGTCTCAGTTTCCTAAGGGCATACAGGATTTACTCCATGAGATGGGCCACGGAAGTAGCCTATCACGATGAAAAGTCCCTGTTCGGATTTGGAAAATGCCAGTCCGTTCACTTCTCAGCACAGATAGCCGGTATTACACTGGCCATGATGCAGTACAATATACTGTGTACGGTCAAACGGTTTGAATCGTATGAAACGCTCGGTGAACTCTTTAATGAGACTACCGGGAACACTCTGGAATTGTCCGTAACGGACAAAATATGGGAACTTATCCTGGATGCCGTTCTTGAAGTGGCAGAAATCGTGTCCGCTGATGCCGGTGAACTGCTCTCAGCCTTGATTGAAGAAAATCCCAAGTTCCATAAACTTTTGAATATTTATAAAGTCGCTTCGTAAGTTATTCACTTGCGAAAGTTGAGTAAAATAAAAAATATCTTCTAATATTTGTATATATTGTATATATACTATATATTTGTAACGAATAAAACTTTTTATTATGGAATCATCGATTATAAAAAACAGACGTAAAGTTATTGATATCAAGGGAGATACGTTTCGATCTCTATCAGTCATGGCAGCTAGTAGGGGAACTAATCTCAAGAAGTTTATTGAAAGTATTCTTGATCATGTGGCTGAAACTAATGATGATAACAAACTCTATACCTGGCTCATTAAGAATGTTCCGGAAGGTAAAAAGATGGCTAGTAAAAAGGAGCAGGAAGACTTTGAAAAGTGGCTTGGAGTATGAAAGTAGCCTATTCTAAGCCATTTATCAAAGTCTCTAAAAAGTTATCTGGAAAGATGTTGGAGAGTTTAAAAAACACGATTACAGAAGTCAAGAATGCCCAGAATATAGAGAAAATAACTGATTGTATCAGACTTTCTGACTATAAGAACGTCTATCGTATCAGAATTGGTAGTTATAGGGCTTTTTTCATTTTCCATATAGAGATTGTGGACGATATTGTATTCTTTCAATATCTGATACCTCGGGGACAAGCCTATTCCAAGGGAGTCCTAAAAAATCTCAGAGATAAGGATATATAAAAACAGTTGGCGGAATTAATCCGGAGCGCATTTAACTCTCCCAATCGGTTGGCGATTAATAGAATTGCAAATGCTTTGATTCTTGCAACAATCATGGAAAACAGTTCTGTAGTTAGTTTTGCATCATTACGGAAAATGATTTTATTTTGTTCTGACAGAGTATGACATTTTTCGTTTCTGTCGGTGCACGTCTTTGCTTCTGAAGCTGCACGTCCATTCATGGTGTTGTCACTTATCCATTCATTGTGTTGCTGTATAACTAGACGTTCTGTTCACCGTTCCATGAGGTTTTATTGATGGGTTTTATGAGATTCTGTTGATAAGTTTTATGAGGTTCTGTTCACGTGCTTTATGAGGTTCTGATCACGTACGTCCTTGCACCCTAATAACGCACGTCGACAGATTGCCCCAACCGTTTTGTCAACCAAAAGCCCAAATAGGGAACGAAGAGGGAACGAGGAGGGAACGGAAGGGAACGGATTTGTTTTCAACTTGTTCTTGATCTGTCTCTGCGACAGAAAAGCTGAGGAGCTGGTAGTGATTACGTGACTTTACCTGCAAGTGGCTGTATACTACGACTCTCTTCAGAATATTTAATGTCTTGTTTTTTACATTTATATCTAAAGCATACAAAATTGTCACAAAGAAGTTGTGTATAGGCTGCCACACGGTGAACTGTACGTGGAGGTTTTATCACAATTAGGTTGTTAACAGCCAATGATCTGTGCAACGTCTTATATCACTCTTTCCGTCATTTAATGTTGACAGCGTGGCTTGATATGTGAAAAAATAGTGGGAACCTCTATATGTTTTTCTCTCTGGTATATCTAAATGCTCTTTACAAAATGTGCCAAAAGTTAATTGGAGTTTCAAAACATAGTAAATAGTTATAAAATTAGGAGATAAATTCTAGATGACGTAACTTTGCAGGCACTAAGGCTAAAACTGCGATAGGAGATCGTATCATTCGTATGTGATTGCTATGAATGATAGAAAAGGACTTCTATAACGTTTATTTGATTATATCTGACCGTTCTGAACTGCATACAGTTAACAAAAGTCAGATGTCTGACGTGGTTCCGGACTGTTTTATCGTAAATTAACTCTACAAAACGTTGCAATTGGCAACTCCCATGGGAGAAGTGGTTCTTGTGCCCGTGTTCTTTATCAATAGGGAGACTTTGGTTCTAAACGATCTGTAAGAGAATTGTTGGAATTTGTTGTCTGGACAAAAAGCTAAAATATGAAAATACAGATTTTTGTACTCTTTCTTATAACTAATGTAGCTACGGCGTATGCCCAAAAAGACAGTACGATAACAAAATCGTTACAAGATGTTGTCGTTAAAGGCAAAGGTCAGATAGAAACAGCAGGGAAAGTCATTTATTCTCCTACAACTCGGGAGAAAAAACATGCTGCCAATGGCTTCGATTTAATTAATGTAATGCAGATGGCGGAATTGGATGTGTCACCGCGGACAAAAAGTATTACTACAAAAAGTGGTGGAGAAGTTGTACTTTGCATTAATGGGATGGCGGCTCTTCCTGAAGATGTCGCGACCCTTCGTGCCAACAATATCCTGAGCATTGAATATATACGTACCCCGACTGGAAAATATGCAGGTAAAGCTGGACTTATCAATTTTATTACCAAGCAACTAAAATATGGTGGAAATGTCTATTTATCTGCCAATGAAGGATTCGCTTACAAGAATGGGGATTATCTGGGCTTTACAGATTTTACGATTAATAAACTTACTCTATCTGTGACTGCATCAGGTGATTGGAACCATGACCATAGTTATACAGATGGGCAAGATGTGTTCCAATTTGCGAACAACACAACATTAACACATAATTTTACCAATGAATATTCTCTACATAAAAGCAACCATCAAACCGGTAGAGTCAAACTGACTGCAACCGGAACTAAATACCGATTTGTCTCTTACCTTAATATAACCCGACAAGGAGAACCTTACGTTGGTCTAATGATGAACAATCAATATACGGGACGGTATACTTTCTTGACAAAACGCCAGGTCACGACAAATAGCCAAAATCTTGCTCCGTCATTATATGCAGCCTACACTGTCTGGCTGCCCCACAACCAGAGTCTGGATCTTACTGGCTCTTTCTTATTCGGTCATAATAAATACCATAGCAATTACAATGAAACAGGGCAGTCTGCTATGTCGTCAATGGTAACTGAGAATAATGATGCGTTCAAAGGGATAGCCCAATATTCCAAATCCTGGAAAAGTGGCGTGACCCTGTCCGGCTATCTGACCAATGACCATAACCGTTTTAAAGATATTTATGCCGGATCATCAACCGGTACTCAACGGCTGACAACTGATGTGACAAGGGGGCTAGTGAAAATCAGCGGTTCTAATGAGAAATATTACTATTATGTCACAGCGGGAGTATCTAATTCAGCTATATCTCTGAATGGCACACATTATAATTATTTTGTGCCTGTGGCATTCTATGGCTTCAACTATGCTTTAAATAGAAATCAAGCGTTTTCATTAGACGGATTGTTCACCCATACGTTATTTGATCCGTCGACCAAAAATTCGATGACTGTTCCGACATCGTTTTTTGAGGCGGTACGGGGGAATCCCAATATGACTCCTATAAAAATTTTGGGTAATACGCTTGTTTATAACGGACAATTCGGCAAATCTAAAATTTCTATTTCGTATGACAATAGCATCTATTTTAAAAACGTCGTTCATCAATATACTGCCAGTAATGACACGATCTATAATGCACGGATTAACGATGGAAACTTTTATGGTAATATGCTTACTTCCACCTATACTTATAGCGCTTTTCATGACAAACTCCTTCTCAGTACGACAGTTCTCGACGAGAACAATGTTATAAGGGGGAAAATCTATAAAAAATCAAAGAATGATGTTCGGCTTATTGCATCGGTTACTTATTTGGAGGGTGATTGGATGATGAAGTTCGATTATCATTCTTCCTATACGTCATTGGATATTCGTGAGCCTTATCTGATACGTTGCTGTCCCTGTTATGAATTGACTGTCAGTTGGAATCACAAGGCGTGGGCAGTTGAGGCCTTCATCAATAATCCTTTTTCCAAATATGATGACCGGCATATTACGATGGATTATGGTTGTTACCAGCGGGATACCTGGAGCTACAATGAACCTGATGGATGCAATCTTAATCTCAAATTAACCTATAGTATCGGTTATGGGAAGAAAGAAAAGCGTGATGATCTGGATATCAATAAGAGCATCAATAGCGCAATAATGAGAAATCTCTAGTCTTGAATAGGTAAAGGTGACCTTCATATCTTATGATAGCATAAGATCGGGCTACCAGACAAGAAGTCCTGAAGAAACATACATGGAGGAGAAACCGACATTCAGTTTTTTATAGACAGTTCCTGTTTCCAATACTTTAAAGAACAGTATCTTTCAGATTTTAGATCTTCAGATACAGATGCCTTCTTTTGCGTCATGCGAAATTGACGATGACTGTTCTCCAAATCAGTACTCATTTGCTATTTCGATTCACGTAACTTTTAATTCTAATTTTGAGTCAGTCTTTTTACAAGATCATTCAGCCTATCCAATAATGACTCTTCGGCAAGAATGACAGGAGTGAGATGATGATATAGATGGTAATGAAGGTGCAGAGAGCCAGCATCGGGATTTCTACCCATAAGGAAAGGGACATGCCAGTAAAGAGGTCATGGTAGAAATTCAGTATCATGATATGTGCCAGAAACATCCCATAGGTTTTATTGGAGAGATCTGCTAGGAATGGATGGGTATTCCATCTTTTCTTCCGGGTAATGGACTGGATGAAGGAGAATACGCCGGCCGTCATCATCACTACATTAATGGAACAGAAAGACCAACTTAGTTCCAGGTCTGCCACGTTGACAACTTTATCCGCTCTCAGGCAGAAAATGCTTGCTGTGAACAGGTATCCGATTATGGTCATCGCCAATGAACTGGCGGTGGAAAAGGATCCGTATTTCTTGAAGTAATAACCTAAAATCAAGTATCCTGCAAAACCTGTAAAGTAATACAGCAATGGCGTGGGATTCCAATAACATTCTCCCAAGATTTGAGGAAAAATCAGATGAAAATAGGGGAGGAATGTGGTCAGGAGCCAGATGACTAAATATCCCTGGAGCTCTTTTTTAGAGCATCTTTCCAACCAGGGTGACAGTATCGGGATCAGTAGATACAGTCCCAGTATCATATAGATGTACCATAAGTGCCCTACGTCTGTACCAAAATTGACGGGTATGCTGAAGATGTGCTCCATCATCAGTGTGATGGAATCTCCTCTATAGAACACGTAATAGACGGCATAACCTATGCACCAGAATAGAAAAGGTCCGGCTACACGTATGATGTGCTTCTTGAGAAATGCTGAGGTATGCACTTTCATAGGCAGGAGCAGATACCCTGAAAGCATGACAAACAGTGGTACACAGATCCGGTCCAGACTGGAGAGGATGCCTACATTGAAGGCAATACCGGCATCGGCAACCTTTCCTCCGGCACCAATATAGAAAAATTCACTGGAATGTTGGAACATAACCAAAAAACATGCTAATATGCGCAGTATGTCAAGGGATAACAGACGCTTGTGGGCGACTGAAGTGTTTGTGGTGTTGATCGTATCCATTATTTTTGTTTTGGATGGTTATGATATATACGAAAACTGGATTTTTCATTAATGACCCGGTTTCCTTGTGACGGTATTTTCCAAGATATTATTTCCTATCGTCCGTGGGTATCAACTTTCGGGACTTAGGCTGTCTATTTGTCTTTCTTCTTTTTAGATGAATTTTGGGCAGCCCTGATATTACGCATCAGCCCGGTATATTTTGCCCTTTGGACAGCACTGCCCTTAAAGAGTTTTCGGTATTCCTCGATGGTCAGGTTTTCCCAGTCTTTATTTGTCATTTTCAGGAGTGATTCACGTGGTTGCAGTTCCGGAACCTGATTGGGTGTGGCAAATTGATTCCAAGGGCAAGCTAACTGGCATCGGTCACAACCATAGATGACATTGCCCATTTTATCTCTGGCTTGTTCTGACAGTTCACCGCGGTTTTCAATGAGTTGATAACTCAGGCAGAGTTTGGCATCTATTTCTTGCCCCTGACGCAAAGCATGAGTCGGACAGGCATCTATACACCGATGGCAATTGCCGCAATGGTTTTTCATCGGCTGATCATAGGCGAGTTCCTGATCCAAAAAGAGTTCGCCTAAGAAAAACATACTGCCGGCATGTGGGATGATGAGTTGGTGGTTTCTTCCGGTCCATCCCAAACCCGCTCTCTCTGCCCAGTAACGTTCTAGAACTGGGGCGGAATCACAGAAGGCACGGTAGTGCTCGAAATGGAGACGCTCGGCGAGGCGTCTTAATTTCCCCTTGACAATGTCATGGTAATCTTCTCCCAAGGCATACGCAGACAACTGGAACTGTCCTTTTGGGAGGGCCTTTGCCGGGGTGTAATTGAGGGCTACACTCACAATGCTTTTCAGTCCGTCCATGAGCAATGTCGGGTTGAGGCGTTTGTCGGTATAGTTTCCCATATAGTCCATGTCTGCATTGCCGTGAGTTGCCAGCCAATGCCTGATATGTACAGAGGTATCAGGATCCACCGGTCTTGCTTCGGCTATGCCACAGGCAAAAAAGCCGAGGTCTCTTGCCCCGGCTTTTATCTCCCTGCTCAGGGAAACTGCTTTATCGTGATCTTTCAAATATTCCGGACTATCTTTCAACGCTGCTCAATGGTTTAAAGATCTTTTGTTCCTTCAATAAAGAATCAGATGACGAAGGGAATTTTCCTTTTTATTCGAAAGTCTTGAATTCATAACCTTGCGCCTTCAGCCATTCCAAAGCCTTGGGCAGGGCATAATGAAGTTTGTCAATGCTCTTGAGTGAATCATGGAAAGTGATGATACTGCCGTTCCGCGCATACCTTCTCACATTGTTGAAGATGTCCTGAGCGGTCATCCATTTAGAATAATCACGCGTCAGGAGATCCCACATGACAATCCGGTACTTCCTCCCAATCCACCAATAGACACTCGGTCTCATCCACCCGTAAGGGGGGCGGAATAGGTGGGCATGGATCAGGTCATTGGCCTTTTGGGCATTCTCTCCAAAACTGAGGGCCATGTGCCGGAGCGACCCGATATGGTTGAAAGTGTGGTTGCCCACTTGATGTCCTTCCTCCACGATCTGGTTGTACAGGTCGTGATAGCGGAGGACATTTTCTCCTACCATGAAGAAAGTCGCCTTGGCACCGTATTCGGCAAGTGTCTTCAGAATGAAAGGCGTACTCTCCGGTATCGGGCCATCGTCAAAAGTAAGGTAAACAGCGTGTACATGCTTGTCCATTCTCCAGGTTGCACTGGGATAGATCCAGCGCAACCATTTTGCTGGCTGCTCTATGATCATGCTACTTTCTCTTCACTTTACTGTTGTTGCTCTGCACCTTCCTGTTGGGGAATTCTTCCGCCACGTCCGTGGTAGTAAGTGTAGTACGCATTAACTTTCTGAGACATCTGTCTAGACAAATTCTTGTCTACTATACCTGCAATCTCGGCTGTCTGCTCCATGATCATCAACTGCTGCATGCAGTCTTCCTGACTTTGCAGGAACCGGTCATTGCCCAGCGACAGGTAATAGGTCATATATTGAGAAGCTGTATTGAACACTTTGTTCGCATAACTTCTGGCTTTGGCTTTCTGTCCGCAGAGAGCAAATGCCTGAGCGAAATCGAGTCCGCCGCTGAGATAGTTGATCGGAACATTGTATTCAGGAATCTGCTTTTCTGCATACAGCAGTGCTTTCAGAGCCTTTCCCTTTTCACCTTTCTCAATTAGATGGAGGGCGAGTTGTCCAAACAGTCTTCTGTTCGTATCACACATCCTCATCGTCGTTTCGTCAATGTAGAGTCCCGGGTGAATCAGATTTCCGAACTTGAACCTTGTCATCACATTGTGATAGGTTTTGTCTGCATCAAAGTTGGTTACGCCCTTGCCTTTAGTCGTCAGGAATGGTGTGATGCGGTTTGCCAGACCTTCCTGCATAAAGTTGTCTCCCAAGTTCATGTAATTTTCCTGACCTACCGTGAGGGCGACGTAGACAGGACGAGTCCAATTGCACTGGGAAATGATTTCCAGCATCATCAGGTCGCTCTTGTACAATGCGCTCTTGCCAGTCAGAGAGATCACCATCTTGTCAGGGATGTTCTTGGTAGGCATCAGCATTCCACTCTTTCTCACGGCATTCTTGTCTATGGTGACAAAGACGGTGTCCGTAGGAATGACATGCATATTCGGATTCTTGGAACGAACCCAATACTTCATGATATTCTTGACTTCAAACGGGTTGTCTCCGAACTGGGCCTTTGCTGCTGCAGGGTTCTCCTTATAGAACTTGAGGACCTGTTGTTTCAGTGAAGGTTCTACTTGCACGTATTCATTCGTTCCCGAACAATAGTCAAGTCGGGGCCATTTGATAGGTACTGACGGTGAATCGTATGCAGGACGTTTCATCTGGTCGATATACCAGTCGGTCTGCAGATAACTCAGATTGCAAACTCTCGCATTGGTTCCTACACCTTCTACTTCCTGATTGTACCAGAGTGGGAAGGTGTCATTATCTCCATTTGTGAAGATGATCGGTTTAGTACCTTCCTGCAAGGACATGAGGTAATTCAGTCCGAAATCACGGCAGGTATAACGGTTGCTCCGGTCATGGTCATCCCAGGTCTGACTGACCATCTGGATAGGTACCAGAAGACAGAGTACCGCGACGACTGCCGATACAATGGTGCCGCTGAGATGCAGATGTTTCTTCAATAGTTCTGATATTGCCGCGACACCCATTCCGCACCAGATCGCATAGGCATAGAACGATCCCGCGTATGCGTAATCCCGTTCTCGAGGTTGCATCGGCGTCTGATTCAGATAGACGACAATGGCCAGACCTGTCATGAAGAACAGGAAGAAGACGACCCAGAATTGACGGATGCCCTTCTTGCCTCTATAGGCTTGCCAGAAGAGTCCTACAAGTCCAAGGATCAGAGGCAGGCAATAGAAGACATTGTGCCCTTTGTTGGCCTTGAGCTCATCCGGGAGTTTGCTTTGATTCCCCAGTCGGGCATTATCCAGGAACTGGATACCTGTGATCCAGTTGCCGTGCTCAGGTTCTCCATTTCCCTGAATGTCGTTCTGACGGCCGGCAAAATTCCACATGAAGTATCTCCAGTACATGAAATTGCACTGGTAAGAGAGGAAGAACCTCATGTTTTCCCACATCGTAGGAACTTTCACCATGACGTTCTCACCACATCTGTCATAAGGTACTTGTGTGCCGTCTACACCACCCATCCAGTCTTCGTATGCCTGGGCATGTGCCTGGTCATACATACGAGGGAAGAGCATGTTCTGGGCATAGACGTAAGAGGACTTGCGGCTGACAATGAAGTAACGGTCTTTTTCGGCCTTGGATTTCTTTTCTACACGTTGGTATACAGGTGCACCGGATTTCATGACCGGTGAACACATGTTGCCGTCATTCTTGAGTTTGACCTGTGAGGTATATGCCGGTCCATAGAATAGGGGACGGTCACCATATTGGTCACGACTCAGATAACTGCCTAATGTGAAGATGTCCTCCGGAGAGTTCTCGTCCATTGGCGGATTGGCCATACTGCGGATAGGAATCAAGGCATAACTTGAATAGCCGATCAGCAGCATCAGCATACACAGCAATCCTGTATTCTTGATCCTGGCCGACACCAGGGGTGTGTTCTCTTTTCCCTTTTTGCGGTAGTTGAGGACATACCAGAGTACGATCAAGACGATGATTCCAATGAGTACAGCACTCCAGCCATAACCATAGAAAGGAATACCCAGCATGGCTACGGCAATTACGGCTGCAAGATTCTGACGCTTGAAACTCTTATTGGTATAGGTCTCGTAGATCGCCCAGATCATGGCTGCGATCAGGAGTACGATATAGACGATTTCACCGGTGTTGAACGGACAGCCTAAGACATTGACGAAGAACAGTTCAAACCATCCACCTACGGTGATGATTCCCGGTACGACGCCATAGAGTACAGCTGCTATAAGTATAAAACCGACAAGCAAGGCGATCAAAGAGCCTTTCAGATTGGCATTCTTGAATTTCCGGTAATAGAAGACCAATACAATTGCCGGCAGACACAACAGGTTCAACAGGTGGACACCGATTGAGAGACCTGTCATATAGGTGATCAGTACCAGCCATCTGTCACTGTGAGGTTCGTCGGCATGGTCTTCCCATTTCAGGATCAACCAGAATACAATAGCCGTAAACGCACTCGAAAAGGCATACACCTCTCCTTCGACGGCACTGAACCAGAAAGTATCACTCCACGTATAGATCAATGCACCGACCACACCGGATGCTTCGATGGCAATCCATTTCGGAAGAGTGAGGTCATCCCAACTCTTCAGAATCAGTTTGCGCACCAGATGCGTAATGGTCCAGAAAAGGAACAGAATACAGACAGCACTCAAGAGAGCACTCATCGTATTCACCATTTTTGCGACATGGGAAGTGTCTGAAGCAAGTTGTGTGAACAAATTGGCAACCAATCCAAAGAAAGGTGCCCCAGGTGGGTGACCGATTTCCTGTTTAAAAGCAGTTGCAATAAACTCGGGGCAATCCCAGAAACTGGCTGTTGGTTCAATGGTGGAACAATACGTAAAGGCTGCGATAACAAAAATAACCCAGCCGAGTATGTTGTCCACTAATTTGTACTTTTTCATTAATATAAAAAACGTGTTACTTCAAAATATGCATGCAAAGATAATAAAAAGTAAAGAGAAAAAGTCTTTATAGAAGTTTTTTTAACCATATTATCCTTTTCTGAGCATATCCGTTAACTTGTATCCGATGGATGCCGTCTGATTCAGGTGTGATGAAAAGGGCTTTTGGTCTGCAAGAACAATAAATTGATACGGAAACTCTATCTAAACTTTCTGATTGTACGAGACTTATGAATTCGCATCTCTTGATCCTGAGAAAGACCTAAAGGTGTTGGAGAGGTCAATCTTTTGTTATGGAAGAATTTGGAGAGCGACTTTGGCTGTCTCTCGGATTTCCAGAGAGGCTTTATGGGAAGGTGGTCTTTTTGCAGTTAGAATTTCATCTCAGATATTCAGGAAATGTTCTTCCAGCGTTTCCTTGGGGATATCCGGACTCTCATGATAATGGAGTTTGCGGTTGACGCAGGCCACATGCTTGACATTAGCCAGAGTTTCTGCAATGTCATGGCTGACGATGACGATGGCGCTCTCTTTGTTCAGGTCGGCCAGCATTTGATACATCTGTTCCTGAAAACGCTTGTCGATATACGTATTCGGTTCATCCAGCATGATAACGTCTGGTCTCGAGACCACTGCCCTTGCCAGGAGTACCCGCTGTAATTGCCCGCCACTTAGTGCACCTATCGGCCGTTTCTCGAGTCCTGTCAGTTCCATTCGGTCTATGGTTTCAGCAACTTGCTGCCGCTGCTGTTTCGTATAAGGTCTCAGAAAACGCTTCTGTCGGCTGAGGCCGGAGAGGATAACTTCATCAACGGAGATAGGGAAAGCCTGGTCGATGGAATTGTATTGGGGCAGATACCCCATCATGATTTCCTTGACCTGATGACCGTCCTTGAAATACTCGACAGTTCCGGACATCGGCTTTTTCAATCCCAAAATAACCCGCATCAGCGTTGTCTTGCCACCACCATTGGGGCCTATGATTCCGAGATAGTCGTGGTCGTAGATTGTGAAACTTGCATGTTCCAAAGCGATCTTTTCACCATAACCGGCTGTGATGTCGTGTACTTTTATGAGTGGTTGTTCCATCATACTGTCTTTTATCAAATTCGCATTTTACCGGAATAAACGGGCGATGAGCAGCATCTCCTGATTCCAGTTATAGTTCAGTGGTTCTATGTTTTCCGGTTGCCCTTTTGTCACGAAGGCAATGGCCATGGCGTCCCGGGGACTGAATTGCTGCTGGATGTAAATGGTTTTTACATGGAGTTGTTTGGCTCTCAGGATCAGTTCCTGCATTTCCTTCGTACTCGGCTCTCTTCCCTCTTGTTCCATCGGGAGTTGGATGAGATGGTATTCGTTGGCAAAATAGGTGAGGACAGGATGATAGATGACGAAAGCCTTGGACTTCTTTTCTGAGTTGTGGGCTAAGATCTGTCTTACAGCCTTGTCGGTCTGCCCGATGGTCTTCAATAATTTCTTTAGATTCTTTTGGAATAGTGCCTTGTCCCGAGGGGCTTCCCTGACCAGAGCCTGATAAATGTTCAGGGCTATGATCCTGGCATTCTTACAACTCATCCACGTGTGCGGGTCAGGTATTCCGGGGGCTGAATAAATGCGTCTGATCCCTTTCGAGGTATCGATGATTTTCAACTGCGGTGCTGTTTTCTTGAGCCGGTTCATCCAAGTTTGTTCAAAACCGATATAACCTACCTTTATATATAATAAGGTGTGAGAAAGTTCGACCATTTGCTTGGGTGTCGGTTCATAGTCTTCAGGACTATAACCGGGACGGACCATGGTCTCGACCTTGAATTTGTTCCCGGCAATCTGTTCGGTGAAATAGCGCAGCGGTTCTATCGTCACCATAATCATGCGTTTCCCGCTGATTGCAGGTCCTTTGCAGGAGGCGAGGGATAACAAACCCAAGATTATGAGTGATACGATCTTTTTCATAAGGCTTTCTTTTAGAATAGAGGAGATGACGATCCCTTTGCCAAAGGCTGAGTGAATACCTAAGTGAGACTTTCTCTTTTCAATGCGGAAAGAGCAAGGTGGCCCCTAATATGACGATGCCATAACGTAGGACTTTCCCGATGGTCATGCTGGTGACAGAAACCGCGACATTCGCCCGCATATAACCTAACAGGACGGTGATGGCTGCACCGATGACCGGGAGAAAGGAGAAGAAGCCGATCCACGCCCCATGACCGGACATGAATTTTTGGGCTTTGGTGATATTCTGGGGTTTCATGTGCATGTATTTTGTCGCCCATTCTATTTTGCCTAATCGCCCTATATAGTAGTTGAGCATGGAACCGCCCAGATTTCCCACTGATGCCCAGATCAGGAGTTCCCAAGGTTTGAGCCCGGCGGCAAGGAATGCTATCAGTAGTGTCGTACTGCTGAAAGGGAGAAGACTGCCTGACAGGAACGCTGTCAGGAACATGCCCCAATATCCCCAATTGTTCAGAATGTCAATGATGGTCCCCATAAATTGTAGATGGTAAGTGCGATGGCAATGACCGATATGACACAGAACGTAATATTGGTCGCCTTGGTATGGCTCAGTGCGATAAAGTGTGCAATCAGAGGTGCTGTGTTCACGATGTAGATCGGCAGCAACTGGTCGTACAGGCGTGGCAGGAGGATAATGAACAGCATTGTCAGTATCTCCATCGTGCTGAAGACCTCATAGAGCATACGTGTACGGATCTTGTCCTTATAGGTGCTCCTGGCAAAATGTACGATGCCCAGGATGCCTAACAGGGTGATGAAAATAAAGGTCAGAACCTGATAACTGGACAGCAGTCTCACCTCCAGTAATCCGGAGAAGTTGCCCAATTCCGCAAAGTGCGTGATGAGTTGTCCAAAGGAACCGATATAGAAATAATAGCCCCCATAAAACCAGTAAGGCACGATCAATCCGATTATGGATGCCCAGAATGTCCGCCAACTCAACCCCATGATCTTACTGCCAAAGAGGATCCAGAGGACTGGGATAAAGTAGAGGATCTGTATGAAAAACAGTGAGGCGATGCCTAGGACGAGGAACGAATAGAAAGTCCATCTGCTGGCGCCTTTGTCCTGATATGCATTGAAAAGCAACAGATAGGAGAGGACAGAGCAAATGCCGATGGCCCATACTGCGGGCTGGTCAAATACAAAACTTGCCATGACGGCTAGAGCGAGGAACGAACAGGAGACCATTCTGCTATAGATACGCATCAGGGCATTCCTGTTGTTGAGTTCCATCATGAGATAGGTGTTGATGACCATTAATACAAAGGAAAGCCACAACTGCCGGCTGATCAGTCCGCCGGCGAGCCATATGATGATACCGTAAACAGAGGCTACAGGTAAAGCATAGCGGCTCTCTGCAATTCTGTTTTGTAATCTCTTTCTGTAATACATAATCCTTGAAGTGTTGCCTTTGCAATCCTTTATCTATGAGCAGATATCCTGATAAGTGTGGAAACTATAAGTCCTGACCTATATCCTTGCGATAATACTGGTCCTTCCAATGTATCTTCTGCACTTCTGCGTAAGTCTTCCGCAGCGCTTCATTCTTGTCCTTTCCCAAACTTACTACCGACAGGACTCGTCCTCCGGCAGTGATGACCTTGCCGTCCTTGGCTGTTGTACCGCTGTGGAAGACGATACTGCCTTCGACTTGGCCCAGTCCTGTGATGTGATAACCTTTGGTGTAATCTTGAGGATAGCCTCCGCTGACGAGCATGACACAGGCAGCGCTGCGGGGATCTTGCTCGATATGGTAGGCATCGAGATTTCCATGTGCGACACCTTCAAAGAGATCGACAATGTCCGTTTTCAGACGGAGCATGACGCTTTGTGTCTCCGGGTCTCCCATACGACAGTTGTATTCGATGACCATCGGTTCACCTTCGACATTGATCAGTCCAAAGAAGATGAACCCCTTGTAGTCCAGTTTCTCTTCCTGCAGCCCTTGTATAGTAGGGCGGATGATACGATCTTCGACCTTTTTCATCCATGTCTTATCTGCAAAAGGAACGGGAGAGATACTTCCCATTCCGCCGGTGTTCAGACCGGTATCGTGTTCACCGATGCGCTTATAGTCTTTTGCTTCCGGAAGGATCTGATAGTGAAGGCCGTCAGTCAGGACGAAAACGGAACATTCAATGCCCTTCAAAAATTCTTCTATGACAACCGATGCACTGGCGTTGCCGAATAGGCCATGCAGCATTTCCTGAAATTCTTTCTGAGCCTCTTTCAGGTCATTGACAATGAGGACGCCCTTTCCTGCTGCCAGTCCGTCAGCTTTCAGGACATAAGGGGGACGGATGGTTTCCAGAAAGTGGAGACCTTCCTGAATGTGAGCACCGTCAAAAGTCTGGTATCTGGCTGTAGGAATATGATGTCTGATCATAAAACCTTTGGCAAAGTTCTTGGAACCTTCGAGTTTGGCTCCTGCTGCAGATGGGCCTATGAACATGATATTGCGGGTCTTCGGATCTTTCTTGAACGCGTCAGCGATGCCGTTCACCAAAGGGACTTCAGGACCTACTACAACCATATCGACAGATTTCTCCAAGGCAAAAGTCTTGATGCTGTCAAAGTCGTTTTCATCCAATGCAACATTTTCCCCTAAAGATGCCGTACCTGCATTACCGGGAGCAATATAGAGTTTGCAGGTTTTCTTACTCTGTGAAATCTTCCACGCCAAAGCGTGTTCTCTGCCCCCTCCTCCTAACAATAGTATTTTCATAACTCATCCGTTTTTATGATAGACAATCTTTGTTTTATGGGTATGCCATTCAAGGTTTTACAGTCGGTTTCTGACTATATTCCGGATCAGAGGGAAGGTAATCGAAGAAGTACTGGCTGATTCTTTCGTGCAGGTGTGTGCTTTGGTGCCCACGCATATTATGAGGCTCTCCCGGATAGACGAAGAAATCGGGTTGTGTGCCGGCTGCAATACAGGCTTTCAGGAATGAGAGTTCGTTCTGCGGCAGCACTACAGGGTCATTCGTCCCCATGATGATCTCCAGTTTGCCTTTCAGGTCTTTGGCTTTGTACAGCAAACTTGTTTGTTTATAACCTTCCGGGTTGGTCTGGGGCGTATCCATATAGCGTTCCCCATACATGACCTCATAGAATTTCCAGTCGATCACAGGACCGCCGGCGACTCCAACTTTGAAGACGTCCGGATAATTGGTCATCAGTGAAACGGTCATGAATCCGCCGAAACTCCAGCCGTGGACACCTAATCTGTCAGCGTCTACATAAGGCAGACTCTTCAGAAAGTCCACGCCTTTCATCTGATCTTTCATCTCTTCTTGGCCCAGATGCCGGAACGTCACTTGCTCGAAGGCTTTGCCTCTGTTCTCACTGCCCCGATTGTCGAGGATGAAGAGCAGGTAGCCGTGTTCTGCCATATAGGTCTCCCAACCTCTAGAACAGTAGTGCCACCTAGCGTCAACATTATGAGCGTGAGGTCCGCCATAGACGTAAATGATGGTCGGATATTTCTTTTTCGGATCAAAATGGATCGGTTTGACCATACGGTAGTAGAGATCTGTCACCCCGTCTGCCGCTTTGATCGTGCCACATTCATACGTTGGTACTGTATATCCCTTCCAGGGATCTGCTGCTGTATAATAAGGTGTCTTGTGTCCGTTCTCTGTATCTACAATGGCAATTTTTCTTGGGATAGTAGGGGTGGAGTAGTTGTCGTAGATATATTTTCCACCCGTACTGGCAGAACCGTCATGCCATCCTTTGCCGTCAGCATCCATCAACGTGCGTTTGCCATTGTCAATATTGACCATGAAGATGTTTTTCTGAATGGGATTGCACTCGTTGGATTCTATGATGATAGCGTGTTCTTTCGTATTGAAACCTAGAAAGTTCAGCACTTCCCATTTCCCTGAGGTGACCTGCTTGAGTTGTTTGCCTTGTGTATTGAAGAGGTAGAAATGATTGTAGCCGTCTTTCCTGCTTTGGATGAGGAATTCCTCAGGATTCCAAGGCAGAAACGTGACAGGGTGGAGGGGTTCTACATATTTGTCATCCGTCTCTCTGTAGAGTTCGGCTATCTTATCTCCGGTCTGGGCATTATAACTCACCAGTCTGCAGTCATTCTGGTCACGGTTCAGTTCGAATATATAGATGACTGTGCCTGCAGGATTCCAGGCGATATTTGTGAAATAGCGGTCTGTCGGATCACCGGCTTTCAGATAGACGATGTGTCCGGTCTTGAGGTCATAGACTCCTACAGTGACCTTATGGGAAGTTTCTCCTGCCATAGGGTATTTCTCCGGAGCCAGTGTCGCCATCCTGCTTTGACCCTTCTCGGGAGTCCAGTCCAGTTCAGGGATATTCACCAGAGGATAGTCAGTGACCATGCTCTGGTCCATTCTGTAGAATGCCAGTTTTTGTCCGTCAGGACTCCAGTATGTACCTTTGGATATGCCAAACTCGTCCCGATGTACGCTTTGACCATAGACAATATCTCGGGAGCCGTCCGTCGTCAACTGGTTCACCTTGCCTTTGGCATCAGCGACAAAGAGTTGATTATCCTTGACAAAGGCAACGGCTTTGGATGCCGGGCACCATTCCTGATGAGTTTCACCTGAACTATTCTGGCGCCATGATACTTTACCTGACTTGAAGTTGACCAGGATCCGCTCCTTAGGTGTTTGTACCAGTGCCAGACTTTTATCGGCATAGGGGAACGAGACATAATAGAGGGAGTGCACCTTATTAGAATCGGACGCGCCTATCCAGCGGTTCAGATTTTCCAAAGTAAAGAGTACTTTCTCTTTCCCCGTAGTCGGGTTGACCAAATAGCAGGCTTCCATGTCCTGCCGGACAAGTTGGTCGCCCCACCATGTGGTCCACCGGTTCTTCGGAGTCATGCGAGCATAGTTGTTGCCTCCGAAGTTGAGGTCTTCCAGTGTCAAGGTCTTAAGTGAACCTGAATTTGTTTGTGCGGATGCAGTCAATGCAGTCATGAGAAACACGAACAGAAAAAAACTATTCTTTATCATCTTCTTTCTTGAAATTGTGTGGTGTTCTAAATTTCTTTTCACCATCCTGATCGCCTCTTGCTGAGTCACGTCGGTTGCTCCCGAAGCGTGAAGGTCTTTTATGATCGCCGTAATGGTCGTCACTGAACCTGGATTTGAAGTGACGCTCTCCATAACTTTCCCTGGTGTCTTTATGATCGTCTCCAAAGCCCCTTCTGTCATCCCTACCGTATCTGCGCTCACCGTGTTCGCTATCTCTGCCGAATCTCCGGTCGTCATGATCACGAGACTTCCTGCGTTCCTCGTCCTGGCGCTTTTTCTCGTCAATGATGGAACGGAACTGGAAAGAACGGATATCACCTTCTTCATTCTCTTCCTGGGTGACGTCGATGCCCTGTTTGAATTCCCGGTGAGCCTTGAAGTGCCTTTCAGACATTTCTTCTCTTTCCTGGTCTGTCTTGACGACACCGCCTTCAGATCTGAACTCCTTCATCCTTCCTTCAAAGATACTGTACTTCCGGAATTCACATTCCAAACTTCCGTTGTACAGAGGGATTTTGAGAGAAGGTTTCAGACCGATTTGTTCGAAACACTCCTCGCGGTAACTGACGATCCATGCGTCATTGCCCTGAAAAGCATGTTTGAGTCGCTCTCCGATCATCTTGTAGGTCCCCAACAGATTCGGCGTGGAGATACGCTCACCATAAGGAGGGTTCATGACGATGATGCTCTTTTCGGCAGGGTGCGTGAAATCCTTGAAGTCAGCTTGCTCTACCGTGATGTCCTTGCTCAGGCCTGCGGCACGGATATTGATCTTTGCTGTATTGACAGCTTTCATATCAATATCATACCCGTAGATATGGTGGTTGAATTCTTTTTCCTTGCTGTCGTCGTTGTAGATCTTGTCGAAAAGGTCCTGGTCATAGTCCGGCCATTTCTCGAAGGCATAGCCTTTACGGAAAATTCCGGGTGACATATTATGTGCGATAAGGTCAGCTTCAATGAGGAAGGTACCGGAGCCACACATCGGGTCAATGAAATCGCAGTCTCCCCGCCATCCGGTCATCAGTATCATCCCTGCAGCCAGCACCTCATTGATAGGGGCTTCCACACTCTCTTGGCGATAGCCGCGGCGATGCAGGCTTTCCCCACTAGAGTCCAGAGACAGGGTGGCATCCTCGTCGGATATATGGATATTGAACCGGATGTCAGGATTGCTGACACTGATATTCGGGCGTGATTCCGTCTTCTCTCTGAACCAGTCAGTGATCGCATCCTTGACCCGGTAAGTGACAAAGAGAGAATTGCGGAAATTCTCAGAATAGACGACAGAGTCTATGGCGAAAGTCTTGTGGTTATCCAGATATTGATCCCACTGGATCTTCTTTACTTCATCGTAGACTTCATCGGCGGAATGGGCCTTGAAGTGCTTGATGGGCTTCAGTATACGAATGGCTGTATGCAACTGAAAATTAGCACGGTACATCATCTCCTTGTCACCGGTGAAAGATACCATTCGTCTACCTTGTTGTACATTGTGGGCACCCAGCCCTGTGAGCTCCTGAGCCAAAACCGGTTCAAGTCCCATAAAAGTCTTGGCTATGAGTTCAAATTCCTGTTCCATTATTAAATTCTAAGTCTAAATTGAGATTTTCTTTCTTGTCTTTCCTGTATTTCTTCGTATGGGGAGCCATGTCTTTGGTAACCCATACGTTGGCTCCGATGACACACCCTTTGCCAACGGTGATCCTGCCGAGGAGCGTCGCATTGGCATAGATGATGACGTCATCTTCAATAATCGGATGGCGGGGGATGCCTTTGATCGGATTTCCTTTGGCGTCAAGGGGAAAACTCTTGGCTCCCAAAGTTACACCCTGATAGAGTTTGACATTATTGCCGATCTTACAGGTGGCGCCAATGACAACACCTGTTCCATGGTCAATCGTGAAATAATTTCCTATTGTAGCGGCAGGATGGATATCTATTCCTGTTTCGGAATGTGCCATTTCCGTCATCATGCGAGGGATAAGCGGCACATGCAGCAATACCAGTTGATGGGCTATCCTGTAATTGGTCAACGCCTTGATGACAGGATAGCAGGAGATGACTTCCTCAAAACTGCCTGCTGCGGGGTCTCCGTTGTAGGCTGCTACGATGTCTGTAGCCAGAACCTTTCTGATTTCCGGGAGTTTGGAAATTAAACCGATCGTTATCTCTTCCGCCTTTTCGTGTTTTTCAGAAAGATTCCTAAATGATCTTTCGTCATCCTCCTCTTCCGGCTGCATGAAGCAAAGTCCGGCAAGTATCTGTTCAGACAACAGGTGATGCAGTCTTTCCACATCTACCCCCGTCTGATATCTGATAGTCCTGAAATTCACTTGTGATTTCCCGTAATAACCGGGAAAGAGGATTGAACGTGACAAGGATATAATTTCCTCAAGTGCTCTGCTTGAAGGCAGCGGATTCCCCGTACGCTGCTGATGAAAGAGTCCTTTTAAGGCTTCGGGCTTGGAAAGGGCCTCTATCGTATCCGTTAGTTTATGAGTCCAATCGTTTCTACTCATTAAAGTGGTGTATCAATAATTTCCTGCAAAGGTACAAAAAAATCAATACAACTCATCAAGGGAAACTATAAAAAAGTAACGGGTATTTTACGACTCATCCATCATACAGCTATGGAATCCAGGAAAAGCAGCAAACGGTTGATGACATTGACTGTACTGACTCCGGGATCGAAGTCAAGAGAGACCAAATTGAGATCAGGATAAAGTTTGTGCAGTTTTTTCTCAATTCCCTTGGATACCACCTGATTGGCAATACACCCGAAAGGCTGGAGACTGATGACATTCTTGATGCCGTCACGGATATAACTGACGATGTCTGCAGGCAGGAGCCATCCTTCTCCGAATTGGGCAGCCAAAGAGACGATGCCTTTCACTTGTCTGGCATCATCATAGATATTGCTGAACGGACGGAAATAGCGGAACTTGGAAGCGACCTTATTAAACTTGTTGATATGCTTGCCGATCAGTGCCTGGTAGATGCCGTTGATGACAAAATCCGGTGTGCGGGAGCACGTCAGACGGAGATGCTTTCTGACTTCCACGTTGACAAATTCCTGTAGGAAGAACGGTGTCAGCAGCGGGGGGACAACCTCGATACCTTTGGAAATGATATGTTTCTCGATAAACTCATGTGAGAAAGGATTGAACTTCAGGAAGATTTCCCCGACTATTCCCACTTTCGGCACCTCTTTGGTAACGGCATGACTGTCGAATTCTTCGGCGGCCTTTGCCAGCAGTCTGACAATTCCCTTAGGGTCATTGCTCTCAACGTATTTTCCTGCCGAAGCCATGTATTTCTCCCTTAGTTTCATGGAAATACCAGGTTGGTCTTCACGGACAATGGTAGCGTTGTACATTTCAGAGATCGCATCTCCGAAGAGCAGGCAGTTGACGATGATGGCGGCATATTTGGCCCAATGGATTTCGAATCCTTCTTGCTCGTTTTCTTCCCCTCCGTCTTCATGTGCAGTCACACCGAGTGTAACGAGAGGCACGTCTTTGAACCCATTGGCAATCATAGCCCGCTTGATGAGACCGGCATAGTTGGTCGCCCTGCATTGCCCTCCGGTCTGGCTCATGGCTACTGCTGTATTCCTCAAATCATACTTTCCGCTTTTCAATGCCTTGATGATGTCACCCACGATCAGCGTAGCCGGATAACAGATCTCATTATTGGCATATTTCAACCCGAGGTCAGCACTCTCCTGATTGGACATCGGCAGTACTTCTACATCATAGCCCATGAGTTTCAGTACAGGACGGAGGATAGGGGTGAGGTATTCCGTGAAGTAAGGGGCGAGGATCTTTCTTCGGGCATCTGGTTTTCTGAAAACCCGTGTCGTGACAAACGGTTCATTGTTGGGGCGTTCCACATGGAAGCGGAGACTTTCCACAAGAGATCTGACACGCAACTTCAGACTTCCGATGTTGCTGACATCATCGATCTTCAACAGAGTGTAGGGTTTGCCATGCCTTCTCAGAATATCGCGTATCTCGTCTTGGATGAAGGCATCCGGACCACACCCGAAAGAAGTCATTTGGACGAAGTGGACACGGTCCCCCTGCTCGGCAGCCCATTGACCGCTCTTGATGATGCGGTTCATATAAGCCCATTGCTTCACCAGATAGGTCTCCCCACTGTTGATCTTGTCATTGCCCCTGACGATATCGTCACTGATCACGTCTACACCCAGTGATGCGACCATTTCCGATAGTTTGTGCTGGATGAGAGGGTCTGTATGGTAAGGGCGGCCTGCAAGGACGATAGTCAGATGACCGGCTTGCTGACTTCGGTCAAGAATGTCTTTAACCTCTTGAGTGAGGGCAGTCGTATATTCTTTTTCAGCAGCCAAGGCTGCAGTGAAAGCGCTCTTTGCTCTGCTCTTGGAGACACCCAGCGTCTTGAGGTAAGCAATGATCTCCCTCTCCAGGAGTTTGATGTCTGAAAAATTGATGACCGGGGAGTCTATAGGTATTTGGGGCTCCATAGCTGCGCGGATGACGTCAGAGTAGCCTGAGACAATGGGGCAGTTGTAGGAATTGATCGTCCGTTTGTCATCATTATGCTCATAGACGACATAAGGCATAAATATGCGTTCAAGGCTTTTGTTTCCCTCCAGTTCCGCAATGTGAGAATGGACGAGTTTTGCAGGAAAACAGATGTTGTCTGCCATGACGGTATTCAGGGCTCCTTCATAATGGTAGAAGGTAGAAGGCGACGACAACACAACGGTGAATCCGGCGTTTCTGAGCAAAGCATTCCAGAAAGGATAGTCTTCATACATGTTGAGGATCCGGGGGATGCCTATCTTTCTAGGCGCTGTGCCTGTTGTTTCAGGTACAGGTTCTGTAGGCCGGTCAAAGAGTTGATGATATTTGAAGATGTAGATGTTTTCTCCCTTCTCTTTGCTCTTGCCATGATTGTTGAAAATACGTTCACATTTATTGCCGCTATAGAATTTGTTGCCGCCTTTGAACGTATACATGCTCACGTAGCATTGATTCTCGCAGCCGTGGCAACGCAGTTGACGCGTCTCGTAAGACGATCTTTCTACCAGTTCCGCTATGGCCCTACCCTGTGTCTCCTGTACATTCCGGATTCCCGAAAGGGCATGCAGGGCACACCCGAAAGCTCCCATCAGTTCAGGCATATTGCTGCGGGAAACATTTGCGCCTGTAAGCAACTCGAAAGCCCGGACGACGGCATCATTCCTCATGGTGCCTCCCTGGACGACGATCTCGCCTTCAGGTTTTTCGTTGCCGTGGAGTTTTAATACTTTATAGAGACAGTTCTTCACTACAGAATAGGATATTCCGGCGGAGATGTCTGCGATAGATGCGCCTTCCCGAAGGACCTGTTTGACTTTCGAGTTCATGAATACCGTACAACGTGTGCCGAGGTCACAGGGCGCATCTGCCTGGCAAGCCAGTTGTGCGAAGTCTTGCACAGAATAACCGAGGCTGCTGGCGAAAGTCTGGATAAATGTGCCGCATCCTGAAGAACAGGACTCATTGAGTTCCATTCTGACAACGGCGCCTTTTTCTACGAATATGGCTTTCATGTCCTGACCGCCGATGTCGAGGATGAAAGATACGTCAGGCCTCATTTGCGCAGCAGCGCGATAGTGGGCCATCGTTTCAATGATACCGCTGTCTAGGTTGAATGCCGTCTTGATCAGTTCTTCGCCATATCCGGTAGAGCAACTGCCCATGATCTCGAGTTCCGCTCCGGCAGTCTCTGCCTTTTCCTGAAGGCTCTGCAGCCCTTCAGCTACAGCTTTGATCGGGTCTCCGAGGTTGGGGCGGTAGTCTGTGAACACGATTTCCAAATTCTTGGAGGAATCGGCTGCCTTATCGGAAGGGACTTTGACGGCAACGATCTTAGTTGTCGTAGAACCTGAATCTATGCCGATCACCACTTTCTGTTTGCCCTTGGATAAAGGTCTTATAGGGATGGCATAGCGTCTCTTGGAGTCGAGCCAGTCCTGATGCTCTTTCTCGTTTTTGAAAAGAGGTTGGAGCGTACTCTTCCATTTCGGCATGGTATGTGTATCCATCCTCAGGATCAGTTGGGCCAGCGTTGTCGTCTTGCCCTCGTCTTCTTTCGTATCAGCTTTGCCGGAACGGATGGCGCACCCCAATGCCGGTATGAGTTGTCCGTTTTCCGTAATGATGAAATCCTTTCGGACATCCATATGGAGGTAGTCGGCAAAGGCTTTTTGCAGTGCCGGCAAGAAAGACAAAGGACCGCCGCAAAGCAATATCGGGGAGTTGAAAGAGCACCCGTGTGACAGTGTGACGACAGTCTGTACGGCTACGGAATGGAATATACTTGCGGCAATATCAGTTTTGGGCAGGTCACGGCTCATGAGGTTCTGGATATCCGTCTTGGCGAACACACCGCAGCGGGCAGCCATCGGATAGATATGAGTAGCCTTCAATCCCAGATCACTCATGGTCTTGTTGTCAACGCCCATCAAGACAGACATCTGGTCAAGGAAAGCGCCAGTGCCGCCTGCGCAATTGCCGTTCATGCGCAGTTCCATATTTTTCCCGTTGAAGAAGACTACTTTCGCGTCTTCCCCACCGATGTCAATGAGGGCTTTGGCTTGAGGATAACGCTGTTTGGCAAAGACAGTTGCAGCTACTACTTCCTGAACGAAAGGGATCTGCAATTGCTCTGCTGTGGACATTCCTACAGAACCGGTCACGCAAAGTCTCAAAGGCTGATCGCCGATTTTTTTCTGCAAGTCGACGAAATAAGACCGGACACATTCCCCCACATGCGCGTTATGTCGTTCATAACGCGAATATACGAGTTTGTCATTCTGGTCTAAAACAGCTATCTTTGCAGTTGTTGAACCTACATCAAGGCCTATTCTGTAGAAGTCATTCTTCATATTTCCTGTCCTTATTCTATTGTCTTTTAAAATAAATTCTAGTTCAAAGCTTTTCTGCTTCAGACAGATTCGGTTATTGCCAAACGATATATTTCCCTTCGTTATCCTTTTACCTTCTGACACGGCATAGAGTTTTCTCAGCAAGTCATTCCTGTTTCAAATCAAAAACAAGACAAAACATGCAGGTGAAACTTGTGCGGTAGTCCTGAGAAATCTACCTTAGGAAGGATAGAAAGTCCTTTTGCACAATACCATTTGAATATTTTTACGAAAGGATTTCAGTGTGAACTCTTCTGTCCGGTCTCTTGTAGAAATCAGTTCCGGCAGCATGAAATCTGTCAACTGCAAAGTTAACCAATTTCGTCATATATGCAAAATTTCCAATCGACTTTTTGTAGATAATTTGAGTTCTGATCATGATCTTTGATCCTCTCCTTTTCAATACTTCATCTTCTTGTTTCTCATAGGTTTTATGGTGAGGGGTGATCAAATGACTTGTCCGGAATAGGGGAAATGAATTGAAAACGGATTTGATAGCCGTTTAAGGGATGTCAATTGTTCATTAATTCGCCAAAATACAAATAAAGCTTAAAAAGTTTTTCGAATCGAATTAATTCAATTACATTTGTTCAATTTTTTAATATTTAATAGACTTAATAAAAAGAAAAAACATGAAAAAAGTGACTAATCTGAAACCTGTGACAGGAAAATTAGGTATTTTAGTCGTCGGTTGTGGGGCAGTGTCCACAACCTTTATGACTGGAGTCTTGATGGTACGAAAGGGACTTGCCAAACCGATAGGTTCCATGACCCAGTATGACAAAATACGTGTTGGTAAGGGCCCTGATAAGAAATATCTTCACTATGGAGACATCGTTCCCTTGGTCCGTCTTGACGATATCGTCTTCGGAACATGGGACGTCTATCCTCAAAATGCGTATCAGGCAGCAGTCTACGCAGAAGTGTTGAAAGCAAAGGACATTGAGCCGGTCAGGGATGAATTGGAGAAAATCGTGCCAATGAAAGCTGCTTTCGACAAGAACTACGCCAAGCGTATAGACGGAGACAACGTGAAAGACTGTAAGAGCCGTTGGGAAATGGTGGAGGCTTTGAAGGCTGACATCCGGACGTTCAAGGAGAAAAACAACTGTTCCAGGATCGTGGTGATCTGGGCAGCCTCTACAGAGATCTATGTGCCTTATGACGAAGACGTGCATGGGTCATTGGAAAGTTTGGAACAGGCAATGAAAGCAGATGACCGCGAGCATGTCGCTCCTTCCATGTGCTATGCTTATGCTGCACTGACAGAGGGCGCTCCTTTCATTATGGGCGCTCCTAATACGACGGTGGACATACCAGCAATGTGGGAGTTGGCCGAAAAAGTGAAAATGCCTATCGCAGGCAAAGACTTCAAGACAGGGCAGACGTTGGTGAAATCAGGTTTTGCGCCTATCCTGAAGGTCAGAAATCTTGGGCTGAATGGCTGGTTCTCCACGAATATCCTGGGTAACAGGGACGGACTGGTCCTCGATGAACCTGCTAATTTCAGGACAAAGGAGGTCAGCAAACTTTCGACCTTGGAGACAATCCTGAAAAAGGATGACCAGCCTGACCTCTATGGGCATATCTATCATAAGGTCCGCATCAATTATTATCCGCCACGCAATGACAATAAGGAAGGGTGGGACAATATTGATATCTTCGGTTGGATGGGGTATCCCATGCAGATAAAGATCAACTTCCTGTGCCGGGATTCCATTCTTGCTGCTCCTTTACTTCTGGACCTCACATTGCTCATGGATCTTGCAGCACGTGACGGCCGTTATGGCATACAGCGGTTCCTGGGTTTCTTCTTCAAGAGTCCTATGCATGATTTTACAAAGGGCGAAGATGCTGTCAATAATCTCTTTGACCAGTACGTCATGCTGAAAAATGCCATTCGTGAGATGGGAGGTTATGACCCTGATGAGGAAATAGATTGACCGCTTTACCGCATTTTACGAAGAATATTTAGAGAAAAGACCACAAAAAAATTGTTTGTTGGTCTTTTCTGCAACTTTTGGTCAGGAAGCAGCGTCTAATAGGTAGAAAGTTAATTAACAAGATAAAGATGAAAAAGAATGTATTTTTAATGGCGCTGGCTGTGGTGATCATTGCACTCTGTTCCTGCCGGGGCGTACGAGTGAACGCCGGCAGATCCCAACAGTTCTCGAAGCAACTGTCTGTCAAGGGGTTCAATCGTATTCAGGTAGACGGTTCTATGGATGTGATCTACACCCAGGACAGCACCTGGTCTGTCAAGGTCGTAGGACCGAAAGAGAGTTTGCCACTCGTCAAGGCGGATGTGTCTGACGACGGTACGCTGGAGTTATCGGAAATAGAAGACCATCGTTTGAATATAGACTTTTTTTCCTATAATGAGGGCGTAAAGATTTATGTGTCTTCCCCCGACTTGTTGGGTGTGAGCCTTATTGGATCAGGCGATTTCTATTCGAAGGGAAATATTGATACCGACAACCTGGATGTCGACCTTGTAGGAAGTGGAGACATCCTGTTCGGAAAAGTAGTCTGTGACAGTTGTAAATCCGAACTCTCGGGAAGCGGTGACCTGAAGATGTCCAATCTGACCGCTTCATACCTTTCTGCTGAATGTGATGGCAGCGGGGATGCTATTTATCGGAATGTCCAATCTCTCAAGACTTTGGCATCTCTCTCAGGCAGCGGTGATGTCATACTGGATTTCCTCAAAGGGGATGAAGTTGAGGCCGATTTATCGGGCAGTGGAGACCTGAAGGTCAACGGGACTTTCAATCATCTGTCCCAGGATAAGTCGGGGTCTGGTGATCTGATTATTAATAGAACTAAATAAAACGAGCAATGATGAATATAAAATTTCTTTTATTATTGATCCCTTTGGCATTGGCTGTTACAGCTTGCCAGGGAACGAGGACATCGACATCTGATGACAACGGAACAGCATCGGACGATGAGCAGATAACCAAGAGTTTGAACTTAGGTGATTTCAACAGAATCAGCATTCAGGGTACTGCGGATGTGGTGTACACTACCGGTCAAACTCCTGCTGTGAAGGTCTCCGGCATTAAAAAGTCCGTGGACTTCGTCAAACTGAATGTCTCTAATGGAACTTTGGTCATTTCCGAGCGGAAACACGAAGTCTCATTTTTCAATTTGCGGAAGAGCAAAAGAGTTGTAGTCTATGTGACCTCTCCACAACTGAATGGGGTGGATATAGACGGTACCGGAGATTTTACTGCACGGAATGGAATTCAAGCCAAGAGTTTCCATGTGAGTATCAATGGTACCGGAGATGCCGATTTCAAGGAAGTGAAACTGCAAGGTGACGCTAATGTTGAGATTTCTGGGACAGGTGACGTGGAAGCTACAAAACTCTCGGCTAACCGACTGAAAGTTGAAACTGCCGGTACCGGTGATGTTACATTGAGACAGATTGTAGCGGCCTCTATCAGCGCAGAGACGTCCGGAACGGGTGATATCCTGTTGGATATTCAGAAAGGCGGAGACGTCAACCTCTTGTCCTCCGGTATGGGCAGCATCACGGTCAAAGGGAATTATAAGAATCTCAAGAAAGACCGTTCAGGACTTGGATCTATCCATGTCAAATAAACTCGGATACGGTAGAGATCCCTATCTTGTTGGCATACGTTAAGGGACGCTCAATTGCCTTATACGTGCAAGGGAGAAAAGGTGTCTCTGGCAAAGGTGCAGTGACTTTCCCTTCCCTCTAAGGATGGACCTTTACCATTGATCTGATGTCTCTCAAGGTGCGAGAAAGACACTTATCTTGAAACGAAGAATCGATGAACTTTTCTGTTATCACTGATCACCAGTGCATAATTCATGAAAAGTTCATCGATTCTTTTATGTTGATACTTCCTATTTCGATCTGCTTTGCAGGAATCTCCTGAGTGGGGGAATCCTGTAAATGCCGAGTTCTGTAATGAGCAGTCCCACAATGGCTGTCAGAATACCCAGAATGACATCGATGATATAGTGGTGTCCGGCATAGACTGCTGTGAACCATATACCCATGCAGATGATCGCAAACAGTGTTACGGTGTACCACGGTTTATGACTGCGAATGGCATAATAGGTCGTAATGAGCATATATGCTGCATGCAGACTGGGGACAGCTGCAAATACGTTGGCATTCTCTCCGTAGATCAGATGAAACAGAGGGAGGCCGGTCAGCGTATCCCAACGCCCCAGGCCACCGACATTTCCCGGCGTGTTGAGGAAGGCATGGAAACCATAGTTCATGACATACCAAGGTGGGGTAGCAGGGTGGATATAATATATGATAAATCCTAAAACATTGACGAATAGAAAAGACCACGAGAATTTCAGACACCATTGGTACTGTTTCCTGAAAAACAGATAGAAGGCAAAAGCCAAAGGAACGGGGACCCAACATAGATAGAATAAACCGGAAAGAAAATCCAGACATGCCGTGTGATGGATTGCAAAGTATTCTCCCGGGATAAGGACTCCACTGTCATAGATGGCTTCGGCAGAACCTTTGCAAACTTCTGCGGCTTTGTGGATTTCTTCCATGCCACTGGCAGCTATTCCGAAGAAGGACTTCTCCAGATCATAAAGGTGTCCGACGTCAATGGGACTCACTTTGTAATTCGGGCAGAGTCGCATCATGTCATAACTCACACCGAAGATCGCCCAAGGTAGAAAATAGAGAGCCAGTTTTCTGCTCTTTTTCCAGATGACCAGTGCGATATAGACAATAATGAGATAAATAGAAAGCATATTTGTTGTTATGACTTTTTCCTATGGTCTTTGTTCTTTGATTTCCGGTCCTCTGTATCTTTGTTTGCAGGCTCCGGCATTTGCCCCTCTTCCCGGAGTTCCTTTTCTTTCAGTGCCTTGTGGCTGTAGGCCACTCTCCAGAAAGCCGTAATGTTGGCGAGGAGCGCAATCAGAGCCATTCCTCCTGCTACCCACCAAAGACTCTCTGTGCAACCGGTCAGAATAGCGGTAATGGAAGTGATGACGACACGCTCGGGGCGTTGCAACAGTCCTACCTTGCACTCTATGCCCAAACCCTCAGCGCGGGCGCGGACATAACTGACCATGACTGAACCGACCATTGCGGCAAAGGTGATGACACCCCACCAAAACCCTTCAGAAGGTCCAATGGAAGAAGAAACTTCAAATTCGGAAGGATCAGGTTGGAAGCGGAGGAAAACCAGGCAAATGCCGAACAGAGAAACCAGTTCACTGTACCTGTCTAACGTGGAATCCCACATCGCACCGAAAGTACTTGACAGATGTCCTTTCCTTGCCAGTCTCCCGTCCATTAAGTCGAAAAGGCTCGAGAAGATAAGGACGCCGCCTCCCCAGCCGATCTCATGAAGTCCAATTATTACAGTGTTGGCATCCACAACGACTGCTCCCATGATATAGGCCGCATGTATGAATATCCCCGCTGCAACCAGATTGCCGATGAATCCTACTGTGGTGACCATGTTCGGGGTGATACCCAGTCTGAACATGCCGTTAATCAGAGGATCAATGATCTTATAGATCATTTTTTGAAGGAAATCTCTGTAATTCATATTTTTAATTTTAGATTTCTATTATTGTCCAATCATTGTCTCGTCTCCGTTGATTTCTGATCTGCCGATTCCAACCTCTCATAGGACTTCCCTTGTATGGCCCCTGACTGGGATTGCGCTTCTTCCGGTACAGATGCAGGATTGGCGGAAGCCTTGAGAGGATGCGGTTCTTTGTAAGAGAATACGAATTTCCTCTGTCCGGGATAGTTCCATAGTAAAGCTACGAATATGGAGATGATGCACTTGACGACGATGAAATAGTCCTTTCCGATCAGGTAAGTGACCAGATCTGTACCGCCACCGTTCAGAAACAGACTTCCACTCCATATCATAAAATATCTCAGGGCAATGCTTCTTTTGTTTCTTCTTGTATTCTTGAAAACATAACGGTAATTGATACAGCAGTTGGTAATGCCCCCGCTGATGACCCCAATGAGGTTAGCCCACATATAAGGCAGATATTCTGCCTCTGTGAGTCCGATAGACAGACCGAAGTCGATGATACTTGCAACAGAGGCGCTCATTTCAGCCTTGCTGATCAACCATATCTCGTGTCTGATTTGATTTAAATGACCCATCCGGGAATATTACCTACTATAATTAAGATGATCATAGAATAGATTCCTGCAAGCAGATCATCTGCCATTACCCAGAAAGCACCTACCTTCCGGTCCAGAATTCTTATTCCGAGGGGTTTGAAAATATCGAAGAAACGGAAAAGTATCAGTGCACCCAATGCCATCCATATCCGATTTTCGTATATAAAAGCCGGTGCCGCCAGCAAGGCTGTCCACTGTCCCACCATTTCGTCTACGACGACTCGCTTGGGGTCATTCCCCCAAGATGGCATCAACTTTGCCGTTGCCCATACCCCGGCTATCGTAAATACAATGATCAGGACGAACGTAAAGCATTCCAGTGCGACAGGAAAGGACTCTTTTGCAGGGAGAGGAATGAGTTCCCCTAAAAGAATCCATATCAATAGTGCCAGGACTGCTCCTGCTGTCCCCGGACATAGCGGGAAATAGCCGCTCCCGAATCCTGTACCTATGATCTTGGGTAAGGTGGAGACTGGCTTGAGGGGTCGTAAATGCCTGCTCTTTTCTTTGTCTATTTCTTTTTCTCCCATGAATAAGGGTACTATTCTTTTCTGGTTTGCAAAATTAATAAAAAAACGTAAATAACGAAAAATGTTTTATGTATTTCTCAAATAATACGTATCTTTGTGTGCTGTAATTATTGGTTCATTGGTTATTATTAAGGTAGTGGAGAGTGTTATAAAAAAATCAGTTTGCATCTTTTTTTTGCTGCTGTTGGTTGTTATTCAGGTCCATGCACAGGATCAGAAGGTTACCGGGAAAATTCTGGATGAGTCTGGCAATGCCATCGCTTTCGCCAGTGTTTCTTATAAGGGACACCATATCGCTGTGTCCAGTGACTCCGATGGTCAATTCCAGATAGATCGCCACGTAGGGTGGAATCTCACGATATCTTGTTTGGGATACAAATCTCAAACCGTGAAAGTGACGGCTGATAACAATCCTCTTTCTGTAACTCTGAAAGACGACAGCCGCAGCATTGGCGAAGTGGTGGTCAAGTCGAAAAGGGGGCGCTACCGTAGGAAAGACAATCCGGCTGTAGAACTGATGAGACGTGTCATCGCTGCAAAGAAGCGTACGGATCTGAGGAACCACGATTACTATACCTACGACAAGTATCAGAAGATCACCTTGGCTATCAATGACTTGAAACCGGAGACGCTGAAGAATAAATTCTTCAAGCGACGGAAATATTTGCAAGACCAGGTGGAAACTTCACCTTATAACAATAAACTTGTACTGCCGTTGTCTGTTGATGAAACGGTCAGCCAGCACATCTACCGGAAAAGCCCTCAAAAAGAAAAGGACATCATCAAAGGTCAACAGAGTACGGGTGTCGGCAAACTTTTGCAGACCGGTGCTATTCTGAATACGATGTTGAAGGAAATCTTCACGGATGTGGATATCTATGAAGACCATGTGCGGCTCCTTCAGTTTCCTTTCCCTTCACCTATCGGGAATACGGCTATTTCATTCTACCATTTTTATATAGACGATACAGTCTATGTAGACCGTGACAAGTGTATTCACTTGGATTTCATACCGGCTAATTCCCAGGATTTCGGTTTTCGAGGCGAATTATGGGTATTGGCCGACAGTACGCTGCATGTCAAGAAGTGCAATCTCTATATGCCTCATAATTCCGATATTGACTGGGTCGATGATATGAAGATCGAACAGGAATATACGCGTTTGAGTGACGGGGAATGGGTGCTGACGAAGGATGATATGATCGCGGAGATGCGCCTTACGGACTTTCTGTCCAAAGCGCTCGTCGTCAGGAATACGAGACTGAGCAATTATTCCTTTGATGAACTGCCGAGCCAACTCTTCAAGGGGAGGGCACTCGTCAAGCACGACGTCAACGAAATGAACCAGGGCGAGGATTTCTGGAAGCAATACCGGTCGGTACAGTTGACCAAGGGCGAATCGTCGATGAACACATTCATTGAGCGGATGACCCAGTCGCATGGATGGAAATACATCATTACGGGTGCCAGAATATTTGCTGAGAATTATCTGGAGACAGGCTCCAAGAAGACGCCCAGCAAATTTGATCTTGGACCTCTCAACACGTATGTCTCCAGTAATTATGTGGACGGACTTCGACTGCGCTTTGCAGGACGGACGACGGCTGCATTGAACCCTCATCTGTTTTTCGACGGCTATGGCGCTTATGGCACAAAGAGCGAAAAATGGTATTATGGAGGCAAAGTGTCGTATGCTTTCAATAAGAAGAAGCATTCTTCTTTTGAGTTCCCGCAACGGAACATTGAGTTTGAGACGACCTCTGATGTCATGTCTGATGCCGACCGCAACTTGGTCCACAATAAGGATAATATCTTTATGACCCTCCGTTCTTCCACAGAAGATCAGATGTTTGCCTATAACCGCCAGCGTCTGAGTTCTATCTATGAGACCGACTGGGGATTTAGTGTCAGCGGCGGCATTCAGACAGAGAGCAATCGGACTGCCGGGAACCTGCATTATTACTATATGCCGAAGTCTCCTCAATCGGTCATCGCAGGAGTAGATGCGGAAGCACGCAAAATACGGATGACAGATGCAGACCTGACGCTGCACTACAATCCGGGGGTTACTTTTGTCAATACGAAGCAGCAGCGATTCCCCGTCAATCTGGATTCGCCTGATTTCTATATTTCACAGACATTGGGCTTGAAGCATTTCCTTGGGGGACAGTTCAACAGTTCCATTACGGAAGCCGGTATCTATTATCGCTTCTGGCTGGGAAGTTGGGGAAATATTGACACGCATGCCACTGCTAAGGCACAATGGAAGAAAGTTCCGTTCCCAATGCTGGTGATGCCACCTTACAACATGAGTTATTTCATGCTTGAAAACACGTTCAGTATGATGCGTGACTGGGAATTCATCAATGACCGTCAACTCTTCTGGTCGGCTGCATGGGACATGAACGGAAAGATATTGAACCGCCTTCCGTTGATCAAGAAACTCCATTGGCGGGAATACTTTGCCATCAAAGGGATGATCGGTCATCTTACGGAAAAGAATAACCCGTTCTTAGAGCAAAATCAGGCAGATCCTGATATCTATCTCTTCCCGAAAAATTCTCACGTGATGTCTCACCAACCGTATTGGGAAGCTTCATTCGGTGTTCGCAATATCCTGAACTTCTTTACTGTTGAATTTGTACGGCGGTTGACTTACCTGAACAATCAGAATGTCCATAAATGGGGCGTGCGGTTTAGCTTCGATGCCAGTTTCTGATGGTGTCAAAAGACAATCAGCAATGTCATAATACTTACTTTTTGTCAAAAATACTTTTATTTCTCAATAGAAATTACTATATTTGCGACAAATTGTAATACTAATGAAGATATACCTCGCTGATAAACAAGATATCACTCGTGCAGGATTGATTTATGTCATTGATGGTATAACGGGCACAGAGTACAAGTATACTGAAGATAAAGATGAACTTCTGGAAGCTTTGAAAGTTCAGGAGAAGGCTGTGGTCATCCTTGACTATACGCTTTTTGATATTAATGACATCGAAGAACTTCTGATCCTTAATTCCCGTTTTCCAAAGGTCCATTGGTTGCTTTTCTCAGAAAACCTGAGTTTGGATTTCGTCCGCCGTATCCTTGCCAGCAATAATGATTTCAGTATCCTTCTGAAGGAATCTCCCATGTCTGAGATCCGGGAAGCGATAAGCTTTGCGATCCGTGGCAGGCGGTATATTTGCCAGATGGTCACGGAGATGCTGCTGAAACCGGAAAACAACGATGAGGAAACCGTAAAATTGACTAAGACAGAAACGGAGATCCTGAAAGATATTGCCTTGGGGATGACGACAAAAGAGATTGCTGCCAAACGCTTCTCCAGTTTCCATACCATCAATACCCACCGTAAGAATATCTTTCGTAAGTTGGGTGTCAACAATATCCATGAAGCGACGAGATATGCACTCCGTGCAGGACTTGTGGATTCAGCTGAGTATTATATCTGACTTGAAAAAGCGCAGCGTTTGTCTGTGTTCTTTTTCCAGACCAACCCTAAAGAATGATGAAGGCTTAAAAGTGTCTCCCGACAATTTTAAGCCTTTTTGTTTCCAACTAACTTATTATCTTCATTACACATTCACATGCTTTTCCTGCAAATATAGTATATTTAGACGATCTTTGTATTCAAAAAATGACAAAAACTTACGTAAACGTTAGCGCTTTTTCCATACTTTTGCTATCTTTGTGGAAAATATATGGTTCCGTAAATCCCTCATTATAAGTTGCGGGATTGCTGACGGAACAATACCATTAAAAATGTGATCAATGAAGCAGCATCGTACATCTTTGAAAGACTTGGCCGACAAACTTGGAGTAAGTATCGCTACCGTCTCCAGGGCATTGCGGGACAGTCATGAGGTGGGCGAGGCAATGACGGCGAGGGTCAAGGCTCTTGCCAAACAGATGAATTACCGCCCGAACCCTTTTGCCCAAAGCCTTCGGAAAGAGGCGCCCAAAGTGATAGGCGTGATTGTACCGAATCTTGTGACGCATTATTTCGCCGCTGTCTTGGATGGGGTCGAGGACTATGCTTCCAAAAAAGGTTATTCTGTCATTTCCGCCAACTCCCACGAAAGTCATCTGCGTGAAGACCGCGCTATAGACAATTTCCTGGATATGCACGTGGAGGGTATCATCGCCTGTCTGGCACAGGATACGGTAGATTACAGCCATTATGAGATGCTTCACAAGATGGGAGAACCTTTGGTCTTCTTCGGACGAACCTGTTTGGAGGACAAGTTTTCGACGGTCGTGGCCAATGGCGATGTCGCCGCACAGGAGGCCACACAGCATCTGATAGATAAAGGGTCGAGACGGATTGCTTTCATTGGCGGTCCGAACACGTTGAACATGGTCAGACGCCGTAAACACGGTTATCTGCAGGCTTTAAGGGAAAACAGAATACCCATAGACCGGTCGTTGGTGATCTGTGACAAGATCGATTTTGATATTGCCCGCAGCCATACGGTTGAACTCTTGAAGAGTGAGCATCGGCCTGATGCCATCTTGGCCTTTAACGATATCATCACTTATGCCGCTTTCGATGCCATCAAGAGTTGTGAGTTGCATATTCCTGAAGATGTAGCGATTATCGGTTTTACTGACGGTGATAGTGCCGCTTTTGTAACCCCGAAACTTTCGGCAATTATGGATCAGGCACATGAGACGGGGTGCAAAGCCTGCCAACTCCTCCTTGAGAATATTGCTGGAGAGTCGGGTGTGCGCCAGGAAGTTGTCCCGATGATCCTGAAAATCCGTGAAAGTTCTGAGAAACAATAAATATCTACTTAACAATATAGAGCATGTTCAGCAAATGTCATCATCTCATTCCTTTTTTAGCAACATTATGATCTATGATATTCGGAAAATTGTAGCTATCTTTGCAAAGTAACTATTACTTAATGAACATGAAGATCACTAAATGGATGCTCTCCGCCGTTTTCCTTTTATTTGCTGCCGCAGTTTCAGCAGCAGATTTCGTGCAGAACGGCAATCAAATTATTGTCCGTCTCCAATCTCCTGAACAAGATGGACCTCGATTGGTTTGTCTTCAGGTGGTAGGCGACCAAATCATACGTGTACGTGCTACCGCAGAGGACTCGTTTTCTGTCAAGCAGAGTCTGATTATCGTGCCTCAGACCGTCAGCCCTGATTTTCGGGTTGCCAGAGAGGGGGATATTGTCGTTGTCCGGACTTCCAAGATAAAGGCAGGGGTCAACTTGAAGACAGGCCGTGTCGCATTCTATCATCCTGATAACCGTCTTTACCTTCAGGAGACGGCTCATGGCGGCAAGATGATCCGACCCTATGTTGTGCCGACTCGTGATATAGGCGTGGGACATCTTACGGATGCGCAGCGAAAAGGCTGGTCTTATCGGATTCTCTTTGACAGTCCTTCTGATGAGGCTTTCTATGGGTTAGGACAGCATCAGGCAGGAGAACTGGATATGAAAGGACTCAATGAAGACCTTTTCCAGTATAATACCAAGGTGAGTGTCCCTTTTGTCGTGAGCAACCACAATTATGGGATCTTATGGGACAGTTATTCCTATTGCCGCTTTGGAAATCCCAATCCTTATCAGCAACTTAATCATGCATTCACTTTGTATGACAGGAACGGGAAGGCGGGAGCGTTGACGGGAGTCTATACGGATAAGGCGGGCAAGACTTTGGTCCGGCGGGAAGATTCCCTCTATTTTGAATATGCTTGTCCGCCCCAATCGAAGATAGCGAATGCTACTGACCATGGCGGGATACAGAACTTTCCCCAAGGTTTTTCCCTGAGTGGGGCGAAGGTCGTCTATGAAGGTTACCTGCAGGCACCTGTTGATAATAATTATCATTTTATCCTTTACTATGCCGGTTATATCAAAATGTATCTGGGAGGCAAATTGGTTGTCCCGGAGCGCTGGCGTGCAGCTTGGAATCCAAATGCCTGGAAATTCATTTTCCATTTGAAGAAGGGCCTGAAGGTACCTGTGCGCATAGAGTGGAGTCCTGACGGTGATGTCAGTTATTGTGGTCTGCGGGCTGCAACACCTGAGAGTGATGTCGAGCAGGGCAAACTGAGTATTTGGAGTGAGATGAGCCGGGATATAGATTACTGTTTTGTGGCAGGTGAGAATCTGGATGATGTCATATCCGGTTATCGTACGCTTACAGGAAAAGCACCGGTCTATCCAAAATGGACTTTAGGCTTCTGGCAGAGTCGGGAACGTTATCATAACAGTTTTGAAGTTGAGCAAACCATGGCGGAATTTCGCAAGCGGCATATCCCCGTTGACAATATCGTGCAGGACTGGAATTACTGGAAGATCGATTCATGGGGCGACCATACTTTCGAGGCGGCCCGTTATCCCAATCCCCAGGCCATGCTGGACAGCATCCATCAGTTGCACGGGCGTTTTATGATTTCTGTTTGGCCGAAATTCTATACCACTGTCAAGAACTACAAGGAACTTGATTCACACGGTTGGATCTATCATCAGGCTGTAGAAGATTCCATCAAGGACTGGTTGGGCTATACTGGCTCTTTCTATGATGCCTATGCTCCCGGAGCCCGGCAGATGTTCTGGAATCAATTGAATGACAGTTTGTACAGTAAATACCATTTTGGAATCGATGCCTGGTGGATGGATGCTTCAGAGCCGAATGTTCGGGATTGCACGCCGATGTGGTATCGTAAAGCCCTGTGTGGTCCTACCTATTTGGGTTCGAGTACGGAATATTTCAATGCCTATGCGCTCATGAACGCAGAGGCCATTTACAATGGGCAGCGTCAGGCGAATCCGGATCAGCGGGTCTTTCTTCTGACCCGAAGTGGCTTCGCCGGTCTGCAACGTTATGGTACAGCAACTTGGAGCGGAGATATTGGGACCCGTTGGGAAGACATGAGTGCTCAGATTACGGCCGGACTGAACTATTCCTTGTCCGGACTGCCCTTCTGGGGCATGGATATAGGAGGCTTCTCCGTGGAAAATAGGTATATGGCTGCCCAGGCTCTTTTTGACCGGACTGGGAACGAGAACAAGGATCTCAAGGAATGGCGGGAACTACAGACAAGATGGAACGAATTGGGTTGCTTTGTCCCCCTCTATCGTACACACGGACAATGGCCTTTACGGGAAGTCTGGAACATTGCTCCAGATAATCATCCTGCCTATCAGGCAATTGTTTCCACAGACCGTTTCCGCTATCGGATGATGCCTTATTTGTACAGTTTGGACGGGGCTGTCCACTTCCGGGACTATACCTTGATGAGAGCATTGGTGATGGATTTCAATGGGGATCCGAAAGTGTATGACATCAAGGATCAGTGGATGTTCGGTCCTGCTTTCATGGCTTGTCCTGTGACACGCTACCTGGCACGCTGCCGTCGTGTGTATCTGCCTAAACAACGGGGATGGTATGACCTATGGTCTGGGAAGCATTATGCCGGAGGACAGACGATTGTGGCTGCGGCCCCTTATAGCCGTATCCCTGTCTTTGTTCCGGAGGGGGCGATCATTCCTTTCGGACCTGCTGTAGAGTGGAGTGACGAGACGCCGGCAGAATTGATAGACTTGTATGTCTATCAGGGAACTGATGGAAAATTCATGCTCTATGAGGATGAGGGTGTCAATTATAATTATGAGAAAGGGGAGTATGCCGAGATCCCTCTTTCTTACAGTGAAGCGCATAAAACTTTGACGATCGGCAAGCGTAAGGGCTCTTTTAAAGGGATGTTGCGCAAGCGGCGTTTCCATGTTGTCTTCGTACGTCCCGGTCAGTCTCATCCTTTGGATCTGGAACATTCAGACGGAGTTATGATCGCTTACGACGGGCAGGAAGTGAGCGTCAGGCTTCAGTAAATTCGGGCTTTGCAACATGTGTTAGATGAATTGGAATGAAATCATTTAAGTCATATAATATCAACTTTAGAAACAAATAGACAATGAAAAAATGGGTAATGTCCGTATTTCTTTTATGGATCTGTTCGCTTGGAATTCAGGCAGGGGAGAAAAACTGTTTTGATAATGGATGGTTATTTTTCCTCGGCAATGATGCCCAAATGTCATCAGAGGGTTTTCAGGATGCTAACTGGAGAAAACTCGACCTGCCCCACGACTGGGCTATAGAGGGGGACTTCAGTGATTCCAATCCCAGTGGTGCGGGGGGCGGTGCCCTTCCCGGGGGGATAGGTTGGTATCGCAAGCATTTCACGGTATCCGATCTTCCTGGTCAAGGTAAGGCTGCACATTACTATATCGATTTCGATGGTGTTTATATGAACTCAACGGTTTATCTGAATGGTCATGAATTGGGTAACCGGCCTTATGGATACAGTTCCTTCCGCTATGAACTTACACCTTATTTAAATAAGACGGGTGAGAATGTCCTGGCTGTAAAGGTGGACAACAGTGACCAGCCTAATTCCCGCTGGTATAGTGGTTGCGGCATCTACAGGCATGTGTGGGTCGTGGGTACATCTGACCTCCATATTGCACACTGGGGAATGCACGTGATCTCTCAGGCGAATGGACGTATGAATGTGGATGTCGCTCTGGAAGGCAAAGTCGCCAATGGTCAGTCTCCTGTTTTTCGATATACCGTATTGGATCCTGCGGGACGTGTCGTTGCCAAGAAGGAGAGCAGCCGGCAATCAATACAACTGAAAGTCCGTGCGCCACAGTTATGGTCCATCAGCCATCCTTGTGTCTATCAGGTGACCGCTCAGGTTCTTCTGCACGGCCAAGTAGTCGATACGGAGTCGACGACAACAGGTTTCCGGGCTTTCCGCTTTGACCCTAAAACCGGTTTCTGGTTGAATGGAAAGAACATCAAACTCAATGGGGTTTGCGACCATCATGATTTCGGATGTCTCGGGGCTGCACTGAATGAGGATGCACTCCATCGCCAGTTGCAGATGTTGAAAGATATGGGATGCAACGCCATCCGCTGTTCCCATAATCCTCCAGCACCGGAACTCCTGAATATGTGCGATACCATGGGCTTCATTGTCATGGACGAGGCCTTTGATATGTGGCGGAGAAAGAAGACAAAGAATGACTATGCCCGCTTCTTCGACAAATGGCACGAAAGGGATCTGACCGATATGGTTATCCGGGACCGCAATCATCCTTCCATCTTGATGTGGAGTATCGGCAACGAGGTCCTGGAACAGTGGACGTCTAAAGGAAATGACGAGTTGACTTTGGAACAGGCAAACTTGCTGCTCAACGCCGGCCATGATGCTTCGACACTTGCTCAATCCAGCAAACTCTCCCCGAATTCTTTGCTCACCATTCACTTGGCAGATATTGTGAAGAAATACGACCGGACACGTCCTATTACGGCAGGTTGTAATGAACCTAATCCGAATAATCACCTTTTCAAAAGCGGGGCTTTGGATATCATTGGGTATAACTACCACCATCAGTGGATCAAGGATGTACCTAAGAATTTCCCGAATAAACCTTTCTTGATGACAGAAAGCGTGAGTGCGCTGATGACAAGGGGGTATTACCAGATGCCTTCGGATTCTATATTCGTTGTCCCCAACAGATGGGACCGTTCTTATACCGATCCTTCTATGATGTGCTCAGCTTATGACAATATGCATACGCCATGGAGTAGTACACATGAGGAAACTTGGGACGTCGTGAAACACACGCCTTATTGTTGCGGACAGTTTATCTGGACTGGTTGGGATTACATCGGGGAACCGACACCTTATAGTTTCCCTGCCCGAAGCAGTTATTTCGGTATCATCGACCTCGCAGGATTTCCCAAGGATGTATATTACATGTATCAGAGCGAATGGACCAACCGCGATGTCCTGCATTTGTTCCCACACTGGAACTGGCTGCCGGGTCAGACGATCGATATGTGGTGCTATTACAATCATGCCGATGAGGTGGAATTGTTCGTTAACGGTAAAAGTCAGGGCGTCCGCAAGAAAGCCAATGACCATCAGTATCACGTGATGTGGCGTGTGAAATTTGAACCGGGTACAGTAAAGGTTGTTGCGCGCCGGAATGGAAAAGTTGTCCGTGAACAGGAAATCCATACTGCAGGTGCTCCTGATCATATCCGACTGACGACAGACCGCATGAAACTCCTTGCCAATGGGAAGAGTTTGGCTTTTGTGACGGTTGAGGTCGTGGATAAAGATGGAAATCTCTGTCCTAATGCAGAAAACGAGATCTATTTTGATGTAGACGGTGCAGCTACGATTGCTGGCGTTGATAACGGAAGTGAATTTTCCATGGAACGTTTCAAGGACAATAAGCGGAAAGCTTTCTTCGGGAAATGTCTGGTCGTACTGGAATCTGCAAAGACCCCAGGTCAAGTGACGCTCACTGCCAAAGGTGTGGACTTGAAATCAGATGCCCTGCACCTCGTGTCAGAATAGGCAAGTTATTATTGGTTAGTTTTTCCTTTGACCCTGAGGGTCATCGGCAAATTTGATCTTGACGAACGGGATGCCCATCGACTTGAAGAGATTATAGAAGCGGTCACTTGCATTGAGTCTGGCACTTGCCAGGTTATCAGGTGTAAGACATTGTTTCTTCATGAGATGGACAGCCCGATTATAGAGCGCATCATGGTCGTCTGCATTCCAATGGCCGCTCTCGAAGAAGGTCTTGGTGCGCGCTTCGTCTATAAATTCATTATCCAGGAGTCGTATGGGAGGAAGCAGACAGGTCAGGGTATCATGATCCCTGCTGATCCAGTTCTTTTCCGTATCCTTCATGTCAATTCCCAGTCTGATGGTTCCATAGTAGATGTTCATAAGTTCGTCGTCACCGAAAAAGCCGTGTCGGATGGTGTCGACCAGTTCTTCGTCACTGACAGACAGAAATTCCCATTGACCGATATTCTTTATAGATTCTATTTGGGCAGGCGTGATAAGGGTATTGCCGTTTTGAGAGAAAGAGAAATGGTTGTCTTTGACGATCAGACGGACGACAAAGACTAGAACGATAATACCGATAATCAGCAAACTTATTTTCAGTAAGGTCCCTTTCAAGAAAGATGAAAGGATATTATTCTTTTTCATGTTCTATTCTGTTTGTGTTCAAAAGTTGTTGAATATCACCTGCGGTGAAATCTTTTCTGAAAGTAATCTTGATGTTTTCCTGTGAATACCCCATTGCCTCGGCTAACGGTATCAGTATCTTGGCTGCATTCTGACGTGCCGTTTCAATGATACCCATGTGAGGGATGTCTTCTAATATCGCATTTCTGCCCTGCTGTTCGTATGCTGACAGTTCATCCTCATTGAACCCGCTGCGCAGAAGCGGGACGCTTGAGCGTATCCCCTGGTGGTCAATCTTAGTGCTGGTAATTTCGATCTTGGGGTCAGGAAGAATAATCTCCAATTGACCTGAATGTTTCTTGATATTTCTCTTCGAAAAATCATTGAAATCAATATATGCTTTCAATGTGGCTGTCATGGGAATGGCGATCCTTCGTGTCCCAGCGGGGATATGGATGTCAAAGGACTGGTGCAATAAAGAACCTTTCAATTGCATTTGGTCCTTGTGAGTGACGATTTTCCGGACTTTATATTCTGCCGTATACAACCGTGAGCATTTTTTGATTTGCATCATCAGCATTGACAAAGAATCATAGGATTCATTGTTTTGTGCTGTATGGTTCTTTCCGCATGACATTAATGTCAGGATCAAAACGGATAAGAACAGGATGGATTTCTTCATATGGAGGTCTCTTGTTTTTACAAATATACTGAAAAAAGTTAAATTACTTGACTTTTTTATTATTTTTTGATGTTTGTGTCTTATCTGTCCGTTCTTTTTGCCTGTGGAAATGTGGGGATAGGTGAGTTGAATACCAAGAAATACGTTTATTTAGCGGGCCCCGGACGTCTTCTTATAAGGATCAGTAATTGGATTGACGAATGTTCTGTTGTCCCTCTGGCCGTCTCAATTTAAGATCACAGGAATCTCTTTTTCCCTTTCCGTGAAACTCCCTTTTTTGTCTTCAGTAAAACAAGCCCTTTTACCTTCAGTGAAACAGCGCTTTATGTTTCTCGAAAGTTAGCGCTTTGTTTCTCGAAAGAGACGCCCGCCTTTCGAGAAACTACCATTTCTGCTTTCAGGAAGGGTCAAACCGCTTTTTTCTATTACTGTGACTCAGCCTAAAAAGGGAGATGACTCAACCTGAAATTAGCAGATAATATTCTCTCTTTATAAGTGAGATGCGCAGATGTTTTAGAGTAAGATTCCCGATCCTTTCCTGTATGTCATCTTGGATAAATAGGCACGGCAATTCAAGGCATGCTGATTTCATAGACAAGTGTCCGATTCTGTTTTCCTTTCGAGTATGTGCTAAAGGCTATCAGTCCCTATTACCAAAAGACAATTCTTTTTAAGAAAGTTTTAATGCCCGCCTCATTTCTTCTCAACTCTCTTCGGAGAACGTGTTTCCTTCCTTGGATCATCCAGATCCGGTGGATTGAAAGCCTCTGACAGTCAACCGAAATATCCCTGGCAGAAAATGTAGCTTCTGCGACAGATCCGCCGCTTCTTTCCCTTCTGTATTCCACTCTATGGATAAGTCGGCTCCCACGAGTACCAAACAAATCAATGGGAGGGGAGAATATCTAACTTTTTTTTATTACCTTTGTAAAATACAAAGAGTAAACAATAATGAAAAAGATTGTATACGCAGCAGCAATGCTTGTTTTGTTTGACGGAGTATTTAGCTCCTGTTCCAACAAAAAGAAGAGCAATGACATCATTGTGCCGAAAAGCGTTGTAGCTCCTGCCAAGAAAAAGGCAACTCAGAGTATGAGTACTTCACATGACATCCGTACGACTTCTTGGATGGGGGAGACCTATACCATAGATGTACTCCGGAAGTCAGATACTTCATTGCCTCTGGCACAAGTCGATGAGAGTACGAAATACTATGATAACAGAATAACGGTGAAAGTGTTTCGTAAGGACGGAGGAGTCTTTTTCAACCGTTCGTTCACCAAGTCTGATTTTGCCAGTTATCTTGATGCCGATACAAAAAGCAATGGCGCCTTACTGGGAGTCGTATTCGTGAAAGTCGACGGCGATGCCCTGCAGTTTGCAGTAAGTGTGGGTTCTCCGGACGCTACGAGTGATGAATACATTCCTTTGGACCTGAAGATCTCACATTCAGGTTCGGTCAGCATCAGTGAAGACAGTAGTATGGATACCGGTTCTGATATGCAGTCAGAAGATGAAGATTAAAGAAATAACCCGTAGAAAGATATAAATAAAAAGGCTGGAATCCGATGGATTTCAGCCTTTTTATTAGAATTTTGCCATCTTGATAGCATCAATGGCACATTCATCTCCTTTATTTCCTAATTTGCCCCCACAGCGGTCAAGCGCCTGCTGATGGTCATTTGTCGTGAGAAGGCCGTAGATAATGGGAATTTCCTGAGTGGCATTCAGTCGGGCAATTCCGTTTGTCACGCCTTGGCAAATATAATCAAAGTGAGGTGTATCGCCTCTGATGACGCTTCCCAGGATGATAACAGCGTCATAGCCACCGTTCAATACCATTTGGTGAGCGCCGTAAATCAATTCAAAACTCCCGGGAACCTTCTTGATGTGAATATTTTCAGAAAGACAACCATGCTTTTCCAATGTCTTCACTGCTCCGTCTAGCATAGCGCCTGTAATATCATGATTCCATTCCGCCACTACAATACCGAAGCACATATTGCTGGCATCAGGAACACTGTTAAAATCGTAATCTGAAAGATGATGTAATGCTGTTGCCATTATTTCGTAGAAGCCCTTTCTATATATTTATCGATTTCATGGCTTTGGACGAGAGCAGAGTTGACATATTTCTTCTTGATGTCCTGATAGATCTTCAGGGCGTCGTCTTTCTTGCCTTGACTTTCCAGAATTTCTCCGGCTTTGATCAGGAAGGTAGGAGAGAGACTGTTGTTCCGATGATCCATCGCATGTCTGTCAGCCATTTCTGAAGCTTTCTTGAAGTTGTCAATAGCCTTGTCGAGTTGCCCGTTGTGAGCATAGGCATCGCCTAAAGCCCCTATAGCAGCCGGACTGACCATCTGATCGCCTTTAGCGTCATATTTCTTAAGATATTCCAAGGCATCAGCCCATTTGTTCAGATTGGCATAGCACAGACCTGCGTAAAGGTTAGCCAGATTGCCGGCATCCGTGCTGCCATAGTTGTCAGCAATAGCCAGAAAACCGTTATAGCCTGCTCCATCCCCATTGAGTGCCTTGTCGTACATCTCGTTATCAAAGTATTCCTGACCCCGGCCGAGTTCTGTACTGGCTTTGTTTTCATTAGGAACAGCAATGAGATTATGGTAAGCTATGATGCCGCCGATAATCACGATGATGGCTACGACAACCCATGTGAGGAGTTTTCTGTTTTTTATAAAGGTTGCTTCAGATCTATTGAGGGTATCATCCATGTCTATAGAACCCTGTTTCTTGTTTTTTGCCATTATTGTTAATTAATTTATTGTTTCATCATTGAACTGCAGGTCATCGTCTTTTCACTGTTTCGAGGATTTCATCCCTTGGCACGTGCTTGGCGGCTGCCGGTGAAGTGTTCACTCACAGGTTGTGGTGGCAGCTTATTATCCCACAGTTTTGTCGTGACAAAATTACTTATATTTTCCCAAATATTGAAATATATCGGGCACTTTTTTCGTTTTTCATGACTAAAAGAATTAACTTTGCAAGAAAGTAAAGCATCAGGAAGGTTTTAAGATATGACTCTCAATCGGATTTCCATCGTCAATTTCAAGAATATCGCTGCAGTGGATCTTGATCTGTCGCCGAAGATGAACTGTTTTATCGGCCTTAATGGCGCCGGCAAGACGAATTTTCTGGATGCAGTCTACTATTTGTCATTCTGCCATAGTATTTCCGGAACTCCTGATGTACAGTTGGTCGAGCACGACAAGGATTTCTTTATGATAGAAGGGAAATACGGTTCTGCCGATGACGCCCATGAGGTGATTTCCTGTTCTGTCAAAAAGGGTCATAAGAAGCATTTCAAGCGCAATGGTAAGGATTACAAGCGGTTATCCCAGCATATCGGTTTGATTCCTCTTATCCTGATCTCTCCATCTGATATCTCCTTCGTCATAGGCGGGGGAGAGGAACGGCGAAAATTTATGGATGTGGCAATCTCCCAATATGACCATATTTATCTGGATGCTTTGTTGCGCTATAATAAGGCTTTGCAGCAGCGCAATGCTTCGCTGAAAGGAGAGTCGGAGCCTGATGCCATGCTCATGGATATTCTGGAAGAGGAAATGGCTCAGCAAGGTAACATCCTTTTTGAGAAGCGTCAGGATTTTATCCAGGCGCTCATTCCTGTATTCCAAAGGATCTACTGTGATATTTCCAATCAACAGGAAGAAGTTTCTCTGCGTTATCTCTCGCACGCCAGTGAAGGCAATCTGTTGGAACTCCTTCGCTCCGGCAGAGACAAGGACCGTATCGTCGGTCATTCTCTTCACGGCATTCATCGGGATGACTTGGAGATGCTGATAGGAGGGTATCCCTTGAAGCGCGAGGGCAGCCAGGGACAATTGAAGTCTTTCGTGCTGTCCCTGAAATTGGCCCAGTTTGATTTTCTCAGGCACAGGACCAACGAGTCGATGCCCCTTCTGTTGTTGGATGACATTTTTGACAAGTTGGATGCCTTCCGTGTAAAGAAGATTGTGCAGTTGGTCTCAGGCAATCATTTTGGCCAGATCTTCATTACAGATACGAACAGGGATCATCTGGACAGTATCCTGCGACAAGTGGACGGCGACTATCGCATTTTCTCCGTAAAAGACGGAGAGATTTCCGAGCGTATGGGGAACAGTGTCATCTCTGACGAGAGCAATAGCCGCCCGGTTGTGGAAAATAAGTTGAATGAGTAAAGGGTTTTCAGATGTTCAGAAGGAAAGTGGAATCGGTAGAAGATGTGATTCGTCAGGCGCTCCGCAAGGACGGTCTGGAAACTCCCCTGCAGCAGCGAAGGCTCATCAATGAGTGGGGGAAGACGACCGGGCCCGTCATCGAAAAATATACGGCTCATCTGTTTATCCGAAATCAGGTGCTGTTTGTGAAATTACTCAGTCCGGCTCTATCCGCAGATTTATCAATGATGAAATCTGCACTGGTGGAAAAATTAAATGCGAAGATCGGCAGTAGGGTGATTACCGATATCCATTTTTATTGAAAATAAGACCCAATGTCCTTATCCTTATAGGATTAGGAAAGGGAATAAGTGATGACTTCATCCATCCTTACATCGTTGGGATCGATGGGAATCTGAGGACATTTTTGGAAATCGAAGCAAATGCCGATTTTATAACAGTTCGGCATTTGCCGGAGGAGTCGGTCATAATAGCCTCTGCCTCTACCCAGTCGATTGCCGGTATTGTCGAATGCCATTCCCGGAACAACAGCTGTGTCTATCTGTGCTAAATTCAGGAAAGCTTTTCCCACTGGTTCCTGGATATTGTAGGTACCTTCACGCATCTTTCCAATACCTTCGTACAGTCTCAGTTCGAGTTTGTCCGGACCAATGACGACAGGCAGGAGAACAGTTTTCCCCTCTTCTTCCAATTGGTCAAGGAGCATTTGGGTCTCGACTTCATCAGGCAAAGCCTTATAGAGCAGGATCACTTTTGCTGTTCTGACGTGGGGGTGATGGAGAACAGTTTGGGTAATGGCTTCAGACTGCCTCTCCCTTAGCAGAGGATCAGACAACTTTTTCTGTTCTCTGATCCATTGCCGGAGTTGTCGCTTGTCAAGCATGAGGTTGCTCTTTCCAGGTGTTCATATATTGCGGTCTCAGAATAAGGGGAGCCGAAGCGATCTTCCCCTTATGTCTTGGACGCGCTTGTTTAGCGTTTACTTTAACTTTGGACAAAGGTTTCTTAGCCCGTTTAGGACGAGCGACAGGCCGTTTGGGGAAAGCTGCGTGGTTACGGAACACCTCGAGAGCCTTTCGGATGACTGGGTCATCCTGGTTGATGTATTCATTCCAAGCCTCTTCATCTAGCATGTTGTAGATGATGCGGCTGTTGATGTAGCGCTGGAGGAGTTTGTGCGACTTTTGTATCAGTAAGTTGCGGCGCTTCAGACCGTTGGAGGCTGCATAAGAGGCAAACTTGTCTACCAGTTTTTGTCTATCCAGGTAGTCTGCAAGTTCCTGCATTTCCTTGAAATTATTGAGTTTCGGTCTGTTGTCGTCAGTATAGGTGAAAGCGTACTGCATGATGAGTCCGCTCATGGCAGCTTCTTTGAAATAAGAAGTCATTCCCGTCGTATCCTCAGGTACGAAGATGTCAGGCGTGATACTTCCGCCGCCGTAGACGACACGTCCGATCCTCGTGTGGTAAGCAGGGCCGTGATGCTTGATGCTGTCACGAGAGAAGAATTCGCCATGCTCGTAACGGTTGAGGAGGTCTTCTTCATAATCCTTGTCATCTCCCAAGGAGTAAGGTTTCTGTATGCAGCGTCCTGAAGGCGTATAATAGCGGGCGATTGTCAGTCGGATCATACTGCCGTCAGGGAAGGCAATCTGCTGTTGCACTAAGCCTTTGCCGAAAGTCCTTCTGCCGATGATCGTCGCACGGTCATTATCCTGCATGGCCCCCGAGAAGATCTCTGCTGCTGAAGCCGTGCCTTCGTTGACGAGGACAACCATAGGGATGTTCTGATAACTTCCGTTGCCGTTGCTTCGGTAGTCTTGTCTCGGACTTCTCCTGCCTTCAGTATAAACGATGAGCCTGTTTTTCGGCAGGAACTCATTGGCAATCTGAACGGCGCTTTCGAGGTATCCGCCAGTATTGTCACGCAGATCGATGACCAAGTTCTTGAATCCTTTCTGTGAGAGTTTGGCCAAGGCGATCAACGTCTCCGGATAGGTCGTTTCACCAAAGTCCTTGATGCGGATATAACCGGTCTCATCATTCAACATGTATGTTGTGGTGACACTCTTTTGTGGAATCTCGCCACGAGTGACTGTAAACTGATGGATCTTCTTGCTGCCGAAACGGATGACACCTATTTCAACTTTCGTATCTTTAGGACCCTTCAGGCGGTGCATGGCCTCCTCATTGGTAACGCCTTTTCCGGTGAAGTTCTTGTTGTTGACCTGCACGATCTTGTCTCCTGCGAGAATCCCCGCACGTTCAGCAGGGCCGTTCTTGATGACATTCTCTACGTGTATGGTATCATTCCGGATAGTAAATTCAATGCCGACTCCTGCGAAAGAACCTTTGAGGTCGTCGTTGGCTTCCTGGGCATCCTTGGCACTGATATAGACAGAGTGCGGATCCAATTGGGCAAGGATAGCAGGAATGGCTTTATCGACCAGAGAGTCGATGTTGACCGGATCGACATATTGATCATCAATGATATGGAGCAGGTTATTGAGTCTGTTACTCCCCGAATTGATGATACTGAGTCTGTTTCCTCCGAAGTGATTGGAGAAGAACGAGCCGATGACAATACCGATAATGACGCATACCGCCATAATAATCGGCATGAAACGTTTGGATTTATTTACATTCATCATGAGTAAACAGTTGCTTATTAGATTGTGGAGAGGATTGCTTTTCCTCATCCGGATTCAAGTATTCTACTTTGACGCCTGCACGAGTGAGCAGATTGATGCCATCGTTAAGGCGATATTTTTCAGCATAGACAACCCTTCTTATGCCGGCTTGTATGATCAGTTTGGCACATTCGATACAAGGTGATGCCGTGACATACAGGGTACTCCCGTCACTGTTGTTGGAACTCCTCGCCAGTTTGGTGATCGCATTGGCCTCAGCGTGGAGCACATAGGGTTTGGTCAGACCGTTCGAGTCCTCACAGACATTTTCGAATCCACTGGGAGTACCGTTGTAACCATCGCTGATGATCATCTTGTCCTTGACGACCAGCGCACCGACTTTACGTCTCTCGCAGTAGCTGTTTTCTGCCCAGATACGAGCCATCCGCAGGTACCTCAGGTCCAGGAGGTGTTGTTTCTTCTGATGTCTAATTTCTTCTTGTGTCATTGTCTTGATGCTTAGGACCCTCCTGACGCTTGATGCCATTACGTTCCAAGAGTGCATCAATAGTAGGCTCCTGACCTCTGAAACGTTTGTAGAGGGTCATCGGATGTTCTGTGCCTCCCTTTGACAGGATGCAGTCGCGGAAGCGTTGGGCCGTCGTACGGTCGAAGATCCCGTTTTTCTTGAACACACTGAAGGCGTCTGCATCGAGGACCTCAGCCCATTTATAACTGTAATAGCCGGCGGCATAACCTCCTGACATGATGTGGGAGAACTGTGTCGTCATGCAACCTTCAGGTAACAGGGGCAGAATCCGTGCCTGTTCCTGTGCTTTGTTCTCGAATGCGACGAAATCGCCTTCAAGCGGTTTATTCAGCGTGTAATAGGCCATGTCGAGGAGTCCGAAACTGACCTGTCTCATACAACTGTAAGCGGCCAGGAAGTTCCGGCTTTTTATAATGCGTTGGATGAGTTCGTCAGGGATAGGCTCTCCGGTCTTATAATGAAAGGCGAAAGTTTTCAGAAAATCCTTCTCTACGGCAAAGTTTTCCATGAACTGTGATGGGAGTTCGACGAAGTCCCACCATACATTTGTTCCTGAGAGACTGGAGAAACGGGTGTTGGCGAACATGCCGTGGAGGGCGTGCCCGAATTCATGGAGGAAGGTCTCCACTTCTCCCAACGTCAACAGGGCAGGTTTATCTCCCACAGGTTTTGTGAGGTTCATGACCAAACTGACCTGAGGACGGACATTTGTACCGTCCTTCTTGATCCATTGGCCTTGGAATTCTGTCATCCATGCACCTTCCTTCTTACCTTTCCGAGGGTGGAAGTCGGTATAGAGCACGGCGAGAAAACTGCCGTCCTTGTCGAATACCTCATAGGCTTTCACATCGGGATGGTAGATAGGAATAGCAGTATTTTGCTTGAAGGTAATGCCGTACAGGCGTGTGGCCAGTCCAAAGACGCCCTTTATGACCCTCGATAATTCGAAATAGGGGCGGAGCATCTCTGCATCCAGATTGTATCGCTCCATCTGAAGTTGATGGGAGTAGAAACTGAAATCCCAAGGTTCTAATTTGAAATCAGCGCCTTCTTTCTTGCGTGCGATAGATTCCACCTCCTCCACTTCTTTTAAAGCGGCAGGTTTGTAGGCGGAAATCAGGTCATCGAAAAGCCGATAAACTGTTTTAGTGTCCCCAGCCATACGCTCTTGGAGAACATAGTCAGCATAAGTCTTGTAACCCAGGAGACGGGCCGTCTCCAGTCTGAGATTGACGATTTGGCGGCATATCTCGATGTTGTTCTCCGGATTGTCGTGTGTGCAGACTGTATTCTTGGCGCGGTACATCTTCTCACGGAGTTCGCGGCGTGTCGAGTAAGTCATGAACGGGGAATAACTGGGATAGTCAAGAGTGAATGTCCAGACCTTTTTCCCGTTTTCCGTATGCTCTGCAGCATCCAAGGCAGACTGTGGCAGTCCGTCGAGGTCTTTCTTGTCAGTGATATTGAGGACAAAGGCCTTGTTTTCCTTCAACAGGTTTTTGGAAAATTGGAGGGTCAGGAGGTTGCATTGTTCCGTCAGTTCTCTCAACCGGGCTTTTCCTTTGTCGTCCAGCAAGGCACCGCTGCGTACAAAACCCTCATAACTCTTGTCCAGAAGTGTTTGTTCTTCAGTAGTGAGCGCTTTGTGGTGGTCGTAGACGTATTTTGTCCTTTCGAATAATTTCTGGTTCAGGCTGACGTCATTGGCATGCTTCGTCAATGCAGGACTGAGTTTTTGTGCGAGCGCTTCGAGATCGTCGTTCGTTTCAGCACTCAACATGCATGAAAAGACAGTAGACGCCCTGTCCAGAAGATCATAGTAATGGTCTCCCTTGCTCTTGTCATCCCAGTCGAGGGTATTTTCGAAAGTAGGTGGCTCTGGATTATTTATGATTTGATCGATTTCCTCATTTTCACGACGGATACCTTCTAAAATAGCTTCTTCATAATCTTTTGAAGAAATGAGATTAAAAGGAACGGTCTGATGCGGCGTATTATAAGGAGCGAAAAATGGATTCAGGTGTCTTTTCTTTTCTATATCATCATTCGTCATGCTCGTACTCTATTTTTGTTACAAAGATAGTGAAAATAGTTGCTTGACACGCATTAAATAGATGAATTTAACATCTATTTCATCCCAATTGTACATTCTGTGCGGGAAAATGAATAAACGAGATAAGTCGAAAGAAAAGTTGAATGAATTTGTTGTCAGGATCAGGTTTTGTTGTCGTGTACGGGCATTGGCGGAACAGACTGTCCGACAGGATAATGATGCACGTTGTTCCCCGGATTGTTCAAGGTCAGCAATCTTTCCAGTGCAGGTATAACTATTTTTCCGCGTCCTAGTTCGATGAGGCCCTCGGCATCCAGTTGATTGAGGGCGTGTGACACTTCCAGCCGATTCTCATTGAGTTCTTCCGCCAAGTCGATCATCCGGATATAAATGGTTTTAGGACCTGCCGGACGATTGCAGTGAGATTCGAAGAATCGGATGATGCGGTGTGTCAGGTCATGGGGCGCCTGCTTCCAAGGCCGTCTGGAGAGTTTCTGAGTTTGTGCGCTGATCATATTGAGGAGGTTGAGGCGGAAGATCTCGAATTCCTCAGAAAGTTTCATGACTTCACATTTGTCCAATGTCATCAAACTGACTTCTGTCTTGCTGATGAAGGCTTTCGTGAAGCGCTGGTGCAGTCCGAACAACCGTTCAGGTTGCAAGACATCCGAAGCTGACAGTTCTTCTATGAAGCGGTAGCTGTGATCATCGGCAGTAGTTTCAGTGTACAAACTGCCGTTTAATAAGAAATAGAGTTGGTCGCAGGCGTCATTTTCTTCTATTATCCTTTTTCCCTTATGGTATTTTACGAAGCCAAAAGGCGTATGGGAAATGATCTGCGAGAGGTCTTCACGGCCAAGCCCTAAGAAGAGGGGCAACTTCAGAAGTTGATTATATGCTCTTAGTTCGGCCATGGTATCATTTCTAAAACTGGAATATCAGATTAAAGGTGCCTCCCAATCTGCTGCCTCCCTGTCTCCCGTATCCCGGTACATACCATGTGTTCCCGATATCCCCGTCGTTATGAGTGAGGCGTCGCCTGCATCTGATGCTCCATCCTAAATGGATAGGTCCTGAGATCTTGACATCCACGCCTGCCACTGCCTCTAGCCATTGGTAATTGGCTTTGACATCCTTGGCTTCATAGGGTACGACATTTCCCCAGACCGGGTCCGTCACACCGGTACTTGTCACATCAAATTTGTAGGAAGTCATGCCATACCTGAACCCGCCGTACAACCGATAGATGTCGTGCTTGTTCTTGAGCATATTGAAATCCAGTCCTATGCGGACATACGGAGCACCTGTCTTGTAATGCAGGTTGGTCGAGACATCTTTGGCGTCAGCCTTTCCATAGCCAACTTCTATAATGGGAAAGTATTTGTCTTTGAGGTCCACCCTCACTGCTGCTTCATACTGACCGTAGTCACTGAGCCACATTTGAGCAGCCCCCAGAAGATCCACAGTTACTTCAAAACTTCTGAAGGTAGCTGTCGTGTCGTTTTTCAATCCCGCAGGTGTACGTGACGTGGTCTGCTTTTTAGGCTCCTGAGTCTTCCTCTGAGCATTCAGGGGACAACTGCAGAAGAGCAGCAGGTCAATCGTGATAGCGGAAATAAATATAGAAATGTGGTTGTGAAGCATCATAGTTCACTTGAGCGTTATGGATGACAATAGAGTCAATGGTGTGTTTAGTATAACTCACAGAGGTAAGTGTATGGAAATACGAGGGGTTGCAATCCACAGATTCGAAGTGAGTCTGATTCGTCTTTTTAACTTTTACAGTGTCGGTGAAGGTCTCGCCGTCTGCTCTCTTGATATGGAAGTGGAATTCATCTTGATCTCCCATATAACTGACGGGGAGTTCAAAACTGTCTACACCTATGGCTTGATTCAACAGTATGGTGTCGGAATCGTCGGTGAGGCGACTGGTCGTGACCGTGAGCGTGTCAGCAAGGGTCTTGACATCCCCTTCCAACTGGTATTTGGTGTACACCCTGTTCATGTATGGGCAATCCAAACTGGAGCAACCGGCAAGGACAATGCCTGCCAGTATCATGATCAGGGCAGCGGCTCTGAGCGTCTTCTCCTTGCTTGATTTGCCTTGTCTCTTTTTTGTTTTCATAAATTATTATTCCAAAAGAAAACGACCTTCGCACAATACATCGGCATGATGAACAACCCGGAATATTCTGTAGGATCTATTTCCCTTTTAGTTTTTTTCATTTAAATGAATTTCTTCCTCGATCTGGTAATCGTTCCTTCTCTCGTTTTGCCGGCTGATCAGGTCTCCCAGAAATCCAGCGAGAAAGAGTTGTGTACCCAGCACCATCGTCGTCAGGGCGATGAAGAAATAGGGTGACTCTGTAATCAGGTTCCCGTATATCCCATAGTGGAGGGCAACCAATTTGTCAGCTCCCAGGATAATGAGAGCTATAAAACCGATGAAGAAGACGATTGAACCCAGGAATCCGAAGACATGCATCGGCTTTTTCCCGAAATTGGTCAGGAACCATAGCGTGAGCAAATCGAGGTAACCGTTGAAGAACCTGTTGACCCCGAATTTGGATTTGCCGTATTTCCGTGCGTGATGATGTACGACCCTTTCTCCGATTTTATCAAATCCTGCATTCTTGGCCAGATAGGGGATATAGCGATGCATCTCACCGTACACTTCTATATTCTTGACGACAACTTTCTTATAAGCTTTCAGTCCGCAGTTGAAGTCGTGGAGATTGTGTATGCCACTGATCCACCGTGCCGTCGCATTGAAGAGTTTGGTAGGCAGGGTCTTCGAGAGCGGATCATACCGTTTCTTCTTGTAACCGGAGACCATGTCATAGTTGTCTTCAGTGATCATCTTGTACAGTCCGGGAATTTCGTCAGGAGAGTCCTGAAGATCCGCGTCCATCGTGATGACGACATCTCCCTGGGCAGCCTTGAATCCACAGTATAATGCTGCACTCTTCCCATAATTGCGGCGGAATTTGATCCCTTTCACCCTATCAGACTTCTCAGATAGATTTTGGATGATTTTCCAAGAGTCATCTGTAGATCCGTCATTGATAAAAATGATTTCATAGGTATAGTGATTGGCGTCCATGACCCGTACAATCCAGTTGTAAAGTTCCGGCAGGGATTCTGCTTCGTTGTAAAGAGGTATGATGACTGATATATTCATTTCTTATAAAAAGTAGATTTCAATTATTCTCTGAATTGTCTTTCTGATTCTGGATGTCCTTGCGGGGGATTCGCCGAGCCATGATTGCTGCCACGATAGGACTGACAATCACGGCACCGAACAGTTCAAGGATAAAGAACATCGATGCCCATGCCAGCGGACTCATCATGCCGACGGCATCCTTGAGTTGTTGTGCCTGCGTACCGCTGAGGTTGTAGACTTTTGCAACGACGGAATACGATTCATTCCACTGTTGCAGGAACCCGCTGATGTCTCCGAATCTGAAATAGAGGTATTGTACAACACCCAAGATGAGAGCTGCATGGAAGAATGTTTCTGCCGTATAGAGAAATCCTCTCCTGAAGGATATGACGCCGTCAAGGGCGGTGTCCCGGAATTTTTTCAATCTGAAAGCGACAAAGAATGGAGTAGCCAGGACTGCCAGATCTGCGATAGGGGCCAATATAGGCATCTGAGTCGTCAACATGGTGCAGAGAAAACCTGCGATCCACAACACAGAGAGAAAAACTCCATCTTGCCGTGCAAAAGCTCTTACTTGTGTGATATTTTGAGATGTTATCATGTTCGAATTTATATTCTCTTTTAAAGAGCGATGGAGGTTGGACTCCGCTATGGAAAAGATGTGACTTGCCTTTACAACGAAAAATAGATCTGTTGTTACAGTATCAATACCTCCATCAAAGCCCGTTTATCCTCTGCAAAAATACTTAAAATCCTTCATAAAAAAGAGGGATGAATGGAAAATTTACCTTTTTTGAATAAACACTAGGTTTCCCTCATCGTCCTCTCTGAAAAAGCGGAGAGAAGCATGACAGAAAATAAAAAAGGCAATCTTCCTATTTATCATAGTCTGACTGCCTTCTTCTATTGTGCCTTCTGTCGGAATCGGACCGACAAACCTCCAAGATAAATCTTGTGCTCTTCCTATGAGCTTCAGAAGGCGGGTGGGCAAGCGATTCTTAGCGCGCCGCTACAACCCAGTACCCTTGCTTCGTTCCCAACCTGGGGGATTCGAGGGGAGCTGGCCGTAAGAGACTTGCCCGTATGCTTTTGCAAGCGTCTGCAAAGATAAGAAATTTATTTCAAATGGAAAAGCATTCTGTCGGTTTTTCTCATTTTTAACACTATCACTATGGAATCCTCTTTTCTGTCCGTTTCCCTATAGAAAGGTGAGGGGGTAGGCAACGCCGGAACGCAGAATTTGCCGGTCATTCAATCAGAGATCTCACCGGTTTTCAGAACAGGAGGCCTATCGAAAATCTGAAGGGCAGAAAGTTGTCCGACCCACTTTCAAAGATCGACGACGGTGATACCTGCACCGCCAAACTGAACTTGTTCGTCGGCAAAATGTGTAACGTTCGGTAGGCTTGAAAGGTATTCCCTGATCAGATTTCTCAGAATACCGTTACCTTTTCCGTGGAGTATCCTTACCCGTGGAATATTCATCAGGATGGCATCGTCGATGAAACGTTGGACAGTTTGAAGGGCTTCATCTCCTCTCATGCCCCTGACATCCAAGTCTTGGCGGAATTGGCTTCTATGGGCATCGATCGTATCCTGAGTTGTCTTGCTTATTGCCGCACTCCGCAATCTGTCAACGATAGCGTTCTGTTTCGAGGTGCTTTCGCTTTCGGAAGATGTTGCTTTGACAGGTCCGGAGACCTGTTCGAGTTTGTCCTTGTTGATGCTCGTATGTATTTCCCCGAATATGACACGAGCAGATTTTCCGCTTAAACTTTCGATGCGGCCGACCTGGCTCATGCCTTTCATCCGGACATAGTCGCCGGCTGCCAATTCATGAGGACTTGCAGTTGAGGCTTTTGCTCCTTGGGCATTCGGCTGCCCTTGTACCTTTTCTGTCTTGCGTTTTTCACGACGTTCACGACGTCGTTTAATCTTCTCGATCTTCCGTGCAATCTCATTCTCGTCAGTTGCCGGTTTGGCCTCAATGTCCTGTTTGAAATCAGCCAAGTCTTGACGGGCTTTCTTCGTAATGTCTTTCTGAGCCTGACTCTCCCGGATCGTCTTGATGGCATTTTCTATCCGTTTGTTGCTGTCTGCCAAGAGAGATTTTGCTTCCTCTTTGGCCTTGTTCAGAATGTCCCGGCGTTGTTCCTCGACGTTCTGGAGACCTTCTTCATATTGGGCTGCCATCTTCTCGATTTCCTTTTCTCTTTGATGGATCTGTTGCCGCTTGCTTTCCCAGTAACGTTTGTCCCGGACAATATCCTGAAGGTATTTGTCACTCTGAATATAATCGTTGCCCACGATCTCAGAAGCATTCTTGATGACTTCTTCCGGGAGTCCGATCTTCCGGGCGATGTCGATAGCGAAAGAACTGCCGGGCTGACCTATTGCCAATTGGAAAAGAGGCTGCATCTGATGGCGGTCATACAGCATGGCACCGTTGACGACGTCCTGGTGCGAGTCGGCAAAGTGCTTGAGATTGGAGTAGTGGGTTGTGATGACACCCCACGCTCCCTTTTCCAGAAGTCGGTTGAGGACACATTCAGCTATGGCTCCTCCTATGCGAGGCTCCGTTCCGCTCCCGAATTCATCAATGAGAAAAAGTGTCTGACTGTTAGCTTGCTTCATCATGTTTTTCATATGAAGCAAATGTGACGAATAGGTGCTCAGGTCATTTTCCAGACTTTGCTCATCACCGATATCGATCATGATGTCGTGGAAGATGCCTGCATGGGAGTTTTCTGCAATCGGCACAGGTAGTCCGCATTGCAACATATATTGGAGGAGTCCGACAGTTTTCAGACAAACTGATTTTCCGCCTGCATTAGGACCTGAGATGATTAAGATCCTGGCGTCTTTTTTGAGTGTAATGTCAAGAGGGATCAGTCGATGAGTCCCGTCACCTTTTTTCTCCAAAGACTTTTTCAGAAGCGGATGCCTGGCCTGCACCCAGTCAATGGCGGGGCGGTCTTCCACCGTCGGCTCATTCGCCTGCATGGACTTTCCCAATGCCACTTTCGCATAGATCAAGTCGATGTCCCCCATGAACCGGCAAGCGTCAAGCAACTCACGCGCATAAGGGCGGATGAATTTGGCGACTTCTTTCAGGATGCGGATCTCTTCCTGCCGTTCTTTACCTTCCAGTTCCCTGACCTTATTATTGGCGTCTACCACCTCTTCAGGTTCGATGAAAACGGTTTTTCCGGTAGCTGACTCGTCGTGGACGATGCCCCGGATGCGGCGCTTCAAATTAGGCGCTACTGGGATGACGAGACTTCCATCACGCATGGTCGGTGCCGTATCCTTGTCTACGACACCTTCCTTTTGGGCTGACTTGAGGATGCCATAGAGCGTCTTGGTGATGCTTCCCCGAGCACGCTTCAGTGAACTGCGGATGGTCTGCAATTCGGGTGAGGCATTGTCCCGCAGATGCCCGTTCTCATCGAGGATCTGCTGTATCCTTTGGATCGTTTTCGGGAAATCGGCTACCCCGTCAGCCAATTCATAGAGGGCAGGGTAGAGGGTTTCTGCCTCATGATCCTGATCTTGTATCTTTTCTTCTTGACGGACTCTGACAAACTTTAGGATCTGGCTTTCGGTCTTCAGCATCTTTTCCAAAGCGAAGAGTTCTTCCTCTTCCAAATGGGTGTTCTGGATCCGTATCCTCTGTATTGCTGAACGTAGGTCCAGAAATCCGTCAAGAGGAAACTGGTCTTCTATTTCCAGTAATTGGCGGAGTTCACGAACCTGCTCTAGATTTTCATTGATGTCCTCTACTTGGGTGGAGAAAGAAATAGAACTGGCTTTTTCCTGACCTAACTGACTCAGACAGAGACCGGTTAATTGTTTCCTTATTTCGTCAAATCCGATTTTGGTTTCAAAATTCTTTGGATAAATCATTTCACAAAGATACAGTAAAAATGCAATTCAGCCAAATATTCATAATTTTTTGTCACTCCACTTGCACGTCACCAGTCCGCTTGAGGACGCCCCAAGACTGTAACTCTCCTTTTATCGCTCTGAGGTAGGTCTTGAAGAGTACGAAGTACATGATCCAGCGGTAGAAGAATCTCTGTGGGATAATCCAGAAAAGGGTTGACAACCGTTTATGCTCAAACATGAAAGCGAGGAAGGAGACGCTGCCGTCAATGAGCAGGAACAACAGGTAATAGACGAAGATCTGCCAGAAGTTTCCTGTGAATAGTCCGACGATCATCAGTATATCCGCAATCGGAGAGAATGTAGGGATGATGTACTGAAATATCAGCATGTTCGGCAGAGCCCAAAGTCCTAGACCTTTGTGCTTTGTGGAGAAAAGTTGTGACCGGTGTTTCCAAAAGGACTGTAATACACCGAAGCACCAACGTGTACGTTGCTTGACAAACTGCCGGATAGTCTCCGGAGCTTCGGTCAGCGCAATGGCTTTGTTCTCGTTCTCAATGATGTAGCCGGCGGCAAGGATACGCATCGTCAGATCACAGTCTTCAGCCAGCGTATCTGTGGTCAGTCCGCCTGCATCGATGATGGCCTGTCGCCTGAAGCAACCGATGGCTCCCGGTACAACCGTGATGGCGTTGACGCTGGAATAAGCCATTCTGTCGAAATTCTGGCTTGTCGTATATTCGATGGATTGCCATTTCGTCAGGATATTGCGGACATTGCCCGTCTTGACATTCCCCGCTACGGCACCCACTTTCTTGAGTTTGTCGGCGAGCATGTGCTTCATCATAATGCTGACGGCATCATGAAGGAGACGGGTATCAGCATCGATGCAGACTACATATTCGGCATTGGTGTGTCCGATGCCGTTGTTCAGGGCTGCAGCTTTTCCGGCATTCTCCTGATGCAGGATCAGTAACTTGCCATCATCTCCGAAATTTTCCCGGACACGCTGCAAGGTATGGTCTTTGCTGCCGTCATCGATGAAGACAACATTGAAGTTGGGATAATCTTGTTGCCTGAGATTGCTCAAAGTTGCTATAATGTTGACCTCTTCATTGTATGCAGGGACAATGATCGAGACCAAAGGAGCTGTCTGCGGGTCAATATCCGGAAAATGACGATGCCGTTCAATCCTCTTTTCCCTGATCATCAGGATATACATCACGACCAGTCGTAGAAGACCGAGAACAAGGAAGATGATCAGCAGTGCCGTCACAAAGTCACCTGCCTCATAAATAAGTGTGGCGAGGGCGAGGTTCGACTGCATAGCGTAGTAAGTCTCACCCTTCTTGATAGGCGGCATCAGTTGGTCGCGGGTCTTTCCGAGATATTGCTCGATGGAGATAAAGTGGTATCCCTCTTTCAAGAGTTCCCTGATGATTTGAGGCAGAGCCTGAATCGTATGCTTACGAGTGTCACCTCCAGCGTCGTGCAGCAGAATGATATGTCCGTTGCCCTGGTGGACACCCTTGATGACACGGTCGTAGACCTGTTGTGTCGTAATACCGGGTTGCCAGTCATCAGGATCTATGGATTCACCGACGAAAAGATAATTCTTTCGCGATGCCACGATGATCGGTTCGATCTCGTCACGGGTTGTAGGGTCAGCATCAGCATTGTAAGGCGCTCGGAACAAGATGGTACTTTGGCCAGTGATGCTTTCTATGAGCATACGGGTGAGTTTGAGTTCCGAATAGGCCCTCTGTGTAGAGTTGGTTGCGATGTCCAGGTGCGTGAAGGTGTGGTTGCCTATGGTATGTCCATCTTCATAGACCTTCTTTACCAATGGAAGGTTCTTTTCCATCTGCAATCCGACCATAAAGAAAGCCGCTTTGATGTGGTAGCGCTTAAGTATTCGGAGAATAGTCGGTGTCCACCTGTAATCAGGGCCGTCATCAAACGTCAGGAGGAGTTGTTTGCTCTTGGCATGTCCGATCTTGTCTATCTCGTAAGATTCCGGGATCTGCAGGTATTTTTCATTAGAGATGAGCATATCCTGCCGGTCTATATCCAGTTTTGCCTTTCCGGGTTGAGGCTCGGATTTGACGTTGAGGATTTCACCGGAACCCATATAATTGATGTCGAAAAGTCCGGGGATATTTTCAAGTTTGGAAAATTGGAATTTGGCAGTCTTTGCTTTCGTCATATTCTGGTCGTAGAACTTCCACATGCGCTGGTCCTCTGTTCCCAAACGCCAGAGACAGAAACCTGCTGTCGGATACTCACTGCCGAAGCGCATGAGGTTGAAGAGGGTAGCGGCATCTGTGAAATAGACTTGGTGCAATACGTTGTCATCGTCCTCATAAGAGTAATTCAGGTTGTATGTGTTCCCGTCATAGTTGATGTCAGAACCGGCATCGGAAGCACTGGCCATTGAAGCATTGTACGAAACAGTGGTACCGCCGTCCGCTTTTGTCCAGTCATAGCCATAACCTGCAAGACCCAGCACAATTTTGTCGTTGGGGATAGATCTGGCAGCCTGATCCATGGCATGTTCCACCCATGACTGTGAGCTGATCGCACCCGGAGTACTTTCAGAGTTGTGCTCGTCATAAGCCATGAGGAAGAGATAGTCTTCATATTTGGCGAGGTTCACGACATCATAGTCCTCATTATTGGGAGCAATATCCTGAGTCACAAAGAGATTGTTCTCATGAAATTTATCGGAAATTTCTTTGACGAAAAGGGTCAGATTCGTATTGTCTTTAAGTTGTAATTCCTCTAAGTCAAGATTGATACCTGAGAAATGGAATCTTTGACAAGTCTTGAGAAGGGTGTAAATGAATTGCTTACGGAGTTTGGGACTGTTGATGATTCTGCCAATAGGCTGGGCACGGAAACTCTCACCATAGTTGTTGGTCAGCATCGGCAATATAGGGATACCGGATTTACGGCATAACCGGAGGGCTTTCTTGTCGATCTGAACTTCCAGGGAACCGGTTTTAGGATTGATGAAAAACCATTCCGGAATGATCATATTCAAGTGCTTGAGGTTACGTTTGAGAGATTGGAAAGAGTGTGCATCCCAATTGACGTACCATGCAGCACGTATTCCCAATGCAGGATTGTCCCATTCCTGCAGATATTTGTCAGTAGCTTTATCTGCTTTTACATGAAACCGGTGTTGTTTCATTGCCTCAGCGGTATAGTCACTGTGCATGTTCTTTTCTTTGAAGAAATCGCGGAAAGTCTTATACTGTTTGGACATTTCATTAGATTTCATCAAGGGTTTTTCTGCAGTCAGAGCCCGGCGATATTCCCGAATCAGTGGCATGTGAGGAGAACCCTCCAGTGCGAACATGGTAATGAAGGTGATGACAAGTAAGACAATGATTACGGCTATTACTCTAAGTGTCCATAAAAATCTCGTCCAACGTGATTTGGATTCGGTCTGGAAAATCTGTTTACCCATAAGTTTCTTTTAAGAGCCCAACTTTTCTTTATTCACTTGATTTCTTATTTTGAGAATCTTTATGATTGTTTTTGTCCTCAGTTTGAAATTTGCCGCAAAAATACGCTTTTGTGGACAAAGTGAAGAAAGAATAAGATTAAAAGAACTAAATGAATTCTTAGAAATACTTAAACATCTTTAATAAAGGTATATCAGCCGATTAAGGCGATTGTGAAGTTCAATGCACTTTTCCAAAGTTACAAGAATATTGTCAGTGCATCTTATTGAGGTTATTCAAGCTAAAATACTGGAATATGCCTACTTTGGCATCGTGCGGATCTGTGTGAATGTCATTCATTTGGTCCAATTGCTTCCGGATCGTTATTGCGCTAATTCAATAATAGTGATGAAGATATTTTAACGATTCAAATGGTACTTTTGATAAACTCTGATATCCCTTTGCAGGTGTCATTACTGTTTTCATTGTTAGGAAGGACTTCAATATTGTTATTTGTCAGAACTAAGGCTTTGGATAGCCTTTTCTGCATTTTAAAATCACCATTCTTGAATAAAAATGTTATATTTGCGTTTTAAAGAAGAATATAGTTTTTGGAGGAATATTTATGATAAAGGCAAAACCATTCATCAAATGGGTTGGTGCAAAGGGACAACTCATTGAACAATTGGATGCTCTACCTCCGATTAACTTTGATGATTGGGAGACCGTGGTTTATAGTCGGATTTGCCATTATGAAATTTGAAGCCTATTTTACCTTTAAAAATGAATTTACATTTTGATTTATCATTTGCTGACGGTTATAAGAGCAAGTCACAGATTGCGAGAGTCTTAACTGAAAATTGGCTTGCCGCAAATATGTACTGTCCGATTTGTGGCGAAACTTCGATCAGGCATGCCGAACCGAACGCACCGGTGAAAGATTTCGTCTGTGATCATTGTAAATCACAGTATGAGTTGAAAAGCAAGCAATCTGATTCATCCAGATTTATCCATACGGTAGTAGATGGAGTTTATCAAACCATGATCAGCAGGATAACCTCCTTGGAGAATCCGAGTTTTTTCTTTTTGCACTATGACAGATATGAGGTAAACAATCTCGTGATTGTTCCTAAATGCTTCTTTGTACCTCAAATCATTGTGAGAAGAAGTCCATTACCTTCTACGGCAGAACGCACCGGATGGGTAGGTTGTAACATTCAGTTAAGTGAAATACCAGATGCTGCAAAGATACCGATTATTATTGATGGAACAATAAGAAATCCTCAGGAGGTCGTCTCAGACTACAAGAAGATTTATTCTCTCCAAACAAATAGTTTGGAAGGTAGGAGGTGGCTGGTAGATATTCTCTCTTGTGTCCAGCGCCTCGGACGTAATTTTACCTTACAAGATATTTATGCTTTTGCCGATGAATTAAAGTTAAAGCATCCCGACAATAATCATATCCATGATAAGATCAGACAGCAGTTGCAGTTTCTGAGGAACAAGGGGCTCTTAGAGTTTAAGAGAAGGGGAAATTACAGACGAATCCTATAATTTGAGATCATTTGTTAACATAGCTATTATCGCTATGATTTATCAATTCATTGATTTTCAATAGACTTGATGATTTTACCAATGATCTTCTTTGATCAGAAATGTCAAAGATTGATCATCATGGCTTTATTTGCCGTTTATTTCTGAACTTTGTCTTCAGAAATGAAGTTTGATGTCGAAATAGAAGAAAGGCTTGTACGTTCAGTACAGATTGAGGCAAAGTCTCAAACTGAGGCTTTGTCAGCAGTTCGGCATTCTTATCGTTCACAGCAGATTGTTCTTGATGCAGAGGATTATTTTACAACTGACTTTTCTGTTAAGGAGCACTTTCCTTTTTATATTTCTCCCAAACATGATTTCCTGCTAGCTCATGGCGATTCATTCAAGTTGCTAAAGCAATTTGATTTCAAGTTTGACATGATCTTCGCTGATCCACCATATTTCCTTTCCAATGGTGGAATGTCCTTGCAAAGCGGAAAGGTCGTCTGTGTGGATAAAGGCGCTTGGGATAAAGGTAAAAGCCTGGATGAAATGATGGATTTCAATGAGGAGTGGTTGCGCTTGTGCCGGGATAAATTGAAAGACAATGGAACAATATGGATAAGTGGAACATATCATAACATCTTCTCTGTAGCAAATTGTCTCAATGAACTAGGCTATAAGATTCTGAATGTTATTACGTGGCAGAAGACGAATCCTCCTGCAAATATATCCTGCCGTTTCTTCACCTATTCTACAGAATTTATTATTTGGGCCAGGAAATTTCCTAAAAAGCCACATAAGTTCCATTACCATCTTATGAAACATTTGAATGGGGATAAGCAGATGACAGATGTTTGGCGACTGCCAGCTATAGGTCGATGGGAGAAATCTCAAGGTAAGCATCCGACGCAAAAGCCGCTCAGTCTTCTTACTCGTCTTATTCTGGCTTCTACTGATTCGGGAGATTGGATATTGGATCCATTTAGCGGGAGCAGTACGACCGGTATTGCAGCTAATTTATGTGGCCGCCGATTTGCAGGAATAGAACAGGACGAGGAATTCTGTGACATGTCAAAAGCTAGGCGTGAAGAAATAGAAAATCAGGATGCGAGAAAGAACTTGATTAATCATATTGCTGATTTGAAAATGCTTAAAGCACATGAAGAATTTTGCGAGGAAGCCTCTGTAGTTGAAGGTCAATTACCTTTTGAAGATGGAATTTTAAGATAAACGTGTATATTTAATTAAAGTGTACTTGAAAATGCACGTCAAATTTCTCCTTATGGGGACTGTTCGCCTCCAAACTCCCCGATGTCTTCCAGTATAGATTATTCCGTCTTACCAACACCCAGAAATGGCACTTCTATATTGAACTTGCCGTAGTCTTAACAGATATTCTAATAATTAAAACTTTCAAATGAAAGCAAAAAAAAATAAATTTATTACTGCTTTCTGGGTACTATATTATATTTTTTTTATATTTGTAAGCAATGAAAAGCATTTTGGTAGGAGTATAACTCAGAGCTGTGAAAACAGAATGAATAATAAGTGGAATTCAGATTATCTGTTTAGACGGTTCGTCTTTGGATCTGATAAAATGCATAGTGAAAAGTGGCCGGTGTTGACTGACTAATAATCTGCAAAAAATAATCTATCTGCACTAATTGTAATCGTAATGAGATTTAAATTGACTCTGACCGTAGACCGTGGTCGATATGGTGATTGCTTGCCGATTAATTATCAGTATGAACAATCTGCTGTAATTTACAAACTTTTGGCTAGTGCTGATGAAAGGTATTCATCATGGTTGCATGATAATGGCTTTCAATTGGATAATGGCAAACGGTTTAAGTTGTTTTGCTATTCTCGTTTCGAATTTGAGAAATATCGGATTATCCCTAAGGCAGGATGCATTAATATCATCGGAGATCGGGTGGAATGGTTGATCAGTTTCTTACCAGAAAAGAGTACATCTGAATTTATTGAGGGTTTATTCGCACATCAGGAATTTGTTCTTGGCAATCAGGATTTTCAAGTGGCCTTTTCTGTCAGAAAGGTTGAGGCGCTGACACCTGTGACTTTTCAGAAGGAAATGAAGTTCCTGACCCTTTCACCAGTTTGTATCCGTGAGCGGGAAGGACTCCGGAGACAATATCTCGTGCCGGGAAGTGAGCATTATAATCAGGCTGTCTTGAAAGGTTTATTGTCCCGGTATAAGGCCTATTATCATCGGGATTTCCAAGGTGATCTCTCTGCTTTTTGTCTGGAAATTTTAAGCCAGCCTAAATCTGTGCTTGTCACCATCAAGTCTGGTACGGCTCAGCAGACGCGGGTGAGAGGGTTTATGTATCATTTTAAACTGACAGCTCCTGGAGAACTCCTGCATGTTGCTTTTGAAGGAGGAATAGGTGAAGAATGTTCACAGGGATTTGGATGTATTGGCTTAGAAGATTCGGGTTGTAAAGGTTAAAGTAAAAGATCCTGTTTTGAATGAGAGGAGTCTAAAATTAAATAGATTGAATCATGAAGCGCACTTATGACAAGATTGATGAACAATGGTTGACGAGGCCGACGGGTGACCCGTTTGTGGATGCTGGCGGGTATGCCTTAGAACAAGTCAGTGAATTGTACCCCGATGAGGATATTTTGGAACTGATCATGACGGTGACTGATATTTATGTTGAGCATTGGGGTGGCAAACTGAATTCGTTTTTTCTTGATTCTACCATCACTCAGCCTGCTTTTAAAGGCAATAGGAAAAAAGAAGAGACACGAAAGTACTATTCATCCTTGTTGAATGACCAAGATGGACGAATGGGCTTTTGCCAGATAACCGGACGCAGGACAATGGTGTTTCCGGGAGGACGGAACAATATGGTATTGACAGGTTCAAATACATTTGTCAATTTTCACCATAACTTTCAGAGAGGTATCATGCTTTCCAAGGAAGTTCTTATCAGGGCTTTTTTCTTGCCTTTAGCTTGTATGTCTCTTCAAGGAAAATTGGCTTTGATTTCAAGTAACATTCTGGAAGTTTCCAGATTTTTCAGCCAGAAGATTTGTAAACAAAATCTAATGGCTGTCGTGCAAAATAGTTCTGAGTCTGTGCTTCGTGCGAAGTCCAATGATCCCAGTACTGCACTTTTCCGATATGCCGATCAAGTGATTGAGCAAAAAAAACGGGAATTTGGTCAGGTTCTATGCAGTCTGACTTTATATCATTTCTCTAATTTTGGCGCAAGTCCTGAATTGACGGTTTACCAGTTGCCCTTCCAGATATTGAAATTTTATAGGTTTACTCAAGAAGGGGAAAATAAAGATTGCTGGGATACTTTCATATCACGATATTATAGGAGAAAAGGGGCCTCTTATGATGAACAGGAACATGGTTTTCAAGTAAAGGAGAATCGGAAGATTTCAGTGGCGACCAGTGAGGATTTTCAATATTGGCAGAACTCTATCTATCAGAATTTACTGAAAGGTCAATCCATTTTACCGGAGATGTGTCAGTTTGCCAAAGGACATGAGTTAATCTTCCGGATTGTTAGGGTCTATGTTTTAAATATCTTAAATATGAAAAAGGAGACAGTTGATAAAATTGTACAGATGGCGGATTTTATTATTTCTTCGAATGATGACCGTGGAATTGGTAAAGTCCTGAAAAAGCTGGATGGGGCTACGAACTCATATTTGCTGAGAAGGATTATCCTGAAGGATGTGGTCGCTAAAAATTATGAAGAGGGGAATGAGGATGCGATCGTCAGTGTCCGGGATTATGTGGATTACCTTTTTCCTGATATTGATTCCTGGAAAGAAACAAGGGACGTTTTAGAAATTGCACTCTATGAGAAGTTGCAGGAACAACATCGGAAAGTCGCTGTAGAATCAGTAGAAAATCAAATAATGGAAGAATGATTAAAAATGTAAAATATGGAAAACAATTTAAAGATTCAAGGATTTGTGTTGCTGGATGTGGATGTAGTGGCACTGAATAATGGTGGGGCTGACACTTCATCAAATTATGATAATGCTGTAAAGACGAAGTCGATTTATAAAAATGGAGAGAACTATGTTTATGTTTCCGGTCAAGCATGGAGATACTGGTGGCGGAATACGCTTCAGAAAGATCTCGGTTGGACACTCTCTCCTGTAACGAGGGATAAGAATATCGCTTTTACGAATGCCGATCCGATCCGTTATCCGGATGATGATATTTTTGGATATATGCGTGCTGCCACAGAAGAGTATGAAGAAAAAGGGAAGAAAAAGAGTCGTAATATCACGGTGACTAGGGTTTCTCCCTTGAAAAATTCAGCACTGGTTTCTGTTGCGTCGGTGCATCCTGCTGCCAACTGGTCCAGTATGTCAAGGCAAGACGGTGATTCTGTCCCTTATAAAAGGCAGGAATATAGCGCAGTGATGAAGGGTATGTTTTCTCTGGATGCAGATATGGCGGGTACTTTTTCTGACTATAATCGCAGTGGTTATAAGAATCTGTCAGAGAGTTTGAAAGAATTTGCTATGACAGAAGGGGGGAATGAGATTGTTGATCCGTTTGGAAGCGGAAAATTAATCCGCTTACCTTTGCAAGTAAGACAGCAACGTGTTTCAGATACTATTTTGGCTTTGAAGAATATTTCCGGTGGCGCTATGCAGACTAACAATTTGGGAGATGTCACTCCTAAATTGATTATTTTGGCCACTACTGTGACGGGAAATCATCCTTTTTCTCATATTGTAATGGGTTCGGGTGATCGCAATGAGAAAGCAGTGCTGAACGTAAAAGGGCTTAAAGAAGTAATAGATGATTATAGCTCAACATTCAGAGGAAAGATATTTATCGGAAAGCGAAGTGGCTTTTTTGATGAATATGATCAAGAATTGGCACAACTGGCTTCTGATCATAAGGATATGGTAGAATTGGGTCCGGTTAACCAATCCATTGAGCATTATGTGTTGCAGATTAAACAACAGATGGAATCATGAAAGTATACCGAATAGAAATCAGTTCCTGGACTGCAAGTTTCCGCTATCCTAATTTGATATCAGGTTACCAACCGACTCTTCATGTTCCCCCCTTAAGTACTGTATTGGGACTCATGAATGCCTGTGCGGGAAATTATATTGTCCATGATCATCTGGATATTGGCTATTACTTTGAGTATGGGGCTGAGTCTACGGATCTGGAAACTATCTATCAGGTGGGGCTTACTGGTAAAGGTACTCCGAACAATAAGACGAAATCTAATGTCTTGCAACGGAACTTTCTCTATGACTGTAGATTATTCATTTATTTGAAAGAGAATCAACTGGTAGATTACTTTCGAAAACCTCAGTTTCAGATTTTATTGGGAAGGAGCAATGATCTGGCCAGTGTGGATGGGATTGGGGAGTATGAACTTGAAGAAGTTGATAAAGCCCAAAAAATAAAGGGACAGATTGTCCCTTTTGAGGGGCATTATCTTCCCGGGATTGTTCAGGCCTTACCGGAATATTTTACTGATGAAATCCCAAGGAAGAATCTTGGAACACAGGCTTTTTCTGTGATCCCTTATCAGGCTGAAGACTTTTCTACTAACATCCCCGCATATGAGGATTCCATTGAAGGTCGGAAAATTGATATTTATTTTCATCATCTAAACTTTGGAAGAAGAGATTAAACAACAGAGAACTTTGGTCTTAGCCAAATCTGAACCGGAAATATCTTTAAGACAGCATATTGATGACTGTCTTCATATCATGGAGCAGCTAAAGAATTGTGTTCCCGATGTTCCAGGGGGGCATAAACAGGCTTTTTGGAAAATCCTTAGTGAAGCCATTGTCTTCCATGATATGGGGAAGGTTCATCCTGAGTTCCAAAAGTTGTTGCATAAGCAGCCTAATCATTGGTGTCATCAACGGCACGAGTTGTTCTCTCTCTATTTTATCCGGAATTCTGATTTGGAAGAGGAAGAAAAACAATGGGTGGAGTTCCCAGTTTTGGGACATCATAAACCGTTGGCGGATTTGTTCTGTTTTGTTGATCATAATTATGAACAGGATGACTATGATTTGGAGGGTGATGATAGAATGGATTTTTGCAAAGAATGTGAAAAAATGGACAGTCATTTTGTCTGGTCTTTGCTAAAGAATTATGGAATCCATGGAAATACATCCTTACCCTTCCAACCAGTTGACCTGATCCGTAAGGAATTGCGTAACAATAAAGATATAGAGGATTCTGAAACCTTTTTCCGCCTGTTGCTGACTGGTGCTCTCAAACAATGTGATCATCTGGCTTCCGCAGGGATAAAGCATCTTTTGAAACTTGACATGGAGGATTTTGAATTTTTATATCATTATCCATTTTACCATCATCAGAGAGAAGATGCGAATTGTGCGGGGAATGTCTTGCTTGTGGCTCCGACAGGTTCAGGGAAGACGGAGGCTGCCTTTGCTTGGTTGAAGCAGCAATTGCAAGTGAAAGGGCAGGGGAGAGTATACTATATCCTGCCTTATACTGCTTCCATTAATGCAATGTATGAACGGCTGAATGAGGAGATGCCCTCTCCAGAGAAGAAGGTGGGAATGATTCATGGAAAACTGGCTCAGTATATAGAGACTCGAATGGCGGACCAATCCTATTCCACGGAGGATCTACGTAAATTAGCGGAGGGTTTCAAGTCAATGGTTACCCCAGTTAAAATTGTGACCCCTTTTCAACTTTTGAAATCTTTATATGGTCTGAAAGGTTATGAAAAAGGGTTATTTGAATGGTGTGGAGGATATTTTATTATTGATGAGATCCATGCCTATGATGCAGCCTTATTTGCCCAAATAATCGTACTTCTTCAGTTTGCCGTAAAATTTATGAACGTGAGTGTACATCTCATGACAGCTACACTTCCTTCTTTTATGAAACGTGAGATAGAGATGGTTATCCGGCCTTTTCGGGAAATTAGAGCGGATCCTGAACTTTATCGGTCTTTTAGACGTCATCGGGTCAAGATACTGGAGGGTAAGCTTATGGATCATTTGGAACTGATACAGAAAGATATCAATATGGCTAAGAAGGTGCTGGTCGTATGTAATACGGTAGAAACTTCACAGTATGTTTTCGACCATTTGGATGCGCCTCAGAAAGTTTTGCTCCATGGAAAGTTTAACAGTGAAGACCGTTTTAACCATGAGTCTCTTTTGCAGAATGAACATGTGAGTCTTCTTGTAGGTACTCAAGCTATTGAAATTAGTTTGGATATTGATTTTGACGTACTTTATTCTGAACCTGCTCCAATAGATGCATTACTTCAGCGTTTTGGCCGGGTTAACAGAAAACGGAAAAAGGGGATCTGTACCTGTTATGTCTTTAAGGATAGAAATGAACAGGACCGATTTATTTATAAAGATTCTAAAGTCATTTCACGGACTTTGATTGCTTTACAGGAAATAGAAGAGGATTATGATGGGATTATACAAGAAAAACAATTGCAGAAAGTGATTGACGTGGTTTATCCTGATTGGGCCCCGCAGCAGAAAAAGGAATATGACTTAACCCGGAAAATTCTGATGAATTTCATTACACATGAATTAAGGCCGTTAGATGAGAGTGATAAAAGGGAAGCAGACTTTTACAAGCAGTTTGATGGCATAAAGATTTTACCAGTAGCTTTGTCAGCAGAATACCGGAAACGAGTTTCTGAATACCACTTGATTAAGGCTTCTGAACTCCTGGTTTCTGTCAGCACTGGCCAATTTCATGCATTGGAAGAAGATGGTGCCATTGGCCTACAGTCATTCCCTTACTTTTCAGATGCCCACTCTAAAATTTATACCTCTCGTGTTTATGTGGTGAATCGAAAATATACTCATGAACTTGGACTGCAGATGAATGCTGCAGATGCTCCCTCTGAATATAATGATAATTGTCTATGATGATAACAGGAACTCATTTTAATTATTTTTTAGTCTGTAAGCGGAAGCTATGGCTGTTTTCTCATGGAATCAATATGGAACAAAATTCAGGCTTGGTAGAAGAGGGAAAATTGATTCATGAGTATAGCTATTCGCAGCGTTCATCAAAGTATGAAGAAGTCGCAATTGATGGGATTAAGGTGGATTATTATGATGTTAGAAATAAGGTGATCCATGAAATTAAGAAATCCAATAAAATAGAAAAGGCTCATGAATGGCAATTGAAATATTATTTATATGTCTTTGAACGACATGGTATTGATGGTATTCGTGGAGTATTGGAATATCCTACGTTGCATAAGACTCGTGAGATAGACTTGAGTGATGCGGATAAAGTCAGAATCCAGAAAATGATGCAGTCAATCTCTGCCATTATGGGGCAAGAAACTTGCCCCGAAAAGTGTATCAGAGGAATCTGCAAAAACTGTAGCTATTATGAGTTTTGTTATACACAAGAGGAGGAGACACTATGAAGAGAAGTTTTTATCTTTTTAGCTCTGGAATTATGGAACGTAAGGATAACACCTTGAAGTTTACTCCTATAAGTGAACAAATCGGAGAAGAGCAACTTTTGCCCCCACGTTATCTTCCTGTGGAGGATATTTCAGAATTATATGTTTTTGGTAGTCTGAGGGCAAATAGTGCCCTCTATGGGTTCCTTGGACAAAAGGACATACCTGTTCACTTTTTTGATTATTATAAGAACTATACAGGTAGCTTTATGCCTCGTGACGGGCTGCTTTCCGGCCAGACTTTATTGGCCCAGTCAAAAACCTTTTTGAACAAGAAGAGAAGGGTGGAGATTGCCAGAAAGTTGATTCAGGGTGCAGCTTGGAATATGGTTATGAACTTGAATTACTATCAGCGCAGAGGAAAAGATCTGACGGAAACAATAAAGGATATTCGCCGTCTAAATGATGCTCTTCCTCGATCTGCTAGTGTAGAAGAAGTAATGGGTACGGAAGGAAATATTCGCAAACTCTATTATTCTGCCTTTGATATTATTTTGAATGATTTTACAATGGGACCTCGGACGAAGCGCCCTCCACAGAATGAGGTCAATGCCTTGATCTCATTTGGAAATATGATGTGCTATGTAGAAACTTTAAGGGCCATTCACCTAACCCAGTTGAATCCAACAATTAGTTTTCTCCATACACCCGGGGAAAGGAGATATTCATTGTGCCTGGATATTTCTGAAATTTTTAAACCTATTGTTGTTGATCGGGTAATCTTTAAAGTCTTGAATAAACATGCTTTGCAAGAACAACATTTTGATTTCCGATTAAACCGCTGTCTACTGAATGACAAAGGTTCTAAGATTTTTGTGAAGGCAATGGAAGAGAGGTATGAAGAAACCTTTAGACATCGTTCTTTGGGTCGGAATGTCAGTTATCGGCATCTGATAAAACTTGAATGTTATAAACTCTTAAAGGATATTCTTGGTATTGAAGAATATAAACCTTTTAAAATGTATTGGTAAGATGTATGTGATTTTGGTATATGATATCAGTATAAAAAGAGTTGCCAAGATGCTTAAACTTTGCAGACAGTACCTCTGTTGGATTCAGAATTCCGTATTTGAAGGAGAGATCACTGAAGCAAAATTGAAAGAGTTGATTTTCAGAATGGAATTGATTATTAACAAGAGAGAAGATAGTATCATTATTTTTAGTAATAAGATGGGCTATACAATGAATAAAAAGATACTTGGAAAGGAGAGAATGTCAACAGATAATTTTCTTTGATGGTTTACGGGCTTTCCGGATGCCATTCGGAGATGTTTCAACAGACGGATATCCGGCTTTGCGTCATATATCAGATATGCTACTCGGTAAAGTATGTAGTCAGCAAGTGACAGAAAGAGTTCCTCATGGATCTCAAGCTTGTCTATACGGCTCTGACTGGGAATTTGCCGAAGCGGATTTCGGCAATCCTGAAATGAGGAAAGCCGTATTCTGTCGCCATCAATTCTGGGCTCTACATGAGGGCTCATTCATTCGTTATTTTCAGTAAACCGCAGCCCTCTGGTATACCATTTATTATCATAGAAGGTTACCATCGCCAAATTTGAAAGACCACCAAGATAAAATAAGTATTTTTCAATGAAGTAGCCCTTGAAAAAACGGAGCTATTTGACCTACCAAAATATCAGAACGGATGATGTCATTGGCAAATTAGGGAAGAACAATTAATTCTAAAATTTGGTGAAAGGTTCCTGAATTTGTAACTTTGTGGTGTGGGGAACTGCTTCTCAGATAAGAAATGTGATTGGAAATCGCGCCCCCTGGGTAAAAGTGAGACCGACATTCTTTGGCATAATTCGGTTGGTGTTCCTTATTATTGTTGTCAATGTCCTTATTATTTCATTTCTGTGGTTCCTCTTATGATGCCTAAGTGTTCTTTGACATATTGATATACCTTATAAATAAAGGAGTTGTCGATGACAGGGATAAAATCAATTTTTAAGCATCGCCATTATTTTAAAAGATATTTTTGAATTTTTGTTTCATAAATCCTTTTATTTATCGTATATTTGCAGTCATCTATTTACCTGTTTTACTCGTACCTTTATGGAATTGAAACCCAGCAACGAACTGGTCAACACCTTTGTAGTGTTCGGTTTTACTCGTACCTTTATGGAATTGAAACGCTCCGAACAAAAACGCATAATCCTCTTCTTTTGCAAGTTTTACTCGTACCTTTATGGAATTGAAACACGAAGTCATTACCACGATATGTTTTGCCGCCCAAGGTTTTACTCGTACCTTTATGGAATTGAAACCGATATATTTCACCTCCTAACTTCAACGCACGTTTGGTTTTACTCGTACCTTTATGGAATTGAAACCGCGTTGAAAGATAGAAATGATGCTTCCCAATCATGTTTTACTCGTACCTTTATGGAATTGAAACTCGAATTATACAATCTGTTTAATTCAATAGCTGCCTGTTTTACTCGTACCTTTATGGAATTGAAACCTGGTATCGCTCCAGTCAACGTCTACACGTTCGGCGTTTTACTCGTACCTTTATGGAATTGAAACGAAGCGCAAATATTATGACTCTAAAACGTTAAACAGTTTTACTCGTACCTTTATGGAATTGAAACTCGCTTGCAATTCCGTCACTTGAATTGGCGTCAAGGTTTTACTCGTACCTTTATGGAATTGAAACACATCTGTCAACATCATTTAACAAAAAAGACTAAAAGTTTTACTCGTACCTTTATGGAATTGAAACTACGGGTTTTGAATATCATACGGATAATTACCGTGTTTTACTCGTACCTTTATGGAATTGAAACGAACTGCCTTCCGTTGTCACGCCTCAACCAGACGGTTTTACTCGTACCTTTATGGAATTGAAACTAAATAATGACAAAATCACCTTCTTTGAATTTTTCGGTTTTACTCGTACCTTTATGGAATTGAAACATGGGTCATCAGCCGGCACCGATGTGTCATATATGTTTTACTCGTACCTTTATGGAATTGAAACAAGCGTACTGTGTGCTGTGCGGATTGTGTTTATGGAGTTTTACTCGTACCTTTATGGAATTGAAACTTGAGTTATACAATCTGTTTAATTCAATAGCTGCCTGTTTTACTCGTACCTTTATGGAATTGAAACCGTACATCATTCTGTATTTGTCCCGAGGAGTCAACTGTTTTACTCGTACCTTTATGGAATTGAAACTCGAGTTGTATAACTTATTCAACTTGACAGCTGCTGTTTTACTCGTACCTTTATGGAATTGAAACGAAACGCGAATATCTTGATTCTCAAACGTTAAACATCGTTTTACTCGTACCTTTATGGAATTGAAACATTAGTAATGTGGTCCTGTTCAGTCAATCTCCGCAGTTTTACTCGTACCTTTATGGAATTGAAACTTATTTTTGTCGTTATTTGCCTACATTTGTCGTGTGTTTTACTCGTACCTTTATGGAATTGAAACCGAGGTCGTAGAATGAATAGGTCTTCCTTATCAAAGTTTTACTCGTACCTTTATGGAATTGAAACTGCTTTCGAATTTGAGATAGTATACAAATTAAGCTGTTTTACTCGTACCTTTATGGAATTGAAACATGTCTTTCGTGTGAACCGGTATACCGGAGATGATGTTTTACTCGTACCTTTATGGAATTGAAACTAAGGTCATCCATCGTTTTCAGCTCCGGATACAAGTTTTACTCGTACCTTTATGGAATTGAAACACTATACGACCAGTCCCCCGGACAAACCGCAAAGCGTTTTACTCGTACCTTTATGGAATTGAAACATGTGTCATATATTTGCTAACATCTGTTAACTATTAAGTTTTACTCGTACCTTTATGGAATTGAAACTGATCAATTTCTATATCTCCGAAAAAGAGGCCGAGTTTTACTCGTACCTTTATGGAATTGAAACGATGTCTTTTACATCGTCAACAAATATAGTCAACAGTTTTACTCGTACCTTTATGGAATTGAAACCGGACATTGTTTCTTCGCTTGATAGCGACTTTCTGGTTTTACTCGTACCTTTATGGAATTGAAACCGATAATATTTAGGGCGCCCAGAAAGCGCCTTGTGTTTTACTCGTACCTTTATGGAATTGAAACTCACTTTCGTCACAATCAGAAATTATCTGGTCAATAAGTTTTACTCGTACCTTTATGGAATTGAAACTACAATAATTTCATCCTAATATAAGATGACAATTGTTTTACTCGTACCTTTATGGAATTGAAACGTTAATGACTTAATTAATTGTGTCCCGTTATTGAGTTTTACTCGTACCTTTATGGAATTGAAACATGGGTCATCAGCCGGCACCGATGTGTCATATATGTTTTACTCGTACCTTTATGGAATTGAAACGAAATGGAGTAGTTGACTGTATCGAAAAGGCAGATACGTTTTACTCGTACCTTTATGGAATTGAAACATACTTGCGATATAAGCCCACAAAGGAGCTATACTGGTTTTACTCGTACCTTTATGGAATTGAAACTCGCTTGCAATTCCGTCACTTGAATTGGCGTCAAGGTTTTACTCGTACCTTTATGGAATTGAAACGTAGGAGTTTTCGTTTTTATAACTCTCCCGTCTTTCGTTTTACTCGTACCTTTATGGAATTGAAACGTCGTTGTTGAGTGTAATATATAGTGCACTCTCAGGTTTTACTCGTACCTTTATGGAATTGAAACTTGATTATCTTTCAGATATTCAAATTCAGGCAAAGGTTTTACTCGTACCTTTATGGAATTGAAACCCATGAAACCATCTGCGAGCAATCAAAAGCGCAAGTTTTACTCGTACCTTTATGGAATTGAAACCCATGAAACCATCTGCGAGCAATCAAAAGCGCAAATGTTTTACTCGTACCTTTATGGAATTGAAACAGGCAAAACAGTTAAGACGGCTTACATGAGATTTTGGTTTTACTCGTACCTTTATGGAATTGAAACCCTTGCGACCATCTGCGAGCAATCAAAAGCGCAAAGTTTTACTCGTACCTTTATGGAATTGAAACGTCCCAATCAGGAGATAATCGTTCTTTTAATTCAGGTTTTACTCGTACCTTTATGGAATTGAAACTGACCTATTGAAAAGGACTCGATTACTAATAGGTCGTTTTACTCGTACCTTTATGGAATTGAAACAAATTAAGGCTGCTCGCGCGCGCCTTTGCAAGTTCAGTTTTACTCGTACCTTTATGGAATTGAAACTTGATAGTTCGCGCACAAATATACCCGTGGCAGCTTGTTTTACTCGTACCTTTATGGAATTGAAACGGCAAAAAATGACATGTACGGGAATCCACGCGTAATAGTTTTACTCGTACCTTTATGGAATTGAAACGAGCGATACTGGCAGCGGAACAAATAACATTTAAAGTTTTACTCGTACCTTTATGGAATTGAAACGTGGATGTCCGTGTGATAACGGATGTCTTGACAAGAGTTTTACTCGTACCTTTATGGAATTGAAACCGGAATGGACTGACCCTCCGTATCAAGCAGATAAGGTTTTACTCGTACCTTTATGGAATTGAAACATCATTCCTTTGTCAACCGAATGAACCGGAACACCGTTTTACTCGTACCTTTATGGAATTGAAACGTGCTATTCTGAAAGACAATTAGTAGATAGAATTGTTTTACTCGTACCTTTATGGAATTGAAACCAGTCGAGAATGACATGGCCACCTTCGGTTGTAACGTTTTACTCGTACCTTTATGGAATTGAAACTTGCTTTTCATGACATCAAATAGCTTGTCTTGCTCTTGTTTTACTCGTACCTTTATGGAATTGAAACATTAAAATAGATTCTGAGAGCGGTTCAAAGGGTTTGAGTTTTACTCGTACCTTTATGGAATTGAAACTATTTTTATTAACTGGATAAGTTATCCACCTGATACGTTTTACTCGTACCTTTATGGAATTGAAACTCGTTGGTGACGGTGCAATGACATCAGACGGCGAATAGTTTTACTCGTACCTTTATGGAATTGAAACAAAGTACCAATATTCTGATTCTCAAACGTTAAACAGTTTTACTCGTACCTTTATGGAATTGAAACGAGATTTACACGCAAATAGGTTACTCGTGCGGTTGTTTTACTCGTACCTTTATGGAATTGAAACTTTCCAAACTGGACTACTCCGCGGTCGCCTGCGGAGTTTTACTCGTACCTTTATGGAATTGAAACCTGGTATATTTGTACGTGAACTTGCAAAGGCGCGCGCGAGTTTTACTCGTACCTTTATGGAATTGAAACAAGTCCTTATAAATGCAGATGAAAGTAAACAATAGTTTTACTCGTACCTTTATGGAATTGAAACCATAATCCCTATATTTCGCAATGTTGACGGCGAAAAGTTTTACTCGTACCTTTATGGAATTGAAACTTGCTTTTTGTGCTGCAAGACCTAAACCGCTTCGCCCTGTTTTACTCGTACCTTTATGGAATTGAAACATATGTGGGTCTGATGGATATTATATGCTTGATGGTTTTACTCGTACCTTTATGGAATTGAAACGAGGGAACAAACAAGAAGGAGACTATGTCAACTGGTTTTACTCGTACCTTTATGGAATTGAAACTGCATCTGTTGTATGTGTCCTGGGAGAGGTCATGCAGTTTTACTCGTACCTTTATGGAATTGAAACTGTCCATGATGAACTGAATAGGATTTCCGCCCCTGTTTTACTCGTACCTTTATGGAATTGAAACTTGAACTGACATTCCCTTCTTATCGGGCAGATGATAGTTTTACTCGTACCTTTATGGAATTGAAACTTCATAGATGGCTTCTGCAACAGCAGCTGCATTCAGTTTTACTCGTACCTTTATGGAATTGAAACTAGCCATGAAGATATTGTCGTTATAGGAATCTAACAGTTTTACTCGTACCTTTATGGAATTGAAACAACCAGCTTCGTGGGTGATTCTGTCGGGGCTACCACGTTTTACTCGTACCTTTATGGAATTGAAACTTGAGACACGTTCCTCGGTTTTTCTTCTTTGAGGATGTTTTACTCGTACCTTTATGGAATTGAAACGAACTCTGGTCAGGAGAATTTGAGAAAGACGGAAAGGTTTTACTCGTACCTTTATGGAATTGAAACGGAGCAATCCTCGGTTGCTGCGCACATAGATTGGTCGTTTTACTCGTACCTTTATGGAATTGAAACTTTATGATCTCCTCATCGGTATGACTGTCTTTTTCGTTTTACTCGTACCTTTATGGAATTGAAACGACTGTTGCCGGGAAGTTTAGTACGATGAAAGATTCGGTTTTACTCGTACCTTTATGGAATTGAAACATCAAGATGAGTGAGACAATGCTCAATCAGCTGTGGGTTTTACTCGTACCTTTATGGAATTGAAACGCAGACAGTGCAACACTCCATGACGCGGACTATCCCGTTTTACTCGTACCTTTATGGAATTGAAACGTCATAATCGGGCGAAAATGCCACGATGGCGATTGGTTTTACTCGTACCTTTATGGAATTGAAACTATTCCGAGCAAACGAAGTAACGAAACCTGCGGTGTTTTACTCGTACCTTTATGGAATTGAAACGGAGTACTCTCATGTAAGAAAGAGAGCACGTCTCTAGAGTTTTACTCGTACCTTTATGGAATTGAAACTTTGGGTACTCCTCCTTTTCAAGAGCAATATCTCGTTTTACTCGTACCTTTATGGAATTGAAACGGAGAAACCAACTGGAGATAGACATCACTATCCTGTTTTACTCGTACCTTTATGGAATTGAAACCAAGAGACTGTTTTTCGCGTAGGTCGTACCGAGCAGTTTTACTCGTACCTTTATGGAATTGAAACAGGCATAGCTTAATGATATAGTTCGAGACATCTCCGTGTTTTACTCGTACCTTTATGGAATTGAAACACTACTTTCTGCCTTTCTTCACTTGTCCGCAACATCGTTTTACTCGTACCTTTATGGAATTGAAACACATACTCCGGCTTAATTTTAGCTTTGCCCATTAGTTTTACTCGTACCTTTATGGAATTGAAACGGCACAGACAGGGGTGAACTACGAGAAGAAGGGGCTGTTTTACTCGTACCTTTATGGAATTGAAACAACGTTGCGGTACGATCCGGTGCAAATTCTTCCTGAGTTTTACTCGTACCTTTATGGAATTGAAACATCATCCGCAAAGTCGTATGCAGATACCACGTCTGGTTTTACTCGTACCTTTATGGAATTGAAACTGCATTTTTTGGAGTCAGGAAAATATATCTACAACAGTTTTACTCGTACCTTTATGGAATTGAAACTGCCATGACCTTGTACTTATCTACATACATGTAGTCGTTTTACTCGTACCTTTATGGAATTGAAACACACTTCCTAATCCAACTGCATTCATAAGAACATTGGTTTTACTCGTACCTTTATGGAATTGAAACTAATTGCATCCTTAATGTTAACGCTATGTCCATCTAAGTTTTACTCGTACCTTTATGGAATTGAAACGGTTGTAGCACCGTCAGTCAGAGCTGCCACGCCAAGTTTTACTCGTACCTTTATGGAATTGAAACGACCGACTCCATCATTAAGCCGGTTGGCAATTCGAGTTTTACTCGTACCTTTATGGAATTGAAACAAACGTCATGATGCTATTCATCCCACCCAAAAGCCCGTTTTACTCGTACCTTTATGGAATTGAAACCCTTGTTTGGAGGAGGCATTAATGCAGCGTCTCAGAGTTTTACTCGTACCTTTATGGAATTGAAACTTTGTGATAAGATTGAGCGCAATCGAATAATCAAGTTTTACTCGTACCTTTATGGAATTGAAACATAAATTGGGGGTGAGAGAAGACGAGGTAAAAAAGGTTTTACTCGTACCTTTATGGAATTGAAACCTAATATAGAGTTGTAATATTCAATTTGATTCCAGAGTTTTACTCGTACCTTTATGGAATTGAAACTATAATCATCGAATGATCCCTGTGGTCCGGACCAAGTTTTACTCGTACCTTTATGGAATTGAAACTTCGATACGCTCTTCATAATTCATCCGTTAATGTGTTTTACTCGTACCTTTATGGAATTGAAACTGATTCGGATCTTGTTGTACACCTCGTCGAGAGATAGTTTTACTCGTACCTTTATGGAATTGAAACATGTTTGCGGTTCGGGCAACAGGTGCAACGCCCTGGTTTTACTCGTACCTTTATGGAATTGAAACGTACTACTATCATGCAATTTATTGCACGTTTGGCTGTTTTACTCGTACCTTTATGGAATTGAAACCAAACGGTTTTGCGGTAGCAATTGATGCGACCATTAGTTTTACTCGTACCTTTATGGAATTGAACCCCGTCTGGTATTATTGGATGTACGTATATTGCCGTTGTTTTACTCGTACCTTTATGGAATTGAAACCAAGTGATGCGACAACAAAGGCAAACAACGCTCAGAGTTTTACTCGTACCTTTATGGAATTGAAACCGACATCACAGTCAACTTTCCGCGTGCGTACAAAGTTTTACTCGTACCTTTATGGAATTGAAACTGTACGGTTGTGCAATACTTACCTTCAGTTGTATCGTTTTACTCGTACCTTTATGGAATTGAAACTGACTACAAAAAAGAAAGTGATTCTGCTGGCCGTAAGTTTTACTCGTACCTTTATGGAATTGAAACATAAAAATTTACAACTATGAAAGAGTTCAACATTACAGTTTTACTCGTACCTTTATGGAATTGAAACTGATTGACGTGGAGCACCCGTTGCACAAAAATCTGCAGTTTTACTCGTACCTTTATGGAATTGAAACACGCAACATAATCAGCAGGGTAACCGAGTTTCGCACGTTTTACTCGTACCTTTATGGAATTGAAACTTGACTTCAACCTGGTAGATGTTCTGTGCTAACTTAGTTTTACTCGTACCTTTATGGAATTGAAACTTGTCCTTGATACCGTTGCGGAAGGCGCTCCTATCGTTTTACTCGTACCTTTATGGAATTGAAACACGGATCGGGCTTGGATAAAAACTTTTTGCAATAATGGTTTTACTCGTACCTTTATGGAATTGAAACCGATAATGGTAGGAATCAGTATCTTTGCCCTCCCAGTTTTACTCGTACCTTTATGGAATTGAAACATCAGGACGTATATACCATATAGCTTGGTTTGGCAGTTTTACTCGTACCTTTATGGAATTGAAACAGGTGAATTACTCTCCTAGTTCTATTCGAGTCAAAGTTTTACTCGTACCTTTATGGAATTGAAACTGAAATCATCAAGCAATTCAGGGATTTTCCGCTCGGTTTTACTCGTACCTTTATGGAATTGAAACTAATGAAAATGGGCGTAAGAGGTTTGTTGAAACTCGGTTTTACTCGTACCTTTATGGAATTGAAACCCTCGTAGTGGGCATTTGATCTCCTCGAAATTGAGGTTTTACTCGTACCTTTATGGAATTGAAACGACACGGGAATGCTTTCGTATGTGTCGCAAAAGACGTTTTACTCGTACCTTTATGGAATTGAAACGACTAAGATCGTCGCAAAGAGCACAGATTCGGATAAGTTTTACTCGTACCTTTATGGAATTGAAACGGCTGAACTTATAGTATGAATCAGGGCGGATCAAAGTTTTACTCGTACCTTTATGGAATTGAAACTTGACCTGTACGATGCCAAAGCGTATCGACATCTGGTTTTACTCGTACCTTTATGGAATTGAAACTCCGTTGCGGAGTGGATGATGGTATACGCCAACATGGTTTTACTCGTACCTTTATGGAATTGAAACTGTTATAGAAGGGTGCGAAGAGATAGACCCGTGGGCGGTTTTACTCGTACCTTTATGGAATTGAAACTGGAGTATTGCTTCGGAAAAGTATCCTCGTAAGGTAGTTTTACTCGTACCTTTATGGAATTGAAACATTTTTGCGTTGGCTTTTAATGGTTCTGATGTTACTGTTTTACTCGTACCTTTATGGAATTGAAACTTATGAGGATCTGGACGTCAATGACAAGTTTCTGCCGAGTTTTACTCGTACCTTTATGGAATTGAAACGCAAAAATCGGGATAGTCAGATGAACTGTGTCAAAGCCTTTTTGTTTAGTTGTTAACCTCATCAGAAAGGCACGATTTCCAATCGTGTTTTTCGGATGAGGGACATTACAGTCAGCAAAGTTACATAATCTTGAATCTGTCTCTAAATTTTATAGCCAATTGCTGAGCCGTGAGTCCCCAATTCGGTATCGGCATGGTCCCATTTCCTGCGGATATTGCGGTATGCCAGGTAGACGAGCTTGTAGAGGGCATCATCATTGGGGAACACCCCTTTGTTATTCGTTACCTTACGAACCTGACGGTGATAACCCTCAACGATATTGGTCGTATAGATAATTCTTCGGATATCTGTATTGTACTGGAAATATAGGTTGAGATTGTCCCATTTGTCACGCCATGATCTGAGGACAATCGGATAGATTTCTCCCCATTTTTGCTTCAGGGAGTCCAGCTCCATTTCAGCCTTTTCCTTTGTCGATGCTACATAGACAAGCTTCAGGTCCTTTAGAAAATCTTTCCGGTTCCTGCTGCCTACGTATTTCATGGAACTGCACATCTGATGATAATGCAAAGCTGGACATCCGTATCCGGGAAGCAATTAGAGAGAATCCGTACTTTCTCGAGACTAAGATTTGTGGTATTAGGAAGCTCTGATAATCCTTTTCATAGGCATCCCTTTGGGGTACAAAGGGCTTTTGCCAATGGTTGTTCCTGATATATTTGTCGTTTTCTACATCTTGGAGCACAAGTCTTTATTTTCTTATTGTCTATGAACGGTAATTTGAATTCTCCATCCATATCTGGGGTTATCTTTAAGATCAAAAAGAACTTCAGTGTTCTATGAGTTTATCTTGGATTCATACTGAGGTAAATATCAATATTGTATTGGCGGGTAGGGGAGAGCAAATTTGTTTCACATACCCGTGTGGGAATCAATGGATGTGACTCATCATACTGAGAAAAAGAAATTCAGTTTGCCTCAGTCCATAAGAGTCGTTAGATGTGCAGACACAAAAAAATCCGTGTGACTTTTTGAATCACACGGATTTTCTATACGTTTGTCGTGAATTACTTCACTTCCTCGAAGTCTGCATCCTGAATGTTGTCATCAGAATTCTTCCCACCATTGTTATTATTGTTGGTGTTGTCCTGAGACTGCTGGTTGTTGTTCTGAGTGCCTGCTCCTGCACCAGGACCGGCTTGCTGTTGTGCACCGCCTGCATTCTGATACATTTGTTGACTCATCGTCTGCATCACTGTATTCAGGTTTGCCATTGCCTTGTCGATGCCGGCAACATCCTGTGCCTTATGTGCATCTTTCAATTGCTGCAAAGCCTGTTCTACTTGTGACTTCTTGTCAGCCGGAACTTTATCGCCATTATCTTTCAGGAAACTTTCTGTTGAGAAGATCAAGGAGTCAGCCTGATTGAGCTTGTCTACTTTCTCACGTTGAGCCTTGTCTTGCTCTTCATTCTGTTTAGCTTCAGCCTTCATCTTGTCGATCTCATCCTTGCTCAGACCACTTGAAGCCTCGATGCGGATGCTCTGTTCCTTGCCAGTAGCCTTATCCTTTGCACTAACGTTCAGGATACCGTTGGCATCAATGTCGAAGGTAACTTCGATCTGTGGAACACCACGACGTGCTGGTGGAATACCCGTCAGATTGAACTGACCGATAGATTTGTTGTCTGCTGCCATCGGACGCTCACCTTGAAGAACGTGAATGGTCACTTCTGTCTGGTTATCTGCTGCAGTGGAGAATACCTCACTCTTCTTGCAAGGAATCGTGGTGTTGGCATCAATCAACTTGGTCATTACACCACCCATTGTCTCGATACCCAGAGTCAGCGGCGTTACATCCAACAGGACGATGTCGCCTACACCTTGCTCCTTGTTGAGGATGGCTCCCTGAATAGCTGCACCGACTGCGACGACCTCATCAGGGTTGACGCCCTTGGAAGGCTCTTTGCCGAAATAGTTCTTGACCAATGTCTGAACGGCTGGGATACGACTTGAACCTCCTACGAGGATGACCTGATCAATGTCAGATACCTGCAATTTTGCATCGCGGACAGCGCTTTGGCAAGGAACCAGACATTTCTGGATCAAGTCGTGGGCAAGTTGTTCAAACTGTGCTCTGGACAGTGTCTTTACCAAGTGCTTTGGCACACCACCTGTAGCAGTGATATAAGGTAAGTTGATTTCAGTACTCATAGAAGAACTCAATTCAATCTTAGCCTTTTCAGCTGCTTCCTTCAAGCGTTGCATAGCCATCGGGTCTTTGCTCAGATCAATTCCCTCGTCAGCTTGGAAGCCTTTGACCAACCAGTCTATGATCACTTGGTCGAAATCATCACCTCCTAAGTGGGTATCACCGTTAGTGGAGAGAACCTCGAATACGCCTCCACCGAATTCCAGAATGGAGATATCAAACGTACCACCACCTAAGTCGAATACGGCGATCTTCATCTCCTTGTTGGCCTTATCTACACCATAAGCCAAAGCGGCTGCAGTAGGTTCGTTGACGATACGACGAACTTTCAAACCTGCGATCTCACCGGCTTCCTTGGTAGCCTGGCGCTGAGAGTCAGAGAAATATGCCGGTACTGTGATCACAGCCTCTGTCACTTCCTGACCCAGATAATCCTCAGCAGTTTTCTTCATCTTCTGGAGAACCATTGCTGAAATCTCCTGAGGTGTATATTTGCGACCCTCGATCTCTACACGAGGATAACCGTTCTCGTTTACGACCTTATAAGGAACACGTGCAATCTCTTTAGCGCACTGATCATAGGTCTCACCCATGAAACGCTTGATAGAGTAGACTGTGTTCTGTGGATTGGTGATAGCCTGACGCTTTGCAGGGTCACCGATCTTGCGCTCACCGTCTTTTACAAAACCTATTACGGAAGGAGTTGTCCGTTTACCTTCGCTGTTAGCAATAACCACCGGCTCATTGCCTTCAAATACGGCAACGCAACTGTTAGTTGTTCCTAAGTCAATTCCAATTATCTTTCCCATAATTATCTATTTATTGTTTGTTATTATCTGCTTCATGGACATTGCTGTCCGCTAGGTAATATACAAACGATGTGCCAAGACGACCGCCAAGAGGAAAACTTGACAAATTGGCAGAAATGCGAGTTGTAGACGTCTCTTTTTCTCCAAGGCTTGTACGCCGAGCCTTTTTAAGGCGATATAATAAAAGGTTAAGGACGGACTTTCCGGACCGGAAACTCAGAATGAGGAGGTCATTTGGACGTGACCGATTACTGACAGATTGCCAAGACCGGAAATCCCATTCGTCCTATTCTTCTTTCTTGTTCTCTATTGCCTTTTTGATCAGCCCTTCGAGTTCGTCGCAAAGTTCAGGATTGTCTTGAAGCAGTTTCTTCGTTGCATCGCGGCCCTGTGCCAACTTGGCGCCATTATAACTGAACCAGCTGCCACTTTTCTGGACGATCCCGTACTCTACGCCCAGGTCAACGATCTCACCGACTTTGGAAATGCCCTGGCCGAAAGTGATCTCAAACTCTGCCTTACGGAAAGGAGGAGCCACCTTGTTCTTGACAACTTTGACACGTACCAGATTACCGACCACCTGGTCGCCATCCTTGATGGAACTGACGCGTCTGATGTCCAAACGGACAGAAGAATAGAACTTCAATGCATTGCCACCGGTAGTGGTTTCCGGATTGCCGAACATGACACCGATCTTCTCACGCAACTGATTGATGAAGATGCAGCAGGTATTGGTCTTGGAAATAGTGGCCGTGAGTTTGCGGAGCGCCTGACTCATCAGACGGGCCTGAAGTCCGACCTTGTTGTCTCCCATCTCTCCATCTATTTCAGCCTTGGGGGTAAGGGCTGCTACGGAGTCAATGACGAGGATGTCAATGGCTGAAGAACTGATCAACTGGTCAGCGATCTGAAGCGCCTGTTCACCGTTGTCGGGTTGTGAAATATAGAGGTTGTCGACATCTACGCCCAGATTGCTTGCATAAAAGCGGTCAAAGGCATGCTCGGCATCGATGAAGGCAGCAATACCGCCTTGCTTCTGTGCTTCGGCAATGGCATGAATGGCGAGAGTCGTCTTGCCGGAACTCTCCGGACCGTAGATCTCTACGACCCTGCCCCGAGGGTAGCCCCCCACACCCAAGGCAACATCGAGTCCGATACTGCCAGTGGGTATAACATCTACGTCCTGAATCTTTTCATCACCCATACGCATGATAGATCCCTTGCCGAAGTCTTTTTCTATCTTGGACATAGCCGACTGCAGCGCTTTGAGTTTGCCGTCTTTCATTGCCTGAATCTTGGCATTCTGGGCAGCCTGCTGTTTCTCAGTCTGGGCTGTTTTCTTTGAGTTGTCTGTATCTGTATTCTCAGCGTTTTCTTGTGTCATAGTTTTTTGTATCTATTATTATGGATGTATATAATGGGCTTTGCGAGTCCGTCGGAAAGTGATTAGGACTGATGCCAGTGGGGAAGACGGAGAAGATTACACTTCCAGGTCTTTATCTAAAATCTCGTGCCAAGGCAGTCCCTGCTTGTTCAGTTGTTCCATGAACGGATCCGGATCGAAATCCTCAACGTTCCAAACTCCCGGTTTCTTCCATAGGCCTTTGAGGTACATCATGGCTCCGATCATGGCGGGGACTCCGGTGGTATAACTGACACCTTGCATACCGGTCTCCTTGTAAGCCTCTTGGTGCTTGCAGTTGTTGTAAATATAGCATGTGTGCTCCTGATGGTTTTTCAATCCGCGGATACGACAGCCGATACTCGTCTCTCCGGTATAGTTGGATCCGAGTTTTTGCGGATCGGGGAGAACTGCCTTGAGGAACTGGAGCGGAACGATCATCTGACCATTGTAGTTGATTGGTTTGATACTAGCCATACCGATATCTTGGATCACACGGAGATGAGTCAGGTATTCCTGCCCGAAGGTCATCCAGAAGCGTGCGCGCTTGATCGTCGGATAGTTCTTCACGAGGCTCTCAAGTTCTTCGTGGTGCATCAGATAACTTTCTCGTGCGCCGATGTTGGGATAAGTCAGCGGTTTGTGGATCTCCAGTGGTTTGGTTTCTATCCATTTGCCGTTTTCGTAGTAAAGTCCTTTTTGGGTGATTTCCCTGATGTTGATCTCCGGATTGAAGTTGGTCGCGAAAGCTTTATGATGATTTCCGGCATTGCAGTCGACGATATCGAGATATTGGATTTCATCGAAGATATGTTTTGCAGCATAGGCAGTATAGACCCCAGAGACACCGGGATCAAAACCACATCCGAGAATTGCCGTCAGTCCGGCTTTTTCGAAGCGGTCTTTATAGGCCCACTGCCAACTGTATTCAAAATGAGCCTTGTCCTTCGGTTCATAGTTGGCCGTATCGAGATAGCTGCAGCCGCAGGCCAGGCAGGCATCCATGATCGTCAAGTCCTCATAAGGCAGTACCAGATTGATGACCAGATCAGGGCGGTAACTGTCAAAGAGTTTTTTCAGGGCTTCCACATCATCAGCGTCCACCTGAGCCGTCTTGATATTCGGATTGCCGATAGCCTTGACGAGTTTGTCACATTTCTCTTTATGGCGTGAAGCGATCATCAGGTCAGTGAACACTTCTGGATTCTTGTTGATCTTAAAGGCGCAGACAGTGGCTACACCACCGGCACCCAGTAATAGCACTCTACTCATGTCTTTATATGAATTAATTATTAGAATCTGTAAATGATCAATTGAGCCTTATCGGGAGAACTGTCCTGAGGTCTGAAGAACACCGGTTCCGTTTCTTTCAGTCGGAGACAGTCTATTGGAGTTCGTCAGCATGAATGCCTAAAGCATTCATCAAAGAATAGCCCAGAATTTCCTGCCTGAAATTGCCTCCGGGCACAGGCTCCATGGAAAAGACGGTAACATGCTTGGAGTCATCGTCAATATATTCAAATGTCCGACGGATCCTGTCATATTGGTCTCCGTCTTCAGCGTTTGGGATGATCATGATCCGCCTGACTGTTTTCTGAGACGCGATCTCCTTGACAATCTCCAGGAACAGGTCATTTTTGCTGATGATATTCTCTGTAGAAATCGAGGTCCAGATAAACTCCCCGAGTTTAGGGTCCTTGAAAGCCTTACCGTTCAATTCGCTGTCATAGACTGAAGGCTTGAAATTGTCAAGTTTGGAATGATCCCGATCATGAATGAGGATAATCTGGGTCTCATGGTCCCCTTCGCGCATTCCGCCATCAAGGGCAATGTCTACAGCCCATCGGCTGATGTCTGCCGGTGGAATCCTACGGTCGATCATCCTTTCAAAGTTGACGATGAGATTAAAGGCCACTTTATCAATGTAGTCAGCATCTGCGATGATGACATTTTCAGACCATTTGATGTTGCTTTTATTCAAGTCATTCATGTAGACAAAGGTACAACAATTTTGATAATATCCCAAATACTTTGGAATTTTATTCTCAAGCCCGTCACTGTGGTGCGAGACAGTTTGTCAGGCTTGTCCGGATGAGGCTTTCAGGGCTGCACAAAAGAAAATGACAAGAGGAGAATAGATGCGCCGGATAAATCTCAAAACTTTAAGATTAAAAATCAAATCCTTTAGTTGGAAATACTTAGAAGTTGGTATTTTTGCCAAAACAAATCAATAGAAACAATACAAAAATTATGAATTCGACAAAGAGCATTTTGGAAGGCAGACCGGCCTTGAAAGAAGAGATTGACAAGGTTGCCGAGATTGCGGGATACCTTTGGCAGAATGGCTGGGCAGAACGTAATGGAGGCAATATCACGATCAATATCACTCAATTGGTTGATGACGGAATCAGAAAACTGCCGGCTATTGATGAGGTGAAATCAATAGGGGAGACCCTTCCCCATTTGAAAGGGTGCTATTTCTTCTGCAAAGGCACCGGCAAACGGATGCGCGATCTGGCACGATGGCCTATGAAAAACGGGAGTGTCATCCGTATCCTCGATGACTGTGCCCACTATGAGATCATCGCTGACCAACCAGTGCTGCCTACCAGTGAACTTCCAAGTCATCTTGCCGTTCATAACCGTCTGGTGGGTGAAGGTTCTGCTTATAAGGCGACCATTCATACCCATCCTATAGAACTTGTAGCGCTGAGCCATCACAGACCTTTCTTGAAAAAGGACGTACTGACCCATCTGCTTTGGAGCATGATCCCTGAGACAAAGGCTTTCTGCCCGCTGGGGTTGGGAATCGTGCCTTATCAGTTGCCCGGCAGTGTAGAACTTGCCAAGGGAACAATGAAGGAACTTGAGGAGTACGATGTTGTCCTTTGGGAGAAGCACGGCGTATTTGCCAAGGGACTGGATGTGCTGGATGCTTTTGACCAGATAGACGTTCTTTCGAAGAGTGCCAAGATTTATCTGGAATGCAAGAGTATGGGTTTTGAGCCAGAAGGCATGTCGGATGCCCAAATGAAAGAAATGACCAAAGCTTTTAATTTGCCCAAATAAGAGCGAGTTTTGAAAGATACGATTGATAGAGGCGTTTGGAATGGCTGACATTCCAAACGCCTTTTTGTTTATACCGATTGGCAACAGGAGTTGAGAAACGGTCAATGCTGCGCAGGTGCTCCTGAAGGGATGTCCGGTATAAAGGTCTGTTCCGAAGACCTGCTGCCGAGACTTGTCGGAATACGACCGATTCTCAGCCTTTGTCCCAAATAGTGGTATCTAAGGAATATTACTCGGGTAGCGATATACAAAAAACTCCCGGTCAAGACAATGTCCTGGCCGGGAGTTGAAAGCTATTAACCTAATTCTTTATTTCAAAAGTTGAGGTACAAAGCAAGAGATGATCAGGATGACAATGCCGAGCACCAGGACCGTGATCGTCTTTCTGGAGCAGCCTTTCCATTCCTTCAAGATAATGCCCCAGACATTGGAGAATACCACGTTGAGAGACATCAGAATGCAGAAGGCGAAAGTCATGAGGGCCGGTGAACTTGTCAGGAAGCCTTTGCCCAAAGCCAGACCGAAGAACTGACTGTACCAGAGTGCACCTGCCAAGATGCAGAAGAGGAGGTTGTTGCCCCATACGGACTTCTTGCAGTAATCTCCCCAAGTCTTGTTTCTTGTGTTTTGGAAGAGACAATAAAGCGCATTGGTTACAAAACCGCCTAAAGTGACCAGGAAGGTAGCAGGCAGGGAGGCAACCATGGGATTGACCCCTTCAAATTGCAGGTCTTGACCTTGCGAGAGTCCGATATTGAAACAGGCACTCATAAAACCGGACAACAGTGCGACAACAATGCCTTTGGTAAAGTTGAAGTCTTTGACCGCACTTTTCTTCTCTTCGTCAGACAGGGAAGCACTCTTCATGTTCCCGGCAACGCCTATTACAGCGATTCCTGCGAGCGTCACGATGACTCCGATGATAATGGAAGATGTGATGTCACCGGCTTTCCCCGTAAAGACCGGACCGAGAATCGTTCCCAGACCTGCACACGTCCCCAAAGCGATGCTTTGTCCGAGGGCAACCCCCAGATAACGCATGGAGAGACCGAACGTCAGTCCTCCTATGCCCCAGAGCACGCCATAGAAGAAAGTCATGCCTACAGCTCTCGGGTCCATGGCAAAGAGTTCCCCTAAACTGTGTCCTGCGGGTATCGCAAGCATTGCTCCAAGCAAGGGAAGTATCAGCCACGCAAAGACACCTTGGACAATCCAGTAGGACTCCCAACTCCACTTCTTGATTTTATTGATTGGTACATAGCAGCTGGACTGGCAAAATGCGCCTGCTGCTATGATCAATAGACCGATAATGATCTCCATTACTTGCGCTTTGACAATACGTCTTTTTCATACTGCTCCACGTCAGAGATGTATTCTTCGGCTACAGGTTTGTTGTTCTTATAGTTGAAGTAGTCGTATACAGCTCCGACCGGCATGGTCTTTTCCTCTTCCATGAGAGCCAGACGTTCGAACCATTTGCCTTCGTCCTCGTATTTGCGGAGTGTAGGCAGCGGCTCCAGGAGAGCTTGCAGCAGTGCTTTCTGTGCAGCTCTGACACCGATGATATAAGCACCGATACGGTTGATGGAAGCATCGAAATAATCCAGCCCCAGATGTGTACGGTTAAGTGCGTTGGCACGGATCACCTCTGCGAACAGATCCCTGGTCTTGTCATCGAAGAGTGTGACGTGGTCGGAATCCCAGTGCATCGGGCGACTGACATGCAGCATCAATTCCGGAACGAAGAGCAGAAGAGAGGAGACGGCGTCAGCGACATTCTCTGTGGGCTCGTAGTGACCGGTATCCAATGTATAGATGACGTTGTTCTTGGAGCAATAGCCGGCGTAGAAATCATGCGAGCCTACAGTATAGGCCTCCATACCGATTCCGAAAAGTTTTGCCTCCAGGCAAGTCTTCATGTTCGGCAGTTTCTCGGAGAGAATGTCATCCAATGAGTTCTTCAGTATCTGACGGTAACGGGAGCGCTCCACAGTATAGTCCTTGGAACCGTCGTGTACCCAGATATTCATGATACAGGGATCACCCTGATATTTTCCCATCGCATCGGCGATACGGCGGCAGCGCTTTGTGTGCTCGATCCAGAAATCGCGGATTTCCTTATCAGGATTGGACAAAGAGAGGTAGCCGCTCTTCGGATGAGAGAAGGAGGTGGAGTTGAAATCGAGTTTTAGATTATTCTCTTTGGCCCACTGCATCCATCCTGTGAAATGCTTGGTTTCGCACTGGTCACGGTCAACGAATTTATCGCCGAACTCCCCGTAAGTCTCATGGAGGTTGAAGCGGAAAGTTCCACCTAAGAGTGAAACGACTTTTTCAATGTCTTGGCGGACTTCTGCGACATTGCGAGCCCGGCCTGGATAATTGCCTGTCGTCTGGATGCCTCCTGTGAGGGCGGTATTGCGCTCGAATCCCATCACATCATCGGCTTGCCAGCAGTGCAGGGAAATAGGGGCTTTCTGTAAGATTTCAAGTGCTTTATCCGTATTGACTCCTAATGCGGCATAACGCTCTTTTGCAACTTGGTAATTCTTCTCAATTGTTTCTGATTTCATAGTCTTTTTTCTTAGTTATTGATTTTACTTCTTGTATATTTTATACCTTTTAAGGTAGATTCCTTTTTTAGGATAGTGAGTGCCCGGATCTGCTGATGCCGGGACCGGGATGTGCAGATCAACGTGATCAGGCTGTCATTTGCAGATATTCAGGTATTTACGGTATGCTTCGTCCCAATGCTTTTTGTCCTGAGGTTCGTATCGCCTGAGATCGATGCTTTCTGCGATTATCTCACGCATTTCCCGAATCCCTTTGACTTCTCCTGAAGCTTTTGCCTGGAGCATGATGTTGCCGATGGCCGTACTCTCCTGTGGTCCTGCGAGTACAGGTACGCCACAGGAATTGGCAGTAAACTGGTTGAGCATGACATTCAGAGAACCTCCGCCGATAATGTGGAGTCTGCTGATGCCGAACGGCGCAAAACTTTCGAGCCAGTTGAATACTTGTCTGTATCTGAGAGCCAGACTGTCGAAAATGCATCTGCATATCTGGGGAGGAGTCTCGGGAACAGGTTCCTGATGTTCTTTACAATAGTTCTGTATGGCGAGGACCATGGACGAAGGATTCGCAAATACGGGGTCATCAGGGTTGATGAGACTTTGAAAGCCCTTTTCTGCAGCAGCTTCCTCCTGGAGTTTCCGATGTCCCAGACTCTTGAGTTCCGGCCATTCGGAGCGGAAACGCTCATAGATCCACATTCCGCAGATATTCTTCAGGAAACGGGTCGTGCCTTCTATTCCGCCTTCATTGGTGAAATTGAGTTGCAAACTCTTGTCCGTGATGATTGCATGCTTGTTTTCGATGCCCATCAAACTCCAGGTTCCTGAACTCAGATAGGCATATTTCTCATCTTGGGTAGGGATGGCCGCTACGGCACTGGCTGTATCGTGCCCTGCTACGGCAATGACAGGAATGGCAGGCAGACCTGTCTGTTTCTGTATTTCTTCCGTCAATGGACCTATGACTGTGCCCGGACTGGTCATCTTGCCGAATTGTTCCCGTTTCAGTCCTACACTGTGGATCAGTTCTTCGTCGAGATCACCGGTCTTGGGATTGAGGAGTTGGGAAGTAGAGGCAACCGTATATTCGCAGATTGTCTTTCCTGTCAGCATATAACTTAAAGCATCCGGAATGAAAAGTACTTGTTTGGCATGGCGCATGGCAGAATTTCCTGACACGTGCATCTGATAGAGTTGGAAGAGAGAGTTGAAATTCATGAATTGTATGCCCGTTTTCTCATACACCTTTTCTTTGGAAACGGCATCCTTGAAATACTCCTCCATTGTCCCCATTGTACAAGGGTCGCGGTAGGACATCGGATTACGCATCAATGCACCGTCGTCGCCGACGAATACGAAGTCGCATCCCCACGTGTCAATGCCTATGCTCTGTATAGGGATGTGGCGCTTGTGGGCAAGTTGCAAGCCGAGAATGATTTCATGGTACAGGGCATAGAAGTCCCAATAAAAATGACCACCTGTTTCTATGATGGGATTATCAAAGCGAGTCAGTTCTTCCAGTTCTATTTTCCCATTGTCCAGTGTACCAATGATCGTTCTTCCACTGGTTGCCCCTAGATCAATGGCAAAAAAATACTTCTTGTTTTCAATCATCGATTTTGATTTGGTTAAGTGTTGTTTAGTTTAATTCCACAAAGTTACCTTGAATCGATGTGATAAAACTCTAGTATTTGATTTTAAAGCATAAAAAATTGAGAAAGATTATTTCCGAGTTATTTAGGGGACAAAAGGGGGAAGCCTTTCTCTTGAAATGGGGTCTATTGAGGGTCGGGATTAAGTTTGGGAAAGGCGCTGTACCGTTTGGTTCTTTAAAAAGGTCAAAGTGGTCAGCCTATCTGGTTCTGTGTCGGAACTCACTGGGTTTGCAACCCGTTTTGATCTTGAATTTTGAAGAGAAGTAATCCGGCGTTTCAAATCGGAGACGGTAAGCGATCTCCTTGATGCTGGAGTTAGTCGTTGACAACAGTTCTTTAGCCCTTTGAAGGCGGAGTTCCTGTTGGTAGGTCGCCGGTGCAATGCCGGTGAATTCCTTGAACAGTTTCCTGAAATTGGAATAACTGACTCCCATAATGTTGGCAATCTGCTGGATGGACAAGTCTTTCTCGAGTGATTCCCTGATCATCTTCCTGGCATGGTTGATCATATCGACATAAGCCTGGTTTCGGTTGAGCGTGATGTTCCTGTCGAGAGAGTACATCAGTCCGATGAGGTGGTTAACGATGCCGGCAAGCATTTGCTGGGAGTAGGCGGCTTCTTTCAGGGCGGTCTGATAGGCCTCTTCGTAAAGACGGATGATGTCACTGCTGTAGCCGACATGATAGATCGGTTTTGAAGGAGACAGGAATCCCGCCTTTACTCGGTCGTCCATGTTCTTGCCTTTAAAACCTATCCAATAACTTTTCCACCCGCTGTCCTTGGAGGGATGATAGGTATGCCATTCACCGGGGAAGAGCAGGAAAATATCTCCCGACTTGATCTTGACAGGTCTTTTGGTGTGCGCGTTCTGGAAGATGCCTTCCCCCTCGGGTACGTAGAGAATCTGGTATTCGTTGAGGATCCTGCCTTTATCGATATTGAAATAATAGCCGTCAGCATGTCCATGTGTGGGATAGTCCTCATCAGGAAGAATGGTCTCCTGTCCTACAGTGTTGATAGTAAGTCCCCAAAGGGCATCTTTGGAATTGGCAACAAGGTATTTGCTGGTCTGCATGGTATGTCTTCTATTTCTTGACAAAAATACTAAAATTACATGAATAAATCAAATACTTAATATTTTTAATCCGATTTTTAGAAAGTATTACTATTATTTTCTTAATAATTAAGGAAAAGGCATAGGTCTTGAAAAAGTTATGTACCTTTGTAAACTATTAGAAAAGACGGGCGTTTTTCGCTTTTAAGAAATTGAACACATTTAAAATTCGTGAATCTTTATGCCGACTTTATCGATTATTATTATCATTGCATTTTGTTTAGGTTACCTTTTTATTGCACTTGAGAGTGTGACCAAAGTTAATAAAGCAGCTATAGCGCTCTTCATGTTTGTCGTGTGCTGGACATTGTATATGATCAGCCCGGAAAGTTATAATCCAGGTGTTCCTACGGCAGACCTGCCTTCTGTGGTCAGTGATGCGATTGAGCGGCATCTAGGAAGTACTTCTACGACGCTTTTCTTTCTGATGGGTGCGATGGCGATCGTGGAAATTGTTGATCAGAACGGCGGTTTCGATTGGGTGAGCAGGGTCATGAAGACAAGGAGCAAACGCGCCTTGTTGTGGAAAATCACCTTTATGACTTTCTTCCTTTCTGCCATACTGGACAATATGACTTCTTCCATCGTGATGATCATGATACTTCGCAAACTCACGAAGAATCATCAAGACCGCTTGATCTATTCGTCCATGATTATCCTGGCTGCCAATTCCGGTGGGGCCTTTTCTCCTATAGGGGATGTGACGACAATCATGCTCTGGAACAAGGGTCTGATTACCCCTCTCGGCGTCATTACCGAAATATTCATTCCTTCCGTCATTTCCATCGTCATACCTGCCCTGATTCTCCAAACCCAACTTTCCGGTCAACTGGAAACTTTGGGGACAGTTCAACTTTCTGGAAAAGAGGAGACGGCTGACTTGGATTTTTCTGAACGCCAACGTTTGGTGATCTTCTTTCTCGGAGTGGGGGGCTTGATCTTTGTGCCGATATTCAAGGCTTTGACTGATCTGCCTCCTTTTGTCGGTATCCTTCTTGTGCTGAGTGTCCTCTGGATCGTTACAGAAATCTTTTACCGGCGCTTGCACCGCTTTACCGGAAAAACTTCCTTTACCAGAAGAGTCGCTGACCTTCTGTCCCATATCGACTTGTCCACCATCCTTTTCTTCCTGGGGGTGCTCATGGCAGTCTCTTGCCTGGAAGAGATCGGGGCTTTGAAGATGCTGGGGCATGGCCTGAATACTACTTTTCAGGGAAACCACTATATGGTGACTGGGATCATAGGCGTGCTTTCCAGTGTGATTGATAATGTGCCTTTGGTGGCGGGTTGTATGGGAATGTATCCGCTGCAGGCTACCGGAGATATGGCTACTGACGGCATATTCTGGCAATTACTTGCCTATTGTGCAGGAACGGGAGGTTCAATCCTGATCATCGGGAGTGTTGCAGGTGTCGTCGTGATGGGACTTGAGAAAATTACTTTCGGCTGGTATATGAAACATGTGAGTTGGATTGCGTTTGCAGGATACCTCGTGGGCATCCTGTCTTATTGGCTGATTCGGGATTATGTTATTGTTTTACATTAAAGTTATTGCGTGAATTGAGATGATGGTGGTATTTATAGTTATCAGTGTTCTTTTCGGAATTGCAGTCGGCTATCTCATTGCCGGCAGATCGCGAACAGAAATGAAGTTGGATTTGGGTAAGGCTCGGACACAAGTCGAATTGCTGCAGCAACAGAGGACTGCAGATGCGGAGAGTGCCCGTAGTCAGAAAGAAGAACAGAAATCCATGTATGAGAAGCAACTCTCGGATCTGAGAGACCGACAGGCACAGCAACTGGCCGAACTGAAGATGCAGGAGGAAAGCAGGTTGAAACTCCAGCGTGAGGAGTTGGAAAGACAACTCGCACAGCAGCAGGAGCAGTTTTCTCTGCAGTTGAAATCGGCACAGCAGGAGATGGCGATCGCAGCCCGGAAAGTGATGGAAGAGAACACAAAAGCCTTGAAAGAAGCGAATGTAGAGCATGTCGGTCACATTACAACTCCCCTTCAGGAGGCAATTAACAGTATGCGGAAAGCCTTGGATGACAGTACGATGAAGACTGCAGAAGGACAGGCGAGCATTCGTGAGATTATTGAACAGATGCGGAAGAGCAGTCAGGAGATCGGGGAGAAAGCTGAATCTCTCGTCAATGTGCTGCGCCGTGACAATAAGGTGACCGGTAATTGGGGAGAGGTCATCCTGGGCGATCTCTTGAATAGCCAGGGACTGGTTGAAGGAAGAGAATACGATGTGCAGTCTCACCTTCGTGATGCCAATGGCAATGTTGTCCTGAATGACAGTACCGGTTCCCAGATGATCCCTGATGTTATTCTCCATTATCCCCAGGGGGATGACGTGATCATTGACTCGAAAGTCTCTTTGGTCGCTTTCGAGAGATATGTCAACGCTACAACTCAGGAAGAGAAAGACAAATACCTCAAGGAACATGTGGACAGTGTCCGCAAGCATATCTTGGAACTGGCTCGCAAGGATTACAGCAAGTATGTCAAGGCACCTCGTAAAGCAGTCGACTTTGTCATCATGTTCATGCCTGTGGAAGCTTCTCTGCAGTTGGCTTTGGTCACTGATCCCCAACTTTGGGATGAGGCTTTCCATAAGAAGGTTTTTATCACGAGCGAGCAGAATCTGACGGCTATCCTTCACATGATTAGGGTCGCATGGGTCCAGAATACGCAGGCGGAAAACCAACAGCGGGTTTTCGGATTGGCAGAGACACTGCTCGATCGACTCGGGGATTTCTTCCAGCGGTATAATAAATTGGGTGATCTGATGAAGCGGACTCAGGCAGCCTATGACCTGGCTGACAATAAGTTGATCTCCGGTCAGCAGAGTGTGGTGAAAAAGGCGAAAGAACTGGTTGAGTTAGGTGCGAAAGAGAACCCCAACAGGCCGATACCTGAACCGGTGGATGATCCGCAGGACAGTTTGATAGAGAAAAAGAAGTTGGACAAGTGAGTTGCAGCTTCATTTCTGATCAACCTTGAAGATGATCAGTAACGGTGGGAGTCGGTAATAAGGGTACCCTTATTACAGCCGTAGAAATAAAAAAGCCATGTCTCGTTCTCTATATAGATAGAGGTGAGATATGGCTTTTAGAGTATGATTGAAAACTTCTTCTCAGCAATTGAATAGACCCGTTTCCAATTTGGAATCCGAATTCCGGCATCAGTCTCTTTCTCGTTTTCTCAAAGATCGGAGACACCATGCCGGACCTTCGTCATTCTAAAGCGGGTATTCTTCAAATGCGTAGAGGACAGTAGACAAGTAACGCTCACCGGTGTCAGGGAGAAGCGTGACGATCGTCTTGTCAGCATTTCCCGGGCGTTTGGCTATTTCGGCGGCTGCAAATGCGGCTGCACCGGAAGAGATTCCAACCAAGAGGCCTTCCTTCTGAGCCAGTTGCCGTCCTGCCAGGATGGCTGCATCGTTGTCGATGTCGATGACCTCATCGATAAGAGAAGCATCATAAGTTTTAGGAATGAATCCTGCACCGATACCTTGTATCTTGTGCGGACCGCTCTTCCCGCCTTTGAGGACAGGTGAGGTAGCAGGTTCTACTGCGTAGACCTTGATCTTGGGGTTCTTTTCCTTCAAAGCCTTGGCTACGCCCGAAATGGTACCACCCGTGCCTACGCCGGCTACGAATATATCTACTTTCCCGTCAGTGTCATTCCATATCTCCTGTCCCGTTGTCTTGTAATGGATCAAAGGATTGGCAGGATTTTCAAACTGTTCCAGAATGATAGAGCCGGGGATGGTATCCCGAAGTTCATTTGCTGCTTTGATTGCACCCGGCATTCCGTCTTTGCCACTCGTCAGTTTGACTTGTGCGCCGTAAGCTTTTACGAGATTTCTGCGCTCGACACTCATCGTCTCAGGCATCGTCAGGATCAATTTATATCCTTTGACAGCTGATACGAGGGCAAGGCCTACACCTGTATTTCCACTTGTCGGCTCGATGATCGTAGCGCCGGGTTTCAGTTGCCCTTTTCGTTCGGCGTCTTCTATCATTGCCAGTGCAATGCGGTCCTTAACACTTCCTCCGGGGTTGAAGAATTCAACTTTTGCGATGATAGGTTTCTTCAGACCTAGAAAGGATGAATACTTGTTTAATTCCACTAGAGGAGTGTGACCGATTAAATCGGTTATTTGTTTGGCTATTTTTGACATATTTCTTTCTTTTAAATTATAATTAATGGAGGAGAACTGTATCTCCCCCCTCGTTATTCTATTGGTCTGTCATTCCTCTTTTGATAAGGATGATGTTCAGTTTTCATTTTTTACAGCTTCGAATGCCTGATCCAGGTCATCGATCAGATCCAGATAATGTTCTGTACCGATACTGAGTCTGATGGTATTCGGGTAGATCCCTTGGTCAGCAGCTTCTTCCTTGCTCAATTCCGAATGGGTGGTTGATGCAGGATGAATGACAAGGGATTTCACGTCTGCGACGTTTGCCAGTAAAGAGAAGATCTTCAAGTGGTCTATCCAGTCTGTCGCCTTCTTCTGGGAACCGTCTATTTCGAAAGTGAAGATACTGCCTGCTCCATTTGGGAAATACTTTTCATACAGATCATGATTGGGATGTTCGGGCAGTGAAGGATGGTTGATCTTCTTGACTTGGGGCTGGTTCTTCAAATACTCAATGATCTTTTTGGTATTGTAGACTTCACGCTCTATACGCAAACTCAGTGTTTCCAAACCTTGGAGCAAAATCCAGGCAGCGATAGGAGCGAGGGTTGCACCTTCATCACGAAGGATCAGGGCTCTTACCCTGGTCACGAACGGAGCAGGGAGTTCACCGAACTTCAGGCCATGATAGGATGGGTCTGGTTGGGTAAAACCTGGGAATTTCTTACTCTTCATCCAGTCGAAAGTACCGCCGTCAACGATGACTCCTCCTAACGTACTGCCGTGTCCGCCTATGAATTTGGTGGCAGAGTGTACGACGATGTCTGCGCCATGCTCGATAGGTCTGATCAGATAAGGCGTTCCGAAAGTGTTGTCGATGATCAAAGGAATGCCGTGACGATGAGCTATTGCAGCTGTACCTTCGATGTCAGAGATATTTGAATTCGGGTTACCCAAGGTCTCAATGTATACAAGTTTGGTATTTGGCTGAATCGCTTTATCGAAAGCATCCAAATCATCGGGATCAACGAATGTAGTAGAGATCCCATATCTTGAAAGAGTATGTTTCAACAAGTTGTATGACCCGCCATAGATGGTCTTGCTGGCTACGACATGATCACCTTCAAAGGCAAGATTGGTGATCGCGTAGGTTACGGCTGCGGCGCCTGAAGCAACTGCCAGACCTCCTACACCACCTTCGAGCGCAGATACACGGTCTTCAAATACACCTTGGGTAGAATTGGTCAGACGGCCATAGATATTGCCGGGATCACGCAGACCAAAACGGTCAGCTGCATGCTTGGAATTCTTGAAAACATAGGATGTCGTCTGATATATTGGGACAGCACGTGAATCTGTTGCCGGGTCAGCTTTCTCTTGTCCGACATGGACCTGCAGAGTCTCGAAATGTAGTTTCTTCTTGTTGCTCATAGTCTATTCCTTTCTTATTTATAATTTATGGTTGTTTCCAGTTTTATACCGATATGAGAGCCCTTGTCTTCAGATGGAAGAGTATCTCTTTATCTATGATACAAAATTACGGTAAATAAGTTGTTCTCACTATAGCACAGTTGCGTTATTCTGTATACCATAGTTGTGGTATTTTGTCTTTTTGACCGGGTTTTGAAGGTTTTCAGTCATGGTTTTCGGGTCACTTCGTGTTTCATGATATCGGTATCTCGCTTGGATTTAGAGTGTGTGACGAGCCAGACTCCTGAAAATACCAAGATGATGGCAAGTCCCTGGCTCCACTTGAAGATACCTATTCCTGTGAGCACACTGATGGTCACGGCAACAATAGGTTGGATGTAGTTGTAAATAGACACGACTGTCGGTCGGAGAACTTGTTGTGCGATCATCGTCAGGAGATAGCAGACATACGTTCCGATAAAGACGACATAACCTGCTTCCCACCAGGTAGATGCCGGGATATGTCCCCAGTTGACCGTCGTGGTCACATGGTATCCCGAGAAGGGAACAATGAGTATTGCCGCCCAGAGGAACATCCATTTGTTGGTCGTAATGACAGAGTATTTTCGGACCAGCGGATTGTACAGCGTCAGATAGAGGGCGAAGGAGCATTGTGCAATCAGGCAGAGTAAGTCCCCGCGAATATTTCCAACTTTGGCATTGCTTGCTGATACACTGGTCAGGATTAATATCAGCGCACCCATACAACCGATGAACACGCCGGAAAGTTTCTTGATCGTTATCGGTTCTTTCAGGATCAGGAAAGAAAAGATCATAGAGAAGATCGGCATGGTCGTGGTCATGATGCTCGCGTTGTTGGGAGACGTGATGCTCAACCCGATATTGTAGCAGAACTGATTGCAGATCAATCCTAGGACTGCTGCTCCGATAAACTTCAGTTTGTCTTTCACAGGGACGTGTTCTGTGGGAACGAATAGTGAACTGAGCCAGAATAAGAGAACACCTCCTATGACCCGGAAGGTGACGAGGTCGATGCCGTCGATACCATGAGTCATGGCACTTTTCCCTATTGGTGCCATCGATCCCCAGAATATCTCTGCACAGAAAATGCTCAGATGTGCCCGAAGTGGTTTACTGAAGTGTCTCTTCATATCAATTTGTTAGAATTTAGAACGGGTAAAGTTTTCAAACGAGTTATGTGCAGAGTCGTGGGGCCTTATTCCATGGTATCCATTTCCTCTTCCTCGTGTCATTCTAAATGAAGTCTTTGGCATCAATTGGTCCATTTATCCATCAAAATGGTAGATGTATCCTTTGCCCGCCCAAATCAGTCACAAAGTTAATAATAAATCCTGAACTCTTTTTGATTTTAGTTTCTTTTTCTTATATTTGTCACATAAAAGCCTTGCTCAGATGGGCATGAACAGATGAAAAATTTGTAGACTATGCAGAAATACGCAGATTACATCGAGAGGATTGAGATTGACTCCCTTTGGAGCGGAGTCAAACATATTATCTGGAATCTTGACCGAAAAGTCAATATCCTGAGTGGTATTAATGGAGTAGGTAAGACCACCATACTTAATAAGGTGGTCAAAGGGTTGTCTCAGGGTGGGGAGTTTCCCAGTCATCTTCTGAAAGGCGTTCACCTAAAGGTTCATCCTGAAGATGCAAAATGGATACGCTATGATGTCATCCGCTCTTTTGACCGCCCTCTGGTCAATTCTGAATTGGTCTCCCAATTGGATATTCCTCTGGGAACGGAATTGGATCTGCAACTCTATAATCTGCAGAGAAAATATCTGGATTATCAAGTGAACATCGGTAATCGTATCATTCAGGCTCTGCAGAGCGGCAAGGCTGACTCGGCTGAACAGGCCGAGAAATTGGCAGAGCCGAAAAAGTTGTTCCAGGACATCATTGACAACCTTTTTGCTTCTACAGGCAAGAAAATCATCCGTTCTGAAAATGAGATACGTTTCTCTCAACTGGGCGAGACTCTTGTGCCTTATATGTTGTCAAGTGGGGAAAAGCAAATGCTTTGCATATTGTTGACCGTTCTGGTGGAAGACCAGTTGCCTTATGTCCTCTTTATGGATGAACCGGAAGTGAGTCTGCATTTCGAATGGCAAAAACAGTTGATAGACCTGGTCTTGAAATTGAATCCTAATGTCCAGTTGATCATGACGACGCATAGTCCGGCAGTCATCATGAACGGTTGGATGAATGATGTCACGGAGGTCACTGATATCACGGTAGGGGCTCACCCTTCTGATAAAAAGACCGGTCATTAAATTTGTCGCTTATGTCTTCGAGTTTAAAAGACCATATTAATTCTCAATATTTTGAGGCTGCCAACCGACTTACCTCAAGGTATTCCCGCAGAAAGATCGTCGCCTATGTCGAGAGTTATGATGATGTGCTTTTCTGGCGTCAGGTGTTGGGGCGATTTGAGAACAGTACACGTTATTTCGAGATTATGCTTCCTGTCCGCGGTGATTATCTGGAGCGGGGAAAGAAGGCTGCCGTTGCCAATATGCTTACAGGAGTGGGGCGGGATATGATCGCCTGCGTGGATGCTGATTATGATTATCTGATGCAGGGTGCAACAGAAACATCCAAGTTGATCAATGAGAATCCGTATATCTTCCATACCTATGTTTATGCCATTGAGAATTATCAGTGCTATGCTCCCGGGTTGCATGACACCTGTGTCATGGTGACACTGAATGACCATAATATTTTCGATTTTGAAAAGTACCTCTATGATTTCTCCCAGGCTATATGGCCGTTGTTTGTCTGGAATATCTGGTTCTACAGAGGACCTTATTATAAAGATTTTACGATCACTGACTTCAACCGGATCATCGAACCCGGCTATGTGAAGATGAGCCATCCTGAAGATATGATAGCTTATATGCGTCGGAAGATCATCCGGAAATTGAATTATCTGGAGAAGAACTACCCTCAGTTTCGTGATCAAAAGGAAGCGCTGATCAAAGATTTGAACCGACTTGGCGTGAGATCTGACAATACTTATCTGTTTATCCAAGGGCATCATCTGTTTGACAAGATCGTTTATCCGATGGTCGAGAAAGTGTCTGAAAAACTCGAGGATGAGCGGGAGAATGAGATCCGTGAGCAATCGATCCATGCTATTCAGGAAGCGACGGAGATGTCGAACTACAAGCACAGCGTCGAAGATGTAACGCAGATGATGAAGAAGAATATGGTCTATCAGTATTCTGAACCTTTCCAGAAATTACTGAAAGATATCGATGTCTTTCTCAGTAGAGAGGAGGATATGAAAGAATGTCCAAAAGGAGTCAGAGAAAATGAGAATAAAGTCAACTGATCTGTTTTGAAAGAGATTGGCATACAGAAAATGGGGCTGTTTCATTATCCGTGTCACTGATGGACAACCTTTTTTCCTTCTATGACACAGATTAGTGTAGCCTTTTCCCTTTTCTTTCTGGAGGGTTGGCATTATTGTGGAAATGACCGTTGAAGTTCTGGGAGTTTCCACGTCTCAATACGTGTATAAGAGAGAGGATAAAAACTTCACATTATTTATTCTCATTAGCCTAAATGCCTGTAACTTTTGAGAACAGGCATTTGGGTTGAATCGGATTTTATGAAATAAGCATCAGATGAAAAAACTTATGATCGGTGTATTTATTGCACTGGCAGCCTCATGCAGAGGCGGGAGATTTTATAACCATCAGGAGGCCAATTCCTATTCGCCAGAATTGGACAGATTGGACGACAGTCTCCGTTACGCTTCGTTATTGAAGGAGATGGACTCTACAGAACTCGGTGATACAAAAAGTATTTATGGCTTGTGGTTCATCCCTCATGAGGCAGACATCTGTATTGTCTTACATAAAAACCATACATTCGAAGATTATACCTATCGGATCAATAAAGACTCCAGTATTACCGATGTGATCATTAAAGGTTCTTTTTATATGAAAGGAGATTCCTTGATAATGAAAGGAGAGAATGGGGGTGTGAAAAAATTAAGGCACTGGAAATCAGGGGATGATGATAATTATTATCTGACCAAAGGCAAGGGAACCGGTGTAGGAAACTGGTATGTCAAAGAAGATGACCCTTATTGAAATAGAACTGCAATTGGTCTTGCAGGATATACAGAAGGGATTCGGACTACAGAACTAGAGACGATAGAATTTCAGTAGGAACCAAAAATACGTGGATAGGTCAAAGTTGATTTATCCACGTATTGTCATGTCCGGTATGAAGATCAGACGTAGGATTCCAGGAATTTGATGTTCCCGTCTACATGTATTTCTTTTGTAGTCGCAGGAATGAGAATTGATTCTCCGGCTTGGAGTTCAAATTCATTACCTTCATTATCACTCATTTTTGCTTGTCCTTTCGTGCCGATCAAAATGACGAAACTGTCAAGTTCACTGTAGTCGATTGTCATCGGCTCGTTCAGGTCGTACACGGACGTATTGAAATAAGGGCATTTGACCAAACTGACACCCTGATTCTTCTGGGGCACATATTGCTGGCGGTAATTGCTCTTGACATGATAATCAATGCTCATAGCAGCTTCCTTCGTGTGCAGTTGGCGGTAATTGCCGTTCTTGTCTTTCCGTTTAAAGTCATAGATGCGGTAAGTGACATCGCTCGTCTGCTGGATTTCAGCCAGGAAACAACCTTTGCCAATACTGTGTATACGGCCTGCAGGAATGAAGAAGCAGTCGCCTTCCTTGACAGGGTAATGGGCCAAGGCATCAGTGATCGTATCATTGGCGACCATCTCTTTGTACTGGTCCGGTGTGATCTTTTCCTTCAAACCACACATTAAACTGGCATCTTTGTCGGAGGCCATGACATACCACATTTCAGTTTTACCTCTTTCTTTACCGAGTTTGTGAGCAATCTCGTCATTGGGATGGACTTGGATGGAGAGTTGTTGGCGGGCATCAATGAATTTGATGAGCAATGGGAATTCTTCACCAAAACGCTTATAGTTTTCGACACCGACAAGTGAGTCTTTCAGTTCGGATACGACATCTTGGAGGGTCTTCCCTTTATAAGGTCCTTCGGATACAATGCTCAGATTTCCCGGTACACCTGATATCTCCCAACTCTCACCTACATTTTCTTGGTGAATGTTCAGATGCTTAAACGGGATGATCTTGTCTCCTCCCCAAAGGGTGGATTTCAGTAATGGTTCAAATTTAATTGGTTTCATAGTCATTGAGTTTGTCCAACAAATGTAAGGAAAAGTTTTGATTTCTCCAAAAAATAGGATTGATTTGATGGTTTATCCTATAAAAATGATGATATTGGAAAACACGAATGAGGGTTTTCTGACTTGTTAAAGGTCAGATAAAGGACCATGCAGTGGAGGTACAGTTCAACGCAGGGATACCGTGAGAATACTTTTGTCTGCTTTCAAACCTATCTGTGCCCTTCCCGTTCTCTCTGCCTTTGATATGGATGGCAATCAGTTGTTTTTCCAGAAAGCAGGCGTGAAGATGATCAATACGGTGAAAACCTCCAGACGGCCGATAAGCATCATGAAAGAGCAGAGCCATTTTGCGGCAATAGGCAGCATGCTCCAGGACATGGTCGGTCCGATTTCTATACCAAGAGTCGGTCCGACATTTCCGAGGCTACTCAAAGTAATGGTAATGGCATTTGTGTTGTCTATCCCCATGGCGATGAGCGTGGAAGACATTAGAAGACAGAGAATGAGGTAGGTGGAGAGAAAAGCCAGGAGTGTCACCTGCTTCTGTCTGGAGACATTTACCCCATCCACCCTGATGGGCAGGACAGCATTAGGGTGCAGGATCTGGATGAATTCATTCTTGATGATTTTCAAGATCATGACACCTCGAATGCATTTCAGTCCACCGCTCGTACTCCCTGAGCAAGCTCCGAAGAACATGCCTATAGCCAGAATGACCCATGTGACATGAGGCCATGTTGCCGCATTTTCACTATAGAATCCCGTTGTCGTCATGAACGTGACTACTTGGAAAACCGCTTTCCGGAATGCATGTTCCAGATCATAATGATTGTTGGTAACGAGTTTTATGGTAATGAACAGAGAGAAGGCAAGTACTGCAAAGAGGTAAAATTTGAATTCCGAACTATGGAACAGTTTCTTCAGTTTTCCCTTGAAAACCGACGCATAAAGGAGGGCAAAATTGACTCCTGACAGAAATGTAAATACCGTGCAAGCGTATTCCAAAAATTTGGAGTGGAAGAACGCGAAACTGCCGTTCCTCGTTCCGAATCCACCTGTAGCCGTAGTAGACATGGAGAAGTTGATCGCATCAAACAGGTTCATTCCTCCGACATAGTAGCTGGCGGTACATCCTATAGTGAGAATCAGATAGACCATCCATATCCATTTCGTACTTGTAGAAAGGCGAGGGTGGAGTTTGGTCTTGATGGGTCCCGTCGCTTCGGCAGCGAAGATCCTGATGGATCCTCCACCTAAAGAAGGCAGCAAGGCCACCATAAAGAACACAATGCCGAGTCCTCCGATAAACTGTGTCAGGGAACGCCAGAACAACAAACCGTGGGGCAGTGACTCCACGTCATCGATGATCGTAGCTCCTGTCGTGGTAAACCCGGACATGGTCTCAAAATAAGCGTCTGTGAAATCGGGCACGTATCTGCTGATCATAAAGGGGAGTGTGCCGAAGAGACTGAAAATGATCCACGTCAAAGTGACGACAAGATAGGCATCTCTTCGGGATAGGGTATTCTTGGAGTGGCGACCTGTCGCGATTAAGGCGAAGGCGACTGCCAAGGTGATAATGATTGAGCTAAGAAAGGCAAAGACATCATCTTCATGGTAGAAGAGGCTTACTCCCAGGCACCAGCACAATAGAGAAGCCTCTATAAGGAGCAACTGACCGATGATTTTATTGATGAGTTTGAAATGCAGCATTGTGCCTTTTGGAGTCTAATAACAGTTCTTACAGTGGTATTTGAGTTGAACAGTGGTGTTTTAATTGAAAAATTTCTCAATCTTCTTTAGGTTGATATGATAGCAGAACACGATTACAGAGTCGCCGGGTTCGATTTGTGTGTTTCCAGATACGAGCATCCCTTCCTGTCCCCTTATCAGGCCACCTATAGTGACGCCTTTTGGAAGTTCGACGTCCTTGACGCGTTTCCGGGTGATCTTAGAGTTCTTTTTGGGGATAAACTCAGCGACATCGGCATTGGCATTCATCAGAAACCTGACATCCATCACGTCTGCATCCAGCAGCATCTGATAGATATGGCAGGCGGCAATGATCTGCTTATTGATGAGAGTACCGATGTCCAGGTTCTCCGCCATACCGATATAATCGATATTTTCAACCATTGCCACAGTTTTCCTCACCCCCAGTCTTTTGGCGGTCAAACAAGCCAAGATATTGGTTTCCGTATTCGGCGTGAGAGCGACAAAAGCTTGTGTGTTGTCTATTCCCTCTTCTTGCAGCAAGGAGATATCTCGGCCGTCACCGTGGATGACCAATGTCTTTTTGTTCAGAACTTCATTTAACTTTTCACAGCGTTCTTCATCGCTTTCGATAACTTTTGCCTTCATGTCTTCCGGCAGGGTGTTGAGGGCACTCAGAGCCGTCTCTCCACCACCCATGAACATGACATTCCTGACATCTTCGTAGCTCTCCTTTCCGACAATCTTCCGGATATAGGGGATATAGTTTTCAGTCGTCATGAAGTATGCGAGGTCATAATCCTCCAGTTTGTCATTGCCTCCAGGGATAATCGTCTGATCTTTTCGCCTGACGGCTACGATATGGTAAGGGTCGTCGGGACCACTGATGTCTTTTAGTGGTTGGTGGAGGATCTGGCAAGATTCCCGGAGTTTGATTCCAAGCATGACCAGTGCTCCCTCGTGAATATCCCAGCGCTGTCGCACCCAACTCATCTTCAAACTGTCGTTGATGTCTTGAGCTGCCAGTCTTTCAGGGAAAATGAGAGAGTCAATACCCAGTTTTCGGAAAAAATTCTGTGAGTCTTTATCGATGTATTCCGGATTGTCTACCTTTCCGACCGTCTTTTTTGCTCCAAGCGCTTTAGCCAGGATACAACTGTTCAGGTTGAGCGCTTCATCTTTCGTGACGGCGATATAGAGATCTGCGTCAGGTGCGCCGGCCTCTTTTAGCGTTTTTATGCTTCCGGGATTAGCTTCGAGGGTGAGCAGGTCATAATCTTCGCCAATCTCGGTCAGGCGTTCAGCGTCTTCGTCAATAAGCGTTATATCCTCGTTGTTGCGCGACAGTAATTTCGCCAGGTAAGTTCCTATGGCATAAGCACCGGCTATGATTATTCTCATGGTTTTCTAAATGATGTCGCCAGGTGAAAGTTCCGGAATATTCTTATAGGAGAGACAGTATGTTCTTTTTGATGCTTTCAATATCGATCCCCACGATCTGGTACAGTTGCTCGATCGTCCCATGCTCCACGAATTCGTCAGGGATCCCCATTCTGAGAATCTCTGGATGGAAGTTGTGGTCGTTCATCCATTCCAGTATAGCGCTCCCGAATCCGCCTGCCTTTATTCCGTCTTCGATAGTGATGATCTTTTTGAATTTCAAGGCAATCTCTTTCAGCAGACGAGAGTCGAGAGGTTTGAGGAAGCGCATGTCATAATGGGCAACCTTTCCCTTGACCGGTGACGCAATGGACGTCTCTTTGCCTTGTTCCAGTTCCTCAATGGCTTTTTCCACATCATTGCCGATGGGGCCGATGCTGAGGACTGCCATATCGCTACCGTCCCTGAGTTTGCGCCCCGTGCCTACTGGAATCTCTTCCAATGGGCACTGCCAATTCGTGAGAACACCCCTTCCGCGCGGATAGCGGATGACGAAGGTGCCTTTGTCCTTAAGTTGTGCCGTAAACATGAGTTTTCTCAATTCGTGTTCATTCATAGGAGAGGCTATCGTCAGATGAGGAATCGGCCGCAATGCCGCCATGTCGAAAACACCATGGTGGGTAGGACCGTCAGGACCTACGATTCCGGCTCTGTCCAAACAGAGTACGACGGGCAGGTTCAGTATGGCCATGTCGTGGATAATGTTATCGTATGCCCTTTGGGCGAAAGCGCTGTATATATTGCAGAAAGGTTGTAATCCGTCTTTTGCCATACCTCCAGAGAACGTCACGGCGTGCCCTTCGGCGATGCCGACATCGAATACTCTGTCGGGCATGATTTTCTGCATGATATCCATTGAGCATCCGGGAGCCATGGCAGGCGTCACACCGACGATCCTCGGGTTCTTGGTTGCCAACTCGAGGAGTGTCTTGCCGAATACTTCCTGAAATTTTGGAGGCTGGTTCGGTTTATCCTGAATAATTCTGTAGCCTGTCTTGACATCAAATTTTCCGGGAGCGTGCCAGATCGTAGCAGATTTCTCCGCAGGTTTGTAGCCCTTCCCTTTGATTGTATGCAGATGCAGCAACTTCGGTCCTTTCATGTCCTTCAACTGTTGGAAGGTGTGGACGAGCTCCTTGACGTTATGGCCGTCATAAGGACCGAAATACCTGATGTTCATTCCTTCGAAGATGTTCTGCTGGCGACTGATAGCCGATTTGATGGCATTGTTCAGTCTGATGATTCCCTTGCGTCGGTTTTCATTCAGATAGCCTTTTGAATACAGCCATTGGCTCGCCTTGAAACGAAGTCGGTTATAGGTTTCAGAGGTATCCAGTCTCAGAAGGTATTTTTCCATTCCACCCACTGCATGGTCTATGCTCATGTCATTATCATTCAAGACGATGAGCAGGTCATTAGGGGTGGATCCCACGTTGTTCAGACCTTCGAAAACGAGTCCCCCACTCATCGCTCCGTCACCGATGACAGCTATGATATGGCGGTCTTCATGACCAGTTTTCTTGGCTGCGACAGCCATTCCCAGTGCTGCCGAAATGGAATTGGAAGCATGACCGCAAGTAAAAGTGTCATAAGGGCTTTCCAAAGGAGACGGGAAAGGCCTTATGCCATGCAACTGCCGGTTCGTATAGAATAATTTTCTGCGACCGGTTAGTATCTTATGCCCATAAGCCTGATGACCCACATCCCAGACGATCCTGTCGTCAGGGGTGTTGAATACATAATGCAAGGCCACAGTGATTTCTACTGTACCAAGCGAAGAGGCAAGATGTCCCGGATTGATGGAGACTTCATCTAAGATGTCCTCTCTCAGTTCCTTGCATACTTCCGGCAATTGGTCTATGCTGAGTTTGCGCAGGTCTTCAGGGTAATTAATGTTGTCTAAGAGTCCGTATGTATGGTGATTCTGCATTTTTTCAGAACGAATATATCTTTGCAAAGATACACTAACTTATACAGAAAAACAAATTTATCCTAAAATTTTTCCAGATGTAGCCAACTCATGTAATCCTGCATTTTTCGGAGTGGAAATACAATATTCAAGAATGTGATTCGTTACGTAAGAAGTATAAGTTAGATTATCTAAATGAGATTATGATTGAATATGTTAAAGGGACACTTGCCGACCTTACTCCTGCTGAGGCAGTAGTAGAAGCAGGGGGAATAGGTTTTGCGCTGAATATCTCCATCAATACGTTTACGGCGATCCAGGATAAGAAAGGGAAGGAAGTCCGTCTTTTCGTCCATGAGTCATTGGTGACAGGCGGACGCGATGACTCCTATACCCTTTTCGGGTTCTATACGCATCAGGAGCGGGATCTATACCGCTTGCTGATCACCGTGTCTGGGGTAGGGGCAAACACTGCCCGGATGATCCTGTCTTCGACGACCCCCGGAGAACTTTGCAATATCATCGCTACGGGAAATGACAAGATGCTGAAAAGTGTCAAAGGTATCGGATTGAAGACGGCTCAGCGTATCATCGTGGATCTGAAAGACAAGATCGTGAGTTTGGGCATTACCGATGAGGTACCTGCTGGCAAATCCGGTACGAGTTCCATTAACATGAGCATCAAGGATGAGGCCGTGAGTGCCTTGACGATGCTGGGTTTCTCTCCTGCACCCTCTGACAAGGTGGTCAGGGCGATTATGTCTGAACATCCTGAATTACCTGTTGAGCAGGTCGTCAAAATGGCCCTTAAGCAGATCAAGTGAGTGGTCTTCAAATTTACGATAAGGCGTATTGAAGGCCCCCCCTCCATATTTTCAGCCTTTCTCTCTGCCGTCGTTATTGCGCAGGTACGCAATGAGGCGGGAGAGTGGAATCAGAACGATTTCCTGAGGAAACAGAAATGCCTTAATCCGATTCCTGAGATAACCTTAACGATGAACGATATCTTCGTCAACCGGTATAGCTCGTCGGCTGACTTTTTGTGGGTTGTAGTGAACAATTCGAGATGAAATGAGTCTTTGATAGATATTTTTTTGTACTTTTGCAAAGTAATTAAAGAATCGCTCAGTCTTATCGTCAATCCCACTCGTACGACAAGATAGAAAAGAAAAAGATAATGGATAGGACATTTCATCATCGTTTTACGGTAGGAGCTGTCTGTGGCATTGCTCTGTTTACAATTCTCATGTTTTATTTCTTCTGGGAAAGGCATGCGTTGGTAGGTACGCTCTTGATGATACTCGTTTTGTGCATGATAGAACGTGTTATCCATACGACTTATACATTTCATAAGACTAGTCCCGGTATTCCCGGAAAGGAACAGGAGACCCTGGTCATCAACAAGGGACGCTTTTCCATCAACAAGTCCATTCCCCTTGATAAAGTTTGTGAGGTGACCCGTATGAAGACGGCCTTTGGACTGAACCATTATCTCCTGCTTGTATATGGAAATGAGAAAAGGATGGAGGCAGTGATGCCTGTGAAAGAAGAAAACTTCCTCTTTGAATTGAAAAAGCGGCGGGCTCACCAGTCTGTAGAGATATGAGAATTGGTAGAAATCAATAGGTATGAAATAAAATTCGATAAATTGAATAACTGAGGATGATGAAAAATTTGAGATTCTTACTTTTGCTGGCGATGGTCGTGATGCTCATACCGACAAAAGCTCAGGTTGCGGATGAAAATATAGAAGACAACGAAGAACTGCAGGAGGATTCTGTTTGGGCTGATTCCATAGATGCCGATACGGTCTCGAATCTGCCTTGGCCTGAATCCGTCCAGGATAAGATAGGCAAACTCTTGGAGAATAGTATGTTCCAGACTTCTCAGGTGGGGATGATGGTCTGGGACCTGAACGCAGACTCTTGCATATTTAAGAAAAATGAGCGGCAGTTGATGCGCCCCGGCTCTTGCATGAAACTCCTGACAGCTATCACGGCTATCGACAAACTCGGGGGTTCTTATCAATTCAAGACTCAGATGAAGTACACGGGGAAAATAGAAGATCATACGCTCACAGGAGACGTCTATCTGGTAGGGGGCATGGACCCGCGCTTTAATTCGGATGATCTGTCGGCCTTTATTTCTGATTTGAAGCAGATGGGGGTAGACTCGATCCATGGGTCCATCTATGCCGACAAGTCTATGAAAGACGATGATCCCTATGGCGAGGGCTGGTGCTGGGATGATGACAATCCCGTCCTTTCCCCACTATTGATTTCCAGAAAAGACCGGTTCATGGACCGGTTTATCTCCAAACTGAAGGAAGCGGGAGTCGTGTTCTCGCCTTTTGCAACGGGAACTCGCCGTTGTCCTGATGACGCTTTCACGATTTCTACCCGTTACCACAGCCTTGACCAGATCCTGGTCAGGATGCTTAAAGAGAGCGATAATCTCTATGCCGAGTCCATGTACTATCAGATAGCGGCTTCTACCGGCAATCGTCCTGCCTCTGCAAAGAGTGCGAGATCCGTTGAACGGAAACTGATTGACAAGTTGGGCTTGGATTCTTCACGCTACAGACTGGCAGACGGGAGTGGACTTTCACTCTATAACTATGTCTCACCCGAACTGATCGTCAATCTTCTGAAATATGCTTATCAAAATGACAATATCTATATGCATTTGAATGCAGCTCTTCCTATCATGGGAGTTGACGGTACTCTGGAGAAACGGATGCATAATGCTTTCACGAGAGACAATGTGCATGCCAAGACGGGGACGTTGACAGGTGTGGTTTCCTTATCCGGTTACTGTACGGCTCCCAATGGCCATATCCTCTGTTTCTCAATACTGAATCAGGGTGTGATGCATGCGGTCAATGCCAGAGCCTTTCAAGACCGTGTATGCATGGCACTCTGCTCTCCACAATAAAACAGAAATAGAAATCAAATAACTTTATTTTTATATACTATGGAAATACAAGTACATAAGTTGGTGGATTCCCACATCTGGTTGGAAAAAGTCAGGATCTTCGTCGAGCAGATGATTTCCCTGACTGGTATTCATGGACCTGCAGTTCCGATCTTGCGCCATTTGCTCCTCGTTCTTGTCACGGTGATCCTGGCATGGCTGTTCTATACGATTTGCCGGAAACTCGTCCCTCTGATTCAGAAACTTACGAATAAAACGGCCGTTAAATGGGATAAGGTCCTATTCAACGAAGATGTGCTGATCAGTGCCTGCAAGATTGTACCTGCCATCATCGTGTGGAAGTTCCTGCCACTCGTATTCTATCAATTTCCTTCCGTACGGGTCATCCTGACACGTCTGACGGCTATCTATATCGTCATCATGACGACACGGACGGCTGTGGTCTTCATCGATTCCTTTAATCGGCTCGACATCGTCAATCGCCGGTCTTCGACAAGGCAATATCTGAAATCATTCTGTGGCGTACTGAAAATATTCATGGTCTTCATCGCTTTTGTCGTGACGATAGCCATACTCCTCAACAAGAGTCCGATGGCACTGCTTGCAGGACTGGGCGCCACTTCAGCCGTACTGATGTTGGTCTTTAAAGATACCATAGAAGGTCTGGTCTCGGGAATCCGCCTGACCAGTAATGATATGCTGCACGTGGGGGATTGGATCACCGTTCCTAATACGATTGTCAACGGTATTGTCAAAGAGATGTCTCTGTCGACGGTCAAAGTCCAAAACTTTGATAATACGATAGTGACGGTTTCCCCCCAATCTCTCATCAACGGGAGTTTCCAGAACTGGATCGGGATGCAGCAAAGTCCCGGACGCCGTGTGCAACGGGTGGTCTATTTTGACTTCAGGAGTGTGAAGTTTCTCGATCAGAATAAAAAGGAAACCAATATGGGACGCTTCCGCCGTGAGATGGAAACTTATCTGAACAATCGGGATGATGTGAACAGTGAGATGATGGTGATGGTACGTGAACTTGAGGCGACTCAGTGTGGTGTGCCTGTCGAGTTCTATTTCTTCCTGAAAATGAAGGAATGGAAACTTTATGAGGAACACCTTTCTGATATTCTGGAATATGTCTATTCCATTGCCGGTGAATATGGACTGACGATCTATCAGCAGTATCCCGAACAGTAACAGTTTTCATGCAGGTTTCCCTTTAAAACCTGCATGAAATTTTGACAACCGGAAGGTCTCATCAAGCAGAGACGATGGGGAATATCTCTATGAATTCTCCTTGATGGCGCTTTCCGTCTTTGAGGATCTCCATAAATTTCTTCGCGACGACATCCGGTTGATGGAAACCTTCTCCCGTCATGTTTCCATTCAAGTCTGTCGTTGTCGGTCCCGGATGAACGCAGAATATTTCGACGGGGATCTTATTTTTATCGAAATCGAATCCCATCGTCTCTGTCATGACGTTCTGTGCTGCCTTACTTGCCTTGTAAGCCAAGGGATTCCAGTAAGGATTGACGGTAGTAGGTACTGTGATGTTGACGATACGGCCCTTGTTCTTCGCGATAACGGGAACGAGACCTTTGGTCAAGGCATAGGTGCCAATATAATTGACATTCACCGTTTCTATGATGTCCTTCAGGTCTGACTCATAACTCGGGCATGCCATGTCTCCGGGTATCCCGGCGTTGTTGACCAGCATTTTAAGATCTGGATGATGAGTGGCAATCAACTCAATGGAGGCTTGAAGACTTTTCAGGTCAGAGAGATTGATATTGACCCATTCTGCTTCCTTGACCCCGAGTGACTTTAAGGTACTGACGGCCTTTTCTCCTCTTTCCTTGTTGCGTGCTCCTACAAGTACGTGCCATCCATTTAGACCTAATTCTTTGCTGATGGCAAATCCTATTCCTTTATTAGCTCCTGTAACGATTACTTTTGGCATTCTATTTATTTTAATGTTCGACAAAAGTTTGATCATTTAATAGGTGGTAAACTTTCGTATATGATAGATCATAAACGGATATTCAATAAAATCTGCAGTCGAGTTTACCGTGGGCAAAATTACAGAAAATTATTGTCTTGCAGTTGATTTCCGTAAATTATTTCATCTTAGAATAGTAAGTCTGTTCCTTTGCAGTCGTTCTGTTATAGAGGTATATCAAGAATAAACCTGATTCAAATCCGTTCCCTGCCGTTCCCTCTCCGTTCCCTCTCCATTCCCTACCGTTCCCTCCTCGTTCCCTATTTGGACTTTTGGTGGACAAAACAATTGTGGCAATCTGTTGAAGCGGTTGAACAGGGTGTAAAGAAGCTTTTATTAGGACCTCATAAAGCGTATCCGGACAATGTCAGGATACGTATGAACAGACCCTCATAAAGCGCTTCTTCAGGACCTTAAAAAACTTATCAACAGGACATCAAGAAGCACGTGAACAGGACTTCAAAAAACTCATCTTCAGCTCATCATGGAGCGATGAACAGAATGTATAGTCATGTGTCAACGAAATGCATGGATAAGTGTTAATATAATGAATGGACGTGCATCTTCAGGCGCGAAGACGTGCTCCAAGAGGAACGACAAATATCGGTCCTTTTCGCCTTATGGTATGGCATAATAAAAAAGGCGGTCGATTTCTCGGCCGCCTCTTAGGACTTAAACTTTTTTATTTTTTCAGTTCTTCCGAATCTTCTGTTTCTACACGGAAGTCTTTCAAATCTTCAGCTATAAAATTCTGAATGTAATCAGCGTGTCCCACTACTTTTTCGTTGGCAGCGAATATAAATACTTTTGCACTGCGTGCGAACAAGTCCTCGTTTCGTGTTGCGTCATCAAGCAATAACAACGATACCAGAATGTTGCCTGTCATGTCACAAAGGCGATAAGCCAGGAAATCATGCATCTCTTGGTTGTCGGCATCTTTGACGTATTCGACAGCTTGCTTGTAGATAGCAGTCATTTCTTTAACGCGTTCCTGAAGTGGTTTCAAGTCTTCTGCTACTTCATGCTGTAGCATTTCCTCAATCATCTTGAGGTAAGTGCCGTTGGTCACATAACGGATGGCAGCGACAACTTGCAACTGGGTTGTACCTTCATAAATAGAGAAGATGCGGGAATCCCTATAAAGCCTTTGAGCCTCATATTCCATGATAAATCCGGAACCACCATGAATGGAGATGGCATCATAGGCAGCCTGGTTGGCATATTCTGAATTCATCCCTTTGCAAAGGGGAGTGATCGCATCTGCCAGACGACTGTACTTCTTCATCTCCTGACGCTCTTCCGGTGTCAGTTTCCGACTTCTTGAGATATCCTCAAGAGTCTTGTAGATGTCTACATAGCGGGCCGTCTGATAGAGTAGAGACCGACCTCCATCCAATTTGGCTTTCATGCGTGAAAGCATGTCATAGACAGCCGGGAAGTGGATGATAGCCTTTCCAAATTGTTCCCGTTCCTTGGCGTAAGCGAGTCCCAAGTTGTAAGCTTCCTGTTGCAGGCCTACACTCTGAGCACCGATACCCAGACGGGCGCCGTTCATCAAGGCCATAACATATTTGATCAGTCCAAGTCTGGTACTGCCACAGAGTTCAGCCTTGGCATTCTTGAATACCAACTCGCAAGTTGGAGAGCCATGAATACCGAGTTTGTTCTCAATGTGTCTGACCGTGACGCCACCGTTATGCTTGTCATAGATGAACATGGACAATCCACGTCCGTCATGTGTGCCGGCTTCAGAACGGGCCAGGACGAGATGAATGTCAGAATCACCGTTGGTGATGAAGCGCTTGACACCATTCAGGCGCCAGCAATTCTCCTTTTCATCAAAGGTAGCCTTCAGCATGACCCGCTGCAGATCAGAACCTGCATCAGGTTCGGTAAGGTCCATACTCATGGTCTCACCATTGCAGACACGGGGAATGTATTTCGTCCGTTGCTCGTCAGAGGCGAATTCATACAGCGTATCGATACAACTCTGGAGGCTCCAGACATTCTGAAAACCTGCATCTGCTGCACCGACCACTTCAGACATCATGGAGAAAATCGTCAATGGGAAATTGAGACCACCGTATTGGCGAGGCATGGTGACACCCCAAAGACCGGCTTTGCGGGTAGCATCAAGATTCTCGTAGGTCTTACTGGCATATTTCATCCGCCCGTTTTCAAGATGAGGTCCTTCAAGGTCCACTGATTCGGAATTAGGCTGGATGATATTTGCGGAGATATCCCCCATGATCTCAAGTATGCGCTTGTAGTTTTCAATAGCATCCTCGTAGTTGACGGGAGCATCAGCATATTTATCTTTTTCAACGAAGTTGCGCTCTTTGAGCTCAACGATACGTTTCATCAGAGGATTTTCCAGTTGAAACTGGATCTCTGGATGATCACTATAAAAGTTTGCCATAGTTTACTTGGTATTCTGTTTGTAATGCTTGATGAGCTTCGGTACGACATCTTCGACTGTACCGACGATGACGTAGTCAGCAATTTTATTGATGGGCGCATTCGGGTCAGAGTTGACTGAGATGATGATCCCTGCATCCTGCATTCCCACGACATGCTGGATCTGACCTGAAATACCGCAGGCGATATAAACTTTCGGATGAACGGTGACGCCCGTCTGGCCGATTTGGCGAGAAGGGTCTACCCATCCTGAGTCGACTGCAGCACGAGAAGCACCCACTTCTGCGTGGAGTTCTTCTGCAAGTTGGTAAAGCATATTGAAGCCTTCTTTGCTGCCCATGCCATAGCCGCCTGATACAATGATCGGAGCGCTCTTCAGGTTACAGTTGGCGGCTTTCACTTCACGGTCAATGACCTTTACTACAAATTCCGTCTCAGGTACGTATTTGGCAACGTCAGGATAAGAAACCTCACCTTTTGCTTTGCCATCATACAGAGCTTTCTGCATGACGCCACTTCTGACTGTTGCCATTTGAGGACGGTGGTCAGGATTGACGATTGTGGCTACGATGTTACCCCCGAAAGCAGGACGCATCTGGAAAAGAAGGTTGTCATAGTGCTTTCCGGTTTTCCGGTCATCGTATGAGCCGATTTCCAATTGTGTGCAGTCAGCGGTAAGACCTGAAGTCAAAGAGGATGATACCCTCGGACCTAAGTCACGGCCGATGACGGTAGCGCCCATGAGAGCGATTTGAGGTTTTTCTTCCTGGAAAAGTTTTATGAGAATATCCGTGTGAGGAGCGGATGTATAGGGGAAAAGTCCTTCAGCGTCAAAAACGAATAAGTGATCGACACCATAGGGGAGGATCTGATCTTCCACTTTCCCTTTAATTCCTGTGCCGGCAACAACGGCTTCGAGTTCTACTCCCAACTGATTCGCCAGTTTGCGGCCTTTGGTGAGCAACTCTTGAGATACCTCGGCAACAGTAGTGCCTTCTACCTCGCAATATACAAAAATGTTATTCATAAATTTCTGGTACTACAGTCTTAACCGATAATTTTCTCTGAAATCAATTCTTTCATCAGATTGTCAATATCTTCATCAGAAGACGTCAAAGTCTTGCTTTCCTTTGCATGGAATACGATGTTCTGGACGGCCTTTACTTTCGTCGGAGAACCGCTTAAGCCACATTGCTTCGGATCACCGTCTACGTCCGCCACGCTCCATTGGTTCAAGGTCAGATAAGGGCGGCTCTTGTATAGTTCAGACCAAGGTTCGTCGCCTTTACGCTCCATAGGGCAGGAGGCATACTTGTATTTCATGACAAGTTTGGCGTTGCAAGGCCGGCATGGTGCAGCAGTGCCATTGACTGTTACCAGTAGAGGCAGTGGAGCTTCAACCGTCTCTACACCCCCATCGATATGACGGCGGATAGTGGCTTTGCCATTTTCAATCTTTAATATCTCTTCAGCGTAAGTTACTTGGTTTAACCCCAGTTTCTGAGCTACTTGAGGGCCCACCTGCGCTGTATCGCCATCAATAGCCTGACGACCTCCGATAACGATATCGACATCACCTATTTTTCGAATGCCCAAGGATAAGGCGTAAGATGTAGCCAATGTATCTGCACCGGCAAAGAGGCGGTCTGTCAGCAGCCATCCTGTATCGGCGCCTCGATAGAGTCCCTGTCGAATAATCTCGCCGGCACGGGGAGGACCCATGGTCAGGATGCCCACTGTAGAGCCCGGATTTTGGTCCTTGATGCGGAGAGCTTGCTCCAATGCATTCAAATCTTCTGGATTGAAGATGGCAGGCAGGGCTGCACGGTTGACAGTACCTTGTTCTGTCATTGCGTCCTTTCCCACATTTCTTGTGTCAGGTACTTGTTTGGCAAGTACAACGATTTTCAACTTCATAAACTGTTATATATAATAAATAAATTCCGAAATTCGGCGCAAAAGTACTAATTTTTTGGTAGTCAGGCAAATAAATACTTGAAATTTGCACGTTTTCATTTACAATGTGCACAAAACGGCCCGTTTGTGCAATAATTACTTCTTCTAAACTCATTTTATCTTAAAAAGCTTCAACTGACCCTTGAAAAAATATATACCTTATCTATCAATCTGAAAAAAGTTCGTATATTTGCATATCCGACTATGCAAGAAAACTTCTTGTAGGAGCAGTGACTCTTGTTTCGGAAAAATGTGCCTTGGACAACAAGTGTTTACGGAGGGGATGAGAGAAAACTATTTGGAGCATATTCGAAGGGAATTGTTGGAATAATATGATAGATAGAGTAACGATTGATAAGATTATGGCAGCCACGAACATCGTGGACGTGGTGTCTGAATTTGTGACACTTAAAAAGCGTGGGGTCAATTATGTCGGCCTTTGCCCTTTTCACAATGACACTCATCCTTCGTTCTCTGTTTCGCCCAGTAGAGGAATCTGCCATTGCTTTACCTGCGGGAAGGGCGGCAACGCTGTCAACTTCCTGATGGAATTGGAGCAGATGACTTATCCGGAAGCTTTGAAGTGGCTGGCCAAGAAATACAATATCGAAATCCACGAGAAGGAGTTGACTCCTGAAGAAAAGAAAGCCGAGAGTGAGCGTGAATCGATGTTGATCGTCAACGAATGGGCTTCCAAATATTTTCAGAGCATCTTGCATCAGAACGAAGAGGGTAAGGCTATAGGCTTGGCTTATTTCCGTGACCGCGGCTTCAGGGATGACATGATTCAGACTTTCCAGTTGGGCTTTGCCCTCCCCATGCAGAATGCAATGTCCTCAGAGGCAATCCGAGAGGGCTATAAGTCGGAGTTTCTCAAGAAAACCGGTTTATGCTATGAAAGGAATGACGGTAGCTTGGTCGACCGGTTTGCAGGCCGTGCCATCTTTCCCTGGCTCAGTGTCAGCGGTAAGGTGATCGCCTTCGGGGGGCGTGTCCTCGACAAACGGACGAAAGGTGTCAACCAGAAATACGTCAATTCTCCGGACAGTGAGATCTATCATAAGGAGAGAGAACTCTATGGCATCTTCCAGGCCAAGAAGGCAATAGCGAAAGAGAACTGTGTCTATATGGTCGAAGGTTATACGGATGTCATCAGCATGCATCAAAGTGGAATAGAGAATGTCGTTGCCAATTCAGGTACGGCGCTGAGTATCTATCAGATACGTCTCCTTCATCGCTTTACGAATAATATCGTCTTGCTCTATGACGGTGATGCTGCCGGTATTCATGCTGCTCTTCGGGGGACGGACATGCTGCTGAAGGAGGGAATGAACATCAAGGTGCTGCTTCTCCCTGACGGGAATGATCCTGACAGTTTTGCGAGGAGCCATACCTCATCTGACTTTAAACAGTATGTGCAGGATCATCAGGAAGATTTCATTGAGTTCAAGATCCGTGTCTTGCTCAATGGGGTCACTGACCCTATAAAACGGTCGGAAGCGATCAACTCAATCGTGGAGAGCGTGTCTGTCATTACTGACCAGATCGTCAGGGCTACTTATATCCATCTCTGCTCTGCCAGACTAGGACTGAATGAAGCGACGCTGATCAGACAGATGAACCAGTTTATCCGCAATGGCAAGAGTGAGCGTGAAAAGGCCGAAAGACGAGCTGCCGGACTTGACCAGCATACTACCGTACAAGGACAACAGCCTCAGATTGCGGAACCGGCGACGGAAGTCCAGAAAAAAGAGGTCGAGCAGTTACTGGTGCAGTTGATCATCCGTCATGGAAGTGATAAGATTACCGTCAAGGACCATGACGGAAATGATGTCGTACTGTCGGTGGCCGGATATATAGATGCTGATTTCGGTTCAGACCAACTGACTTTCTCCGCTGATCTCTACAACCAGATTCTCCATGAGTGTGTGTCGCATTTGAAGGACAATAATTTCATAAGTGAGAATTATTTTATCAATCACCCTGATCCGAAGATTAGCCAACTGGCAGCACAGATGTGCACGGATCGTTTTCATCTTTCCGAGAGTTTGAAAATCAAGGATGATCCGGTAAAACTCGCACACGATGTCCTCACATTGACGCTCAATTTCAGACTGGACTATGTCGAGCATCATCTGGAAAATTTGAAGCAGGAGATCATTACGTGCAGTGGTGATGAGGAGCGGATGAAACATTTGATCCAGGATTACCAGAACATGCAGACGATCCGCAATCAGATGGCAAAGATGCTGGGGAGCAATATAATAGTTTGACGGTGATGAGGCTGGTCGTATAGATTAAAGGATTTTAAACAGGTATCTATGAAAGAAGAGATGGCCATCATAGTAATTATATGGACGATAGTATTTATTGTTGCTTTCGTCATCATTCCTGCGTTGAGACGTCACATCGATTCAGGCCGGCCGCTTCATGACTATGATACCGCCTTCAATACCATGCTGGTCAAGATGGCATTGAAGAAATTCAATTGCAAATACAGGATAGAGGATGACAAGGAGCATGACAGCATATTGTACCATTATGACTATCAGACCGGACATTTCTGTATCAGGATAGAAAGGGGATCTCCTTATATCCGCTTGACTTATCCGTTCTTCTTCTCAGTATCTCTGGATCATATCGCATTGGTCCGGAGTTTGAGCAACCAGTGTTCTTTGAGCGCAGGGATGTGCCGGATCGTGTATACCTTGAATACGGATCAGAATCTGATAGACCTGCATATTGTGTCCGGTCTGCTTCTCACCGTCAAGAACGCCATAGAAATCCTAGAGCGGGAGATGCTGGATATGTTTCGCTGGCAGAACACTTTTGTCAAGCGTTTCAGCGAACTTAAGGACGAAATTCAGAAAACGGGATATACGGACCTTGAGAGAAGTTCCGCAGAGTGGGGCAGGGAATTATTCCTTCTTCATGAGCAGGAGATACTGCATCAGAAGTCAGGTCCTTCCTGGAGAGAGGGCGCCGGGGAAAAGATCACGGTAGACAAACTCCTGAACTCTTTGTTCGGAATCAGTCAGTTTGAACCGATCAGCCTGAAGGTATCTGCAGGTAAAACGGAGATACTTGAGGATTCCCAGACCATTCATGACTATGATGTCTGCGGTCTATTGATCAAAGACGGACAACTGGTACGTGACGAGGCATCAATGGAATTGCAGTATGTCGATCTTAGCGGTCCTTATAATCGTACGATGGTGTTTCATTTCAATTCCGAGGATAAAACAGACCGCACCATTTACTATCGTATCACAATGACTTTGATACCACTGTCTGTCAGTCGTCGTGTACCCTTGAGAAGCAAACTGGCAAAGTCGGAGGTCGTAAGTATTCTGGCTGCCTATGACCTTACGTCTCCTAAAGAACGGTTGGCGGAATTCCATTTGATGTGGGAGGATGCTTTGCAGAAACAAAAGAGAGGGCAGGAAAAGGAGATGACAGAAGAGCAGAAACTGATGTGTGAGAGCACTCAACCGAAGTTGGCTTATTTGTTGTTCCGTGGAAAGCGGCTGTTCTTGAATCATTGTTTCTATGAATCGCTGCAGTATCTTCTGGATGCGTTTAATTATGCGCAATCTATTTATGACAATTTGAAGTCCTCCGAGAAAGAGCATTTCTATGAGGTGTGTTATCTGATAGGGTTCTGCTATTGTGAACTCAATCTATACCGTCAGGCTTATTATTATCTGGACATCATCTTCCCGCTCCACAGGGTGACCTATACAGAGGAGTTTGTGAACAGTGTGGTGAATAGCCATGATTTCCGGGCTGTGAGTTTCATAGATACCCTCTTGGAAAATGCAGATAATATCATAGGAACTGACCGTCAAGGCAGTGGAGCAATGAGTTCGTTTGTTAATTTCCTGAAGCGCCGCAAGGCTTATGCCTATATTGACCTGCAACGTTACGATGAAGCCGAGGCGCTGCTGAAGAAAATGCTGGACGACCCTGACAATACTGATTTTGCCATAGGGGAGCTGGCTTATTTGCAGAAGATCAAGGAAGGCGGGAAGTGAGTGGAAACCGGACCTTCCAGATGCATTGTGCGAGGCATAATAGGAGGAAACTTGAGGGGATTGACGAAATAGTGTTATTTTAATCTTGCGTCAGCAGTTATGATATATGTGCATTGGATAGTTATTGTTATTTATATAGTCATCATTGTGGCCACAATGGTGACTGTACTGATGGATAACCGGCAACCGGCAAAGACTATGGCATGGCTTTTGGTGCTGATCTTTTTGCCGGTTATCGGTATTGTCCTGTATTTCTTTTTCGGCCGGAATATCCGGAAGCAACGGTTGATGAGCCAGAGGAGCCTTGATGAATTGTCCAAACGTTCAATGCTGGAATTTGCGGAACAGGAAAACCTGCATATTCCGGAAAGCCAGAAACCGCTGATGAGGCTTTTCGCCAAGCAGAATCTTGCCCTGCCTTTCAAAGACAATATGGTGGATATCTATACTTCCGGCTATGAATTCTTTCCGGCTCTCTTGAGGGAAATAGATAAAGCTCGGGAACATATACACATTGATTCCTTTATTTTCTGTGATGATGCTTTAGGTTATCTGATTGCTGACGCACTGATAGACAAGTCCCGAGAGGGTGTCGAAGTGCGTGTCATCTATGATGATGTAGGTTCCTGGAGTTCTCAAGACCAGTTCTTTGAGCGTATGCGTGATGCCGGCATTGATGTCCACGCTTTCATGCCTGTGAAATTTCCTGCCTTTACAAGTAAGGCGAATTATCGAAATCATAGGAAACTTATCGTCATTGACGGTCGTGTGGGATTCATCGGGGGCATGAACATTGCCTTGAGGTATGTGAAAGGGACGGGCAAGCAAGCTTGGCGGGATACTCATATCCGGATTGAAGGTGGTGGCGTATACGCCATCCAGCGCGATTTCCTAGTGGACTGGTATTTCGTAGACCGGACGCTGCTGACAGACCGGAAATATTATCCGCCCATCAATCCGGCCATTGACAATGACTGTCTCATGCAAGTCGTTTCTTCCAGCCCTACGGATGCGTGGCCAGGAATCATGCAGGGGTATGTGCGCATTATATTACAGGCACGGCGGTATGTGTATATGGAATCACCTTATTTCCTCCCCACAGAACCGGTCTTGTTCGCTATGCGCACTGCTGCATTGGCAGGTGTTAACATCCGTTTGATGATACCCTTCAAGGGGGATTCCAGACTCGTGGATCTGGCGAGCCGGTCTTATGTGGAAGAAGCCGTAGAGGCAGGCGCAAAGGTCTATCTCTATAAATCTGGATTCAACCATTCAAAACTGTTGGTCAGTGATGATTATATTTCTACAGTGGGCAGTACGAATATTGATTTCCGGAGTTTTGAAGATGATTTTGAGTCCAATGCCTTCTTTTACGATGAAGGAATGTCGCTGAGAATAAAAAAGGTGTATTTAGATGATGAAAAGCAATGTATACTTCTGGAGGACTATTATCGTTCCATGAAGCACAGACCTTTTCTCCACCGGTTATGTGAAAGTGTGTTCCGCTTGTTCTCGCCTTTGATGTGAAGGCTGCTCAATCTGTCTCAGAGGTCTTGGTATGCCCCTCAGGCCTCGAAAACAGTTTGGGGGCATGAAGTCTTTGTGACTTGACGTGTTGGGCCAGTCTTTTTAATCCTGAAAGATCTATGAATTGTTTTTGCAATAATAATTCCTTGAAATGTCTTAAACTGACAACCGTGTTGGGATGTGTTTTGGAATTCTTATAGTGTAACATATTAATGTAGCTTTCTACAGATGTGTCTCGGAATATAGTATTATCGTATAGTTATAATAGATATTGTCGTTTTCCTGAAGATCAGGCTCACTGATGCCATCGTAGCATAATCAGGACTTGCACCTTAGGTGTCCTGGGATTGGGACTAGCCTTGGAATGCCGGACTTCATTTGAAGATGGAAAAGTTGACGGCCCCATAGTTCCTATGTTCGATGAAATGTGGATGTTCTGAGAAATCTTGCTTTGCACCATGCTCCAAGATGAATATTCCGTTTTCGGACAACATCTTATTTTCAAAGATCAAGTCCGGAATGGTCGTCAGCTCCGGCAGCATATACGGTGGGTCTGCAAAGATGAAATCGAAAGTCTGGCGATTGCGCTTAATGAACCTGAAGACATCCCCACAGATGAGGATATCCTTGTCACAGCCGATCTTTTCAAAGCATTGTGCTATGAACTTCGCATGTTCGCGCTTGCCTTCCACACTTATTATTTTTTGGCAGCCGCGGCTTGCCAGTTCCAGAGATATGCTTCCTGTTCCGGAAAACAGATCCAGAGCAGTAGTACCATCCAACTCAAGGTAACCCCTGATGACATTGAAGATATTTTCTTTTGCCATATCTGTAGTGGGGCGGGCACTGAATGTCCGGGGAATGTCAAACCGCCGTCCTTTGTAGATTCCGGTAATAATTCTCATATCCGTTTGTTAATATAGTATGATAATAAATCGAATGGAAGTTCTTTTATCTGTGCCACAGGAGCTCTGTTGTAGACTGCTGAGGGATTGATGTGATACACCTTCCGCAGAAACCTTTTGAGTTCTTTGGTCATCTCCTCCCGTTCAGGAATGTTCCCTAGGATGTAGAGTTCGTCTCGTTGTGCATTCAGTTCCAGCTGATTCCAGACATAGAGGAGAAAATAGACGGCATCCTTGAAATGCTTGATGTCGTAGGAGTTATAAAACTTGAAGCGATTCTTATCATAACTGATGATCTCCAATTTCTTGTCATGGAAATAGCCGTAGAGTTTTTTGAATATCCCGGTGAAACTCTCTTCGTGGAGGTGGTTCCAGATCGATTGCATGACGGGTTGGAAGCGCACGTCTTTGTAATGATCATCTATGACAAGTTTCAAGTCCTTGTTGACGGAGAATGCTGCAACGCAGTTCAGGGAGGGCAGGACATTTGTCAGGATAACGTCGTTCTCGTGCCCTGTCAACGTATAGCGATAGAGAGTCTCAACCTCTTCGGCCTTGAATTCCTCTGTAGGGATCAGGAGGCACTGCGAGTCAATCAGGACCATTGCCCGGTCATAATCTCCCTGTAAGATTTCATTGTCCTTGAATGCCTCGCGTAAGTTAGCTGCTATGGAAATGCCGTTTTTCACCGTATAAGGTTCATAGCGAAGATGACTTTCGATAGTCAGGTCCACTACAGAAAATGAAAGGGAATCGTGACAGATGCGAAAGGTCAGTCTCGGTTTCCGTGTGATATGATGAATTTCGGTTTCCGGCATGTTTTGGTTGCGATGTGAAATACTTGAAGAATCCTCTTCTTTTTCCGACAGTATTTTGTACATTTGCACGTGCAAAGATAGCAAAAACTTTTTGTTTTCAGCTTGTTCTGAAAAAATAATCTATACTTTCGGGTATAAAATAGCTCATGATAACAGACGAACTTAAACGTCAAATCTTACTGCATTTCGGATTTACTCCTACTCCTGAGCAGGATAAGGCAATCTCTGTATTATCCCTATTCCTGACTGATCACGATCCCCGGAGTGTCATGATATTCCGGGGTAGTGCAGGAACCGGGAAAACAACGTTGGCAGGTGCTGTCGTGCAGACTCTGCTAGACTTGAATGCCGGTGTCGTACTGATGGCTCCTACAGGTCGTGCTGCGAAAGTTTTTTCTGTCAACAGCGGGCATGCTGCGTATACGGTCCACCGCTGTATCTATCGCGAACAGTCCTATCAGGGCATCTCAGGTACTTTCAATCTTGGATTCAATCGCTATCGGCATACGCTTTTTATGGTCGATGAGGCTTCGATGATCTATCGTCAGGCAGGTTTTTCTGGGACTCAGGTATCTGACAGTAATTTCGGAAGCGGGAGTCTGCTGGATGACCTGATACAGTATGTCTACTCCGCCGGTAGTCATGACCGGTTGATCCTGATCGGTGATCAGGCACAATTGGCGCCGATAGGGGAGGATGAGGCACCGGCATTGAGCGCCTCTGCCATTGAGGCTTATGGCTTGAAAGTTTATCAGTGTGATTTGAATGAGGTCTTGAGGCAGAAGCAAGGGAGTGGCATCCTACGCAATGCTTTGAACATAAGGAAGATGATTCTGGCTATGAGTCCTATGTCCGGAACTCTTGCAATGCCTAAAATCCTTTTTAAAGGTTTTGCGGACGTGTCCCGGATTTCAGGGGAAGATTTTGTGGAACAACTTTCCAGTAGTTATGCTGAGGTGGGGATTGACGAGACCATCGTGATTACAAGAAGTAACAAGAGGGCTAATGCCTATAATCAAGGCATCCGAAATCAGGTGCTGGGGATGGATGATGAACTTTGCAATGGGGATAGGATCATGATCGTGAAAAATAATTATTATTGGATGGCTCAGAAGAAAAAAAATGAGCCTCAGTCCCAAGAATTTCAGGATCAGAGCGCTGACGTCCCTCATGGCATCATGTCCCATCTCAAAAAAGATGAGCCCCAGGTGCAGGGAAATCAGTTGAACTTCTTAGCCAATGGTGATCGTGCGGAAGTAGAACGTGTGCGTCACTTCCGGGACTTGTATGGTTTCCATTTTGCTGATGTAGACCTGAAGTTTCCGGACTATGATGATCAGGACTTGTCGGCGACTGTCATCATGGACAGTCTGACCACAGAGACACCATCACTCGCCAGGGAGCAGTCTGATCAACTCTTTGAGGGTGTTATGGAAGATTATAGGGATGTACCCAGAAAGGCAGATCGGATGAATAAATTACGCGAAGATGCTTATTTCAATGCCCTGCAGGTCAAGTTCGCTTATGCCGTGACTTGTCACAAGGCGCAAGGTGGCCAATGGGACCATGTCTATCTGGACCAGGGGTACATGACTCAAGAGATGATCTCTCCGGCTTACCTTCATTGGCTCTATACGGCAATAACGCGTGCTAAAAAGAAACTTTATTTGATTAATTGGCCTGAATCCCAGACTGCGGATGCTGAAGACAGATAAGTAGTGTCATAAACTTGATTATTGCGGAAGCTGGTGATGAAACTGTATTCCCTTGCTGTTTTGACCGGGGGATGAATGTGGCTTCTGTGACTGTGACGTGAAAAGGCTTAATTACAAAACACAGGATTATGATCGTATCTATTGATTGGATGAGAATGAATTTCCGGTATTTTAACCAGAAGTATTTTGAAGGATTTCTGCCGGATCCTCATTTCGGAATATCACGCTCCAGAACACGTCTGGGTTCAATGACCCTTGCGAAGACCAGACTTGGGGGGAGAATCATTACACATGACTTTACGATAAAGGTGACAACCTATTATGATATGACGGAAAAACAGGCACAAAGTATTGTCCTCCATGAAATGATCCACTATGATATTGCGTATCGGGGACTTCGGGATACTTCGGCACATGGTGTTTTGTTCAGAAAGAAAATGAAAGAATTGAATATGTTGGGCAATTGGGGCATTGATGTAACATCTTCTATAAAGGACTGGAAAGTGGCAGACTGGGTGAAAATGCGCCAGAAAAAGCACCAACTTACGGCATTCGTAATACTCGTGATTCATTTGACTTCGGACAAACTCTTTATTTCTCGTGCAAACCCTAAGTTCGTGAAGTCTCTGGAAAGAAAACTGAATAGTGAGCCGTCAGTGATAGCACACGAATGGTATGTTTCAAATTTAAAAGAATTTGAACAATATCCTCAGGTCAGGAGTTTGCGCGGACGTCAACTTGCAAAGGCTGAACTTCAACGGCTCTTGCCAGGTATGAAGGCTCTTCAATTTGAAAATAAATGACCTTGGTGCATCATTTGTATATATAATAAGGTATCCTGCATAGTCCCTTTCTTTGCTTACAGGTTTTTTCAGAAAGTAATTCGTCTTTGACGTGTCGGCGATTTCCGATTATGCACTGGAAAATTTAAGGTGATCTATCGGAACTCATCGTCATTCAGAGATCATTGCTGTCTGACGATCTTTTTGCATTAAACTTCGGATTTGTTTCTGTAGAGAGGCAGAAAACAATAATCCGGGCACCATACTTATGATGTCCGGATTGTCAGTTCAAATAGGATCTGTCTTTATAGATTGGCGAGATCGATCATCTTGTCGACTGCAGCGGAAAGGCCGTTGGCATCCTTTCCACCTGCCTGAGCATAGTAAGCTTGTCCTCCACCACCACCTTTGATGAGTTTGGCGGCTTCGCGAATCATCTTGCCGGCATTCAGGTTGTGCTCTTTTACCATATCGTCACTGAAAATAGCACTGAGCAGAGGTTTGTCTTCCCTCGTACTGCCAATTACGCAAACGAGTTTTTGAGGCACTGCTGCTCTGATCTGGAATACCAGGTCCTTGGCTCCTTCAGGGCTGAGAGGAACAATTGAGCGAATGACGGTAACACCATTGATCTCTTCTGCAGATTTGATCAAGTCTTTCTTCAGGCGGTTGACGGACTGAGCATTCAACTGCTCAATCTCTTTCTTCATCTTCTCGTGTTCATCAATATACTTTCTCACGACGCTCTCCAGATCTTTTGCATTGTTGAACAGTGACCGGAGCGTGTTGTAATGGTCTTCCATTGAGTAGATGGCTTCTTCGCAAGCCTTGCCCGTAAGAGCTTCTATACGACGTACACCTGCTGCCACACTGCTCTCTGCGATGATCTTGAAGAATCCGATATGACCGGTACTCTTGACATGAATGCCGCCACAGAATTCACAACTGGGACCAAAACGGACAACGCGCACCTTGTCTCCATATTTCTCTCCGAAGAGAGCCACGGCACCGAGTTGCTGCGCTTCTGCGATTGGCGTGTCCCGATGTTCTTCCAATGGCAGATCCTGACGGATCATGTCGTTGACAATATGTTCAACCTTCCGGAGTTCTTCATCGGTGACTTTCTTGAAATGCGAGAAATCAAATCTCAGAGTCTTGTCATCGACATAGGAACCTTTCTGTTCTACGTGTGTTCCAAGTACCTGTTTCAGGGCATAGTCAAGAAGATGGGTGCAACTATGGTTGGCTGCTGAACCTTCACGCTTTTCCAGATCTACACATGCTGTGAAGTCTGCTCTCAAGTCCTTCGGCAGATTGTTGACAATATGAATACTCTGGTTGTTCTCACGCTTTGTATCCAATACTTTAATAGTCTCGGTATCTGAAACAAGCGTTCCGGATTCTCCGACCTGACCACCCATTTCTCCATAAAAAGGTGTGTAGTCGAGCATAAGCTCGTAAAATGTCTTTTTCTTTTGAGTTACTTTCCTGTAACGGGTAATGTGACATTCATATTCACTGTAGTCATAACCTACAAATTGCTGTTGGACGCCTTCTCTTAAAACTTCCCAGTCGCCATTTTCAACGGCAGCAGCATTTCGTGCTCTGGCTTTCTGCTTTTCCATCTCATTATCGAAGCCTTTGACGTCCACAGTATAACCGTTTTCCCTGCAGATCAACTCTGTCAGGTCAAGAGGGAAACCATAGGTATCGAACAGGCGGAAAGCACTTTCTCCGTCCAGTGTAGTCTTCTCGTGTGCTTTCAGTTCGTCCATGTCGCCGTCCAAGAGTTGAATACCTTTGTCAAGAGTGCGCAGGAACGAATCCTCTTCCTCTTTCATTACACGGGTGATCAATTCTTGTTGAGCAGGAAGTTCAGGATAAGCTTCGCCCATCTCCTGAATGAGGACGGGGACCAACTTATACATAAATGCATCCTTCTGATTCAGGAATGTGTAAGCATAGCGTACGGCGCGACGGAGAATACGGCGGATGACATATCCTGCCTTGGCATTCCCTGGTAACTGACCGTCAGCAATTGAAAAAGCGACTGCACGGACGTGGTCTGCGATCACACGGAAAGCAATGTCAACTCTTTCCTGTTCTGTAGCTCCTTCTCCATTTGCGCCTGAAGGAGAAGTAAATCCATATTTCTTGTGTGAAAGACTTTCTATTTCCTGAATGATGGGTTGGAAAATATCAGTATCATAGTTGGAGTGTTTGTCCTGCATGATCCTGACGAGTCGTTCAAAGCCCATACCCGTATCGATGACGTGCATAGGCAGCGGTTCAAGGCTACCGTCAGCTTTCCGGTTATATTGCATAAACACAATATTCCAGATCTCGATGACTTGTGGGTCGTCCTTATTGACCATATTCCTTCCGGGAACCTTGGCCTTTTCTTCTGCTGAACGTTCATCAATATGAATTTCAGAGCAAGGGCCACAAGGACCTGTGTCACCCATTTCCCAGAAATTATCATGCTTGTTGCCATTGATGATATGGTCGGCTGATACATGCTTGGACCAATAGCCCGCAGCCTCATCATCTCTGCTCAGGCCCTCTTTCTGATCACCTTCGAAGACGGTGACATAGAGGTCATCAGGATTCATATGAAGGACGCCTACAAGGTATTCCCAGGCGTAATCGATAGCGCCCTGTTTGAAATAATCACCAAAACTCCAATTGCCGAGCATTTCAAACATAGTGTGATGGTAGGTATCATGTCCTACTTCTTCAAGGTCATTATGCTTGCCACTAACACGAAGACATTTCTGAGAGTCACAACGGCGTCGTGGTTCCGGATCCTTCGTTCCTAAAATGATGTCCTTCCACTGGTTCATTCCGGCATTAGTGAACATTAGAGTGGGGTCATCCTTGATGACCATAGGAGCTGATGGTACGATAACGTGTCCCTTGGACTCGAAAAATTTTTTGAAGGAGTCACGGATCTCATTTGCTGTCATCATAGTTTTATTTCTTTTTAATTGATTCTTTTCGAAAAACACTTGCAAAGATACAAAGATTTAGCTAATTTTGCCATTAAAATCTGTTTTGTTTAATAAAAAGGCTGTTAATATGGCGCTAAATCCGAATAAAGATGTCAGGCTTTACTATTCCATCAAGGAGGTAGCGAAGGAAGTGGGAGTAAATGAATCTACCCTGCGTTTTTGGGAAAAAGAATTTCCTCATCTCCGGCCGAAGGTGACAGGGAACAAGGTGCGCCAATATACGGAGAAAGATATAGACCAGGTCAAGGTCATTTATAATCTGATTAAAGTCCGTGGCTTGAAAATCGCCGCTGCTCGGAAATACTTGAATGAAAACAGAAGTGGAGTCAATAAGCAGAATGAAGTTTTGGAAACGTTGATGTCAGTAAGAGAACAATTGATCTCTCTGAAAAAACAGTTGAATGGAATCGTTTAGTCAAAGTTTATTGCACTATATTTACTCCGATTAAAGTAAATATTTTTGGGCCAAAGCTTTTAGAGGGAAGTATTTAATTCATACTTTACATTTCATTCGGTATTGATGATTGTGAAAAAGCATCATAGCGTGTTTCATTAGTTGTTATCATAAACTTTGTCGTGAATTTAAGTATTAAAGTTTATCGTATCGGATTACCATGATTAGGTGATACATAAGTTGTGTCCTTATATAATGAAATTTTTCCTTTATGAACAGAAATATTTGGTAATCAACAGATGTATGCTGAAACTAATTGTAAACTTATATTCTGAGATAGTTATATTCTCAGTAATGTGGTTCTACATTAAGGACATTGTAAGCCTGCTGGTTCAAGTAGAGTAAAACGATCTAGTATTCGCCAGCAGGCATTTTTTTCAAATGAGTACTATTTTCCTTTAACTAATATGAGATTATGAAAAAGTAATGGCTCTATTCCTTTATCAATACCCTGGGTTTTGATCTTTTTCAGTGATGCCAGTATTGGAACTGATCTCATTCTCTGGAATAGGTCTATACCATTTGTATTCTCCTTCTTTATTTGCCATTTGACTTGCTGAACCAATGCTTGGATTGAATTCTACGTTATATCTAATGAGTTGTTTCGTACGGCGCAAATCTATCCAGCGTTTCCCTTCTGCATAAAGTTCACGTGCCCTTTCATCTAATATGACATCTAATGGTGTCAGATGAAAAGATGAACTAATAGAGTAAGATGGCTGGTAGGCTGTGAAAGAATTCAGAGTTGATAGACCTGCTCGTTCACGGACTTCGTTTACTTTATCAAGAGATTGAGTTGTCTGTCCTGCCATCAGATAGGCTTCTGCAGCAACAAGATACATGTCACTGACATGGAAGACAACAATGTCACGGTAATCATTATCTTTTGTCAATTGTGCAGAATTTGGATCATCGAATTTTTTCACACAGACTCCATTATTGACCTGATTGTTGTATGTCGTGAGATCTTGATAGACCTTTGAAGCTACAGAACCGTCTGCATTAAAAGTATAATGTACGATGTTTGGTAAAGAAAGTATGTCTGCTGAAACGGTATTGGCATCTACATCCTTTCTGAAACGGTATTGATTTTTATGAGTTTCAAATTCCTTTTCCGCCTCTGCTTCCGTAATATAATAAGGAAAATAACGGTGAGCAATTGTGAGCGTGTCTCGCTTAGTAGAATTATAATAGGCAAAATAGCCTTGTGTGCCCCAATTAGCTGTTTTTCCATTAGCCATCAATGTTGCATTGTACATAGTTGTCATGTATGTACCTTCATACCTTTTATCCCCGGGACTGAAAAGATACATGCTCTTTTCTGATTGGGCATCTACACTGCTACAGGTTTTCATCCCAAGTGTTGTACAATCGCCATAGTAGCCTCCGAAGTTATATTGCATATTGTGACCACCATCTGATACATCTCCAGGATAACTAGCTCTGTCGTATTGAACTGAAAAAATCTCTTCTGAATTACCTTCATTTTCGGGTGCCCATTTTTTATCAAAGTCCATCGTCAAGGAAATTCCATCGATTGCTTTTTCTGCCCAAGCTGCTGCTGATATAAAATCTTTAGTATCTTTTACGGTATAGGTACCCTCCTGTGCATCATTTAAAGTGGTATTGATGTCCCATCCATTTGCCAGATATGTTTTGGCTAAAAGGGCTGCTACTGCTTGTTTACTGGCATGGCCTAAGTGATTTTGTTCAGGGAGGGTAGAGTTATTGTAAAGGTCTGTTAGATCTTTGATCATTGAAGAGTAAATCGTACTTAACGATGTTTTGGGATAGTTTTTATTGGAACCTTCGTCAATGTATTTTGTTATATAAGGAACAGAGCCGAATTCTTGTGTTAAAAGATAGTAGCCGAAATTGCGTAGAAAACGGGCTTCACAACCTGTTTCAGATGTTGAATCTGTATAAGAGAGTACCCCATTGGCATAATTTATTGTCTGATAGACATCAGAGTAATAGCTGGAAACGGTATTATCTTCTGGTGTAAGAGTATATTCATTATACACACCGGCATCTTTACCTCTGGTATTTATATACAAATCAGTGCCTTCACAATATAGGCTAGGGTTATATACGATATTTTTCAAACTGTTATAGGTTGAAACGAGAAGATACGAAACATTCTTATTAAAATGATCGGATGCAGTCCCGCCCGCAGATTTGTTGTTTGCATCTAAGAAATCACTGCAGCTTGTTAGTGTCATAATAATTGCAAATATAGCAATTAGTGTTGTATATATATTCTTTTTCATTGTCTTATTCGTTTTTGGTTCAGAATCTGATACTTGCTCCAATTTGATATGTTACAGTGCTTGGACCATCATTTTTCATAGAAGTATTAGCCCATTCAGGATCAAATCCTTTGTAAGGCGTAATAATGAATGGATCGGTGACAGTAAAGTAGAGTCTCAAATAATTGCATCCGAATTTATTGATCCAGCTCTTGGGGAAGGTATATCCTAAAGTAATATTCTGTACTTTCCAATATGAAGCACTTGTGACACATTTGGCAACATCCCAGTAAGAAGACTCTAGTCCAACACCGCCATTCTTTCCCCCATTATTAGGGAATGGCAATGTTCCATAATGTGTAGAGGTCTGGAATATAGGATTGATATATTTTCCATCGGCATCGATACCGTCACAGTCAAGTAATGCACCGGCAGGAATATAAAAGTTCCCATTGATTTTCATGCGGCCACGGTCTTTCAAATTTAGATATTCACCTAAGAAATCAGAGAAAACGGTATAGTGCTCTTTTGCATAGATGGAAAAGTTGAAGTCCCAGTTTTTCCACTTGAGGTTTGAGGTCAGACTGGCAGTAAATGCAGGGTCCATGCTCCTTACAATACGGTCTTGATTATTGATCTTGCCATCCCCGTTTTCATCTATGACATAAGGCTGGCCTTCCGTTAAGCCGTATACTTTGTAATAATAATCATTTTGCTTCATGGTTGTCCCTGGTGTTAGCCCTGCTTTTGTAGCTGCAGTGTTGTCAGGAACTTTCATGTCTTTATCTGATACGATGCCACCGAATTGATAAGCATAGACATTGTCAACTGGTTTGCCTACAAATAGGCTTCCTGTTGTGATGTCAGAACTGATTGCCTCATCCCCTGTGCCGTTTATTTCCAACACCTTATTTTTGTTATGGGCGAAATTAAGGGTGGTTTCCCAATGCCAATCGTTATTCGCAACATTGACGGTGGTAAGGGATATTTCAACACCTTGGTTTCGGACAGATCCAATATTAGTTACCATTGTCCCCCCACCAGATTCAAGGGGTAATGAAACAGGATAGAGAAGATCTTTTGAAGTTTTACGATAGATATCTAAGGTTCCATAGATGCGATTGTTGAGAAAACCAAAGTCTAGGCCTAAATTGTATTCTGTTGATTTCTCCCATTTCAAATTTGGATTTACTATGCCTGAAGGGTAGAAACCAGGATAGTAAACACTTCCAAAAGGATAATAGATTGGACCTTCCAAAACTTGTTGAGTCGCATAGTCACCGATACCGTCGTTATTTCCTGTCATACCAAAGGCAAAACGTAACTTTAAGTTGCTCAGCCATTCTTTTGAACTTTTCATCCATGGCTCTTCTGTGATTCTCCAAGCAACTGCAGCAGAAGGAAAACATCCCCAGCGATTTCCTTTTGCAAACTTAGAGGAACCATCCCATCGAATAGTACCTGTAAAGAGATATCGGTCTTTATAACTATAATTTGCACGGAGAGCATATGAAATCATGCTATTCTCAGTGTAGGAATTATAGGAGTTCTTTGCATCGTATGTACCTGAATTGAGATTCCACCAATCCGTGTTTTCCATTACATCCGTTGCATCCCAATATTCTTTGGTCGTATTCCCGGACTGCATCGAAAATAATCCCATGAGGCTAAGTCTGTGAATGTCTCGAAATGTAGTTGTATAATTAATGACGTTATCCCAAGTCCATGAAAAGCTACGATACGTCTGTAAGTTTGCTTCATTGTCAACAAGACCATCTTGATTTGCATCTGCGTATGTGCCGTCATCATATGCCGTTCCAGTGACAGGGTTTATATTACCTCCAAAGAATCCTTCTCTATAATGAGTGTAATTCGGTGAGAAGGTCGTCTTGAATGTCAATCCTTTCAACAAATTTAAATTTAAGTATACATTACCAAGAAGACGCCATGTCTCACGTTTTTTGGTGGTGCTTTTCATTACATCAAGAGGATTTAACTGGTCTGTAAATTGATAGGAGTCTGTGCCCAGAGCTGCATAGTTTCCTGGTTTGTGATTAACATTTCCATTAGCGTCATATGGAACCATATACGGATTCATGCGGTAAGCGTATTGAATGGCATCATCATTAGCATAACCGTTGTTGATTTTTGCAAGATTAATGTTGAAACCTGCGCTTAGAACCTTATTGATGTGAGCATCCAGACTCCCCTTGAAATTGATCTGTTCCTGATGATCCTCTTTATAGATGCCATCTTCTTTATTATATCCTAATCCAAAATGATATTGCATATTATTGCTACCCCCATTTAATGCGAGGAAGTGATTTTGCTGGCTCCCATTTCTTGTTACAATGCCAGGCCAGTCGTAGGTGTTGCCATTACTTTTCATCTGTTTCATAATATATTCTCCAGATCCTGTACTCTGCCTAAGTAAAGCCCTTTCCAAATCTACACTACTCATCTGGTATGCAGGACTGGCTAAATTCTCCTGGTCTCCACTATAAGTGAGAAATTTTAGAAAACGATATTCGTAAAAATCTTCTCCTCCCATGAAATCCGGCATTCTTGCTACATGAGACCAACCGTAATAACCATCGTAGCTGATGCTAGGTTTTTGAACTTTTGAAACACTGGAACCACTTTTTGTGGTGACAATGATTACACCAGCTGTGGCACGTGATCCATAGATGGCAGTAGATGAGGCATCTTTTAGTACATCAATACGTTCTATGTCCTGAGGATTCAGAAAATTGATATCACTGCACATTACACCATCTACAACGTATAGAGGGCTCGTGGAAGAGTTGATGGAGGACTTTCCTCGTATTTCAATATTGAAATTATCACCGATTCTACTGGATGTCTGCGTGATATTTACACCGGGGTTAGCACCTTGCAGGTCACCCATAACATTGGATGCACCCTTGGAGTTTAACTGTGTGGTATTTACGGAAGAAATGGAGCCAGTCAAGTCACTTTTCTTCATCGTGCCATAGCCAACAACGACAACTTCATTTAAGGTCTTGTTGTTTTCAGACATTACAATGTTTAGATGAGATGAAGTTCCGATAATTGTAGAGTAGGTTTTGTAACCAATGTAACTTACCTTTAATTTTGAAGAGGGCTTGGCATTTGGTATGCTGAAATTGCCATCAATGTCAGAAATAGCTATAGCTTTTCCGTCTACTGATATACTTACGCCGATTAAAGGATCTCCATTGGAGTCTTTCACACTTCCTGTAAGGTTTTGTTGTGCTTTTGCAGCAAGACAAGCTAGACTTAGGCACAGAGTTAACATAATAACTCTTTTGACTTGCAGATAAATAAATGATTGTTTTAGTTGATGATTCATAGATTTTGTTTTTTGATATTAGAAAAGTTACAAAATAGTTTAAATAAGGTCATTAAGATTGCTTTCTCAGTTCTGAATCGAACTTATTGGTCTAAATGTGCGTTCACGATATTTTAGCAAAAATATGAAATATATCTTAAATGTTATGTGGAAAAAAGAATGTTTTATATAATATTAACCTATCGTATGCTTTGGGAAGTCTTAAAATGATACTGAATTAATTCCTGATAAATAGTTGTTTGCTTTCGTATAATGGATGAGAGTTACTCTCCCTGATTCCCTTCGATGGCTTTCCCTTGTTCGTTTAATTCAGAGTCATCCCTTTTCTATTTGAATTTAAGTTTACTGTTGAGTTTCCTGAATAATATGAGAGAACATGGGCGCAAGATGTTTTGTTCTCAAGGGGAAACTGAAAAAACAGAACGGTTGTGCTGGTGCAGAAGATAGATTACGACTCTTTCAAGTTGTGTGTTTTTTCTTTATTCTCTTCCTTGGTAAATAGTTTTGTAATTAAATGCAGGGAAGGTGTCGTCATGAAAGTGGTAAAAAGCGCCATGATAACCAAAATCGCAAAAAGAGGTTGGGACAGAATGCCCATTTCATAACCGATATTCAAAGCAACTAATTCCATGAGCCCTCTCGTGTTCATGAGTATACCTATCGTCAAACTGTCATGCCACGTTTCTCCTACTAATCTGGCTGATGTCGCACAACCTCCGAATTTCCCTATTATGGCAAGGATAATGAAAAGGATGCAGGTCAGAACCATCGACCAATTGTTGATGAGCAATATATTGGTGTTCAATCCGGTGTAGGCGAAGAATAAGGGCAGAAAGAATGCTAATGTGACATCTTCAACCTTATCCTTCATGATATGCCTGAATTGATGATCGGACGGCATGATTACTCCTGCTATAAAAGCTCCGAATAGGGCGTGGATGCCGATCATTTGGGTAAAGGTAGCTGATAATAAAAGACCTAATGAGGCCAAACTGATAAAGTACTTGTCTATGATGCCTTTTTTACTATAGTAAGTTCCTATCTTTTTGAGGAGCGGACGGGCAATAAAGAACATAAAGAGAATGTAAAGGATCGTGCAGGCTACGGCAAATAAAGAACTCGTAATGGTCCCTGCTTGTGCTATTGCAATCACGATGGCCAGAAGACACCATGCCGTCACATCGTCATTAGCTGCGGAAGCTATTGCCAATACCCCTAAGGGCGTATAATCCAGTTTCCGTTCCTGAATGATTCGTGCCAGTACCGGGAAGGCTGTGATACTCATGGAGATACCGATGAACAGTGCAAAAGGAATAAATGCCGTATGGGCTGGCGCATATTCTTTATAGGCAAAGATTGCAGCGAGAATACCTAACAGAAAGGGGGCAAAAATTCCTGCATGACTGATGACAAGTGTCTCGTTGATCTTTTTCTTTAAAATTTTGAAGTCGACTTCCAGTCCGATGACGAACATATACAAGATTAAGCCAATCTGACTGAGTAGTTGGATATTGACGAGAGAATCTTTAGTGAAAATGGTATGGAAAGCATTTGGGAAGAAATGGCCTAGGAACGAGGGACCGAGAATGATTCCAGCTACGATTTCTCCTATGACACTCGGTTGTCCGATCTTATTGAACAGAAAAGAGAATATTCGACTTGCAAAGAGGATGACGATGATCTGGATAAGTAATTTCATTACAGATGTCCCCAGATTCTCCTTCAATGTCAAAATAAAGGTTGCGAATGACGAGGTATTAGATCGGAGTGTTTCATTAGACGGGTGCAGAGATATGCCACTTTTTAATCCTATAAATATGAGGATCCCAAAGGCAAGTAACATAATGATATAAATCAAGAAATCTTTTTCGTTCTTTGTCATATATAGGAGTAGTAAAAGATAATCAACAACAAAGGTACTATTAAATTTTTAAAGAAAAGAAGCACCGAAAGTAAAATTATCAAAATTTCTTAAGTATGTTGGGGGATTGATTCTTAAAGTTCGTTGGTAAATGTGCTTGCTTGGAAGTTGATTATTGTCTATCTGATCAATATTGTTTATGATTGCCTGGAGATTGTGCAGCTTGTTTTAGAGGGCTAGAAAAGGCGGCTGAGGGGACGTGTCAGGATAGACCCGATGGTATTCTGCAGTTTTTCTTATTTTGTGGGGTTCCATGTCGAACTCAATGTGAAAATCTTCTGTGGCGTGATTTGTCTTGCTTCCTTTTGAGTAAGTTGATGGCTCCAGGATACCCTGTGGGTGATGTCTGCTCCAGTGCCGGTATTACCAAATTCGAAATATCTGGCAGTTTCTTCATTTGCAGCATTTCCCCAGTTCCACCAGCCTTCAGGTCTGATCTGAGGACCGAAATCACAATGGATGAACAGCGTATAGGCGTAGGGCCTCCAAGGGCGTCCCAGGTAGACCTTCGTAACTTCTGGTGCAGCAACGAGTTTACAATGGTTGAAAATATAGCCGTATGTTTGCGATCGTGGGGTAGATGCAGCAGTGATATAACTGTTGCTCTTGCAATAGAGCGTGCAACCTTCAAACCATGCAATACTTGGACCGAAGATGAAATCAGTCGTCCCTTCGATATAGCAGTCTTTGAAAAACAGACGTGTTCCTGCAGTTCCTGTATAGACTGTGTCCTGATTCCCCAAGAAACGGCAATGGACGAATTTCAGGCAATCCCCTTCCGTATGAAGACACACCGCCTGCCCAAGTCTTGCCGCATTATTTTCTATCGTGAGATTTTTCAATGTGATATGATTCCCCTCAATTTTCAGAGTATAGGTACGGAAAGTGCCAATAGGGCGATCAGTCCCAGGGAGTTTGATGTTTGCATGATCGTCCCAAGTAATGATGGTCTTGTCCCGGTCTTCCCCGCAGATCTCTATATTCTCCAGCCATGAAGGCAGAATGAGTTTTTCTTTATAGATACCCTTCTTGACATAGATAACTTTATGGTATTCCATGAATGCGCGGCAAACCTCGATAGCGTCATCAATAGCCCTGAACTCTCCGGTGCCGTCACGAGCGACAAATAAGGTGTCGGGATTATCATATTTGTTTTTTGCCTCGAAGGGGAGGGCAATAAGAAAAAGGCATAAAATAAGAATTGTTTTTTTCATGATGGTAGTTTGTTTTTCTTGGACTTCTGGCGACTTATCGGAAATGGGATTCATCCTGTCCGTCTAGAGAAATTGGGGGAGGACTTGAAATGTTTCAAGTCCATCATAGTGCTCTTATATCACTTACCATTTCAGGTTATTTCGGTGTATTCTTTCTCTTAAGGTTATCGGGCTCTGATCATGACCTGAATATTTCTTGAAGAATAACTTTACATGATCTGTTGGACTTCTTGAAGGTCAGGAATGGCTTTCAGATGATTCATGATAACCTTGACATCATCCCGATCATGGATACTGATCTCGATTCTCCCGTCGAAAATACCCTGATTACTGTTGATGGTCATTCGGTGTATACCTACATTGAGTTGTCCTGAGATCACTTTCGCGACATCCAGAAGCATTCCTTTGCGGTCGATGCCTTGTATTTCGATGGTAGCGTCAAAGAAGAGTTTCTTGTGCATGTCCCATTTGGCATCGACGATACGATTTCCGAAACTCGATTTGAGTTTGTTGGCCACCGGGCAGGCGCGCTTATGGATTTCGATATGGTTCATGTTGTCGATATATCCGAGGATATCGTCTCCGGGGATTGGGTGGCAACACGACTTGAAGAGAAACTGATTGATATTGTTTTCATCAATGATAACCGGTTTCTTCCTGTCAAACTTACTATCGACGACGAAATGCTTGACGTCTGTAGATGCAGCTTTGTCATTCTTGTCTTCTTTCCTATTGAGGAAAGGAACTAGTCTCCGCCATTTCTTGACTTTGGATTCCTTGACGTTTCTCCCATGCAGTTCGTCAGCATCTTTGTCTCCCAAGATGATGGTGTGATCGCCTATTGCCTGGAAGAAATCCTCAGGTTTTTGAATATCGTGGAACGCCCTGAGTTTGTCAATCGTGGAAGTTGTCATCTCAAGGTCGTTCTTCTGTAGCCAATCCTGCATGACCTTCTTGCCTTTATATTGTATTTCCCGGTTATCATGCCGGAGGATGGCCGTGATCTTGCTCTTTGCTTTAGCCGTACTGGCAAAGTTCATCCATGAAGGTTGCACGTGTTGAGCTTTGGATGTCAGAATTTCCACCTGGTCACCACTTTGGAGTTTTTGACTTAGCGGTACCAGTTTGTGGTTGACCTTTGCACCGATGCAATGACTTCCCAGAAAAGTATGTATCTCGAAAGCGAAGTCGAGGGCAGTACTGCCCGCAGGCATCGTCTTGATCTCCCCTTTAGGCGTAAAGACAAATATCTCAGACGCGAACAGATTGAGTTTGATGGAATCGAGGAAGTCCATTGCATCCGGTTGAGGGTCATCGAGGATTTCCTTAATAGTCCGGAGCCAGTCATTGAGTTCACCTTCATCCTCAGAGTATTCTCCACCTTCCTTGTATTTCCAATGGGCTGCGAATCCCTGTTCGGCAATTTCATCCATTCTGTCACTGCGGATCTGCACTTCGATCCATCGTCCCTGTTTACTCATGAGGGTGACGTGCAGGGCCTGATAGCCGTTAGCCTTAGGGTGGTTGACCCAATCACGCAATCTGTCGGGGTGGCTCTTGTAAATCTTGCAGATAGCCACGTAGATCTGGAAACATTCGTTGATTTCTTCTGCCCTGACCTTTGGCGTATAGATGATGCGGACAGCGAGGATATCATAGATTTCATCGAAGGTGACGTGCTTGTTCTGCATCTTGCACCAAATGGAGTAGGGACTCTTGACCCTTGCCTTGATGGTGTAGCTGATGCCCATCTTATCGAGCGAGGCTTTGATAGGGTCAGTAAATTTACTGAATAAGGTATCGCGCTGCTCTTGAGTGGAAGTCAGTTTGGATTCGATGTATTCATATTCTTCAGGATGTTCAAAGCGGAAACTGAGATCTTCCAGTTCGGTCTTGATCTTGTTCAATCCCAGTCTGTTGGCGAGAGGAGCATAGATATAGAGCGTCTCGCCTGCAATCTTGTAGCGTCTGTTGGCAGATTGAGAGGCGAGGGTACGCATATTGTGCAGCCTGTCGCAGATTTTGATAAGGATGACACGGATGTCATCGCTCATCGTCAGGAGGAGTTTCTTGAAATTCTCTGCCTGAGCAGAAGCATTATCTCCGAAGATACCCCCACTGATTTTAGTCAGTCCTTCGACGATCTGGGCGATTTTGTCACCGAATATATTCTGGATATCCTCAATCGTGTAGTCAGTATCTTCCACCACATCGTGGAGCAGGGCGGAACAGATACTGGTGGATCCCAGTCCCATATCCTCGCAGGCGATCTGTGCGACGGCAATAGGATGCATAATATAAGGTTCGCCCGAAAGCCGACGCACCCCTTTATGAGCCTGTCTGGAGAAGTTGAAGGCCTTGATGATGATATCTGTTTTCTTTCTATGGCGAGAGGCAAGATAGGTATCGAGGAGATGCTGGAAAGCATCAGTGATCATTTTATTATCAGCCTGTTCTCTTTCGATGTCTTTTACATTCTGGTCATCCATAAAATCCTCCTGTTCCTTATTTGATCTTAAGTTTTACACCTGCCAATAGATTGCTACCGTTTATACCGTTCAATTGTCTGATCTTTTTGACGGTAGTATGATTGTGCTTGGCAATTTCAGACAGCGTCTCGCCGCTTTTGACAGTGACTTCTTCCTCTTGGCTATCTGTCTGCCTCGTGCTGTTCCTCGCTATCCTATGCGTCCGATGTCTCCTTTTTCTATAGGACTTTTCCGGCGTTTCTGTTTCACTGGAGTCATTCTCACCGGTCATTGCCATATCATTCCGTCTGTCCAATGTTGAAAAGTATGGAACGTCATCTTTCTGGTGTTGTTGCTCGTCGGCAGGTTCATATCCGCTGACATTCGTTTCCTCTCGCTTGAGCAAGAGTTCACCTGATTTGTATTTGACGATAGAGTCTTTCTGATCGATAAAATTACCGATGAGAGAGGCAGGCAACCGGAGGGACATAGGTGCATTGTTTCCGTTGACCACGTCGTGGCGGTACTGCGGGTTCAGTTCCCGAAGCAGTTCTATATTGATATCCAAGGCATGTGCGATCTGCTGAAAATGAATGTCCTGGTCAACTGAGACCGTGTCTGTTTTAGCGGGAAGATCAGTGTTCATGGGACAGATGCCATGATCACAGTAGTAGTTCATGACGTAGTTGGTCGCGATAAAGGCAGGGACACAACTTCTTGCATAGGAGGTCAGATTAGGATAGATACTCCAGAAGTCGATAGCACCTTTAGTGCGGTGAATGGCCTTGTCGACGGTGGAAGGACTACTTTGGAAAGCGGTGATGACAAATTCCCAGTCATCGAAGATCTTGTATAGATCTTTGAGATATTGGGCTGCAGCATAGGAAGATTTGACAGGGTCACGGCGTTCATCCACGAGAGAGTTGATGACCAGACCATAGTGCTTCCCAGTACTGATGCTCAGTTGCCACAATCCGCTGTTGCCGTTTTTAGAGGCAAAAGGATCGAGTCCTGATTCTACGAAAGGAAGGTATTTCAGTTCTAGAGGAAGTCCATAAGCTTCCAAGGCTTTTTCAAATATGGGAATATAGAAATTAGCGGCACCGAGCATATAACTGACGCGGTCTCTCTGAGAACCGGTCAACTGATCAATAAAATTCCTGACGACGTCATTGTAAGGCATTTCGATGAGGGTCGGCAATTTCTTCAGGCGTTTGATATAGTCTTGTTTGGTAAACGAAGCACTGATATCGTTTCCATTGCAGGGTTTCTTTTTCAGGTAGATTTTAGAATAGTACAGGTTCAGCAGACTGTCTGTTTTTAATGTCATTCCCATGGGTAATGAGATGTTCTCATTGATACCGTGAGGGTCTTTTACGGTGATGACCTGATCGTCTGTAGTTGCGTTTTGAGCTTTTATCATACAGTTTCCCGAAAGCATCAGGAAAGCGAGTAATATGTATAGTTTCTTCATTCCTGTTTCATGATTTGTTAATGAATGTCAGTCAATTGTCGTCAATCATATTTCGTTTCTCCCTTTTGCCAAAAGAAGGCGGGCAATCATCTCTTGCCTGCCTGGTCAGAAAGCAAAACTGCAGTTTATTCCGATAGCGCTGTTCTTGAGAGGGGAGTAACCGTAGATCTGATTACCATTACTATTCCCCTGTATCACCGTAGGTTGGATATGCAAACTCAAGTCCCTGGAAATGTCGAAGTCTGACAGTGAAGCGTCCACATAGGCGTCGATTATGGAGAGTACGTACACCCCGATAAAAGAAAAGACGCTTAAATCGCGCCAGCGGCGGAAACGATCCTTCCTACTTTTGAACAACTCTTGATAGCGCTCTTTATTGGAGTCGTCAATCTTCGTACCCAGGTGCAGAAATTGATTGTAACTCTGTGTCGAGGGATCGTTGTCCATGATATCTATATATGCTTGTGCATAGTCGTGGTACATCTGATTATTCCATGTCATCGCATAGATACAACCCAGGAATCCTCCATAGATAATAGGCAGTTTCCAGTATTTCCGGTTATAGATCTGGCCGGCTCCGGGGAGAACGATAGAGAGCCATAGAGCTCTTTTTACATCAGGCTTCCACGTCGCCCAATCGCGCTTTGTTTTTTTGACACCAGTAGAGTCAGTGAAAGCTATTTTGGTCTTGTCTTGACTCACTTTTTCCTGAGGTTCAGACTGCTGGTGCAGTTGCTGCTGTGACCGGATGGTATCTTTTTCCGTTTCAGAGGCAACCGGATAAACCGTTGCGTTGATCTTCCCGAATGCAGTTGTAGTTGCTATACACAGCAATAGAACTGTCAAACTCCAGTGGTGTGAAAATTTGATATTCACTTTTCAGACGACTCTTTCAGTTTATCGAAAACGTTCATGATATGTTCCAAATCCGCTTCATTGGAAAAAGAGATACTGATTTTCCCTTTTCCTTTTGGAGAGCAGGTCATTTGGATTTTCGTATTGAAGAATTTCGATAAGCGTTGTTTTAGAATATTGAACTCCTCAGGCATTTGAGTTTTTGAGGCAATTTTCTTCTTGCCGGTTTCAATATCTTCACCTTGTTTCAGTTGTTGGACCAGGCTTTCTACTTTCCGCACAGAGTATCCGTTTTTCTGGATCTCCTTGAAAAGTTTGATTTGCAGTGAAGGACTGTCCAGTGCCAACAGGGCACGTGCGTGGCCCATGTCGATGTCCTTTTTCTGAAGAGCCATCTGGACCTGTGCCGGGAGCTTCAGCAATCTGAGGTAGTTGGCTATGGCAGCCCGGCTTTTGCCGACCCTTTCAGAAACTTTCTCCTGCGTCATGTCGGACTCTTCCAGCAGGTGTTCGTAGGCTAAAGCGATCTCTATGGGGTTCAGGTCTTCCCGCTGGATATTCTCCACGAGTGCCATCTCCATGATGTTCTCATCATCGATGGTGCGGATATAGGCCGGTATGGCTTTCAATCCGGCTATCTGGGAAGCCCTCCAGCGACGTTCACCCGCAATGATCTGGAATCTGTTCGCAGCCACCTGCCGTAAGGTGATGGGCTGAATGATGCCGATCTGACTGATGCTCTGGGCGAGGTCTTTTAATGCTTCAGGATTGAATTCCCGTCTGGGTTGATTGGGATTCGGCTCAATTTCATCGAGTGAAATCTCACTGATAGTACTGCTGCCCGATGTACTGATATTCTCTGTAGAGATCAGTGCATCAAGTCCCCGTCCTAAAGCATTTGTCTTGTAAGAGTGATTATTGTATTTCTTATGAACAGCCATATTGATTAGAAATTATAGAATTGGAAAAGGGAACTCAACTGTTTTTCTCAATGATTTCCTTTGCCAAAGCCAGATGGTTCTTTGCTCCGGTGGAGTCTGCATCATACAGTATGACAGGTAGACCATGACTTGGGCTCTCGCTCAGTTTGACATTCCTTTGAATGACGGTTTTGAACACCAGTTCCTGAAAATGGCGCTTGACTTCATCGTAGATTTGGTTGGCCAACCGAAGGCGACTGTCGTACATCGTCAGCAGAAATCCTTCTATTTCCAATTTCGGATTCAGTTTGCTCTTGATGATCTTTATCGTATTCAGCAGTTTGCTGATTCCCTCAAGTGCGAAGTATTCACACTGCACCGGGATGATGACGGAATCAGCTGCGGTGAGTGCATTGACGGTGATCAAGCCGAGTGAAGGAGAGCAGTCGATGAGGATGAAATCGTAATCGTTCCGGATAGGATCCAAGAGTTTTTTGATGACCTTCTCCCGATTGTCCAGGTTCAGCATTTCTATTTCCGCCCCTACGAGGTCAATATGACTGGGAATAATATCTAGTCCGTCGATGTCTGTGGTGTAGATAGCGTCGCGGACATCGGCGTGGTTCATGATGCATTCATACAGGGAGCAATCGACTTCTTTGATGTCTACGCCAAGCCCGCTGGAAGCATTAGCCTGAGGATCCGCATCGACCACCAGAACCTTCTTTTCGAGAGTGGCGAGAGATGCAGCCAGATTAATCGTGGTGGTGGTTTTTCCCACACCGCCTTTCTGATTAGCTAAAGCTATGATTTTTCCCATTTTGTTCGTTTCTTTACATCTGTTATAGTTGCAAAGTTAACGATTTTATGTGAGAATCTATTAACTTAAACGTTTTTTTATTACTTTTGTATCGAAATTAATAATTGAAGATAAGATGGAGAATAAGAAGCCATTTATACTCATTTCCAATGATGATGGATACCATTCAGGAGGCATTCATTATTTGGTGGAAATGCTTAAGGACAAGGCTGATCTGTTGATTTGTGCACCTGAAGCTGCACGGTCGGGTTTCTCATGTGCCTTTTCTGCTGAACTGCCCTTGAAATTGAAGCATCGTCATACTTTTGGCGAGGTTGAGGCCTGGTCTTGCAATGGGACACCTGTAGATTGCGTGAAACTGGCATTGGACCAGTTTTGCAGGGACCGCAAACCTGATCTGATCATAGGCGGCATCAATCACGGGGACAATTCTTCTGTCAACAGCCACTATTCGGGTACAATGGGCGTGGTCATGGAGGGATGTATGAAATATATCCCGTCTATCGCCTTTTCGAGTTGCAACTATGATATTCATGCTGATTTGTCTTATTTGAAAGAATATATTCTCCCCATTACCGAGAGAGTCCTTCGGGAGGGTCTTCCCAAAGGGACGTGCCTCAATGTGAACTTTCCGGAGAAACCGCCTTTCAAAGGGGTAAAAGTGTGCAGGATGGCTATGGGGAGTTGGCAGAATGAAGTAATCAAAGCACACCACCCACGCGGATATGACTATTTTTGGATGGTGGGGAATTATGTGGATGACGAGCCTGCTGCAGAAGGTACGGATAAGTGGGCGCTAAGACATGATTATGTGGCGATTACGCCGACGACGGTCGATGTTACGGCTTATCAGTTGATCGATGTTGTCAAAAGCTGGAACTTGTAATAGACTTTTACGGTAAGTTTATGAAATATTATTTTGTGGTTGGAGAAGCGAGTGGAGACCTGCATGCCTCCCGTCTGATGGCAGCGCTCGGCGAAGTGGATTCTGATGCGCAGTTCAGGTATTTCGGCGGGGATGACATGAAGGCTGTAGGGGGGACTTGTGTCAAGCATTACAAGGACCTCGCCTATATGGGTTTCGTGCCTGTGCTCCTTCATCTGGGGACCATTCTGAAAAATATGTCTTTTTGCAAGAAAGACATTGCCCGCTGGAAACCGGATGTTGTCATTCTGGTGGATTACCCTGGATTCAACCTCAATATAGCCAAATTTGTGCATGACAAGACCGGTATTCCCGTATATTATTATATCTCACCGAAAATATGGGCTTGGAAGGAATGGCGCATCAGAAATATCAAGCGTGACGTCAGAGAATTGTTTTCAATCCTCCCTTTCGAAGTGCCTTTCTATGAAATCAAGCACCATTACAAAATCCATTATGTGGGGAATCCCACAGTGCAGGAGGTAGCGGAATTCCGGGACAGTTATGACCAGAGTTACCAGTCTTTTTGTAAAGAACATCAACTGGATGCCTACAAGCCTATCATTGCTTTGCTTGCAGGAAGCAGAAAGCAGGAGATCAAGGATAATCTTCCGGCTATGATTGAGGCTGCCTCTCGCTTCGAAGACTATCAGATGGTATTAGCGGGTGCTCCTTCCATATCGGATTCTTTCTATAAGAAATGGATCGGAGGAACAGATGTCAAACTGGTGAAGAACCGGACTTATCCTCTGTTGGTGCACGCGAAAGTCGCTCTCGTCACGAGTGGAACGGCAACTTTGGAAACGGCTCTTTTTGACGTGCCTCAGGTGGTGTGCTACGAAACACCCATACCTCGCTTGATCCGTTTCGGTTTTAAGCATATCATTAAAGTTAAATATATCTCTCTGGTCAATCTGATCGCTGACAAGAAGGTCGTACCCGAGATGCTGGCTGATTTGTTCACCGTTGACGGTATTGCCTCTGAACTCCGAAAAATTCTTCCGGGACAACCTGGGCGCGATAAGATGCTTGCAGGGTACCAGGAGGTGCGCCGTCGACTTGGGAACAATGTCGCACCGGAACAGGCTGCTGCTCTTATGTATGACTTGTTGCAAACTTATAAATCTGATTCCGGTTTACCAATTCAACCTGCTGATAGCGCACGGGAACAAGAATCTGAAGATCAGTATGAGCCTTCTGCTCCTGCGGAGGAAAATTCTGGATATTCTGATGAGCCCGAAAGTCAGGACTTTGATTCCATTGATCCGGATGGTCAGGACGATCGTCCCACCTCTCCGGAAAATGATCCGCCTTCCCGTCCTGAGGAATAAGTTGATTCGATAATCGTCCCAAACTTCTTATTTGGAGGTTTGGGACGATTATCGTTTGTTTTGAGGAATTTGTTCGAATTGGTCAAGTGAGAAGCCTGCACTTCCTGTTTTTCAAAGCTTTGTCCTTTTAGAAAGAAACTTTGAAAATAGGCAAAGTGCTATTCATTTTTCTCACTTTTGAAAGTAGACCTTTTGAGAGGCGCAGTTTTCTCATTTGGAAAAAGACGGGAAAACGGTCGCGTTCAAATGCTCCAGGTTTAGAAGATTTCAATCGTATAGAAATAGACGATGGTTGCCGGAATAGCCAATATGGCGGAATCAAACCGGTCCAGAATACCGCCGTGTCCGGGGAGGACATTACCGCTGTCTTTGAGTTTCAATGTGCGTTTGAGAAGGCTTTCTACAAGATCGCCCCACGTGCCGAAGATGACCACCACCACACCTAATCCCAGCCACCCAAGGACTGAAAGTTGTGGTGTCGACGTACTCAGTTGATGTGACAGTGCACCGATGACACCGGCAATGATCACAGTGATGATACCTCCGCCGATGCTCCCTTCCCACGTCTTGCCCGGACTGATGGAAGGAAAGAGTTTATGCTTGCCTAAAAGTGAACCGCAGATATAGGCGCCACTGTCATTTATCCACAGGAGAATGAACATACTTAAAGGCAAAAGTGTATTGAAATGGACGAATCCGTCTATGGGGTCTTTTTCGAAAGCGAGGATATTCATGAGAGAAAAGGGGAATGCCAGATACATTTGCCCCAGCATTGTATATGCCCAGTCATTGAGCGCATCCTCATGCTTCGCATAGAGTTCCTGTATAAAAAGGTAGAGGATTACAAGGATGTAAGGGATGAAGACTACGAAATTATTGACGATACCTGTACGGAATCCGGCGAAAGCCAGAAAGAGATAGACGCCTGCTACGGTAGAGATGAGGCGGTTGATCTTTACGCCTTGTTTGGCATTGACGAGTCCGCTATATTCCCAGATTGAAAATCCTGTAATGAATGCGAAAAGGAAAATCATTGCGATCCAGTTGAGGAGGCCAATGACCATGATGGCGACAAAAAGTATGCCGGTGACAGTTCTGATAATAAGATTTCTTCGTTTTTCAGTCATGTTTTCTTCTTGTATTTTTCTTTTTAAAAGAAATCAGTCGGAAAAGTGAGAGTTTTTAAAGTACTCTGATTTTTCCGACTGTGGAATTAGACTTGTTTCGTAGAGTCCTCTTCAGGTTTCCCCTTTTCTGTATCAGGGGGATTCTGTGTGTTGTCTTCAGTCTTGTCTTGCAGTTGGGGCTGTTCCTGCTGTCCTTCTTGTTTCGGAGAGTCGTCTTTCTTCGTAGTGTCCTTGTCCTCTGTATCAGAAGTCCCGTCTCCTTCACCTTGCTGTTTTTCGTGTTCCGCGATGGCAGCTTGTACTTCCGGTATATTCTTCACGGCTTCATCGACATGAGGCTGCTGTGCATCCAGGATTTCCTGTGTACGACTCTTCCAAGGCCGCTTTCCGAAGATGTGCTCGACATCGTCAGCCATGATGACCTCTTTGTCAATTAACAACTGTGCCAGTTTGTTGTGTCCTTCTTTATGTTCGGTCAGGATTCTCTTGGCGCGGGCATACTGTTCATTGATGATCTTCAGAACTTCATCGTCAATGATCTTGGCAGTCGTTTCTGAGTAAGGTCGCTGGAACTGGTATTCGTTGGTATTGTAATAACTGATATTCGGAAGTTTGTCACCCATTCCGGCATATGCGATCATACCGTATGTTGCCTTTGTGGCGCGTTCAAGGTCGTTGATGGCACCAGTAGAGATATGCCCGGTGAACAACTCTTCTGCAGCGCGTCCGCCCAAGAGGGAGCACAACTCGTCGAGCATCTCTTCCTTGGTCGTAATCTGGCGCTCCTCAGGCAGATACCATGCGGCCCCCAAAGCTTGTCCCCGAGGAACAATACTGACTTTTACGAGCGGGTTGGCATACCGGCAGAACCAGGAGATCGTCGCATGACCAGCCTCGTGAAGGGCTATCGTACGCTTTTCTTCGACTGTCATCACTTTCGTCTTCTTCTCCAGTCCGCCGACGATGCGGTCAACGGCATCCAGAAAGTCCTTTTTGCCCACTGACTTCTCATTATGACGGGCTGCAATCAGTGCAGCTTCATTACAGACATTGGCAATGTCTGCACCTGAGAAACCAGGAGTTTGACGTGCCAAAAGATCGACGTCTACACTATCATTGATCTTCACAGGTCTCAAATGAACAAGGAAAATCTCCTTCCGCTCCTGAAGGTCAGGTAAGTCAACATGAATTTGACGATCGAAACGACCCGGTCGGAGTAGGGCGGGGTCAAGCATGTCTGCCCTGTTGGTGGCGGCCAGAATGATGACGCCGCTGTTTGTGCTGAAGCCATCCATCTCTGTCAGGAGGGCATTCAACGTATTTTCACGTTCGTCATTGCCTCCCATTGAAGGATTCTTGCTCCTGGCACGGCCGATGGCATCAATCTCATCAATGAAGATGATGCAAGGTGCTTTCTCTTTTGCTTGGCGGAAGAGGTCCCTTACACGACTGGCACCTACACCGACGAACATTTCCACAAAGTCTGAACCGCTCATTGAGAAGAAAGGAACTCCTGCTTCTCCGGCCACAGCCTTTGCCAATAATGTCTTACCCGTTCCCGGAGGACCTATCAGCAAAGCACCTTTAGGAATCTTGCCGCCCAGATTGATATATTTCTTTGGGTTTTTCAGAAATTCGACGATTTCCTCTACCTCTTGTTTCGCTCCTTCCTGACCGGCAACATCCTTGAACGTGATGCCGATACTGTTGCCCTTTTCGTACATCTTGGCTTTGGATTTGCCTACGTTGAAAACGCCGCCCATGCCACCGGCATTATTTCCGCTCATGCGCCTTCCCATCCACCAGATAAACCAGATGAAGAACAGGATAGGCAGCAGATTGATGAGTATGTTGACCAGATTGCTGCCTTTCTTGTTATTATAACTGAAGTCATTCAACTTTCCGGTCTTCTGTTCAGATGTCAGGTATCGTTCAAGTTCATCCACAGAGCCAAACTGGACCGTAACGTACGGATTAGGGCCTACCTGTTTGGCGCTCATGTGGAAGACATTTCTGATATCCTTAGGTTTGACGAACATCTTCAGTGAGTTGTCATTCTTATTGATGACGACACTTTCAGCATAACCTTTTTGAACGTATTCCTTGAATTTTGTATATGTAGCTTCTTGAGCAGAACTGCCTCCCAGGGCATCGCCTCCTCCAAACATGAAAACACCAATGATGGCGATAAGAACCAGAATATAGATCCAGTTCATATTAAACTTAGGCATCTTTGGCTGGTTATCGTTTTTATTGTTTTTTGGATTATTTCCACCTTGTTCCATTTTTCTAACTGTTTATGAGTTAAATAATTATTACAGGTATCAGATCACTGCGGATTGCAGATCTTCGTCACTTGGGATTTCAATAAGGGGAGCGTCATCCCATAGATCTTCGAGATTATAGAATTTGCGAGGCTCTGGTTGAAAGATGTGTACCATGACATCGACAAAATCCAATGCCACCCATTCATCGTTTCCCAATCCGGCAACGTTAAAAGGCTTCTCATGGAGTTTGTTGAGTGTGATATCACTGACTGATTCTGCGATGGCTTCCACTTGTGTGCTGGAATTACCTTGGCAGATGATAAAGTAATTTGCTATTGCTCCTTCAATATGAGTGAGATCTACCATTACAATCTCGGCACCTCTTTTATTTTGGATACCGGTTATAATGGTTTCAACCAATTGTTTCGTTTCTTCCATTCAATATTTAATGATGTAATGTTAATCTAAATGACCACAAAGATACACCTAAATCTTGAGAAAACGCTAAGAAAGCATGTTATTTTGATTTTTTTGAGGAAAAATCTCATTAAAACGTTTGCTGATTCAAAAAAAAAAGCGTACCTTTGCAACCGCAAATCCAAAAAGATTTGGCGCTAATTTATTGGGATATGGTGTAATGGTAACACTACAGATTCTGGTCCTGTCATTCCTGGTTCGAATCCGGGTATCCCAACAGTGAAATCAGGCTAACTTTGTGAGTAATAACAAGTTAGCCTGTTGTCGTTTAAATACACTTGGTGAAAAACCGGTGATCGTCGAAATAGTGAAAAGCAAATTCTGTCAGATATCTTTACGTTCTTAATGAGAGGAAAAAGCGAATTTTTAGAGTTGTTTTTTGTGCTTTTATGAAGGATGATATGGAGTTCTCGAGACGTTGTGTGGAATAACTTTGGGATGGAATTTCTGGTGGCCTTTTCTTATACGAACAGACTATTCATGTTTTTATAATGATGGCCAGAAAACGGATAAGGATAGTTGGTGTTAACCACAATTATCAGTTAATCTATGACAGATGAAACTTTTCTGAACCTTTAACTTTAATCTGGAATTGATGATATCGCACCTGTAAGAATGGTGAATTATGGGTGTATTGGAGCACCCTGTTCTGATCGGGAGATTGATGTGTCAGTCAGTTATCTTGTGACATAGGAGATCTTCAAATGTTGATTTCATGAAAGGTCAGAACTTACTATCATTGATGGATCATATCTCCCGGAATCGCGAGTTTTGGTGGTGAGGTATCCCATTTTTAAGTTTTAGAATAAAATTGAAAGTTATACTTATATTTATAAATTATGAAAATAAAAGATTACTTAGGTAAGAATCAAGAGATTCTTGACAAATGGCAAAAAGAGTTCGAATCAAGAGGCGGAATTTCCAGTAAGTTCTGTTGGGATGGACTCATGTTTAAAGGAGAACTTTACCGTGAAGAGGGGACAAATAATTGGATCCATGATGAAGGTAAAAACAGCATTGAAAATAAACTTTGGAATGAAGTTAAACCTAGAATCTTGTATCTGACAAAGGACCAAAACTTAAGGCCTGGAGACGACGAAGTCCCAGCTTGGGATGTAAGGATAGAATCTTATCATGATTCAAAAAGCAACGAACTTGCTACTGGCTCCAAGTTTAACAGAATGCTTGTTTATTCATTGTATGGGTTGGCTCATACGACACCTGAAAAAACGGTGGAATTTGATGATATTGATAATCACAAAGCCCTCAAATTCGTGGATAAGTTCCCGTTTGCTAGGATAAACTGCAAGAAAGAAGGTGGAGGCAATTCCTGTTCAAATCAGGTACTCAGAGATGCGATGGAAGAATACAGTACATTTCTGGAGGAGCAAATTAATAATCTTGATGCTGATATATTTGTATGTTGTGGCAGTACATTTTCAGGTTATCATATAGATAAGAATAACCCTACTTTGGATTTCCTTAATCATCATGGATATCATTTTGAATATGCTGGGGACAAGTCTATAGATATTTATTACGATAAAGAGAAAAATAAGGTAGCTATAGATTCTTATCACCTTAGTTATTTTACAGGTGAAACAGATAAAGCGATGTATGATGAAATAGTAAAATATTATTTTGAGTTTCTTAAAGCTCATCCGGATTTTCTGAAGTCCATAAAAAGATAAATAAAAAAGTGTAGATGCCATTGTTATTATGTCGTGTTTTGACACAATAAGAGTGGCATTTTACGTATCTGATAATTGATCAATTTTATCAACTGAAACAGTGTAAGAGCATGTCTGTTTCAATAATTATCGGTATAAATATTGTTTGTCATAAAATTGGGTGATGTATCTCATCATACGTTATAGGTCTTCAAACAAATTTTGGAAAGGTATATCTCGGTGATATGATATTCTTCTAAACTATAGATTGCCTGTTTCTTCCTTTTGAATCTGTAGAAAACCGGTTATTTCTTTATGAAAAGTCTGGGGTATGCAACGTTTTAGTTTAGGCTGAAGATAACTTTGCAAATAAATTGGCGGTTGGACGGGATAATTTTCTGCAATACAAATTCCTATAGTACGTTTGGACATGGACTTGATGAGATAATAATGCTTGTAATGTTACTGTGCCAACGCTTTTGAATAAATAGGAATAATGGTAAAGGCATGATTATACTTTCTCGACTTCTTCGGGTAATATAGCCAGGTCAAGGGCATCTTCGATTTTGCAAATCGTCTCTATTGAAAGGTTCTCCGTACCCTTAAGGACTTTTGAAACATATTGCTGGCTGCATCCCATGCGTGTGGCAAGGGCAGTCTGTGTCATACCAATTTGTTCCATCTTGTCATACATCATCATGGCAATCTGCTGTGAACGGCGAAGCCACTCTTTGTTGGCACGTCTATATTCAGCTTTCTCACGCCATTTTGACGGAGTGGGTGACTGATGTTCTCTTAATTTATCAATAATTTTTATCATATATGCCTCCTTTTTATGGTCTAATTGGCATTATAAAAATCTATAAAGCTTTCGTTATCAACTATCCCTTCTGCTAGAAGAAAGTTTCTGACACATTCCATCTTTTTCAACTCAGTTGCAGTATGAGTGCGTTCTTCCATAGTTGCTGTCAGTTTGATAGCACCACCAGTAATGATGTATGCTCCTTCGGAAAGTCGGATGGCATAAATTCTTAGCCATGAAGTGTGATGAATATATCTTTTCAGACGAGCTTTCTCTTTATCAAGGAGCATGGCTGAGGTCTGATAGTTATTGAGAGGACGAAACAGAGTATCCAGGTCTGCACTAGGTGAAAGGTCCATTATCATGCACTCTAACCTTCCGCTATCTTCGATGGTGTCGGCTATGGCCTCATTCACATCTGTAATATGGAAATACGATGTAAGATCATTCATATTGTTACGAAAGAAATTTCTTAACCAGTCAATATCATTCCATTGGTCGAACAGTTTATCCAATACATTATCTATGCATCCATCGTATCTTACCGCCCATAGTCTTCCGTCATTTGTTATATCATCGAATGTCATATGGTGTGCTATTTTCAGTACAAAGCTAGCGATTAATGAGAAGAATTACAACTATTGAGTTGTAAAACTGTGTTTTATTGGAGATATTTAACATATTTCATTAAAGAGACGCCTGGGGTATGCAACGTTTTGGCTCAGGCAGAAAATAATTTTGCAAATAAATTGGTGGTTGGAAGGGATAAGACCCTACCATGATTTCTTAATCCGCAACTAAGTGGAAAAATAGTATGGTTTTGAAGAGGATGAGAAGTCGACTTCAATTTTAAAAAGGAGCCGTTTTATAGAAAGGTGGGGAAAGTTCATAAATCAAAGAAAATAATATTGCTATGAAACAATTAAAAATGATGTGTATCAAAGGATTCGGCAATAATGGAATAAAATATGTCTTCCAGTTGCACAAAATAGGATTTAGTTGGAAAACATTGAGTAGTGAACATTGTCACACGCCAACTTTACCGAAATCCAAACTTATTTGGGAAACATCGTACGGAGAATATTGCCTATGTTCTGTTGTATTGGCTGATTTCAGTGAGAATGGGATTTGGGATGATTTGAAGACATACTTGGAGTCAGTAAAGTCTTTTCCTAATGTTCGGTCTATCTTAATTGACGTGACCCCTGGAGAACAATCACCTCATCTGATAAATCATTTTTTCTCTTGTCTGTATATTGATGAGACTGACAAATTCCAGACAGTCCGAGATTTCATTAAATTATACGCTGATGCCGTAGATCGGAATGGTATGTTGTGCATGGATATTAATGATTTCTTTTTGGTCGTTCGAGGTCGCAAGATACTGTCTGTTGATATGTTCCCTTTCGAAAATATGCTTAATGAAGCAATAGAAAAGGCAAGTTGTTTTTATATTCCTGAAAATGAATATGGTATTATTTATTTTCAAACTTCTAAAAAAGAAGAATCAATAGTAAAAGAAGAATTTAATGCATTTGCCAGCTTTATGAAAAAAAGTTCTCCGCGTGCTGAAATCAAATTAAACTACAGCTATAGAGAAGATCATTATCTGTGTATATTACAAACGACTCCTATCTGATAGTGTTTAGTTCTTGACGGAATTTCAAGAAATCTAAATTTTGAATAGCGTGCTGAATGACGCTTTTACATTTTGTCAACCATTTTCCATGGGTCCAAAGGTGTAAAAGCGCTTTTATATTAAGACATCTTCCAAGTTGTTCTTTTGTATCTTTCGATGACTTTATGAGGGAAGTCAATAGGTCATCGAATGGAATTTTTATATTATTTAACCTTGAAAAGTGTGAAAAAATTGATTTAAATCAAAAATAATCCCTATCTTTGGCAGTACTAATGTACTAAGGACAAAAACTAAACAATCGCGTATTAACGCTAAAGTGCCATGATGAAAACAAGGGAAACTACAGACATCCCTTCACGTTTGAAGAAGGAGACGGGGGTGGATGTCTATCAATGCTATCAATGCGGAAAGTGTACTGCCGGATGTGTATTGGCGGCGGATATGGATTATCCGCCGTCTTATATCTTGCGTCTTCTTCAGACGGGACAGGAGTCGGATTACCGTCAAGTCCTCTCTTCGAATACGATCTGGATATGCCTGAATTGTGAAAACTGTATCGGCCGTTGTCCTAAAGAGGTTGACATTCCTGAACTGATGGATTTCCTCAGGCAGGAATCCAGAAAAGAAGGTCGTGTTTCCCCCAAAGTTCATCAAGTTATTGCCTTTCACCGATCTTTCTTGGATAGCGTCAGACACACCGGGAGACTCTATGAGGCAGGACTGGTGGCCGACTATAAATTACGGACAAAGCATCACCTTTGGCAAGACGTCAATCTCGTCCCCGGTATGCTCAGGCGCGGAAAATTGGGCTTCCTTCCGGAAATGGTCAAGGATAGGAAGAATATTACCGGCATCTTCAATCATACTATTGACAAAAACATTAAATAATTCTGTTATGGACATAGGGTTTTATCCGGGGTGTTCCTTGAAAGGAACGTCACGGGAATATAATGAGTCCGTGCTGGCTTTGGCCCGGGCTTTGGATACAGACATCAAAGAGATTGAGGACTGGAACTGCTGTGGTGCCACTGCCGCTCATTCTATGGATCGGAATTTGGCCTTAGCTCTCCCTGCACGTGTTCTCGCACTTGCCGAACAGCAGGGATTCCAGGAGATCGTGGTCCCTTGTGCCTCCTGCTACAACCGTTTGTCGGTAACACAGTATAAACTGTCCCAAGACGACGATTTGCGGAAAACCATCTGTAAGGCTATCGGAATGCCTTATCAGGGGAAGGTGAAAATATTGAATGTCATCCAGTTTCTTGACTCTCATCTCAAGGATAAAATCAAGGATAAAATTGTCCGTCCTTTCAAATATGCCGTGGCTTGTTATTATGGCTGTCTTCTCGTCCGTCCTCATCAGATCCTCCAGTTTGACAGAACAGAAGATCCCCAGAGTATGGATGAACTGATGCGCATGATCGGTGCTGACGCCATAGATTGGGGCTATAAGACAGAATGTTGCGGTGCCGGTTTGTCTGTTTCACGTACGGACTTGGTCGCGAAACTTTCGGGAAATATTGTAAAGGATGCTGAGGACAGAGGGGCAAAAGCCATTATTGTGGCTTGCCCGATGTGCCATTCCAATCTAGATATGCGTCGCCCTCAGATTGACGAATACCTCAAAGAGAAGTCAACGGTCCCCGTCATTTATATCACTCAGGCTATCGGACTGGCTGTGGGACTATCGCCTGAAGAACTGGGACTGAAACGCCACTTCGTAAAAACAACTGCACTTTATTAAATCAGAAAGTTATGTCAAGAATCGGAGTTTTCATCTGTCATTGTGGCGAGAATATCGGAGCGACTGTCGACTGCTCGAGAGTTGCGGAAGAGGCCGGGAAGATAGAAGGTGTAGAATTCGCTACAGACTATAAATATATGTGTTCGGAGCCGGGACAGAACCTGATCAAGAACGCCATCAGGGAACATCATCTGGATGGTGTCGTGGTAGGCTCCTGCTCGCCAAGAATGCACGAACTCACTTTCCGGCGGGCCTGCAGTGAAGCGGGCCTGAACCCTTATCTGTGTGAGATAGCCAATCTGAGGGAGCACTGCTCATGGGTACATGAGAAAGGAGAGGCGACGACAAGAAAAGCGATCGAACTGGTTACGGGACTGGTGGAGAAAGTCAAGAGAAACAATCCTCTCGCTCCCATCAAAGTCCCGGTCACGAAAAAGGCATTGGTCATCGGCGGGGGTATAGCCGGTATTCAGGCTGCCCTTGATATTGCCAATTGCGGGCAAAAGGTCATACTCGTAGAGAAAAGTCCGTCAATCGGCGGGCATATGTCACAGTTGTCTGAGACTTTCCCTACATTGGACTGTTCTCAATGTATTCTCACGCCTCGTATGGTGGAAGTGGCACAGAATCCGAATATCACCCTTTATACTTATGCCGAACTCGAAAAACTTGAAGGGTCAATAGGCAATTTCACTGCCGTGATCAGACTGAAGGCAAAGAGTGTCGATTACACCAAATGTACGGGGTGTGGCTTTTGCACGACCAAATGCCCCAGTAAGAAAATTCCGAGTGAGTTTAATGAGAAACTCGGTAATCGGACTGCCATCTATATTCCTTTTCCTCAGGCTGTACCCAACAAACCCGTCATTGACCGGGCGCACTGCCTGTATTATCAGAAAGGTGTTTGCAAGAATTGCTCGCGGGTATGTCCTGTAGGCGCTATTGAATACGACAAACCTGATGAATTCGTGACTGTAAATATCGGTGCCATCGTAGTGACGACAGGTTTTGATGTATTGAAGACTGATTTCTTTCCTGAATATGGTTATGGAAAATATAAAGACGTCATCAACGGTCTACAGTTTGAGCGTCTTGCATCTGCTTCCGGTCCTACATTAGGCGAAATACGCCGCCCTTCAGATGGGAAAGTTCCACAGAATATCGTTTTTATCGCCTGTTGCGGCTCCCGAGATCCGGCAAAAGGCATCCCATACTGCTCCAAGATCTGCTGTATGTATACGGCAAAGCATGCAATGCTGTACAAACAGAAGGTGCCGGAAGGCAAAGCTTCTGTTTTCTATATGGACATACGTGCAGCCGGCAAAAACTATGAAGAATTTGTACGTCGTGCTATCGAAGAAGATCATGTCAATTACATCCGTGGTAGGGTGGCGAGGATCTATGAGAAAAACGGAAAACTCATCGTCAAAGGTTCGGATACACTCCTCTCTGCACGGCCTGTGGAGATCGAGGCAGATATGGTCGTGTTGGCAACGGCCGGAGTAGCCGGAAAAGGAGCGGAAGAACTCGCACAGAAAATGCATATCTCCTATGATCCCTACCATTTCTTTTCGGAAGCTCATCCCAAACTTCGGCCTGTCGAGACGAATACTGCCGGGATCTTCCTCGCCGGGGCCTGTCAGGCTCCCAAGGATATTCCCGAGACCGTGGCGACAGCATCAGGTGCAGCTGCTAAAGTTGTAGCCCTACTGTCGAAAGATGAACTGGTCCGGGAACCTGTCGTGGCTGTCGTCAATCGCTGTGCGCCGCCCTTGTTCAGTACCTGCGTGGGATGCTTCCTCTGTCAGACGGCTTGTCCGTATCAGGCGATCGAAAGAGAAGACATCAAGGACAGGCGGTCAGGGAAGGTCATTAAGACCGTTGCAAAAGTCAATCCCGGTTTATGCCAGGGGTGTGGTACCTGCGTATCTTTCTGCAGGTCCAAATCCATCGACCTGCAGGGATATACCAATGAAGAAATGTATTCAGAGGTCATGGCTCTGTTGAATGATTGACAGTAGGATGGACGCATTGATCACTTTTATGAAGAATGAAGGATATGGAAAATAAAGATAATCATTTTGAACCTCGCATTGTAGCCTTTGTCTGCAACTGGTGTACGTATGCCGGTGCCGACCTTGCAGGGACCAGTCGGACCAAATATGCTTCCAACGTGCGGATCGTACGCTTTCCCTGTACGGGCAGAATTGACTTTATGCTTCTGCTCAAGGCTTTCAGCGGGGGTGCTGACGGCATCATCGTTTCGGGTTGTCACCCCAGTGATTGCCACTATACGAGCGGCAACTTTCATGCCCGCCGCCGTTGGATCGTCTTCAGGAATCTGCTCGATTTCATGGGAATCGACGTCCGGCGTATCACCTTCTCGTGGGTGTCTGCTGCAGAGGGTGCCAAATGGGCGGACGTGGTCAATAAAACTGTAGATAAGATCAGAGAATTGGGACCTTACACTGAATACCGTCAGGCAAAAGACTATGCAGAGGAGGCTGTACACTATGAGTAATCTGAAAGAAACTGCACGTTCTCTCTTTGAAGAAAGGAAACTGAAATTGATCATCGGATACCAGGAAGGAACGAGACGTCCCAGACCTTTCTTCTGCACTTCCGTTGACGATGTTTCCCAACTGATACTGGACGACCGTTGTAAAAATAATATTGCCGTTTACCTGACTCGGAAAGAGGTGTTGGGGGATGGTCCTGTGGGTGTTGTCGCAACCCCGAAGGTTCTGAGAAGTGCACTCCAGTTGCTGAGCGAGAATCAGATCCGTGAAGGCGAGTTTCTCTTCATCGTGGGGAAAGACGCTTCTGGCGTTGAGGTCATGGCGGATAAAGCGGCAGTACAGGCTTATGCCGATACCCATCCCGATGCGCCCAATCCGAAAGTAGAACAGCGGTTGCATGAGATCGAGGCAATGCCTCGTGAAGAGCGCTGGAAATTCTGGGAAAGCGAATTGTCCAAATGCATCCGTTGCTATGCCTGCAGGGCTGCTTGCCCTCTGTGCTATTGCGAGCGCTGCATTGTAGAGGTCAACTGCCCGCAATGGATAGATCCATGGGCTGCTCCGTTGAGCAATATGGAATGGCAGATCAACCGGGTTATGCACATGGCAGGTCGGTGTATAGGTTGCGGTGCATGCTATGAGGCTTGTCCGCTGGACCTGCCGATCAATCTGCTGACCAAAGAACTGTCATCGGAGGTGGCATCGGATTTTGGACAGACGGCATCCGGAAATGTGTTGTCCACTTTCAGTCCTGCTGATAAGGAAAACTTTTTCAAGTAACAGATATGAAAAGATATATTTTCGATAACACAAAACTCAGTGACTGGTTGAAAGAGATCATCAGGGTGGCTGATCGTGTCCTGGCTCCTGTGAAAGACGGAGAGAAGGTCTATTTTCGACCCATCTCTTCGCCCCGTGAAACTGACTATGATTCTGTGACCAGTTCGGAATCTGCAAAAGAGTCTGTGTTCCCTCGCACTGAAACGCTCTTCCGATTCAAGAAAGCGGGGCGGGATACAATCCTGTCGGAAGTTCCGACTGATGACTATCTTCAAACTGTCTTGTGGCGAGCCCGACCTTGTGATGCGGTCGGACTCAAATCTTTGGATGCCATTTTCAATTGGGATTTCAAGGATAAGATCTATAATTGCCGGCGTGCAAACCTGACCATCGTCTCCTTCTCTTGTCAGAAGGCAGATGAGTACTGTTTCTGTACATCTGTCGGGGGAGGCCCCGGAAATACTGAAGGGACGGATATCCTCGTTACTGTACTTGACAAAAACAAGGCATTGGCTGAGGTCATGACGGAGAAAGGTGAAAAACTGATTGCACTGTGCCCGGACTTGTTCACACCTGCAACTACTGATGTGGATAAATCTTCTGCTTTGGCAGAAGTCCCTGCGCGGTTTACCAGGGAACAGATCCACGAGCACCTTCAGCATGCCTTTGAAAGTGAGGTATGGAAACAACAGTCAGCCCGTTGTATCGGTTGCGGTGCCTGTGCCTTCGTCTGCCCGACTTGTGCTTGTTTTGACATTCAGGATGCCAAGAGTGGGCGAGAGGGAAAGCGGGTCCGTTGTTGGGATTCCTGCGGTTTTTCCCTTTTCACCCGGCATACCTCAGGTTATAATCCCCGCCCGACACAAAGCACACGTTGGCGGCAGCGTCTTCTGCATAAGTTTTCTTATATGCCGGATCGTCTGAATGTCTTCGGCTGCACAGGTTGCGGGCGCTGTTCCAGAGCCTGTCCCGTGGATATGAACCTTGCTGAACATCTGTATTCAATAGCCAATATCAATTATGAAAGATAATATATACTTGCCATACGTCATGGTCATTGACCGGGTCATCAAAGAGGCCCCGGGTGTCAAGACCTTCCGCTTGAAATTCAAGAACAAGGAAGAGGGCGAGGCTTTTACGTTCAAGGCAGGACAATTTGCCGAATATTCTGCTTTCGGTGAAGGGGAGTGCACATTCTGTATCGCCTCTTCTCCTACCAGAAAAGATTATGTAGAATGTACTTTCCGGAAAGCCGGACGTGTCACCTCAGGACTGGAACGTCTGGAAGAGGGGGCAACGATGGGTTTTCGTGGTCCTCTTGGCAATTTCTTCCCGATAGATGAATGGAAAGGAAAGAACATTGTGTTTGTTGCCGGTGGTATTGCTTTGCCTCCGATGAGATGTGTCATCTGGAATATTCTTGACCGTAGGAGTGAGTTCGGAGACATTACCATTGTCTACGGCGCTAAGTCTGAAAAGGACCTGGTCTACAAGCGGGAATTGGAAGAGTGGGCCAAAAGGTCTGACGTTCATCTTGTCACAACTGTAGACCCCGGAGGGGAGACACCTTCATGGAAAGGTGAGGTAGGGTTCGTGCCGTCTGTGCTCGAAAAGACGGCTCCTTCAAGTGCCGGTTCTGTCGCTGTGGTATGCGGCCCTCCCGTAATGATCAAGTTCTCGTTTCCTGTTCTGGAAAAATTGGGATTTGCCGATGACTGTATCTACACAACTCTGGAAAACAGAATGAAATGCGGTGTTGGAAAATGCGGCCGTTGCAATGTCGGAAAATATTATGTCTGCAAGGATGGTCCTGTCTTTACCAAAAAGCAATTGAATGAGTTGCCTCCTGAATTTTAGGAGGCTTCATTCTTCTTTCAAGTATTACTATTGTAAGTCTTAGTGTTTTTCCCTTTAACCGATAGCATGTTTCTTTTGAGTGTGCTCCTTTTAGAAAAAGATGGGGACGTCATCAATGTTATCAGTATATTGGGGAAAAGTCTTGTGGAATACAATAGTAGCCATCATGGTCTTAAGTTGCAGCCTTTAATAGTTTGAAAAGTTTCTTTTATGAAATCTATAGAACTCTCCTTCAGTCTGTGGAGCTCGTTCTCTGGGCTTGGAAAGTATGTTCCCAAGACTTGGGAACATGATTCCCATCGACTTATGAAGGGCGTTCCCAAGTCTTGGAGATGAGGCTCCCAAAGGATATGAAAGAATGTTCCCATATCGTTCGAGTTATTTCTGAACGGTATGGGAACATTGTTTGAGTAGGTCATTGATAGAGGGGTGAACAGAGTGGAGACATTGTGTTTTCCGCAGAAGGCAACCGCTCTCTCATCTGACTGCCATTAAGTCGGATGATCCGAAGCCTTCGATATTACATTCCGGTCCCTGTTCCTGTTGTTGTTCCTGTTGTCCCGGTTCCCAATTGCTGGCCTACGGATTGCTGTTCCTTAAACTCGTTGTTGACGCGGCTCTGATGCTGCTGGAACTGTTTCTTCGTATTTCCGAAGTTCCAGGTGATGGTCAGACTGATGTCCTGAATAGGAACGGTAATCTTCATCTTCTGTTCGTATGCATTTGAGTGCGTATACTGGTTGATCTTGAATTTGCCGGTGAAAGGCACGTTATAGCGCAAACTGATATTCAGTTTGTCATCAAAAAATTTCTTGGTGAAAGCAGTTGTGAAGAAACTGATTCCGCCATTGTATCCCTGAAGATTATATTGCCGGCTCTGTCCGAATATACCTGTACTCCATTGCAGAGCCCAAGGTAAAGTTTGTTCCAGTCCCAGATAACCATTGAATTGCCAACCGTTGTTCTTCTGATCCAGTTTTTTTGAACGGATATCCCCATAGCTCATACCGCCACTGAACATGATTGTCGTATTCTTTCCGAACATCATGCGCATGAAACTGTTGATATTGGTCCAGCGGTTGCGGATGTCATTGCTGTAGGTCGTATTGAGCAAATCCTTATCATCAATGAAAGTATATTCCCCAATCTGATTGTTGCAGATGCTTTGGCTTGCAGTCAGATTGAACAGGAACATCGGGGTATAGACGTTGAATACAAATCCGATGTTGTGTGATTTCTCAACTTCCAGGTTCGGGTTGCCATAAGTGAGTGCAGTAGGATTCGACTTGTCGACATACGGGTTCAGATAAGTGATGCCCGGGCGGAGAATATGCAGGGAATAGTTGAGTCCGAAGTTGACCAGCGGATTGATATTGTAAGTCAAACTTGCAGAGGGCACCAGATTGCCATAGTTTTTCTTATAGTCAGATCCTTTGCCCAGTTCATAACTGATGCTTTCCCAAGTATGTTCATAGCGCAAGCCGTCGCGGGTGCTGAATTTCCCGAAGGTGCCACTGTATTCGGCATAAGCAGCGCCAATGGATTGCTTATCCTGATAGATCATACTGTTGTCGGCATTGTACGTTTCCACCCCGTTGAGGATGTCATAGAATTTAGAATTGGAGCGGTTGATGTGATAGATATATTTGCTGCCCACACTCAGAGTCTGGCCTTTTCCCAGTGGCGTGACATAATCCAGTTGTACGGTATGTTCCCTGCTGTGAGGGTGGTTATCCGTGAGACGGTCACTGATGTCGAAGGCAGTAATGTCGGAATAATTCTTGTCGTAATAACTGTAGTTCTTCTGACGTTGGGGTTGGGTGGAGAACTGGTATGTGAGGGCAATGCTGCTGGTCCGATCATGGTTGAGGAAACGGGTATAGTCAGCACTGGCATCCAGTGAGAAATTATCCATCGTCATCAGATTCTGATTACTGTAAGAGAAGCCTTTACCGTAAGCGCCGCCGGTGATGGTCGTCGTCGGATGCCCCTCGTTATGGAGATGGAATTTCATCAGGTTCAGGGAAGCGTGCATACTGCTCATGGAATCCAGTTGCAGTCCCAGACCGATATTTCCCATTGCAAAAGGTGTTCTGTTCATCCCTTTCTGGTAGTAGCGCATATTGGTGCCATCAGACTGAGAACGGTCAAACTCCACTTCGGTACCCTTCTGCTTCCCGTAGTTGTACATTCCCATGGCGTTATAACTGAATTTTCCCTGTTGACCGCTGATAGACGCGGATCCGCGGACGCCCCTAGTGCTGGCAGTAGCCCCGATGCTTCCATTATATCCGTCCATGTTGGCATCAGCTCCTCCGTTCGCCCCATTGTGGTTGAGGACAATATTCAGAATGCAGGAGGTACCCTCGGCGTCATATTTCGCTCCCGGATTGGTGATCACTTCAATGTTCTGGACCATCGATGCAGGCATTGCCTTGAAAATCTGGGAGGCATTGGAATTGAACATAGGATTCGGCTTGCCGTCTACATAGATCTTGTAATTCGAATTGCCGTTGACTGATATGTTATCTTGTCCGTCGACGGTGACCATAGGTACTTTCCTAAGCATATCGAGGACCGTCTGTGATTTGGAATCGACATCTTCCTGCACATTATAAGTCATTTTATCGGTTTCCATTTTGACGAGCGGTTTTTGTGCAACGATCTCTACGCCCTTGAGAGCTTTGGAATCGTCCATCGTGTAAACCGTCCCCAGGTTGATGCTAGGTTCTCCGTTGATGGTAAACTCTTTGCGGATTTCTTTCTTGCCGACAGAATTAAAGGTGATGACGTAGGTTCCCTTACCGGAAACAGCCTGTTTGATTTCCCCGTTGTCACCCGTTACAGACATCGCAACAGGTTTGGTCAGTTGATTTCCTTTATAAACCCTGACGGTGGCATAAGGTTCAGTTTGATTGAGGAGAGAATCTTTGAGAACACCGGTTACGATGGTCTTTTGTGCCATGGCAGTCATGGAAAACAAGACTGCGAGGAGAATTAGTTGAATGCGTTTCATCTCTTTATATATTATTGCTTGCAAAAATACATAAATTTTATCATTTCGCCCTATAATCTTCTGGTATATAAATAAATATACTTTCATTTATTGTCTGCGGACCTGATCTTTCTTCTTGTTTTCAGCTTCTTCACCTTTTTCTCCTTATTTAAAAAGGCGATGAATTCGGATGTCGTGGAGGAGTGAGGAATATTGCCTGACGGACCGGAAGTTTGTTCTCGAAATACACTTATTCTGTAAGAAACAGGAGCATAAAAAACGATGAGGAAACGGAAAAGATATTTGAGCGAGTTTCAGGTTACGGTTAAAATGGACTTAGGATATCTTTCTGCTGCGTCTTCCACCTTAAAAGGCAAGAAGAAAGTCTAAAAAAAGACGGACCCGCAAGAGTCCGTCTTCTGATATTTAGAGTATTATTCAGAGTAAATTGAGTGTTGTCTTAGCAAACCTTATGAGCACCGTCACTGATAACGACAGGGATGACTTCCGGTTCATGACCATATTTCTCATCAAACTTCTTCTTGGCATCAGCGATGAACTTGTCATAAAATTCATCCTTGACCAGATTGATGGTGCAACCACCGAATCCGCCACCCATGATACGACTTCCCGTCACTCCGTTAGCTTTAGCAATGTCATTGAGGAAATCAAGTTCTTCACAAGATACCTCATATTCCTTACTTAGTCCGGCATGGGTCTCGAACATTTTCTGTCCTACAGTCTCATAGTCGCCTTTGTTGAGGGCCTCACTGACAGCCAGAACACGGTCTTTTTCTCCGAGTACAAAGTGTGCGCGCTTGTAATCCTCTTCACCCACTTCAGAACGTACTTCCTCGAGTTCATCCCAAGAGCAGTCGCGGAGCGTCTCCTTTTTCTGTCCGGCATGTTTTGCGGCAATATGCTTGACCACATTCTCGCAACTGTTGCGGCGGTCATTATAAGGAGAACCTTTCAGCTCGTGCTTGACCTTAGAATTCAAAAGGACCAGTTTGTAACCTTTCGGGTCGAATGGGAGATAAGTGAACTCCCGGCTGCGGCAATCCAAGCGCATCAGTTGGCCTTTCTTTCCGAAGACAGAAGCAAACTGATCCATGATGCCACAGTTGACACCGATGTATTTATGTTCGGTAGCCTGACCTGCAAGCGCCATATCCCATTTGGAAACCTTGTTGTCCCCGAAGAGATCATTCAGAGCGCAGGCAAAACAACTTTCCAAGGCTGCGGAAGAAGACATTCCTGCCCCCAGAGGAACATCACCGTAGAAAGCGGCATTGAATCCTTTTACAGGAACACCTAAAGCCTGCATCTCACGGATGATGCCGTAGATGTATCTTGCCCAAGTCGCATGAGGACCTTCAGGGTCATCTAAATTGAATTCCACGCGATCCTTTAAGTCAATGGCGTAAAGGATGACCGTTTGCAGACCGTTGGGACGTACCTCTGCCATGATGCCTTTATCGACTGCACCCGGCATGACAAAGCCCCCATTGTAATCAGTGTGCTCTCCAATGAGGTTGATTCGTCCCGGTGCCATATAAATATTTCCTGTCTTACTGTCAAAATGCTTAATGAAGCGGCTTCTTACTTTTTCTATATCCATAATAAATGTGTGTTAAGATGATAAGATGTTTTAATAGAAAAGAGAAAGGCGCAGCCATAGCGGCCACGCCTCAATATAGAATTTAATCCACAGGAATGTCCTTGTTTACATTCTTGGAACCTATGAATGCATAGAAGCACAGATAGGCAAGGGCGATGAAAGGTACGATGTAGGAAACCATATAACTGACATGGTCAGCGATGGAATTCTGGATCAGGGGGAGTACGCCTCCGCCGACAACCATCATCATGAATATTCCGGATGCCTTTGCCGTGTATTTGCCCAATCCTTCAGTTGACAGATTGAATACACTCGGCCACATCACAGAGGTGCAGAGTCCGCAGAGTACCAGGAACAAGGCACAGATAGGAACGGTGACCATTTGGAAAGATGAACCCGTGAATACAGGCATGCTGATCGTTGAGGACTTGCCTAAAAGGATGGCAAGGAAAATGAATACCATTCCTAAGATAGAGGTGAATGCCAGCAACTGTCTGCTGGATACTTTGCTGGCTATAAAACTAGCCAGGAATCTGCCGACCAGCATCAGGAACCAGTAGGTGCCGGCGATGAACCCGCCGATAGCTGCAGCATTGAGGAGTCCGCTGCCACCACCCTTCAGTGAGGTATCACTGATATAGAAATTCAATGTGCCGGGAATACCAACTTCTACTCCGACATAAACAAAAATTCCCAGAATTCCGAGGTTAAAATGACGGAAGCTCCAAGGGCTATGCTCAAAGACGGTATTCGCACCGGTCTTTCCCATCTCAGGATCCATGATAGGGATGAAAAGGAGGATGATGAATGCTGCCAAGAAAACGGTCATGGCAATATACATGACGAGGTTGACGTCAACCATTCTCGTGTTGGCTGTTACGGTTCCGATAAGAGAACCTACCAGCATAGGTGTCAATGTCCCTGACAAAGAGTTCAGGGTACCACCAATCATGTTCAACTGGTTGCCGCGGTTTCCACCGCCACCCAGAAGATTCAGCATTGGGTTGACAACTGTGTTCAACAGACAGACACTGAAACCGGAAATGAAAGCTCCGGCCAGGTACACGCAAAAACCGGAAATGCCTGCATCGAATTCTCCACTGAGAAATTGAACGAGGACACCTAAGAATCCGAGGGCGATACCTACAAGAGCTGTCTTCTTGTAACCAATTTTGGTAAGCATGGCTCCTGCAGGAATTCCCATAAACAAGTAGGCCAGGAAATTCATTGCATTTCCCAGCATGCCAATCATGTTGCTTCCCTCAAAAACATTCTTCCAAATGACCCCAATTGGTGCTGCCAGATTCGTTACAAACGAGATCATGGCATAAAGGAACATCATCGTGATAATGGCGATGATGTTACCCTGTTGTTTATTCGTATTTTCCATTTATAATTTTATTGATAATTTTCGCCTTATGATTAGGATTAGTCTATGACTTGGTTTCTACGCCAAATTTATAGATGGTTTTTTGGTGATACTCTTCTCCCGGATTCAGTTCAACTGAAGGGAAGTAGGGGTGATTGGGGGTATCGGGAAAATGCTGAGCCTCAAAACTGATGGCTGAACGACGTGGGAATGTAGCTCCGTTTTGTCCGGCATAGCCGTCAGCCCAGTTGTCTGTGTAGAATTGTACGCCCGGCTCAGTGGTATAAACTTCCATCGTCCTTCCACTGACAGGTTCTGTGACTTTGGCTGCGAAACTTAATTCTCCTTCTTCTTTCTTGTTGAGTACAAAACAATGGTCGTACCCTGCGCCGTTCTTGAGTTGTTCGTTGTCTGCATTGATATCCTGCCCGATGGGCTTCGGCGTGCGGAAATCAAAAGGCGTCCCCTTTACAAATCTGATTTCGCCTGTAGGGATGGAGGTGTTGTCTATGGGGATGTAATAGTCTGCATTGATCTGGCAGATGATGTTTTCAACATTTGGAGTGGGGTTGGCAATGCCTGCGAGTGAATAAAAACCGTGGTGAGTCAGGTTGAGGATTGTCTTTTTGTTGGTCTTTGCCAAGTATTTGATAATAAGTTCGTTGTCATCAGAAAAAGTATAGGCGACCCAGACGTTCAACTCTCCTCTAAACCCCTCTTCGCCATAAGAACTTTTATATTTCAGGACCGCTGCCTGATCGTTGATCCGTTGGACATCCCATACTCTTGCGTGAAAACCTGTAGGTCCGCCATGTAAGGAATTGGGTTGATTGTTGATAGCCAACTGGTATTCCTTTCCTTGAAGAGTGAATTTCCCTTTGGCTATCCGATTGCCGTATCGGCCGATAAGCGTACTGAGGAAAGGTTCCGGTGAGTTGATTACGTCCTTTATGTTGTCATGTCCTTGGATGACATTACTGAGTTTGCCGTTTTTGTCAGGTACCATGATTGCTACAAGAGCACCCCCGTAATTTGTGAAAGCCACCTCATTTCCCTGTTTGTTCTGCAAGATAAAGAGGTCTGTCTTCTTGCCCTGGACCGTGGTTTGGAAATTCTCCTTTTTCAAGCCACAGATTTTTTCCGTTTCTGTTGTGCTCATAATATCATTAAGTTTTTAGTTACATATTATATATGCAAAGTAACTAAAAATTCACGGAAATGACAAATTAAATTGATTGAAAATACGAAGATCCTGCGTTAAAAGAATTTAACGATTACCCGCTCTGATCTTTTCCCCGGAAATCCCGGTACTGTAGCGGGATGCAAGTGTTATGGTATTTGGAATGATCCCCTTAACTTATGGATCTAATGAGCCACTAAATCGATGAAATCAAAAAGTATATGAGCGGAAAACCTGTTTTTGACGAAGACTTTCCGCTCATATAACAGTAAACTGTGATAGCGTTTATTCGAGACTTCTAAGAAGGTCAGCGACGACATAGCTGGACCCCCCTACAAAAATGAAATCTTCAGGATCCGCATCTTCAAGGGCTTGATGATAAGCTTCGGCGACTGTCGGGAACGTTCTCCCGGTAAGGTGATGCTTCTTGGCCGTATCAGCAATGGTCTTTACCGGAAAAGCACGTTCACAACTGGGTTGTGTCCAGTAGTATATGCCGTCTTCCGGGAGCATGCCCATCACCGTGTTGAGGTCTTTATCGTTGACCATTCCGAAGACAATACGGCGGTGCTTACAGTCTTGAGTGGCGATCTGCTTGCTGAGGTATTGCCATCCGCCGACGTTGTGCCCCGTATCACAGATGACGAGAGGCGCTTCCTTCAATCTCTCCCATCTGCCTCTCAGACCAGTCATCTCGCAGACGTGGGCAAAGCCCTGAGCGATGCTGTCCACGTTCCTGATGATGTTCCTGTTGACGAGTTGTATGGCAGCTGTCAGGATGGTATTCGTGTTTTTGTCCTGATAAATACCCCCGAGTTCGCTTTTGATCACTCCGAAATAGCGTGTCTTGTAGATCCTTCCGCCGTCAGGGCTTGCCTTGGACGACAGGATAGCCGGAATATCCTCGGCATAGACAGCCTGTGCCTGCATTTCCTCGGCTTTTGATTCGAAGACCACTCGTGTCTCCGGTACGGTTTCACCGATAACGACAGGCACGCCGTTCTTGATGATACCAGCCTTTTCTCCTGCGATTTTAGGCAAAGTGTGGCCAAGGAACTGCATATGGTCGAAACTGATGTTGGTGATGATCGAGAGGATGGGGGTGATGATATTGGTACAATCCAGTCTTCCTCCCAAACCTACTTCTATCACGGCAATGTCGACCTTCTGGTCTGCAAAATATTTGAAAGCCATGGCCGTAGTCAGTTCAAAAAATGAAGGGTGGAGAGGTTCGAAGAAACTTCGGTTCTGCTCTACGAAGTCGACGACATACTTTTCACTGACCGGTTTTCCATTGACACGTATTCTCTCCCGGAAGTCCACGAGATGCGGAGAGGTGTAGAGACCGACTTTATAACCGTCTGCCTGGAGAATGGCTGCCAAGGTATGGGAACAAGATCCCTTGCCGTTGGTGCCGGCTATATGAATAGTTAAATAATGGGTATGCGGATGACCGAAATGTTCATCCAGTGCCAATGAATTTTCCAAACCGGCCTTGTAGGCTGGTGCACCCACTTTTTCAAAGACAGGGGTACTTTTGAAAAGATATTGTACGGTTTCCTGATAGTTCATAGTGCAGTATGAGAACAGCCTAAATGCTGTTACATTTTATGATTCCGATCGAGTGGATTTCTTCTGCTTCCTGCCGGCAATAGAGTTATAAATGCCATTCCCCGCATCAGCAGACACATTTTCACTCATAGAAATGTAAAAACCGCGACTGCCGGTAATGGGGCGTCGCGGTTTCCGTATGATCAATTGAACAAGTTCTTAATATGATCGAAGAGGGATTTCTTATCCACATTAGAAGACTTGAAGTTGTCACTGTTCTTGAAAACTTCCACAGCTTGTTTTTCTTCTTTGCTCAATGTCTTGGGGATGTAGACACTGATATTGACAATGATGTCGCCTATGCCTCTGCCATAACCCTGGACAGCGGGAAGGCCTTTGCCTCTGAGTCGGACCTGTTTGCCAGGTTGAGTGCCCGGGTCTATTTTCAAAGCTATTTTAGCGCCGCTGACGGTAGGGATTTCTACATTCCCCCCCAGGATAGCCGTAGGCAGATCCAGAAGCAGGTTGTAATAGAGGTTCTGACCGTCACGTATGAATGTGTCGTTCTGTTCTTCCTTGATGATGACCTGGATGCTCCCGCTCACGCCATTGTGGCGGCCTGCATTTCCCTTGCCCGGTACATTGAGGATCATACCGTCAGCAACACCTGCAGGGATATGGATATCTACAACTTCCTCGCCGTAGACAACACCCTCGCCGTTACATTTCTTGCATTTGTCTTTGATGATGATACCGTCGCCATGGCAAGTCGGGCAGGCGGCCTGTGTCTGCATCATGCCGAAAACAGAACGGACGGTTTTCACCGTATACCCTGTGCCATGACATGTCGGGCAAGTCTCGGGTTGTGCCCCTCCTTCGCAGCCTGTGCCATGACAGTCTGGGCAGTTGACATATTTCCGGACCTTGAATTTCTTGGTTACGCCATTCGCAATTTCCTGAAGTGTGAGGTGAACGGTCAATCTGAGGTCTGAACCTTTGGATTGAGGTGTCTGACGTGTCCTGTTGCCACTGAAGCCCCCGCCGAAACCTCCGAAACCATGACCTCCGAAGATGTCTCCGAACATGGAGAAGATGTCATCCATATCCATGCCTCCACCGCTGAATCCTCCGAAGTCACTTTGAGGACCGTTGAATCCGAACTGATCATATTGGCGGCGCTTGTCAGGGTCGTGAAGAACGTCGTAAGCTTCCGCAGCTTCCTTGAATTTTTCCTCTGCCTCCTTGTTCCCCGGATTACGATCCGGGTGATATTTGATGGCTAGTTTCCTATATGCTATTTTGATCTCTTCCTCCGAAGCATTCTTGTCGACACCGAGTACCTCGTAGTAATCTCTTTTTTCTGCCATGATTTTATTCGATTATTTTTCAACTGCATGATAGCTTCTCTACGGACAGGTGTGCGGTTTCCACGCTTTTCCGTCCAGTTTGATGCAGCCGTTTGCTTCAATGATATCCGAAACGATTATCGTATCTGAAAGGTCTTCTATGTGCAGATACCGACTCGCAGTCAACTCTTACTGCGGGCTGCCTTTATTGGCCTACAGCCACTTTGGCGTGCCTGATGACCTTGTCATTCAACGTGTATCCGGCCTGCACACAATCGATGACCTTTCCCTTTTTCTTGTCTCCCATTCCGGGTACGAGAGCTACTGCTTCCATATAGGCGGTATCGAAATCTTTATCTTTCGTCTCGATTTTCTTTACGCCGAGTGCAGACAGAACTTTCTGAAACTTCTTGAAAATCAGTTTCATTCCATCCTGCATGGCTTTAGGTTCACTGTTCTCATTCGCCAGAGCGCGCTCAAAATCATCCATGACGGGAAGGATAGCGGTAATCGTTTTCTCACTGCCGTTCAGGATCAGTTCTGCCTTCTCCTTGAGAGTGCGCTTGCGATAGTTGTCAAATTCAGCCACAGAGCGCAAGTATTTGTCTTTCAACTGTGCGATCTGATCTTGGGCTTCCTTCAAAGGATCCTTTTTCTCTTCCTTGTTGTTTTTGCCCTTTTCCTCTTCTGCCTTTTCGTCAGTTCTTGTTGCCCTTTCGTCTTTGCGGAAATTCTTGGACTCTTTATGATCTCTTTCTGACTGGGCGTTTTCCCGACACCCAGAGGCGTTGTTCTGATTATTTATCTTCTCTTTTTCTTCGTTTCTTTCTGCCATAGTCTTTTATGTTTAAATGAGATTCTCATCAAAGGAACTGAAACTTCTTCCTCCTGATTCCTATGTCATATCAAGCAAAATTCATGCCAAATTAAGAATACATTTTCTCCTTCAGACTTTTGATGTCTTCGTCATGAATGTATTCGTTGTAAGGCATTTGCTTGTCTATCACACCCTTTGGTGTCAGTTCGATGATGCGGTTGGCGACAGTTTCGATGAACTCATGGTCATGACTGGAGAACAGGACGTTCCCTTTGAAGGTGATCAAATTATTGTTGAAAGCCTGGATGCTTTCCAGGTCGAGGTGATTGGTCGGAGTGTCCAGAATGAGACAATTGGCTTTCTGCAATTGCATTCGGGCAATCATACAGCGCATCTTCTCGCCACCGGAAAGGACATTGACGTGTTTGAGAATCTCTTCACCCGAGAAGAGCATTCTGCCCAGATAGGCTTTCATCTGTACCTCATTTCCGGGACCGTATTGGCTCAACCATTCCACCAGGTTTTTGTCGCTCTTGAAGAATGGGGTGTTGTCCAGAGGCAGATAAGCTGTGGTAATCGTCACTCCCCATTTATAAATTCCGGCATCAGCTTTCCTGTTGCCGTTGATGATTTCAAAGAGGGTGGTCATTGCTCTCGGATTATGAGACAGGAAGATCACTTTCTGGCCTTTTTCAATAGTGAACTTGACATTGTCAAAGAGGACGGTACCGTCTTCATCCAAAGCTTTCAGACCCTCGACTTCAAGTATCTGAGTTCCCGGCTCCCGTTCCATTTCGAAGATGATCCCGGGATACTTGCGACTTGAAGGCCGGATCTCATCAATGCTGATTTTCGCCAGCATCTTCTTCCGGGAGGTTGTCTGTTTGCTCTTGGAAGCATTGGCAGAAAACCTGCGTATGAATTCTTCCAGTTGTTTCTTTTTCTCTTCAGCTTTCATCCTCTGGTTCTGGGCTTGTCTCAAAGCCAACTGAGAACTTTCATACCAGAAGGAATAGTTGCCTGCGAACATGGTGATCTTACCATAGTCAATATCTACTGTTTGGGTAGAGACGGCATCCAGAAAATGCCGGTCATGGCTCACCACAAGAACCGTCTGTTCTACTTCCCCGAGATAGTCTTCGAGCCATTCGACCGTATCCAGATCCAAGTCATTGGTAGGTTCATCGAGAAGCAAGTTCTCCGGTTTCCCGAAGAGTGCTTTCGCCAGCATTACACGGACTTTCTGGTTATTGGAGAGGGCATCCATCTTCTCGTTATGGAATTTCTCAGGAATACCCAAGTTCTGCAATAACTGAGCGGCGTCAGATTCTGCAGACCACCCGTTCATCTCAGAAAACTTTTCCTCAAGTTCAGCGGCGCGGTTCCCGTCTTCTTCCGTCATTTCGGGTTTTGCATAGAGCGCTTCCCGCTCTTTCATGTTCTTCCATAGAGGCTGATGTCCCATCAGCACAGTATCCAGTACCCGAAATTCATCATATTTGAAGTGATCCTGCTCCAAAATGGAAAGTCGTTCGCCCGGTCCCATTTCTATAGTCCCCTTATTGGGCTCAAGGTCTCCACTGATAGCGCGGAGTAAAGTTGACTTACCGGCACCGTTGGCACCGATGATACCATAGATATTGCCATGAGTGAATTTAAGGTTGACGTCCTTGTAGAGTACTCTCTTTCCAAATTGGATGGCAAGATTTGTTACTATAATCATTTTCTAATACCTTATTGTATGATAATTTTGTGTACAAAGTTATAAAAAAGAATCGAGAAGCCCGTATGTTTAGGAATTCTTTTGTACTTTTGTAAAAGTTATAAAGCATTCCGGTGTTTTCTGACCGACAGATAGAAGAGTTATAAAAATTTCCTGTATCTCAAATTTGGGAGCAGGGGTGCTTCTTATTGCATCCGGCATGCAGAATTCGTGAAAAGATATGCAACTTTTGATTTTAGACTTTGATGGCACGATAGGGGATACCAGTGCTCTGATCACCAGCACAATGCAGAAGACCCTTAGGGAACTGCAGCTGCCGGTCTGTTCTGTAGAAGATTGTACCCGGACTATCGGACTCCCGTTGGAACAAAGTTTTATGGAAGTACTTCATTCCTCGGATCTGGTGGTGGGGAAGCAATGCGCAGAGGTTTATCGCCGCATCTTTTCTGCAAGCCACCAACCTGGAGTTGTACCGGTGTTTCCACACGTTTTGGAGAGTATCCGCTTTTTCTACAAGGAGGGGATTACCGTCACCTTGGCAAGCAGTAGAGGACATGCTTCCCTACAGGCGTTTGTCAAGGAGATGCATCTGGAATCGTATATCTCATACATCCTGGGGGCTGATGATGTCAGGAAATCCAAACCTGATCCTTATCCTGTTCAGAAAATCCTCCGCATCTTTTCTGTCAAACCTCAGAATGCCTTGGTGGTGGGGGATACCAAATTTGACATTCTCATGGGAAAGCGTGCCGGTGCAAAAACCTGTGGCGTGACTTATGGCAATGGGCTTCGGAAAGAACTTGAACAGGCGGGGGCTGATGCAATAGTTGATGATTTCGGACAAATCCCCGTACTTTTGGATGATAGAACAGATTATGAATAAGAATTTCAATGATGAAAGCCATTATACCTTTTATCAAGTGAGTCGTCCTGCCCGACTGCTCGAATGGCTTTTGGAGAATATAAAAGGGCAGAGTAAAACAAAGATCAAGGAAACGCTCAGGGGCAGCGGCATTACTGTCGATGGATTTCCTGTCACCCGTTTTGATTATCCCCTTCAACCGGGAATGAAAGTAGGGGTGTCTAAATCCAAACAAGTGAGGACACCACAGAACCCGTATGTCGATGTTGTCTATGAAGATCGGGATTTGATTGTCGTTGAGAAAAATGCGGGAATACTCTCTATGGCTGCAGGTCATTCTTCGCTGAATGTCAAATCAGTGCTGGATCAATATTTCAGGAATACGAAGCAATTGTGCCATGCACATGTCGTGCACCGCCTTGACAGGGATACGAGTGGCCTGATGATCTATGCCAAGAATATGCAGATTGCCTTGCAGTTGGAGAAGGACTGGCATCATACGGTCTATGACCGCCGTTACGTGGCTGTGCTGAGCGGTGTGGTGGAGCAGGATACCGGAACGATAAAGAGTTGGCTGACTGAAGATGCGGCTTATACCATAGTCTCCTCTGAAACTGATAATGGGGGAAAGTATGCTGTGACTCATTATCATGTACTCAGTCGGACAGACCGTTACTCACTGGTAGAATTCCGTCTTGAGACTGGGCGGAAAAACCAGATACGTGTCCATGCCGCTGACATGGGACATCCGGTATGCGGGGATCCTAAATATGGCAATGGAGATAATCCTTGTCACCGTCTGTGTCTCCATGCCTATATCTTATGTTTCTATCATCCAGTGACCGGCGAACGTATGGAGTTCAAAGCTCCCATTCCACATAGTTTCCAACGCCTGTTCGAAACGGTAGAGGATATTCCGAAGAAAGACAATTTTAAGAGATAGTTATTTCCCGCTCATCTAATCACTCATTCGAAACGATTTTAATACACCAATTATGCACCAGTTTGTTTACTACATTTTTGCCCTTATTGTACTTATCGTTGCCTTTCTGATATTGAAGAAAGTCGCCAGTTGTCTGATCAAGTCTGTCGTGATGGTTGCTTTGGTCGCCCTTCTCGTATTTCTCTATTTTGCCTATATTAAATGACATGAACTGAAATACTTTCTGGTGCTTATGTCCTGAAAGGGCATAGGATAGACAGGTATTTAGGCCTTAACTTTCACCAGTTGTCATACAACTGGAACGACTGTTTTATCTTATTATAACCTATTGACAGCATTAATTGCACGTTCCTGACAAACCCGACCTCAGGGAGTAGTTTTATCTTATTATAACCTATTGATAGAATTAATATCTAAAAGATTCAAGTTTAAAGGTTGCACCTATCATGGTTCTTTTGTAACATAATGGTGATAGACTGAGCAATAGACAGAAATACCAGAAGAGTTCGTTGTGTAGGTCCGTCATATGAATTCACGCCCTTATATATAATAAGGTGGATGTGAGAGGTGAATGTACTCTAGTCATTTTTATTTCACCAACGGGTCTACTCTATATACCGGAAGCGCCGCTGGAAATTACTCCAGCGGCGCTTCTGTGATGTGTTTAAAGGAATCCTATCTTTTCAATAGAAATGACTTGAATGTCTGGAAATCCTTTTCCATAGGGATACTGAGTTTCTTGCCACTCATAAACTTGGCCAGTCTTGTGGGAATGGTTATATCCCCACCGATGATCTTATCTACCTTTTCTTTGAATTTAGCTGGGTTGGCAGTTTCTAGGAAGAGTCCTGTCTCTCCAGGTTTCAAACTCTCTTTCAGGGCGCGGTAGCCACAACTGCCATGGGGGTCCAGAATATAGTTGTTTGCCTTATAGCAAGATCGGATCGTCTCGCGTATCTGAGCATCGGAGTAGGATGCACCGCTAATATCTTGGGTGACGGCAGCATGGGAGTGGTCGTAAAGGTCCATGATCCTAGCAAAGTTGCTGGGATCACCTACATCCATGGCATTAGCCAAAGTTTGTTTGGAAGGTTTGGGCTCATATTTCCCCTTCTGGAGGTATTTATAGAAAATATCGTTGGCATTATTGGCTGCGATAAAGCGTTTTATTGGCAGTCCCATACGTTTGCTGAACAGACCTGCCGTGATGTTGCCGAAATTACCTGATGGGACGCAGACAACCAAATTGGAGTTGATCTTTCCTCCTTGTTTAGTGAGTTGGATAAGTTTTTTCCTCTTCAACTGTGCATATCCGAGGAAATAGTAAAAAGCTTGGGGCAGGAACCGGGCGACGTTGATGCTGTTGGCGGAAGTGAGTTTCATGCGCTCATTGAGTTCCTTATCCATGAAAGCCGCCTTGACCAATGCCTGGCAATCATCAAAGGTCCCGTTGACTTCCAAGGCAGTGATGTTTTCTCCGAGAGTCGTAAACTGGCTTTCCTGAATCTTACTGACTTTTCCTTTAGGATAGAGGACATAGACATGTATTCCCTTTACCCCCAGAAAACCATTGGCTACTGCAGAACCAGTATCTCCAGAGGTGGCTACAAGAACATTGACATCCCCTTCTTGGCGGACAAAGTATTCCAATAGTCTTGCCATGAAGCGTGCCCCGACATCTTTGAAAGCCAGTGTGGGGCCATGGAAAAGTTCCAGGGCGTATATATGGTCTTCCACTTTCACTGCAGGGATCTGAAAAGATAAGGTGTCCTCGACGATCTTCTCAAGAGATTCTGAATTGACATCTTCCCCGAAAAAAGCATTGGCCACCGTGAGAGCGATTTCATAAAAGGACATCTTTTCCATATTCTCGAAGAAGTCGTCTACCAGATGCTTGATCTTTTCAGGCATATAGAGTCCCCCGTCTGGGGCGAGGCCTTTGATGACAGCCTCACGAAGAGCAACTGCCGGCGCCTTTTTGTTTGTACTATAATATTTCATGTTGATTCTCTTATCCGTTTTTGATTGATTTAACAAATTCCTGAAAGGTGGGTGAAGGACTATTTATAGGACATGAAAGTATTCATGAATTCATCGAGTCGGAGTAATCCGTATCCGCCGTTGACACAACTTACTTCATCGTATTGGCTAACCTGATCGGGTTCGATGCCCGGGTACCAGATCAAGAAGGGCACAGCCTCTTTCACATGGGTGCGGATTTCTACAGGTGTCGGGTGGTCCGGCAGCACCGCAATGCACACCGGTTCTGTCCATGTCGAAACTTCTTTGTATATGGGTTCGACAATACGGTGATCCAGGAATTGTATGGCTTTGATCTTCAGGTCGAGATTCCCATCATGTCCGGCTTCGTCTGTGGCTTCCAGATGCAGATAGACAAAATCCTGTTTTTTCAATGCATCGATGGCGGCCTGAGCCTTGCCCTCATAATTGGTGTTTGCAAGTCCTGTAGCGCCAGGTACTTTGATGATATCCAGTCCTGCATAATGGCCGATGCCGCGTATCAAGTCGACGGCAGAGATCACACTTCCGGTTTTTATCTCGGGATAAAGTTGCATGAGTGTCTTCATCTTGGGATGATACCCGCCTCCCCAAGGCCAGATCGAATTTGCCTGACGTTCATTGGCCGCTTTACGTTTGAGGTTATAGGGATGTTCGGCCAGGAGTTTTTGGCTTTTCAGGATAAGGTCATTCAGCAGATCAGCGGTCTCTTTTGCCGACATCCTGGTTTTATCAGTCCCCTTTATAGGTTCATGAACATTCTCCCAACCCTTTTCGGGTTGGATGAGCAGCGGTCTCCATGCCTCGTCGGGGTGATCATGAGGAGGAGCGCACACCAGATGCTTACTGCCGTATTTGATGACCAAGAGATGGCGGTACTGCGTACCGGTCATGAAGAGAACATGGTCATTTCCGAGTTTTTGATTCAGGTATTTGATGAGCACATCACCGTCCTTTGTCTGCAGGTTTCCCCCGTTATGGGTGATGATCTTGCCGTTGTCGATATAGATGAAATTGCACCGCATTGCCATGTCTTCAGGTTTCATGTCATACCCGATGCTGGCAGCTTCGAGCGGACCGCGGCCTTCATAGACCTGATTCAGATCGTATCCCATGATAGCTGTATTGGCAACTTCAGAACCGGGGTAGAATCCATCGGGGACTGTGATCAGCCGGCCCGTCTTTCCCTTTTTTGCCAAGAGGTCCATATAAGGCGTTTGTGCATACTGCAATAAAGTTTTGTTTCCCAGTCTTTTCACCGGATGATCGGCCATTCCGTCACCTAATATAATAATGTGTTTCATTGATAATCTGCTTTAAAATCGGTTTAGATATTGGCAATACTCATGACGTTAGCGAAAACGCCTGCGGCTGTTACACTTGCTCCTGCGCCATAGCCTTGGATGAGCATCGGATATTCCTTGTAGCGCTCTGTGGTGAGGAGAACGATATTGTTACTTCCCTCTAAATTATAGAAAGGATGATTCTTGCTGATAGACTTTAACCCTACGCTGGTCTTGCCCCCCACCATTGACGCGACGAAACGCCATCGCTTGCCTTCCTTCTCCAGGAGTTCGCGTTTCTTCTCGAACCCGGCATCCAAGTCAGGCAACTTCTTCCAGAAATCTTCCAGACTTCCGTTGAAATAGTCCTGTGGGATGAAAAAGTGTTTCTCTACATCTGCCTGTTCGACGCGATAACCAGCCTCTCTGGCCAGGATCACCAATTTCCTGATGACGTCCACACCGCTGAGGTCAACTCGCGGATCAGGTTCAGAATATCCCTCCTCCTTCGCTTTTTTAACCGTTTCTGAAAAAGGCATCTTTTCGGAGATCTCATTGAAAATGAAGTTCAACGTCCCACTGAGTACTGCCTCTATCTTGAGTATCTTGTCTCCTGAATTGCGGAGGTCATTGATCGTACCGATAATCGGCAGGCCGGCCCCCACATTCGTCTCGAAGCGGAATTTGACACCTTTGGTCAAAGCCGTCTCCTTGAGTTTGATGTATTTGTCATATTGGTCGGAGGCCGCAATCTTATTGGCAGCGACGACGGAGATATTGTGTTCGAGAAATGTCTGGTAGAGATCGGCGATTTCCTTACTGGCAGTACAGTCTACGAAGACGGCATTGAAGATGTTCATACCGATGATCTTGTCACGCAACTTCTCAGGATCACTGGGGAGTGACGCTTTCAATTGTTCCCTGAAATTGCTCAGGTCCACACCGTCACGATTGAATATGGCATTGTGTGAACTGGCAATCCCTACGACGGTCAGTTTGAGTCTGCTGTGTTCTTTGAGTGCATCGTACTGGTCCTTGATCTGCTCGATCAGTTTTCCGCCTACAGTTCCAACACCGCATATAAACAGGTTGAGTTCTTTATATTCTGAAAGGAAGAAGGAATCATGCAATACGTTCAAACTCTTTCTGAGATATTCTCCTTTTACGACAAAAGAAATATTGGTTTCTGAAGCACCTTGTGCACAAGCGATGACAGAGATTCCGGAGCGACCTAATGTGCCGAACAGTTTCCCTGCGATGCCTGGCGTATGCTTCATGTTCTCTCCTACGATAGCAATGGTGGCGAGTCCGCATTCTGCGTGCATCTGGAACATCCTTCCGTCTGAGATTTCTGCATAAAACTCTTTATTGAGTACTTCTACAGCCTCAGGTGCGTCCTCTTCTCTGACACCGATGGAAGTGGAGTTCTCGGAAGAGGCCTGACTGACCATGAATACGGAAATACCCCTATTCGCAAGGGCTGTGAATATTCGGCGGTTCACCCCGATGACACCTACCATACTCAGTCCGCTCACTGTAATCAAGGCCGTGCCACTGATCGAAGAAATACCCTTGATGGGTTTGTTGTCGTCCTCGATCTTACTTTTGATGATCGTGCCGGGGTTATTCGGATTAAAGGTGTTCTTGACCTTGATTGGAATATTCTTGATGCATACCGGATAGATTGTAGGAGGGTAGATCACCTTGGCACCGAAATTACACAGTTCCATGGCTTCTACATAATTCAATTCGTTGATGGTATAAGCAGTCTTGATGACTTTCGGATCTGCTGTCATGAAACCGTTGACATCTGTCCAGATCTCCAAAACCTCTGCATTGAGCGCACCGGCGATAATGGCAGCGGTATAGTCACTTCCGCCCCGGCCTAAATTGGTTGTCTCATCTGTGTCTCGGTCTTTGCTGATGAATCCGGGGACCAGAGAGATCCGAGGCAGGTCTTTGAACGTCTCGAGGATCAGGTGTGTCGTCAACTGTTGGTCGATCATGCTCTTGTCGTTCCTGCGGACGGTCTTGATGAATTTCCGGGAATCGAACCATTTCGCTCCCCTGATGAGTGTTGCAACGATTTGACTGGAAAGGCGTTCCCCATAGGAGACGATGGCGTTCCTCGTTTTTGCACTGAGGTCGTGGATAAGGTAAACGCCGAAATAGATGCTCTTCAATTGTTCGAAAAGGGCATCTACAGTATTGAATAAATCTTCTCTGTTTTGGGGATCTGTGATAATCGTGTCAATCAGGGTATGGTGGCGGTCAACCATCGCACTGTATTCCCTTCTCCACAAATTATCATGCTTTAAAGCTAATTGTGCCGTAGAGAGCAATTTGTCGGTAATGCCTCCCAAGGCACTGACTACGACGATAACAGGCTGACGTTTCGCCTCTTTCTCTACGATCTTTTTTAAACTCAGAATACTTTTTACGGAACCTACAGATGTCCCGCCGAATTTTAGAACTTTCATTGGCTTGAACAATTATATTAAAATGTTCTGTCATCCTCAAAACCAGTGAGGCCATGATAAAACTTGGTTACAAAAATACGAAGAATTATTAAATCTCCAAACAATTTGGATGATAAATTTGTGATTCGTGTGTGTTTCTGACTCTATGTCGGATGATAAGATTGACAGTTGTTCAAGTTACCTTGTTCTCTTTAGGTAGAGATCATGATTCCCTGAAAGATGAGTCGGACCACACTTTCACTTTGTTGTCCCGTGCCGGATTAGTATAGAAATTCCATGATGTTCAAAAGCAGTAATGCTGCCACGCAAATACCTAATACGATTAATGCCCATTTCTGCCTGTAGCGGTTGAACTTGCATTTCCTGATCAAAAGAGCCATGACGGTCAAGAAGATGAGAGGTACGGCGATGATCATCACTTTAAACCATAACTGACCATGATAATGGACATAGGCGTATTTTTCCTGGAATCCTATATAGACTACCATGAGAAGACAAATTATTTTCATCAGATTTTTCACCATATCAGGATTCCGTTATAAAATTTGTGAGTTATCAACTGGATTGCCTTATTCTATTGCAAATATAGGAAATATTCGTTTTGCAACCAAAGTTTTTGTCAGGTATTGCGTGTTTCTTGCTTTCCGTCTCGAGAATTGAGACGAATTCCATAATATCCTGAACTTCAGCCTAAGATAACGGACAAGTAGGAATCGAAGATAGTGGATAAGTAAGAATCGAAGATAGCAGGCAAGTAGGAATCGAAGATGATGGATAAGTAGGTTGTTGGTCTTTCCTGTATTTCTGGTAGTTTGTAGCACCGGCAGAACTGATCGTTGCCGGTGGCAGAAACTTTATGGATATAATTTGTTATATTGTGGAAAACTTCTTATTTTTGCATTATGATACAAGAATATCAAATCAGGGTCTTGCCGAAGGTTGCCTATACCGAGGAGAGCATTGCAGACTATCTTGTCAAAGAGAAAGGACTCGATGCCGGTAAGTTGACCCATGTCCGGATTTTACGCCGTAGTATTGATGCGCGTCAACGGACAATTTACGTGAATCTTAAAGTCCGTGCTTATATAGACGAAAAACCTCAGGATGACGAATTCGTTCATACTGATTATCCTGATGTGAGCGACGGCGCTGCAGTTGTCGTAGTAGGAGAAGGCCCCGGGGGACTGTTCGCAGCTTTGCGACTGATCGAAAAGGGTCTGAAACCGGTGGTCCTCGAAAGAGGGAAGGATGTCCATACGAGAAAGGTCGACATGGCTTTGATTTCCCGTACTCAAAAAGTCAATCCTGAGAGCAACTACAGTTTCGGAGAAGGCGGTGCCGGGGCTTATTCTGACGGTAAACTCTATACCCGAAGTAAGAAACGGGGTTCTGTGGAGAAAATATTGAATGTGTTCTGCCAGCATGGGGCACCATTGTCTATTCTAGCCGACGCACATCCCCATATAGGTACTGATAAACTCCCCCGGGTCATTGAGAATATGCGGAATACGATCTTGAAGAGTGGTGGAGAAGTGCATTTCCAAACCAAGATGACTGGTTTACTGCTTGAGCATGATCGTGTTGTCGGCGTTGAGGCTGTCGATCTGAAAACTGGCAATGAAGAGACTTTCAAGGGTCCTGTCATCCTGGCAACGGGACACTCCGCCCGAGATGTTTACAGGTATCTCCATCAGGCAGGTATAGAGATAGAAGCTAAAGGAATCGCTTTGGGCGTGCGTCTGGAACATCCGGCTAAATTGATCGATCAGATCCAATACCATAATAAAGAAGGAAGAGGCAAATATCTGCCGGCAGCTGAATATACTTTCGTGACACAAGTGGAAGGCAGAGGCGTATACAGTTTCTGTATGTGTCCCGGTGGTTTTGTTATCCCTGCTGCTACGGGCCCTGAACAGATCGTCGTCAACGGCATGAGTCCTTCCAATAGAGGTACGGCTTGGTCGAATTCCGGGATGGTGGTGGAAATCGAACCTGAAGATATCGGAAGAGAAGGACTGAAACTGAGCTCTGAAGGTGAGACTGGTGAGCCATGTGAAGCTTTGAAAGTGATGTACCTTCAGGAACAGTTGGAGAAAATGTGCTGGATACAAGGAAATAGGAAACAGACTGCACCAGCCCAGCGAATGGCTGATTTCGTCGATCATCATCTCTCTTATGACTTGCCCCGGTCGAGTTATTCCCCAGGTCTGATCTCCAGTCCGTTGCATTTCTGGTTGCCCCCGTTTATAGGGAACAGACTGCAGGAAGGTTTCAAAGCCTTCGGGAAGCGTGCCCATGGCTTTCTGACAAATGATGCCATTTTGATCGCACTCGAGACGAGGACTTCTGCCCCGGTGCGGATCATTCGGGATCGTGAGACCTTGCAGCATGTCCGTATAGCAGGACTTTTCCCTTGTGGAGAGGGTGCTGGCTATGCCGGAGGTATCGTGAGTGCAGGAATGGATGGAGAGCGCTGTGCCGACAGTTGTGCAGACTATACAAAAGCGCTGGAATAAAATAGAATTCGATAGGTTTTGATGCAGGCAGATTCTGCCTGCATTTTTTTAGAAAGAAATCGGTTAAAGTATTGGGATAATTGATTTTTTCGTATCTTTGTATTGTATTCGGAAAGCTCAGAAACCCGTCTATCGGGAAAGTTCATTTTAACTTTACTACCATGAAAAATCCAGATCATTTTATTATTACCATTAACCGAGAATTCGGTTCAGGTGGACATGAAATCGGGCGCCAACTTGCACGTCAACTTCATGTGAAATTGATAGACAATCAAATTCTGAAAGCTGTTGCAGAAAGGTACAACCTGACTAGGGCGCAAACGGAAAAACTGGAATTCGAACACCCTTCTTGGTGGGAGGACTTTGCCAAATTCTATCAGGATTATACGAGCCGTCACGACTATTCGGCTAGTAGCGGAGAAATGACTTCGCGTCAGCTCTTCTTCGTGCAGGTACAGACAATGAAAGAGATTGCCCATAAAGAAAGTTGTATAGTCGTGGGACGCTGCGGCTTTCATGTCTTCAAGGACTATCCCCGGACATTGAAGGTGTTTGTCTATGCGCCTTTGGAAGACCGTATCAAATCAGTGGAGCAGCGGTATAACGTCAGGGAAGAGGAGGCACGCCGGATGATCAGGGACAATGACTATACCCGTCAACTCTATACCCGGACTTTTTCCGGGCGGGAGTGGTACGATACCCGCAATTATGACCTGACACTTAACGTAGGGGTGCTTGGCGTGACCGGGGCTGTGGATTTCCTGAAAGATGCTTTAGAGAAAGTTTGGTGTAAGAGATGAGAAAGGCCCTCACGGAAACGACTCCGCCGTTTGCCCCGGATTTGTCATTCTGGACGCATTGCCCTCCTGAAGTATGATTATCAATTCATTGTGAAATGAAGAGGAAGTTGGATGAGACGGTTAAAATATAAGGATTTCAGACTAAGAAATTGAGAGCAAGTTCCTGAAAAATTTGCTTATATACTGATTTTTTCGTACTTTTGCAACGTTTCAGAGAATATATAAAATCATTATAATGAATATTTCTTATAAATGGCTAAAAGAATATGTGGATTTCGACCTGACACCTCAGGCGACAGCGGACGCGCTGACATCCACAGGTCTTGAGGTTGATGCACTAACAGAGGTCCAGTCTGTCAAGGGTGGACTGAAAGGGCTGTACGTCGGAAAGGTTCTGACTTGTGAGCCTCATCCTAATTCAGATCACATGCACATCACGACAGTAGACCTTGGAAAAGGTACACCGAGTCAGATCGTTTGCGGTGCTCCGAATGTCGCTGCAGGTGAGAAAGTGATCGTTGCAGATCTGGGTTGTGTGCTTTATGATGGGGATCATGAAGTGCTCATCAAAAAGGCAAAGTTGCGTGGCGTGGAAAGTTATGGTATGCTCTGTGCCGAAGACGAGATTGGTGTCGGCACTGACCATTCCGGCATCATTGTCCTTCCTGACGATGTGAAAGTAGGGACGCCCGCTGCTGAATATTATCATTTGGAAAGTGATTGGGTGATAGAGATCGACATTACTGCCAATCGTGGGGATGCCCTCAGCCATTACGGCGTCGCAAGAGACCTGTATGCATGGCTGAAGAGAAACGGCTACAAGACCAGTTTGCATCGGCCTGACTGTCAGTCTTTCAAAGTTGACAATAATGATTTCCCCATTGATGTCGAGATAGAGAATACGGAAGCCTGCAAGCGCTATGCCTGTGTCAGCATTACGGATTGCGATGTGAAAGAAAGTCCGAAATGGCTGCAGGATAAGTTGCGGGTGATCGGTTTGAGGCCGATTAACAACATCGTAGATATTACGAATTATATCATGATGGCCTACGGGCAGCCGATGCATTGCTTTGATGCAGATATGGTGAAAGGTCGTAAGATCGTTGTCCGTACTCAACCCGAAGGAACGAAATTCGTCACTTTGGATGGTGTGGAGCATACGCTGGGCACCCATGACCTGAGTATTTGCAATGCAGAAGAGCCGATGTGCATAGCCGGGATTTTCGGAGGAAAAGGTTCCGGAACGTATGAGTCTACCCGTAATGTGGTTTTGGAGAGTGCCTATTTCCATCCGACATGGATTCGAAAGAGCGCCCGCCGTCATGGCTTGAGTACAGATGCCAGTTATAGATTTGAGCGTGGGATAGATCCCAATGGCATCATCTATGCCTTGAAGCAAGCTGCAATTCTCTGTAAGGAATTGGCAGGCGGAAAGGTGAGTATGCAGATAAAGGATGTATACCCTGAACCTCTCAAAGATTTTGACGTCCGCTTGAATTACGAATACTGTGACCGTTTGATCGGTAAGAAACTTGAGCGGGAGACCCTCAAAGAGATTGTGACAAGTCTTGAGATGAAGATCAAGACTGAGGATGCCGAGGGACTCGATCTCGTTGTTCCTGCTTATCGGGTAGATGTTCAGCGCCCCTGTGATGTGGTCGAAGATATCCTGCGCATTTACGGATATAATAATGTGGAAATTCCTTTGACTTTGAAGAGTTCCTTGAATATCCAGGGCGAAGAGGACCGGAAAGCAGATTTGGAAAACCATTTATCAGAATTGCTTGTCGGTTGCGGTTTCTTTGAAATCATGAATAATTCTTTGACAAAGACCACCTATTATCAAGATAATCAACTCAACAAATATCCTTGGGAGACAGCGGTGAAAATCATGAATCCTTTGAGTTCTGATCTAGGCGTAATGCGCCAGACTCTGCTTTTCGGCGGTTTGGAGAGTATTGTCAGGAATGTCCATCGGAAGAATCCGAATCTGAAATTCTTCGAGATCGGCAACTGCTATCATTATGATGCAGCAAAGAGAACACCTGAACATCCTATCAATGCTTATCAGCAGTCTCATCATCTCGGACTTTGGGTGACTGGAAAGCGTGCAGAAGGTTCTTGGACTCATCCTGATGAAGACAGCAGTTTCTTTGAATTGAAAGCCTACGTAGAGAATATCTTCCACGTCTGTGGTCTGAATGCCGACACACTGGTAGTCAAACGCAGTGAGGATAATATCTATTCCAGAGGTTTGAGATACGAGACCCATCAAGGTGCCGTATTGGCAGAAGCCGGTGTGGTAGACCTGAAGATCAAGAAAGCATTTGCCTTAGAGCAAGATGTGTTCTTTGCTGATTTCGACCTCACGGCTTTGGCTCGGGCCATACACAGAATCAAGTTTGAGTTCAAGGAGGTCAGTAAATATCCGGTAGTTAGCCGAGATCTGGCCTTGTTGATAGACAAGAACATCGAGTTCAGTCAGATCGAGCAGATCGCCCATAAGACAGAGAAGAAACTCCTGAAAAGGGTGGAACTCTTCGATGTCTACGAAGGCAAAAACCTGCCTGCGGGAAAGAAGAGTTATGCCATTAACTTTATCCTTCAGGATGATACGAAGACCTTGACGGATAAGGCTATAGATTCAGTAATGAAAAAACTGATCCATCAGTTGACGACTCAACTGAATGCCGAATTGAGATAATTCATTCATATATTCATTCATAATAAAGTTTTTTAGACAAAAATATTACTCCAATGGGAAGAGCATTTGAATATCGTAAAGCTACGAAATTGAAAAGATGGGGTCACATGGCCCGTACGTTTACGAAATTAGGTAAGCAAATAACGATTGCCGTTAAAGAAGGAGGAGCAGATCCAGAGAATAATCCTAATCTTCGTGCAATCATCGCTACCTGCAAACGGGAGAACATGCCGAAGGACAATATCGCCCGTGCCATCAAAAACGCCCAAGGCAAAGACCAAAGTGAATATAAAGAAGTTTCTTATGAAGGTTATGGCCCTCATGGAATAGCAGTCTTTGTGGATACACTGACAGACAACACGACACGTACGGTGGCAGATGTCCGTTCTGTTTTCAATAAGTTCAATGGTAACTTAGGCAAACAGGGTTCATTGAGTTTCCTCTTCGACCATAAATGCGTATTCTCTTTCAAGAAGAAAAAGGATATGGATATGGATAATCTGATTCTTGATCTGATTGACTATGGTGTCGATGATGATTATGATGACGATGAAGAGAACGATGAAATTACCATCTACGGTGACCCGAAGTGTTTCGCGGATATTCAGAAATATCTGGAAGACAATGGTTACGAAATCACTGCAGCAGAGTTTACCCGTATCCCTAAAGATCAGCAGGAAGTCACTCCTGAGCAGCGTGCGACCATCAACGAGATGGAAGAGAAGTTGGAGGAATTCGATGACGTCCAGAATGTATATACGAATATGAAACCCGAAGAAGATACGGAAGGAGAAGCCTGATGGCTCATTTAAGATATAAGACACAAGGCACATGCAGCTTTTGGATAGATGTGGACGTCAACGATGATGGAAACATCGGAGACGTACGCTTTACCGGGGGCTGTGACGGAAACACGAAAGGTATTTGTTCTTTGGTCAGGGGAATGAAAGCTTCAGAAGTCAAGAAGCGGTTGAAAGGTATCCTCTGTGGAAAGAAATCCACCAGTTGTCCGGATCAGTTGGCTCATGCCTTAGAGAAGATGGGTTATTGAGGAGTTTTCACCTTATTATATTATTATCATCCCAGAGAACCTGAGTAGGTTTTCCATTTGAAAAAGGATGCAAGGACAGAGTTATGCAGGTCAGTCCTTGCATCCTTTTTTAATGGATCAGAGTCTGTTAAATGTGAGTGAGACAGCCCCTTTGCGATATGGCAATAAGGGAAGGTTAGTGATTCCAAATAAGAGTGCCCGACTTCTTGAGAAAATGGCTATTATGAAAAGAAGCGCCTTGCCCCACGGAAGCCCGAGCATTTTCATCAAACTACCCCGTGCTTATTTGCCGGCATGAGAGGCTTTATAGTTCTTAGGCGTGTAAGTGACTTCGAACAAGGTCTTGCCCTTGTGACTGGCTGAGCGATAGAGAAAGTGGAAATTGAAACCTGCGTCTTTATAGGCTTTAGAACTGGGATCATCGATCAAGGCTTTCAACAAGACACTTCTTAATTTCGAGGCATTGAACTGGATGACTTTAGGATTATCCGCTTTTCCTGAAAGAGTCCGGTAATAGTTCATGGTGAGTGAGGCTTTGTCGAAAGACATACTGTCAGTCCGTTCATCATTGATAACCGGCGTAGGACAGAATTTTTCAGTATATTCCTTGCTTTCCCGCGCTGCACGGTCAGGCAGACTCTCATGGCATGCAGACAGGACAAAACTGAGGAGGCAGGCTATTCCCACAGCCGATATACCGGCTGAGTAATGACCGGTAGAATGAGAATGAAATCTAAGTATTTTCATTGGTGATTTTAATTTTTTATTTCTGCAAATATACAAAGAAATAACAAAAACTTTGTATCTTTGTGTTCGAAAAAGTGAGATAAAGCATGGATAATATCAGTAGAATCAGAAACTTTTGCATCATTGCCCACATCGATCATGGTAAATCTACCTTAGCTGACAGGCTTTTGGAAAAGACACACACCATCAAAATCACTGAAGGGCAGATGCTGGATGATATGGATCTGGAGCGAGAACGTGGTATTACCATCAAGAGTCACGCCATTCAGATGGAGTATACGGCTCAGGACCATAACAGTTATATCCTCAATCTGATCGATACTCCGGGACATGTGGACTTCTCCTATGAAGTTTCCCGTAGCATTGCTGCCTGTGAGGGCGCGCTGCTGGTCGTCGATGCTACTCAGGGTGTCCAGGCACAGACCATTTCCAATCTGTATATGGCTGTAGACCATAATCTTGATATTATCCCTGTAATCAATAAGATAGATATGCCGAATGCCATGCCCGATGAAGTGGAGGATGAGATCGTTGACTTGATCGGTTGTGACCATAAAGATATTTTGAGAGCATCTGCCAAGACCGGTGAAGGGGTAGACGCCATTCTGGAGGCTATAGTCCAGCGTATCTCTCATCCTGTAGGAGAGCGTCATTCTGCTACCCAGGCTTTGATATTTGATTCTCTGTATAATCCTTTCCGCGGTATCATCATCCTTTGCAAAGTCGACAACGGCTTCATCAAGAAGGGCGAGAAAGTGGAACTCTTCAATACGGGCATGCAATATGTGGCCGAGGAAGTCGGTGTCCTGAAAATGGACTTGGTGCCTCGTGACGTCCTTTCTACTGGAGAGGTAGGTTATATCATTACAGGCATCAAGGATCCAACGGAGGTGAAGGTGGGGGATACTGTCACTTCGACGGCACGCCCCTGTGAAAAAGCAATCGAAGGATTCCAAGAAGTCAAGCCGATGGTCTTTGCGGGTGTCTATCCTATAGACCCCAATGATTATGAAAACCTGCGCACTTCTCTGGAGAAACTCCAGTTGAATGATGCTTCCCTGACCTTTGCTCCGGAAAGTTCCATAGCCTTAGGTTTCGGATTCCGCTGTGGCTTTCTGGGACTGCTGCATATGGAGATTGTCCAGGAGCGTCTGGACCGTGAGTTCAATATGGATGTCATCACGACTGTTCCCAATGTCAGTTATAAGGTCTTTGACAAGCAAGGCAATATGACGGAGGTCCACAATCCTGCCGGACTGCCGGACCCTACGCTGATCGAGCATGTGGAGGAACCTTTTATTAGGGCCAGTATCATCACGTCGACCAAGTTTATCGGTCCCATTATGAAATTGTGCCTGGATAAACGGGGAGAACTGATCAATCAGGAATATGTCAGTGGCGACCGTGTAGAACTTCATTTCCTGATGCCTCTGGGAGAGATTGTCATTGACTTCTATGATAAATTGAAGAGTATATCAAAAGGTTATGCCTCCTTCGATTATCATTTGGACTCTTACAGGCCTTCCAAATTGGTGAAACTGGATATCCTGCTGAACGGTGAGCCTGTGGATGCACTGTCAACGCTCACCCATGAAAGCAATTCTGTCACTTTCGGACGGAAGATCTGTGAGCGATTAAAGGATCTGATTCCTCGTCAGCAATTTGATATCGCCATACAAGCTGCCATTGGCGGCAAGATCATAGCCAGGGAGACCGTAAAACAGGTACGCAAAGACGTGACTGCCAAATGCTATGGCGGTGACGTGAGCCGAAAGAGAAAACTGCTGGAAAAGCAGAAACGCGGTAAGAAACGTATGAAGCAGATCGGTAATGTCAAAGTTCCTCAAAAGGCATTCCTGGCAGTGCTTAAACTGGATGACTGAGCAATTGATGAACAGGAATAGAAATCTTTAAACCTGAATTTGCATTAGTATAAATAAGAGAGATATAAGTGTAATTTTTGATAAGGAGGAAGTATGAAAGAATTAGCTGTAACTACACGGGACATAGCTCGAGAGCTTGCACGAAAGTACAGTACAATGACCCATGACGAACTGACGACCTTGGAAGGAATTCTAGTTCCTATGAAGTTTGCCAAAGGGGACATGATCATCCATGAAAAAGAAGTTTGCAAATGCATCTATTATATTTGGCATGGGTTGATCCGCCAGTTCTATTTCAAGAACGGTAAAGAAGTGACTGAGCATCTGGGAGTGGACAGGTCGATCTTCATGTGTATAGAAAGTCTCTTCAAAGAAGAACCTTCCAAGTTGCAAGTGGAGGCATTGGAACCTTCGCTGATCTATGCTTTGCCTAAAAAGCGACTGGAAGAGGAGGCTATCCACAATGTCAATATCCAGATGCTCTATCGTAAAATACTCGAAGAGAGTTTGATCATTTCCCAGGTGCATGCTGATCTCGTCCGTTTTGAGACAGCCCAGGCGCGTTATAAGAAGATCTGCCAATTGAATCCTCAGGTCGTGTTGCGTGCTCCCTTAAATTATATAGCCAACTATCTGCAGATGACGCCTGAGACGCTAAGTCGTGTCCGCACGGCAACGCTCAATGAGGGTTAGGCCACACACTGAATTTTAAATTTCCGAAGTCTTACAACTTCCCCGGAAGTTCTTCTAAGGACAATGAAAAACGCTTGCTGCAGGAAACCTTTTGGTTCTTGCAGGAACAATTGGATTTTATGCTCTTTTCTGAAGTGAAATCAGATCACTTGAAGTACTTTCCACAGTATTCTATTTCTCGTAGAGATACCTTTTGATACTCTTTTTAGGTGTCTTCTGAAATTCCTCTTTTTGTATTCTGATTTCAGCTATCTTACTGTATATAGGCATTTGCGTGTTCAACTCCTGACGGTCTTGTTCCAAGATGCTTTTCAAGTCATCACCGGACAGTCCAAGTGATTTCACCGTTTCATAGTCCGGATAGACCAGTCCTATGAGTTTTTGGTCATCTTGGATCACCAGACATTCACTGACAAGAGAAAGTGAGTCCAATTTGTCCTCAATCTCTTCAGGGTAGATGTTCTGTCCGTTAGAGCCGAGCAGCATGGTCTTTGATCTGCCCTTGATAAACAGGTTTCCCTCTGCATCCATTGTTCCCAGGTCACCGGTGTGATACCAGCCATCCTTGTCAATGGTCTTCTTCGTCGTTTCGGGATCTTTATAATAACCCAGCATGACATTCAATCCTTTTGCCAGAATTTCTCCAGGTATGTGCTCCGGATCAGGGCTGACGATACGCAGTTGCATGTGTACGACAGGTCTGCCGCAAGAGCCTTGTACAAAAGTTTGCCAGTCGGAATAGCACATGATCGGTGCTGTTTCGGTAGCACCGTAGCCTACAGTATAAGGGAAATTGATCTGGTGAAGAAAAGACTCCACTTCTTGGTTCAGTGCAGCTCCGCCAATGATGATCTCATAAAAGTTGCCTCCAAAAGATTTTTCGACCTGTTCTTTGATCTTTTCCCTGACCTTTTTGCCGACAACAGGCATATTCAGGAGAAGGCGGATCTTGCTGTTTTGTATCTTTGGGAAGACCTGTCTGCGGATAATTTTCTCGATGATCAGGGGAACGGATAAAATCAGAGAAGGCTGTATCTCCGTAAAGGCGTGGGCAATGATAGTAGGACTCGGCAGGCGAGTCAGGAAATAAATATGGACGCCACGGAGGATTTCGAACAGAAATTCGAATGCCATCCCATACATGTGAGCCATGGGGAGGATACAGATGGTCTTGCATCCCTGTTTTATACGGTCTCCTAAAACCTGCATGGCGAAGTCGTAATTGCTCCACAGTGCCCGATAGGGTATCATGACGCCCTTGGAAAACCCGGTCGTCCCGCTGGTGTAGTTGATCAATGCCATCTCCTCAGGACTTTGTTCATGGTAATAGTGCACATGTTCTTGTCTGAAATATTTCGGGAATCTCTGCCCGAAGATCTCATTCAGATGCTCTCTGGCATAAGTCAGTTTGTCCGTATGGCTGAGCACCAATGAATAGTCGGGGATGTAGATGATCCCTTCCAGGTTCGGCATTTTTGTCGCATCTATTTCTGTAGCGACGATGTCACCCACAAAGAGGAGTTTGGCGTCAGAATGGTTGACGATATTCTCAATTTGATCCGGTGTAAATTCATGGAGGATAGGCACTGCTACACAGCCATAGGTCAGGGTAGCTAAGAAGGCGACGGCCCAGCAGGCGCTGTTGCGTCCGCAAAGTGCAATCTTATCACCTCTTTTTACTCCGGAATATTCAAATAAGATATGGAGTTTCTCTATTTTTCTGGCTACATCATTAAATTGGAGCGTCTTTCCTTTATAGTCAGTCAAGGCATCAAGATTCCAATGCTCAATGATACTTTTTTCGATTAACGCGTTTAAACTAGGAATATTTTCGTTCATTTGTTTCTATTCTATGGCTTTTCACTTTCTGGGATTCAATATGCCGGAAAGTTAAAGTGCATCTTTGTAAAGATAGCGTTTGATACTTTTCTTAGGTGTCTTTTCAAATTCTTCGTCATGGAGTTGTATGCTGGAGATTTTGCAGAAGGAGGGGAGTCCCGCATTTAATTTCTTGCGGTATTCTTCCATGATTCTTGCCAGGTCTTCTTTTGAAAATCCTAACGACTGTACTTCTTCTTTATTGGGATTGACGAGTCCGACGAGTTTGTCGCCCTTTTGAATGACAAGGCTCTCATTGACCATAGCCATGGAATTGAGTTTGTCTTCGATCTCTTCCGGGTAGATGTTCTGTCCGTCAGCACCTAAGAGCATATTTTTGATTCTGCCTCTGATAAAGACATTTCCCTCTTTGTCCATCGTGGCCAAGTCACCGGTATGAAACCAACCGTCTACAAGCGCTTTTTTTGTCGCTGCTTCGTTCTTATAATAGCCTTTCATGACATTGAGACCGCGGGTGATGATTTCGCCCGGGATATTCTCCGGGTCCGGGCTCAAGATCTTGACTTCCATGTGTGCTACGGGTTTCCCACAAGAACCGGGAGCAAAATCTTCCCAATTCGTGAAGGTGATCAGTGGGGCCGTCTCTGTGGTACCGTAACCTACTGTGATAGGGAAATGAATGCTGGTAAAGAAATTTTCAACTTCTTTGTTGAGTCCGGCGCCCCCAATGATGATCTCATAAAGATTACCGCCGAAGAGTTCCTTGATCTTTTCGCAGATGCTCTCCTTGATTTTCTTGTTGATGACAGGCATATTGAGCAATACCTTCATCTTGTTGTTCTGGATAACCGGGAATATCTTTTTGCGTACGATCTTTTCTATAATCAGGGGAACGGCGATGATGATGCTCGGTTTGATGTCATAAAAGGCTTGTGCAATAATGGAAGGACTGGGAAGTCTTGTCAGAAAATGAATATGGTTTCCCAAGCAGAATTCAAACAGGAATTCGACCATTAGACCATACATGTGGGCCATAGGGAGGATGTTGAGTACCGAACTGCCTTTCTTCAGATGGGGCCCTAAAGCATTCAGGATGAAGTCCAGATTGCTCCAGAGAGCCTGATAAGAGAGCATGACACCTTTGGAAAAGCCTGTTGTCCCACTCGTATAGTTGATCAGTGCAAGTTCATCGGGTTGGTCTTCGTGGTAGTGGATATGCTCTTTTCCAAAATATTTGGGATATTTCTTACCGAATATCTCATTGAGATGCTCTACCGTGTGCGAGAATTGTTCGTTGCGTGACAGGATGATCGATCTGTAGGGGAGATAGATGATGCTCTCGAGGTTTGGCATCTTGGCTGGGTCTATCTGCGTGGCCACGACATCCCCTACAAAAAGGATTTTAGCATCAGAATGATTGACGATATTGTGAATTTGATCAGCTGTAAATTCATGTAGGATGGGAACAGCTACTGCTCCGTAAGTCAGGGTGGCAAGGAAGGCAACTGCCCAGTTGGCACTATTGCGTCCACAGATAGCAATCTTGTCACCTTTTTGTATATTGCAACTCTCAAACAGGATATGGAGTTTTTCTATCTTGCGTGCGACATCGTGGTATTGGAGGGTCGTTCCCTTATAGTCTGTAAGTGAATCTTTGTCCCAATTGTCCTTAATGCTCTTCTCAATATATGAGTTAAAACTTGTATTCGTTTCCATTGCACAAAACCAAAAATTTTGTGCAAAGATAACCAGATTTCTGCACATCAAAAAACTTTCTGTGCAATATTTTAATTAAATCTATTAGAATTTTGATTTTGGTAAGAAAAAGGACAGATTTTCTTCGTTTTTAATGATATGGACGGATATATTGAGCGATCTTTTTCTCAAAATATCCGGCTCTAATCTTTTTTATTTATCTGTCTCCACCTTTCAGTAAATCGTGTCATTCATACCGCATACTTTGGGCAGGATGAATATGGGAGATCAGATAACTTGGTGTGACTAGCATCACCATGCTGATGAGCATTGTCGCAACGTTGAGAGCCACGATAAGTCCCCAATTGAACTCTATAGGGACCGTATTGACATAATAGGTCTGTGGGTCGAGCCTGATTAGTCCTGTGTATTTCTGTATAGCCAGAAGGCCGATACCTATGACGTCCCCGATCAACAGTCCCTTGCCTACAATGAAGGCTGCAAACCACAGGAAAGTATGCCTGATGGTCTTGTTCCTTGCTCCCAAAGCCTTCAACACACCGATCATACTGGTCCGCTCGAGGATGATGATCAATAATCCTGAAATCATGGTAACGACTGCAACAGCCGTCATCAAACCGAGGATGACCCAGACATTCAAGTCCAGCAGATCCAACCACGCAAAGATTTGAGGGTTGATGTCCTGTATCGTTGCGCTTGAATAGGTCTCTCCGAAACGGTCAACAGTCCTGTTGACCTTGTTCGTAAAGTAAGCTTCTGTTTCGTTGATCTTGTTGAAATCGTTTACAGTGATTGCCGCTCCACTAGCCTGGTCACTGTCCCAACCATTGAGTTTGACAGCCGTATAGAGGTCAGTATAACAGGTGACCTCATCATATTTCTTCAGATTGGTTTCGTAGATACCCTGGATGGTGAACCGGCGTATCCTTACCCCATTATGGTCTATAAAATAAGCAAATATGCGTTGTCCGACATTGAGATGGAGTTTGTCGGCCATGAGTTTGGAGACCAATATGTGATTTTTACTTGACTGGTCGCTGAATTTCGGGATGCTCCCGGCTACCATGTTCTGATGGATGAAGGTAGAATCCCATTCAGGCCCTACGCCCTTGAAGGCTACGCCCAAGAAATCCGAGTCTGTTTTCAGGATTCCTTCTTTTACAGCGAAGCGCTCGACATGCTTGACTCCCGGAATATGCTTGAGAACATTCATCATGGAATCATTGAGGACGACCGGATAATTGCCGTTGGACTGGAGTGTAAGGAAGTCTGCTACTTCTATCTGTCCGCCAAAGCCGATGACCTTGTCACGGATCGTATGTTTGAATCCCAATATAATGCACACAGAAATAATCATGACGGCGAGACCAATAGCAACACCGACCGTTGCTATACGTATGGCAGGCCGTGACACTCTTTGCTTGTCACTGGCATCGGAGGAAATTTTCTTAGCTATATATAGAGGGAAATTCATTTTAGATATCGTCAGTCATTTTTCGGCCCGGATAGGTTTCCAAAGCCTTACGCAAAATCAAAAGGGCTCTTTTCAGATCAGGTCTTTTCAGGACATAAGCCAAGCGGACCTGGTCGATTCCTGCCCCAGGGGTGGTATAGAAACCGGCTGCCGGTGCTAGCATCACGGTCTCTCCTTCGTAGTTGAAGTCTGTCAAAAGCCAGTGGCAGAATTTCTCTGCATTGTCCACGGGGAGTTTCGCTACGGTGTAGAATGCGCCCATAGGAATAGGGGAGTAGGCTCCCGGAATACGGTTCAGTCCGTCTACAAGGCACTTCCGCCGAAGTTCGTATTCATCGTATACATTGCTGTAATAACTCTGAGGTGCATCCAGAGAGGCTTCGGCAACGATTTGTCCGAGGAGAGGAGGACTTAACCTGCATTGGCAGAATTTCATGACGGCCTTCCGTACTTCCTCGTTCTTTGTAATCAACGCGCCGATACGGATTCCACATTCCGAATAGCGTTTTGAAACCGAGTCGATGAGGATCGTATTTTGCTCGATCCCTTTCAGGTGCATGGCACTGATATAGGGTGAACCGGTATAGATATACTCCCGATAAACTTCATCAGAGAAGAGGAACAGGTCGTATTTCTTGCACAGGTCGCGGATTTGGTTCATCTCCCTTCGCGTATACAGGTAACCTGTAGGATTGTTTGGATTGCAGATCATGATAGCGCGGGTATGACTGTTGATCAACTCTTCGAATTTCTCAACTTTTGGTAGGGAAAAACCTTCGTCGATCGTCGTGGCAATGGTCTGTATCTTGGCTCCTGCAGAAATGGCAAAGGCCATATAGTTCGCATATCCCGGTTCTGGCATGATGATCTCGTCGCCCGGATTGAGACAACTCATGAAGGCAAACATGACCGCTTCACTGCCTCCTGTGGTGATGATGATGTCATCAGGGGTGACGTTGATGTCGTATTTCTTGTAGTAATCAACTAACTTGGTCCGAAAACTCAGATAGCCCTGACTCGGAGAATACTCCAGAACCTTACGGTCAACGTGCTTCAAGGCATCCAACCCGCATTGTGGGGATGGCATGTCGGGTTGACCGATATTCAGGTGATAAACTTTTATACCCCGATCTTTCGCTGATGCCGCTAATGGGGCTAACTTGCGAATAGGTGACTCGGGCATGTTTAATCCACGTACTGATATTTCCGGCATTGGTAAGAATAATTAATTATCAAACTGCAAAGATAAGGAAATTTTTATTATCTTTGCATGATGATTGAGAAAAATTAAGAATAAACCAATTTACAAAAATATCACCTATTATTATGAGATCCAGAACGAGTACTTGGTTTGAAACCAAAATCAGATATGAAAAGATGATGGAGGATGGCATGCAGAAAAAAGTCACCGAACAGTATGTCGTGGATGCCTTGAGTTTTACTGAGGCTGAAAGTGCCATCATTGAGGAGATGTCTTCTTATATCAGTGGAGAAATGAAGATTACGGATATCAAACCGGCTTCTTACGGCGAGGTCTTTTTCAGTGATGTCGATTCTGATGACAAATGGTACAAAGCTAAATTGCAGTTTATTACCATTGATGAGAAAACGGAAAAGGAAAAGCGCTCCAACGTTTACTATCTGGTTCAGGCCGCTTCTCTTCCCGGTGCCGTGAAGCACGTCGATGAGGTGATGGGCAGCACGATGATTGATTATGTGATTGCTTCAATCGTCGAGACACAGATTATGGACGTCTACGAACACCATGCACCTAATCAGAAAAAAGAGGGTGAGAAAAATGATGTCCCTGAATATGAAGAGACTCCGGCCAGTCAGCAAACTGACAAAGGCTCTGTTGCAGGTGCTTGAGACTCGATAGGTCCTTTCCGCATTCGGGCTACTAGAGCAATGGTCGTAGTGATTAAATACTTTTGAAAATATGGAAATGGTTGATGTCGCAAAAAAATTACACGAAGTGCTGGACAGCCTGCCTGAAGGAGTAAGATTGGTTGCCATCAGCAAATTTCATCCTGAAGAATACATTGAGGCTGCCTACAAAGAAGGTCAGCGTGTATTCGGGGAGAGCCATGAACAGGAACTTAACCGCAAAGTCGAGAAACTGCCCAAAGATATCGAATGGCATTTTATCGGTCATCTTCAGACGAACAAGGTCAAGTACATTGCACCTTATATTACGATGGTGGAATCCTGCGACAGTTTGAAACTGATGAAGGAAATTGATAAACAGGCTGCAAAGTGCCAGAAGACGATCAATGTCCTTTTGGAACTGCACATCGCCGAGGAGGCTACGAAATATGGCTTTACCCTTGATGCCTGCAGGGCGTTTTTGGATTCGGGAGTTTGGAAAGATATGAAGCACGTCAAGATTTGTGGCTTGATGATGATGGCGTCTAACGTGGATGATCAGGATCAGATTGCGCACGAGTTCGATACTGCTAATGAATTTTTCAAAGAAGTGAAGTCCAAATATTTTGCCGATGATCCTGATTTCAAGGAACGTTCTTGGGGAATGAGCCATGATTATCATATTGCAGTAAAGCATGGGTCTACAATGGTCCGTGTGGGTACGGCCATCTTCGGTCCCAGGGTTTATTGAACGGATGTTCAGACTTCTATGAAGAAATGTTCAGACCTCTATGAGATAGGATGTCTGAACATTCTTTCTAGCCTGAGAGAAAATGCCCCAAGGCTTTCAGCGCTTTAGAACTCGTTCTTCTGTGGAGGAACATCGACCGTCAAACAGACAATAAAGTGAAGCGGAATCTACGGAGCGTTCTATACCTATAGAACGCCCTTTCATATACCTTTGGGAACGACTTTCACATACCTTTGGAACTTACATTCCCATACCTTTATGAAAGGTCTTCCCATACGTATAGAACTCATATCCTTATACCTTGGGAATTCGCCTTCTTATACCTTTAGATTTACGGTATTTAGAAAAATAAATGCCACACTTTCTCTTAAGTTTGAAACTTAGAAAGGTGTGGCATCTGTTTTATGGCCCTATTCATAGAGGGGTCATTTTAGAAATTCGACCAAGATGGACGCATGAGGCCGTAAGGTAACGGCATATTGGTTGTTAACTTTTCCCAATGATTTGCCAGACCAGAGATCCCTGACTTTCCGACTGCCGGATAGTCCTAAATCCTTCAGGTTAACTTTGATGTTGCGTGTACTGTCATCGGAAAGGTTGAAGACAGCGAGATAAGTACCGGTATGGGGATCGGTGGAGGTGATAGCCAATTTGTCTTGATCTTGGAAGACCAAGCGTACATTCTGACTTTCTTTATGCATTCGCAGAACGTCCTGATTGGTAAGTAGGGAGAGTGTAAACGGATCAATTGACGGCAGGTCTCCTCCAAAAATAAGGGGAGAGCGGAAGATGGTAAAGAATGTCATCAATGAATATTGTTCATCCTTAGTGAGTTTTGTCATTCGGTCATTTCCACGTTCACCCTTGATAGCCAGATGCCCCAACGGGATCATGTCACAGTCGGGCCATGTACCTGGCGCAATGTAAGGATACCATTGGCGGGCTACCTGCATCAGGTGGGTCAAGTCACTCCAATTATCCCAAACATCGTTGACCATTCTCCACATATTGGCATGCTTGCGGACATGGTCAGCTTTCTCTATGGGCGTCTCTCCTGGAGAAGTACTCAGGACGATGGGACGTCCACACTGGTCAATGGCTTTGCGGACCATCTCTATCTCCCCCTGATGGTAGGGGCTGGATAAATCATCTTCTTTAATATAATCTACTCCCCATGATGCATATAAGTCAAGGATGGAATTGTAATAATCCTGTGCACCTTTCCTGTCAGCGAGGATGGTATAATTGTCAGCGAGCCATTTGCATTGTTCTTCAGGAGAATAGATCTGATCTGCAGTGATGCCATTTCCTCCCTTGATTGGCAATTTCCGTTGAACTGCTATCTTTGGGATACCCCGCATGATATGGATTCCAAATTTTAAACCTTTTGAATGGATATAGTCGGCCAGAGCTTTGAAACCTTTTCCTCCTGCAGCTGACGGAAACCGGTTTATGGCAGGTAGATAGCGTCCGTAATTGTCAATGACGTAGATCGGATCTTTTATGTTATATTGTCCTGTTGTCTGGTTTTCCACATACCATCGGATGTCTACAATGACATAGTTCCATCCGTAAGATTTAAGGTGATTAGCCATAAAGTCTGCATTCGCCTTAATTTCCTGCTCCGTTACAGAAGGACCATAGCAGTCCCAACTGTCCCATCCCATAGGCGGAGTCTGAGCCCATTGTCTGAAAGCATATTTATCCGGCAATGCAGCTAAAGCTGTTGCAGACTGAGATAGTAGTATTACCAGTAATCCCAATAAAGTATTTCTCTTGTTCAAGATTGTTCGTATGCGTAAATGTTTCATTTGATATGATATTATGATGTTTCTTTCAATAATTTTTATGATATAAAAGTTTCTCTTTGGGGATTTAAAAGGGATTATATGCAGTGTCTTCTAGGACTGACCAATATCATCACCTTTTCACGTTACCAAGAAATGTGTGTCTATAGATGACTTCTTGACCTCTATTCTCATGGTTTTCTCGTTGTTGTTTTCTGTTATAAATAGGTGTTAAAGGAGAAATTTTCCTTTCTATTGCATGACAAAGATACAGATATAATCTTAAAATAAGCACATCAGACCGAATTTTCTAGAGTAAGGGAATGCTATTTTTCCTATAGAAACATTGTTAGAATGGTCTAGACATAAAGAGATGCTGAGTTTATTAATTATCATTTGTGAATTCAAAAATCTATATTTTAGCTTAACGATCTTTTGATTCGTCTGTAAACTCTGAATTCCATGAATAAGTTCATGAAAATTCCGTAACGTTTTCAGAAAGGATTAGGAGTCTTATCAACTTATAAACGATTATCCGTTTTTTATGATCTTATAATGATACAACTTCTAATTTGATGTTTGTTCTCAAAAACCTTTTGAAACAGTCTCTGATCAGGATATACCCTCTTTTTTATCATTATTGGATCTTTGAACTTTTTCACAGAAGGGAGGTAATAAGTAAGATAGTATATAAGTTAGATAAAAAAGTATCATACATTTTCAAAATTTTCATTCGAAAATGTTTTTATTGCGAACAGCCAGTAAATCGGCTATTCAGGTTTAACTTATTTGTTTTGACACAATAAAAGAATAAGCAGGCTGCGGTATGCTGTCTGCGGCTATTGGCTTAGGCA
>NZ_JAMXLY010000019.1 GCF_024054555.1 Segatella cerevisiae | reverse complement strand
TTCATCGGGGAAGCGTTTTGAAAATTCTATCAGTTTCATTTTGACGAGGTTTTGATAATTGATGCAAAGGTAATGAATATCGGGGAATACTCAAAATTATTAATCACCCAATTGAGGATAATCATATTATTATACGTTGTTCTTTATTATTTTAGCTACGGATCACCTTAGAGGTCGTGAGTTGTTGTTGGAATATCGGAAACGTAAAGGGGTAAAGCACGAGGTGCTGTTTGTCGGTAGAGGATCCAATTTGGAGGATCTCTATGCTTCCATGAAAGACGATGCCTCTTTTGGCTATTTCTTGAAAGGTTATTTTGCCGATCCTTCAGATGAGACTTTCCTTCCTGACGTTCCTTATTTGGGAAAGGTCTCTGAAGTAAAGGGATGGCTGGACAGTCACGCAGGGAAAATTTCCGCTGTATTCTGCAGTCTGCCTTCTGCAAGGGCAGATGAGATCAGGGAGTTGATAGAATGTTGTACCCAGCATGTGGTGCTGTTCTATAGCGTACCGAATGTGAGAAACTATCTGAAACGAAAGATGAATATGGCGCTTTATGGAGATGTGCCGGTGCTGTATGTGAGTGAGATACCGTTGAATCGACCTGAAAACCAACTCCTCAAACGGGTATTTGACGTAATCGTATCAAGTGTGTTCCTCGTATTTTTCTTCCCTTGGATATTCCTGATTGTTGGTGCGATCATCAAACTGACCATGCCTGGTCCGATATTCTTCAAGCAGAAGCGGACAGGACTAGACGGCCGTGATTTCTGGTGCTATAAGTTTCGTAGCATGAAGGTGAATGACAAAGCTGACAGTATTCAGGCTACGAAGGATGATCCCCGCAAAACGCGTTTCGGAAACTTTATGAGACATACGAATATTGATGAACTGCCACAGTTTTGGAACGTATTCATCGGTACTATGTCTATTGTAGGTCCTCGTCCTCATATGCTCAAGCATACGGAAATCTATTCCCAACTCATTTCGAAATATATGATGAGGCATTTCGTGAAACCGGGTATCACCGGTTGGGCTCAGGTTACTGGTTGCAGGGGTGAAACCCGTGAGTTGAGGCAGATGGAGGAACGGGTGAAGAAAGATATCTGGTATATAGAAAACTGGTCCTTCTTGCTGGATCTGAAAATTATCTGGTTGACTGTATGGGATGTATTTGCCGGTAAAAATGATAATGCGTATTGACGTATTGGGATAGAATACTCATTTGACGCTCTGATGTAAGAAGTAAGTTTTTCAGGAAACCGGCTGTTTGTTGGACAGCAGGTTCCTTTAGAACTTGACAGATCGGAAATACTTTCCGAACGGTCTAGAGTAAAAAATCAGTTAATGAAGAGGATTTAATGAGATTTGGATGACGTCAAAGGTCATTTCAATAAGTCCTGCTCTGCTGTCTCGACTCTCTCGAAGTGGAACTGTTGAATATTCTGTGTCATAAGGGCTTCGATGCGGTCATTGCAGAGGTTTCCGATAGAACCTTCATGGGTGTGATGAATGTGCTTGTCTGGTTTGAATGTTCCTGCCTCAATTTCCAATCCTACTTTCTTATAAGCATCCCTGAACGGCATTCCTGCTGCTGTGAGTTTGTTGACTTTCTCAACAGAGAATATCGGATCGTATAAAGGATTGTCGAGAATATGAGTATTGACTTCCATCTTGTTGACGATATAGGCTGTCATCTGCAGGCAGTTGATCAGTTCGTCAAATGTCGGTAGGAAAACTTCTTTGATCATTTGCAGGTCTCTGAAATAGCCACAAGGAAGATTGTTCATGATCATCATGATCTGTTGTGGCAAACTCTGGATCTTATTGCTCTTTGCACGGATAAGTTCGAAGACATCCGGGTTCTTTTTATGGGGCATGATGCTGGAACCTGTCGTACACTCTTTTGGAAGATGGACAAATCCGAAATTCTGACAGTTGAACAAGCAGGCATCGTAAGCGAGTTTGGCGAGTGTGCCTGCAACAGTCGCCAGAGAGAAAGAGACGTTGCGCTCCATCTTCCCGCGTCCCATCTGAGCGTAGACGACATTGTAGTCCATGGAATCGAAACCTAAGAGTTTGGTGGTCATGGTCCTGTTGAGCGGAAAACTGCTGCCATAGCCTGCAGCACTGCCCAGAGGATTGCGGTTGACCATTCTGTAGGCAGCTAGGAGATAGTACATATCATCAGCCAGCGATTCGGCATAAGCTCCGAACCAGAGTCCGAAACTGCTTGGCATGGCGATCTGAAGATGGGTATAGCCTGGCATGAGGACATTCTTATACTGATTGCTCTTCTGAATGAGTTCATCGAAGAGAACTTTCACGTGATCAACGACTTCCTTGAGCTCATGGCGGGTAAAGAGTTTGAGGTCGAGGAGTACCTGGTCATTGCGACTGCGGCCTGAGTGAATCTTCTTGCCGGTATCTCCGAGTTTGCGGGTGAGCATGAGTTCAACTTGTGAGTGAACATCTTCGACACCATCCTCAATCTTGAATTGACCTGATTCACAGACAGCATAGATATTCTTGAGTTCGGCTAAGAGCCGGGTGAGTTCATCTTTTGTCAAAAGACCGATGGATTCGAGCATAGTGATGTGTGCCATCGAACCGAGAACATCATATTTGGCGAGATAGAGGTCCATTTCTCGGTCGTGTCCGACCGTAAAAGTCTCTATTTCCTTGTTGATCTCATAACCTTTTTCCCAAAGTTTCTTTGCCATAATCGTTTCTCTTTATTTGAAGAATATCCGTCAGTTGTCCGGAAGTATTTAACTGCTCAAGATAACCGATGACTGCTTCTCCCGGTTGTCGTTAGCATACTTTCACGGTTACACAGACATCTCTTGCACAACAGTTTTCGTTATACAGTTCTGATACTTCAAATTGTCTGGCCCTTTTCAAAGGGACCAGAGCATCTGTAAATGCAGTATTAGATTTCCTCGTCGTATGGAATTGCTGCTAAGGCGTCGGCCATCTTTTCCAATCCCTCTTGCAAGGGCTTTTGGACCATTCCTTTTAGGAAAGGACTGACATTAGCCTGGACGGTAAGTCTCATCTTGCACGCTTTTTCCTCAGTGGGCAGAAGTTGAATCCAAAAAGTGAGTGGGACCGGACTTTTCACCGTTTCCATCTTGATGGTCTTCGGTTCTTCACGACTGATGACTTTCATCGTGACTTGTCCGGCCATAGGCAGTTTGAAGGTAATATTATCTCGATCAAAGGAGACGTCTCCAACTTTGTCAGTGGGGATTTTGTCTTTCAATCGTTCCAGATGGCTCAGGTCGCTCAGATTATTATATACAGTCTGTTGTGCGTAAGGTATCTGTTTGATGCTGCTTTCTATTTTTATCATGTTTTATTTAAGGGGTGTTTTTGAGACGATGAATGCGCTCTTTTTGTTACCTGCTATTGGCGTTGGATACTTAGTCCTTGTTCCAGTTAGCCGGGTCCTTGCGCCATTTGTGCAGTAATTCTACATCACTGTCTTTAATATATCCGGTTTCCAAAGCTTCTGCTACGACATGATCATAGTCAGTCAAAGTATAGAGGGGTACATCTGCGTCTTGGAAGGCTTTTTGGGCAATCGGGAAACCATAGGTATAGGAGGCGAGCATGCCGATGACTTCACAACCGTATTTGCGGAGGGCTTCGACAGCTTTGAGTGAGGAATTGCCTGTAGAGACAAGATCCTCCAGTACGACGACCTTCGTGCCTTGTTTCAGTTCACCTTCGATCAGATTCTCGAGTCCGTGGTTCTTAGGTTTGGAGCGGACATAGACAAAAGGCAGGTTAAGAGCGTCTGCCACGAGTGCTCCCTGGGGAATAGCCCCGGTAGCAACACCGGCAATGGCTTCTGCATCCGGAAAGTATTTCTGAACGCTATGTGCAAATTCGAGTTTGACGAATATCCTTAACTCCGGATAAGACAGCGTCTTCCGGTTATCACAATAGAAAGGTGACTTCCATCCAGATGCCCATGTGAAAGGGTCGTTGGGCTGTAGTTTAATAGCCTTGATCTGAAGGAGTTTTGAAGCGAAAACTTTTTTTAAGTTGTCCATGATGAATCTTAGAATGATATGGATTTTAGTACAAAGGTACAATTCTTTTCTTAATAACGTACTGGTGGAAGTGCTAATTTGTGCTTTTTACTTATGAAAGGCTCTTTTTCTGCCTGAAAGTGTCGTTAATTTTTGGCATAACCTATGGTGAGGATACTGAACCGGACTTCACCGGCTTTCATGAGGGCTTGGGCGCAGGCTGTAAGTGTTGCCCCTGTCGTGCAGATATCATCCACGAGAAGGAGATGGTGGTTCTTCACCTGCTCAGAATTGCGTATTTGGAAGAGTCCTTCCACATTCTCTGCGCGTTCCCATCTGTCTTTGTTGGTCTGGCTACTGCTGAAACTGCTGCGGGTGACGATATTGTCCCATACCGGGATACCGGTAACTTGATGTATTCCTTCAGCGATTTCATCGCTTTGATTGTACCCTCTTTGGCGTAAGCGCTTCTTTGCCAAAGGAACAGGGACAATGGCATCAATTCCTTCAAAGAAGTGTGAAGAGATGATTTCTTTTGCCAGCATTTTACCCATCAATTCTCCATATTCCCTATGCCCCTTATATTTTAGGTCATAGATGATGCGGGCTTCCTGAGAGCCGCCATGATGATAGAGCCATGCCGCAGCGCGTTCCACTGGAATCCTTCCCCAGAAGGCCTTTGCCATCTCATTGTCTAATGGATGTTGCCACTGGTAGGTGCGGGGCAAATCAAGATTACAGGTCGAGCAGATCATTTCTTCTCTAGGTGCAAGGCGTTTTCCACATATAGCGCAAGCCCTTGGGGCAATTAGATTGAGAATCCTTTCAAGTAAACTGGTCGTCATTTCGCAGACTTGTCTTTATCAGTTTTTTGTGCACCGAAAGTTGTGGAAACTCTGTCTATCTTGTCATCGTCTCCGAAAGTATTTGAGATAAGGTCGGTCTGTTCTTCCTCGTCGGAGGAGTTTTCTTTAGAGTCTTTCTGATCGGTGAAATCACCGATTTCTGTATTCTCTTCCATTCCCGGGAAGGATTCATCAGAAAATTCCGTCCCGCTTTCAGACTCAGCAAAAGAAGTTTCATCTTGTGCTGGCATACATTTCATGATCAGGTCAGGAGTAAAACCTCGACCGGCAGCAAAACGGAAAAGTTTTTGCCTGAACTCATAGTCGGATTCGGCATGGACAGATGCTGCTTTTGTCTTGAGTAGAGGCTTGAGTATGTGAATATAATCTTCTTCAGGGATTACGTCGAGAATCGGAGTAGAGATGGTCTGAGGAATTCCCTTTCGATATAGGGCGAGTTCCAATTTTCTCCGTCCCCATTTCGCATACTTGATCTTGTCATGGACGAAAGCCTTACAATACCTGGAATCATCGATGAAACCGTTTGAAATCAACTTATCTATCACTCTATTACGAGTTTCTTCTGGCATATTCCAACGTTTCATCTTTCCGATCATGTCCTGCGAACAGTATTCTGCTGAGGCACAGAGGGCAGAAAGAATTTCCAAAGCCTGTTGCTCTGATTTTTGTCTGATGATTCTTCTCATATACAATTGAGTTTATTTAGAGAGTGACTATGATGCAAGTTGTAAAAACTGTTCCAGGTGTTTATCGATGGGCTTTAAACATTCTAGGTTTTCCAAAACTGTCTTTATAGACCTTTGGTTCAAGGAGACCTTCTTCTAAAATCATTGATTTCATCGCTTCTTCATATTGGGGATTGATTTCGAAAAAGAGTGAACCTCCGTGTCGTAGTGCTGTCTTGGCATATTTCGTGATGGCCCGATAGAAAAGCAGAGGATCTTCGTCTGGTACAAAGAGAGCCATAGCAGGCTCATAATCCAGTACGTTCCTTTGCATCTCTACTCGTTCTTTTTCTGTCACGTAAGGCGGATTGCTGATGATGAAATCCCATTGCACCTGATTTTCTGGCAACTGGAGGGCATCCTGTCGTCCGAAGTTGACATTGGCTCCGAGTTCTGTAGCATTCTCTTTGGCTATTAGTAAAGCTTCTTGAGATATATCCCATGCGGTGACTTGTCCCTTTCCTTTTAGGGCTAATGCGAGGGTGATAGCAATGCATCCACTGCCGGTGCCAATATCCAGAATCTCTCCTTCAGGTGATTGCTGCAGAATCAACTCACAGAGTTCTGCTGTCTCCGGTCTTGGAATGAGGACACCCGGTGCTACTTTGAAGGTATGTCCGCAGAAATCAGTTTCCCCTAATACATACTGTACGGGCTCTCCTTTTTGGAGTCTCTTCATGATTTCTTGGAGCGTTTGCAGTTCTTTTGGTGAAAATTCACTAACTTTGTCACATAGAATATCTGTCAGTGTCAGTCCGAATCGTACTTCCAGCACGGCTCGCACGATAGCTTTTGCTTCACGTTCCTCATAGAGTGGAGTAAGTTCCTGATAGAGATGCTGGAAGTTGATCATACTGCAAAAATACAGAAAATATGGAGAAAGACCAAAAAGGTCAAGATGAAAAATTCATGCGCCGTTGTTTGCAATTGGCTGTGAATGGCCGTCAGAACGCAAAACCTAATCCGATGGTAGGAGCGGTCATCGTGAATGCTTCGGGTAGGATCATAGGAGAAGGCTATCATATTCGTTGTGGTGAGGGTCATGCTGAAGTGAATGCTTTTGCATCCGTGAGTCCTGAAGATGAGCGATTCCTTCCCGAATCTACGATTTATGTCAGTTTGGAACCTTGTTCTCATTACGGCAGGACTCCCCCTTGTTGTGATCTGATTATCAGGAAAGGTGTCCGGCGTGTGGTCTGTGGCTGTATTGATCCCTTTGCCAAGGTTCAGGGACGTGGTATCAAGAAGATACGAGCTGCAGGAATAGAGGTTACTGTAGGTGTTCTGGAGAAGGAATGCCGCCATCTCAATAAGCGTTTTATGACTTTCCATAAATATCATCGACCGTATATTATTCTGAAATGGGCTCAGAGCGCAAATGGTTTTATCGATGACCATTTCAAACCGGTACAACTTTCTTCTGATTTTACCCGTATGCTCGTTCACCAACTGCGGTCTGAAAACGATGCGATCTTGGTGGGGCACGTTACCGATGAACGTGAGCATCCTCAACTGAACGTCCGTGACTGGAGTGGCCCTGATCCTGAGCGAATCGTCCTCCGTCCTCCAGATACTCCACAGACAGTCATTCAGCGATTGTATGAACAACATAAACAGAGTTTGGTAGTAGAAGGTGGAGCAGCGACACTCAGGAGTTTTCTGTCTGCTGGCCTTTGGGATGAGATTAGGGTAGAGACAGCTCTGGATCGTTTAATCGAGGAGGGAACTCGTGCCCCACAACTCCCAGGGGATTTAGTACTGTTGAACGAGGAAGTTGAGGACAATCAATTGATTTGTACTTATGAGAGGAAGGAGGAGTATGGGAACGAATAGATTTACGTCCCGATTGACGGCATCTGATGATTATAAGCGTGAAGTCTTGATCCGGAAGATCGAGGAAGCTGTCGAGAAGATGAGATTGGGAGAGTTGGAGGCACTCAGTTATGATATGTTCACTAAAGGATATATAGAGGATTTATGAAAAATCAAGCATTGGCAGAGCAAAAGTCCTTCAAAACTTGATGCATTTCAAATAAAATACCACATAAGGTCTTTTATTGAAATTAGAATGATTCTTTATTTTTTCTTCCTTCCGAAGTCGGCAGGACATTCTCCCCATTGTGCCGTTTCCCATTTTAGGATAGGTACTTGGACAGGATGTGTGCGAAGCCATTTCTCTGCTCTTGCGATGATTCCATAGAGAGGAGCTGTGCTGGCATCACGGACGAGTTTGGTCTTACACTGTTTCTTCTGAACCCAAAGAATGGCATTATAACTGTCGGAATAGATGACTTTGTCACGGATATCCTGGCGATCCATCAGGGCAAGGGCATGGACGATGGCAAGGAATTCCCCGATATTGTTAGTGCCTCTTACCGGACCGAAATGGAAGATACGGGCACCTGTAGCCAGGTCGATACACTGGTATTCCATTGGCCCGGGATTACCTGAACAAGCGGCATCCACTGCCCATGCGTTTGCCTTTACGGCCAGGGGTAGTGGAAGTACTGTATCATGACGGTAATCGGGAGGATTAATCGGTTCGTTCTTTTTAGACATAATGTATAAATAGATCTTTTCCTGTTGTCAGACAGAAAAAGATTTAGTGATCACATACGTTCCGGTACTTCGATACCTAGGAGATCCATCGCATTCTTGATAACCTTGGCGACATTGCCGGCAAGAACTAGACGGGTGATCTTCTCAGATTCATTCTCGGCATTCAGAATACTGTAATCATGGTAGAACTGGTTGAAGTCCTTCGTCAACTCGTAAGTATAGTTGGCTATGACAGCAGGATTATAGTTGTTCCCGGCTTCTTGTACAGTTGCGGTGAAATCGTTCATTTTCTGAATAAGTTGTATCTCTTTCTCGTTGAGTGGCATGTCATCAGGGAGTTGTGCCGGAATCTTGAGATTCAATTCAGCAGACTTTCTCATGATACTCCGGATACGGGCGTAAGTGTATTGGATAAAAGGACCGGTATTTCCGTTGAAATCGATGGATTCGGCAGGATTGAAGAGCATGTCTTTCCGGGCATCGACTTTCAGTATGAAATATTTTAGAGCACCGAGTCCGACAATGCGTGCGATTTCAGACTTCTCTTCTTCAGTCATATCTTTGAATTTCCCGAGTTCATCGGAGGTCTGACGTGCCTGTCGTATCATCTCTGAGATCAATTCGTCGGCATCTACTACAGTCCCTTCACGGCTCTTCATCCTCCCATTAGGCAGATTGACCATCCCATAGGAGAAATGTACCAGATCCTTGCCCCATTTGAATCCGAGTTTGTCAAGGATAATAGAAAGCACCTGGAAGTGGTAATTCTGCTCATTGCCGACCACGTAGATCATCTTGTCTATAGGATAGTCGTGGAAACGCATTTCTGCCGTACCGATATCCTGAGTCATATAGACAGAGGTGCCGTCTTTCCTCAACAGGAGTTTTTGATCGAGTCCTTCCTGTGTCAGGTCACACCAGACACTGTTGTCTTCTTTCCGATAGAAGAGACCCTTTTTCAAACCCTCCAAAACTTTGCGTTTACCTTCAATATAAGTGTTGGATTCGTAATAGATCTTGTCAAAGCTTACGCCCAGTGCTTTATAGGTCTGGTCGAAACCGGCATAGACCCAGGAATTCAATTTCTTCCATAAAGCGCGGACCTCAGGATCATTGTTTTCCCAACGGACGAGTAAGTGATGCGCTTCCTGGATGAGAGGAGCCTCATTCTTGGCTTTTTCTTCAGCTTTTTCTTCGTCCATGCCCTCGGCCATATATTGACTCTTCAACGGTTCCCATTGAGCCTTATAATGCTGCTCGAATGCGACATAGCAATCGCCGATGAGATGGTCGCCTTTCTTGCCTGTTGATTCCGGTGTCTCACCATTGAACCATTTCTTCCAGGCAATCATCGACTTGCAGATATGGATTCCGCGGTCGTTGACAATATTGGTCTTTATGACTTTCTTTCCGGTTGCTGCCAGAATCTGAGATAGAGCCCAACCCAACAGATTATTGCGGACATGCCCCAGATGCAGAGGTTTGTTCGTGTTAGGGGAAGAGTATTCCACCATATAGAGCGGAGCATCTTTAGCGGGCGCTGTCTTTCCGTAATTCGGATCTGCATAGATATCATTGAGTAACTTAATCCAAGCAGAAGGAGCAATGGTGAGGTTCAAAAATCCTTTCACCACATTATAGTCGGCTATTGCCGGACAGTTTTTTACCAAGGCTTCGCCTATTTCCCGAGCTGTGTCTTCAGGTTTTTTATGAGAAATCCTAAGCAGAGGGAAAACGACGAGGGTCAAATTACCTTCAAAGTTACTTTTTGTCTGTTGTATCTGAAGCATTTTCTCAGGTACATCCTGCCCATACAACTCTTTGACGGCATGAGCGGCCGCGTTACAGATCTGATCTTCTATTTTCATACCGGTATAATTTCAGTGATTCGAATTCGTAAGTGCAAAGTTAGTGAAAATAATCGAAAAGTCAGACTAGCGTAAAATTTTTTTTATCCTTTCAGGAGACCGCTTCACTTCTGTTTATCGGGGATCCGTTCTGGAACAGGTAACCTGGGTCTATTTTATAATAGGTGAAAAGGAAGGAAAAGAGAGGAAAGACTTAGTAAGGTAAAAAAAACGTTTTGAGTTAGAAAAAAAATAAGTTATAATTACTCATTTTTGGTTTTTTTTGTAACTTTGTACATGGATTGTATTAATTATTGTATTTAGGATTTAAAACTAATAATTTTTTCTAAGAGGTATTATTATAAATAAAAAAAGTAATATTAACAGAATCCTTGGGATCTCAGCGTTGTTTCTATGCTTGGGAGCGGGTGCATTGAGCGCTCAGGTCGAGGATAAGGCAGAAAACTGGACGAGTTATAACAGAACTATTGATGGTATCCGGTTCTCTCCTTTAACACAGATTACTCCAGAAAATGTGGCTAATATGAAAGAGGTAGCTGCATTTGATCTAGGTTCAGATGTCAACAGTTTCCAAACCGGTATTTTGGCTATAGACGGTAAATTGTATTTCTCTACAGATACTGCAACCTATGCTATCAACGGTAAGACTGGGAAGTTGATCTGGAAGGCTACCCGTAAGGGTGGAGGTTCAGGCTATGGCGCCAACAGAGGATTGGCTTACTTGAACGGCAGATTGTTCAGAGGAACTTCTGACGGACACGTACTGGCCTATAACATGAAAAACGGCAAATTAATTTGGGATGTTATTCCTCAAGGTGCAACTGATCCCGGGAAATACTTCGGTATGTGCCCTGTTGCATACGATGGAAAAGTCTTTATCGGAAATGGTGGCGGTGACAATGCCGGTGTTATCGGTAGTGTCTATGCTTTGGATGCTTCCAACGGCCGCATGCTTTGGAGGTTCAATACCGTTCCTGATGCGAAAGAGAATCCGAAGACTTCTACAGGACTGCCAGTTTCCGGTGGCGGTGTATGGACAACAATGTCTATAGATAAGGAAAACGGTTTGCTCTATGCATCTGTTGGTAATCCATCTCCTGACTTCGATGTTGAATTCCGTGGCGCAGACAGACCTTATTTCAATAATGTCATCGCTTTGGATATCAATACCGGTAAGGTTAAAGGAAATCAACAGGTTGTGAAGAATGACGCCCACGATTGGGATGCTTCTGCCGCACCTATTATCTTTACTACAAAAGACAACCGCAAATTGGTTGCTGAGGCTGGCAAGAATGGCCTGCTGACTGTAATGGACGGTTCAAAGATCGCTACTACTGAAGATCCGGCTGAGGCTCTGCCTTTCGTTTATGAGGTACCTACAACTACACGTATCAATACCGATGTACGTTTGAGCCGTGAAATCTATACCTATTTCAAACCTGGCTATATGGGCGGCAATGAATGGAACGGACCTGCTTTTGATCCGACGAAAAACTTGTTGTTCAATGGCACCGATGACTGGGGCGTCAAGATGAAGTTGCCTTCTTTGGAAGAAGCTAAGAAAAACATACCTGCCGTTGGTAAGGAATGGTTTGGTGCTTCAGACATGATCTGGGACAAGGCTGATCAGGCTAAAGGTTGGTTGAAGGCATTCAATGCCGCCGACGGATCTGTAAAATGGTCTTATCATGCTACTTCTCCTATCGTTTCCGGTGTTACTCCTACTGCAAGTGGACTGTTGTTCACAGCTGCTCAGAACGGCGATGTCTATGCCTTTGATTCTGAGACAGGAAAACTCCTTTGGAAGGGTTCTACTGGTTTGATGAATGCCGGTGGCGTCATCACTTATGCTATTAAAGGAAAGCAATATGTCGCTGTAACAGCCGGATTGAAATCAAGTTTGTGGACCGGTGTCGGTGCATCTGCTAAATGTAAGATCGTCATCTATTCCTTATAAATGGAGTAAATTTGATGAACATGACATCGAGAATATTTAAGATCGGGAGACTTCCTTTTGTGGAAGGTCTCTCGATTTTGTTTTTGTGGGTAGGTATTTCTCAGAATACCTATGCACAGAACGACAGTACAAAAGTGGTTTTGCCGACCGTGGAAGTTGAAGGAAGACGGGTGCAGAGTTATACGAGTGACTATAGCTATATGTTGACGAAGACACAGGCACCTATACTTCAGACTCCCGCAAGCATCTCGTCGGTGACCAAGGAATTGATCAATGATAAGTTACAATATTCTTTGCAGGATATTTCTTCTGATGTAGCCGGTGTAGCCAGTTATTCCGGTTTTGATGAATATACGATCCGCGGTTTCAGAGCTGAAAATGCGAGGTTGTTCAACGGTCTTAGAGGTTACAACTCCAAGTTTGCCAGTCCGATGCTGGTCAATGTGGAGAGAATAGAGATCCTCAAAGGTCCTGCAGCCACCTTGTACGGCAACAGTGACCCTGGGGGCAGCATTAATCTGGTCTCCAAGAAACCTTTAGACACGAACAGGGCTAGTGTCTCAGTCATGGGTGGAAGTTGGGACCACTGGCGCTTCATGGGGGATGTGACCGGGCCTTTGAATAAATCCAAGACCTTGCTCTACAGATTGAATGCAGGGTATGATACCCATAATTCTTTCAGGGATAATCAGTTTGCGCACTCTTATCAGATTGCGCCGTCCTTGTCTTTTATCCCTAATGACAAGTTGGAGTTGAATGTTGAATTTTCTCTTTCCCATACCAACTCTGTCTTGGATCGCGGTGTTCCGGGAATCGAAAACGAATCGATTAAAGATTTCTCACCCATTCGTCTGACTTTGAACCAAAAGGGAGACAGACTGAAGGAGACCGATATTGCAACTTCCATATTCGGATCTTACAAGTTCAACAAGCATATCAGTTTCAATACCGGCTATTTGAACTATATCTCCAATGAGAAAGTAGCGGAGCATAGTTTCCAGAGTTATCTCTCACCGGATACGATAGGATTGTATTACACGAAGTGGAACTACAAGACGGTCACTCATAGTCTGACCAACTATTTCAGTTTCCGTTTCAAGACCGGTCCTTTGAAACATGACCTAGTGGCAGGTTGGGATTATATCCAGACGAAAATCAATCGTGGTGACCAGGATAGGTATGAAGTTCCTTCTCTGTTTGGCAAGAATAGCGGGATCGTCAGCGCTTTCAGTTTGAGGCACCCGGTGTATGAGACGCCTGATTTCTCCACTTATGTGCTTTCAGATGCTGATAACGAGAATAATGAAGTAGATGCCGATATCTATCGTACTCAAGGCCTTTATATCCAGGAATTCCTGACTTGGAACAGATGGAAATTACTGGCAGGTATCAGGCGTGAGTTCTATAGAGGGGCTGATGATGACGATGATTCCGGTAGCGATGAGGGTTCTGCTGATGCAGACGATGACGACGATGAAGTGGATTTGGGCGGAAAGATAGAGAATATCTGGCTGCCGAAGATCGCTCTCTTGTACGACATTACTCCTAACGTGACCACTTATGTCCAGTACAGCAAAGGATTTGATCCGTTCGAACAGTCCAATGACCTTCAGATATTCAAGAATCCGTTCAAACCTATCGTGAGCCAACTCTATGAGTTTGGTGCGAAAGGCATGTTTTTCAATCAGAAGTTGATGGCGACATTAGCCGTCTATCGCCTCGATGTGAAGAATACGGCAGTCAATGCCAATGATCCTTCCCAACCTGATCTGTATGTCCAGCATGGCGAGGATCGTTCTCAAGGCATAGAACTGGAGTTGAACGGCAATATTCTTCCGAACTTATCCGTCAATATCAACTATGCCTATGATGTGGCAAAAGTAGAGAAGAGTGATGTCCCGAGTGAAGTCGGGAACCTGAAGGAAAATGCGCCGAAGAATATTAGTAACAGTTGGATCAAATATACTTTTGATCATGGCTTCCTGAGCAATCTCAGCATTATGCTCGGACACAGTCAGGTTAGTCGCCGGAATACGCTTACTCCCGGGCTGCGTTTACCCGGATATGTCATATTCAACGGTGCACTACAGTACCGGTGGCATCATATAGAGGTCTTCTTTAATTTGGATAACATCCTGAATAAAGTTTATTGGCAGAGTGCCTATAATAACATTTACAAATGGCCGGGCGCTCCGAGAAACTTTATGGCAGGTTTTACCTATAACTTATAATAATGAATAGAAACGGTAACATTGCAGGAAGACGGGATTTGCTTGAAAGATGCCTGATGTGCATGCTGGTGTTGATGTCTTCCTCTCTCATATATGGTAAAGGGGAGTCAAATGACAGTATTCTCGTACATTCGGATACTTCCCATACGAATTTACCGGAGGTTGTCATCAATGGTTATCTCCATAATCAATATTTGTCACAGACCCCCGCATCTGTCAACGTCATCAATCAGTTGGAGTTGAATTCAAGACAACCGACTTCTTTGGTTGCAACCATGAATTCTGTTCCGGGCGTGAGGATGGAAGAACGTTCTCCTGCAAGTTACCGCTTGTCTATCAGAGGGAATGTGATCCGTTCTCCTTACGGCATACGGAATGTGAAAATCTATTATGATGACTTTTCTCTGACGGATGCAGGAGGGAATACTTATTTGAATTTGATTGACCCGAGTGTTATTTCCAGAATAGAGATACTCAAGGGTCCTGATGGCAGTCTTTTCGGAGAAAACTCAGGTGGCGTCGTTCTGCTGCAGTCTGAGAACCAAAGATCCGAAATAGGCAGTCTGAAACTCTTCAGCGGTTCGTATGGGCTGGCAGGAGGAGCCTTTCATTACCAGGTTCGGCCGTCCAACAATCTTTTGAATCTCAATGGTTCTTATCAGAGATCTGACGGTTACAGAGACCAGTCCTTTTCGCGTCGCTTGTTCTTTCAATTGGACGACCACTGGAAATACAACAGGAAATCGGAATTGAATATCATGTCTTTCTTCTCGGGAATACACTATGACACACCCGGTGGATTGACCAAGGCACAGTTTGATGCCGATCCCCGAATGTCCAGACCTGCGACTAAAACTCAGCCTGGGTCAAGAGAGCAGAATACAGGGAGCTTGGACAATATGTTCTTTTTAGGAGTTTCCAATAAAACGTCATTCAATGCGTATGCCGACTTTACGACTGCTCTATGGGGCTCACATTTGAAACATCGGAATTATGCTATACCGGACTATGAAAGTGACCAGATGAATAATCTGGGCTTCCGGACCTATCTGGCTCTGCACAGACCGGATGAAGAGCAAGTCGATTTCAAACCGAGTCTGGAAGTAGGGGCTGAAGGACAACTCATGTCCTCTCATATCCATACTTTTGATAATAATGGAGGCGTAGCCGGTGATGAACAGTCCTATAGTAACATTATGAGTCATGCCGTCTTCGGCTTTGTCCGCTCCAGGATAGAATGGAAGCGCTTTATAGCCGAAATGGCAGTTTCATGGAATTTCGACGGGTATCGCTTTAAGGATACAACTCGAGTCAGTGACAACTTCCATCCGGTTTGGATGCCTCATTTCGCCATCAATTATAGATTTAATTCCCATCTTTCTCTGCGGGCAACTGTAAGTAAAGGCTATTCCGTGCCCACAACTGATGAGGTGCGTCCGTCGGATCAGAAGATCTATAAAGATCTTGAACCTGAAACCGGCTGGAATTATGAGACTGGTTTCCGGCTCAATCTGTTTGATAACCGCCTTATGGTCGATGCCTCAGTGTACCGTTACATCCTCAACAATGGTATTATATCCCGTCAGAACGAATTGAGTCAGGCGTTTTTTGTCAATGCCGGTAAGATCCGGCAAACGGGCATAGAAGGTTCTGTCTTCTGCGGTATTTTGCCTCAGAAAGATAGCCGGTTTATCCGTTTCTTATATTTGAACGAAAGTTATACCTATTCCTTCTATCACTTTGGAGACTATCAGGAGGATGATCAGGATTATTCGGGCAATCGGGTGCCAGGGGTGCCACGTACGACACTGGTCACTAATCTGAAAGCCGGTCTGCCATGGTCCCTGAGTTGTATGGTGGAATACCATTATGCCAGTCGTGCAGCTATGGATGATGCCAACGATGCCTATGCCCGCAGCTATCATCAGTTGTCAGCCCGGATCAGTTATCTTCCCAAATCTACACATCGGATAAATCTGAAAGAGATATTCTTGTTCTTTGATAATATTCTGAATCAGAAATACAGTTTGGGCTACGATATCAATGCCTATGGGGCACGGTATTACAATGCGGCACCGGGTCGGAATTTCCAGGTCGGGATATCTTTCTCCATTTGATGGCATGCCGGTTGACTGCTATGCCTTGCATTTGATCTGACACAACCGCTGTCTCGTTCCATCCTGTCGACCTTTGAACAAGCAAGTCAGGGGGGATTGTGATACTTTGATGCAAAGTCTGCAATTTGGCGAATACGCTTTTAGGAATTCACCGGAAAATTGTATCTTTGCATTTAGAGTATGGCAGAGCGTAAAATCATACATATTGATATGGATGCTTTCTTTGCGAGTGTCGAGCAGCGGGACCATCCTGAACTGAAAGGACGGCCTGTGGCTGTCGGTCATGACAGTACGCGGGGAGTGGTGGCTACCGCCAGCTATGAGGCGCGGAAGTTTGGTGTCCATTCTGCCATGTCTATGGTCACGGCCAAGCACTTGTGCCCGGAACTGGTCATCGTAGAAGGACATCGGGAACATTACGTTCAGATCTCCCAACAGATCCGTGATATCTTCCACGAATATACCGACTTGGTCGAACCTCTTTCCATTGATGAGGCTTTCCTCGATGTCACGGAGAATAAAAAGAATATCGCGCTTGCCGATGACATCGCAAAAGCGATAAAAAAGGAGATCAGGGATAAACTTCATCTGACGGCCTCCGCCGGTGTTTCCTACAATAAATTCCTGGCTAAGATCGCTTCCGATTATCGCAAACCTGACGGTCTCTGTACCATCCATCCTTCAAAAGCACTCGATTTTATCGCTCAACTGCCGGTGGAAAAATTCTGGGGCGTGGGTGAGAGGACTGCTGAAATCATGCATAAGATGGGTATCTTTACGGGCGCCCAACTCCGTTCTTGTTCCCAGGAACATCTTATAGAAGTTTTCGGAAAGACCGGAAGCATATTCTATGATTTTGCACGGGGTATAGACGAGCGGCCTGTGGTCACGCATCGTGAGCGGAAATCAGTGGGCTGCGAGCATACGTTTTCTGAAAATATCAGTTTGAAGTCTACTGTCATTATCGAACTCTATCATATTGTCCTTGAACTTCAGGAGCGTATTGAGAAGAGTCATTTTGAGGGCAGGACTTTGACGTTGAAAGTGAAATATGGCGATTTCTCCCAGATTACCCGTAGTTTGACACAAGGAAAATTACTCCGGACCAAGGCTGATATTCTGCCTTTGGCAAAATCCCTTCTGAGGCAAGTCAGTTATGACGTGAATCACGCTATCCGCCTCATGGGTCTGTCGGTGTCCAAATCGGGAGATCAGGAGAAAGATAGACCGGAATGGAGAGAATTGGAGATTGATTTTGAAGACTGATGACCGGGACATGATCGCCGGTGGAGGTAGTCGAATCCGGTAATGCGAAATTCGGAATTTCAGAGACAAGGACACAATATACGAGAAATAAGAGTATGCAACAAAATTTACAACACGAGAGTAACGACAAACTTTGGAATATCGATTACGTTAAGGTGTTGGCAGCCAATGCCATGATGTATTTTGCCTTTTATCTGCTTGCCCCTCTGCTTCCGATTTATTTGACTGAGCGTTTCGGGACGACGAAAGACGTCATCGGACTGGTACTGTTTGGCTATACTGTGGCAGCTCTGCTCTTTCGTCCTTTTAGCGGTTATATCGTCGACAGTTTTAATCGGAAAAAGGTGCTGATGGCTTGTGTCTTCGCCTTTGCTGCCTGCTTTGCCGGTTATTTGGTAGCCGGTACCTTATTGATGTTCGCCATCGTCCGGACCGTTCATGGAGGACCTTTTGGCGCAGCTACTGTCGCGAACAGTACGGCGGCCATTGACGTACTGCCTTCGACCAGGCGCACAGAAGGCTTGGGATATTATGGGTTGAGCAATAATTTGGCGATGGCTGTGGCTCCTTCTGCAGGTATTTATATCTATGAGGCTTGCCATAATTTTACTGTACTTTTCTGGATCGCCCTGATCGTTGCCATCATAGGCTTCCTGATTGATTCGTCGGTTAAAATTCCGATTAAGGATATTGTAGAAAATAGAGGAAAATTCTCCCTTGACCGTTTTTTCCTGACACGTGCATGGCTGTTGGCAATCAATATCGCATTGTTCGGTTTCTGCTTCGGTGTGTTGAGTAATTACCTTGCCATTTATTCGAGAGATGTCATGGGAATTACCGATGGAACCGGCACTTATTTCGCTTTTCTTTCCCTAGGACTTGTCTGCTCCAGACTTCAGGGGGCAAAATCTTTGAGGCAAGGGCACGTCACTCATAATGCAGCTTATGGAATGATCATCGCCCTAGTGGGGTATACGGTCTTCGTCGCCTTCCCGAATCTCGTAGGTTACTACCTTTCGGCATGCCTTATCGGACTTGGCAACGGTCACATGTATCCTGCATTCCTGAATATGTTTGTGGCAACAGCACGTCACGATCAGAGAGGAACTGCCAATTCCTCCATCCTCACATCCTGGGATTTCGGATTCGGTATAGGTATCCTGCTGGGTGGTATTGTGTCACAGTTCTTCGGATATTCCGCAGCTTTCTGGATGGTAGTAGGCGACAATGTCTGTGGCGTCGTTCTTTTCTTCTTAGCTACTAGAAAGTTCTTTCTCAAGAGGAGACTTGAACCGATTTCTTGAAATCTGCTGGAGGAGTGGCCTTTAAAACTTTCGGAAGATCTGAATATAAATAATAAAAGGTCGATAACTTGATGAATCCTGCTATGAATATCCTTGTGGATATTCGGATATAGCCTTGCTTGCTTTTATCTGAAAGCTTCATGAGGGGACAGTACTATATTAAGAAACAAAAAATACCCAGTTCATTCCGAGCCTTTTAGGTAAAGTATATTTACAGTTTGTCGTTCATAAAAATACCCCTGTCTCTTTCGAGAAAGAAGAGGGTATAGTTTCTCGAAAGTCAGGCGTCTCTTTCGAGAAACATGACGGCAACATTCTCGAAACTACGAAAACTTGTTTCTCGAATCTTGGGAAAGGGCTTTAATAGGTTTAACGAAAGGTATTCCTAGCTCTTTTTGAAAGGTATTTTCTTTTTGGAGGATGTTGACTGACAATATACGGATATGGAAAATATTTGACAGATAACCGTTTGCTTTTAGTCCTTTCTTGGCGATAACGAATCCGTATGTTTTCAGTTGATTTGTTCTGTCAACACAACATTATGATCTGCCACAACGATATATTGCTTGGGTTTCATTGAGCCTTGCCAGACAAGGGGGATTGTTTTTCCAAAGCCATTTTTTTCTTCAGATGATGGTAGAGCCATATATATCCCGGAATGAGGAACATATCAGCCATACACCAGGCCACCGGATCTCCGTAGCACACACCTAAGAATTTCAGTGCCGGGACCATCCAGATACTGACAATACAACGGGCGATCATTTCCATTACGCCACTCATCATAGACAGATTGGAATATCCCAGACCTTGGATCGAGTAGCGCAAGATCGTCAGAATTCCCAATGCCGGATAGAAGAAATTGGCTATTCTCATCAGCATGGCTGCATTGTTGATGACTGATGTCTCTCCGGACTTGACGAAAAGACTCATCATGTCATCAGCGAACGGATAGATAAGGAGGACCGTTATGACAAAATAGACCAGCATGATCTTTATGGCTGAGCGAACGCCTAAAGCTACACGACTGGTGTCTTTCGCTCCGATATTCTGTCCGCAATAGGTGGCCATGGCTACACCTATATTCTCAAAGACACAGGTGAAAAGATATTTGATTCGTATAGAGGCTGTGAAAGCAGCTACATAGATCGTACCTAATGCATTATTGGCACTTTGGAGCATGATGATGCCGATTCCTGTGATGGAAAACTGCAGTCCCATGGGTACACCGTTATTGAGGAGTATACTGATCCGTTTATTGTCGTACTGCCGTTCCTTCCCCTGAGGAATCAGGATACGGAGTTTTCTCTTGATATAGATGCAGCAAAGCAAGACGGCGAAAACCTGAGAGATCATTGTTGCCAGTCCGGCGCCGGCTACCCCCATTTTCAAGATGATGATCAAGATGATATCGAGTAATATGTTCAGGAACGAAGATAGGATCAGAAAGTAGAATGGTTCTTTAGAATTGCCGAGAGCACGGATGAACCCTGAAAAAAGATTGTAGGCGAAGATGAAGGGAATGGCAAGAAACTGTAACAGGAGAAAGATATAGGCATCGTGGAAAATGCCTATCGGAGTGTTGACAAGTTTCAGAAGCCGTGTACAGAAAATGCACGCCAGGAGAGTGATGACAATTGCCAGTACAACGCCGATACGAAGTGCGTTACCCACGTACGACCTCATCTTCGTATAGTCTTTGGCACCGAAGGACTGGGCTATAGGGATGGCAAATCCTGCACAACACCCATTGCAGAACCCTAATATCAGGAACATAATGGATGTTGAGGCTCCTACTGCAGCAAGCGCATTTACACCTATCCATCGCCCTACAATGGCTGCGTCGATGATGAGGTACATTTGCTGGAGAATGTATCCCAAAATAAGAGGTACAGCAAATCTCAGAATTCCCCTTGTGGGGGATCCGATGGTCATGTCATTCGTATTTGTCATGTTTCTGCTTCTTTGTACATTATCTTTGTTATCCTGTTTCGTAGTTTGTCTTGGAAGTATGACCGGCGTATCTTCTCTTGTGCCCGCCGGCTCAAAAGAGTTTGTCAAGTGATACGTCCGGTGGTCTTACCCCGTTTTCAGTTTTCCTGCAGTTGCCGGATATGAGCGAGTTTTTGTTTTCTCGTCATAGAGTAAGTGCTGCTATGGCTGTCAACATAATCCAAGAGTTTGAAGGCTTTGTCCAGTATCAGGTCACGCATAGGTTTACTTCCCATTTGATCACCTTCGTCATACCAGAGTTCTGCCAGCATTTCCAGTCTTTGGATGCGCTCTTCAGGCTTCCAATTGTCCTGTGCATAATCGAGAGCCTCGTCGATGGTCATATTCCTCAGCAGTTCATACGGCCCTACATAACGCTTGTACAACTCTTTGAGCATTGCATCTTTGTCTTCACCTTCGTTTTTCTCGAGAAAGGCTTGTACGGCGGCTTCAAATTCTCGGAGGATTCTCATAAAAAAGTCTCTTTCTAACATAGATTTTCGTTGATTGAAAGTTTGAATTATTCTTTTTTCGATTCTGTATCTGATGGCAGATCATCCGGAAGCCCTTCAGGGCTGTTTGGTTCGCCCTTTTCTGCCTCCACCAGAAAGTCCTTTACTGAAGGATCGGTTTCTCCGGTCTGATTGTGATCTGTCTTATTGATATCCTGGATGTAGTTCCACAATTTCAAATAGAAAGGATGTTTGGTCAATGTTGAGGCATCCCCGAGTATGACGAGTTTCATCCGCGCTCTGGTGATGGCGACATTCATCCGTCTCAAGTCATTGAGGAACCCTATCTGCTTATCTTCGTTTGACCGGACCATAGAGATCAGGATGATATCCCTTTCCTGCCCTTGGAACCCGTCTACAGTATTCACTGTAATAAGAGACCGATAAGGCTTGAAGAATGCCCGCTTGTGGATGAGTTTTCTGAGGTATTGCACCTGGGCACGATAAGGGGAAATGATCCCCGTATCTATTTCCTCATCAAGGATGCGCTGCTTTCCGATCTTTTCGAAATAGTTTTCCAGCGTGTTCAAGGTGAGTTCTGCCTCTGCCTTATTGATCCGTCCGAAAGAGGAACCTACAAACTCTTCGTGGAAGGGTTGCTCCGTCTCACTTTCTCCATTTGACTTATATTCCGGGTCAAGGCTGAAATCTTTGGTATCTATCCACATCATGGGATGATCGTAGTCCAGAATGCCACGTTGCCTGACTTGGGGGGCGCTGACCACTTGACCGTTATAGAACCACTCACTGGAAAAGTGCATGATCTGGTCATTCATCCTGTACTGGACCTTCAAAAGTGTTACGACCTCCGGTTTGTTCTTTACAATCCGTTCCATCAACGTCTTTCCGAGTCCGGCTTTGACGGCTGCCAAACTTTTGACCGTAGGGGGTAATTGACAGTGGTCTCCGGCAAAGATGACTCTGGTGCATTTGCGCATGGGAATCCAGCATGCCGCCTCTAAGGCTTGGGCAGCTTCATCGATGAACAACGTCGCATATTTCTGTCCTTCCAACAGATGATTGGCCGATCCGGTAAGTGTGCAGGCGATGACCCGCGCCTCACTGAACAGACGTGCGCGGATGCGGAGTTCCAGTTCGATGGCCTTGCTCTTTAACCGCTCCAACTTTTGGTGCTCACCTTTCTTGCGGTGTTGTCTTAATTCTCTTATATTTCTTCTGATAGCCCAAAGAGAGGGGTAGTCAGGGTCGTCTTCGAATCGCCGTTCGTAAGTGGAGGATAGCATGCGGTCAGTCACACGAGTGGGATTGCCTATGCGCAGGACGTTGATCCCTCTGTCATCGAGTTTTTCACAGATCCAGTCTACTGCCATATTACTTTGGGCACAGACCAGTACCTGATTTTCCCGCATCAGCGTGGCATTGATGGCTTCCACAAGAGTAGTGGTCTTTCCTGTTCCGGGAGGGCCGTGTACAACGGCAACATCCTTAGCCCATAGTACCTCGTTGACGGCTTTCTCCTGAGTGGGATTCAACCATGGAAATCGGGTCGGGGCAAAAGTGAATCGTCCTGCCTGCCGGTGAGTATAGAACAAGTCCCGGAGATAAGCCAGTCGGTTGTCCTTGGCATTGATCACCCTGTCTAAGGCATCGAACATCAGGCGATAACTGGTCTCGTCAAAGAAGAGTTGTACGCCCACGGGATTTGTGCAGGTCTGAATGCTGAGGATTTCCGTATCAGGAACGATGATAGCCATACGGTCACCCTCCACGAAACTCACGGTTCCGGTGAAATTGAAGTAGTGTATACTGTTCTTTTCTTTCGTTTTTGAAATACTGAACAGAACAACCGGTTTCCCGAATTCGAAATTGTGTTCGATGTCCTGTTCATTTGTGCGGAACACCTCTAACACCTTTTGATTCAAAGAATTATAATAGCTCTTCCCGATGGTCAGCGGATACCAGGCGTCACCACGTTTGATCTTGCGTTGTAAACCTGTTGCTTCTGTCTGTTTGCGGAAAGCTTCCTTTTCTTCGAAATATTCCATCTTCAGGAGCAGTTTCTGTCTTTGTAGCGCCTGAATCGGAGAATCTTGATCACTCATCTTGTCGCAAAGATACTGAAATTATTTTATTGGTGAACAGAGATGGCTTGTATTTCTTATTTAAAGAATGTTCCTTTGGTCAGATTAGCCTGTATATGCAAAATAATGTAAAAAGGGCAGGAAGAACAACTCATACGTTCTTCCTGCCTTTTTATACCTTTTGAAAGATCCGATTATAACTGATCTATGATGTTCTTGATCTGCTCTCCGAGTCCGATGGTGTATCCTTGTGATACGAATACGACACGATCAAAGGTGTCTGCAATAATGAAGATCGGCAACTGTGAACGATTGCTCAATTTCAAGTTGCTTACAATTTTATTGAGGATGCTGCCTTTGTTGTCTATGCCGAAGAACGTATTGGATGGAAGAGTGCCAAAATCTTTGGCTTTGAACTTATCTGCATCAGACTTGTTTTCGAACAGAAAGACGAATGGACGTTTCCATTGATTGAAGGTCTCCCGAATCTTGGCAATATCATGCAGGGCATGATTGGTAGGTTCCTGGCCTACTCCTAATATTCCCAGAACATAAAATCCTCTGCCGGTTTGGGATAAGATGGTCTTCGATGTACCGACTTTCTTGGTCTTAAGATCATAAGGAAGGTATTCCGACTCTGAACCGAAGGTCCCGATGACTGTTGCTTTGGATATATCTTGCCTGATATCAAGGGGCAGTTCTGTGGTCTCTCCGTCCTTGATATTGAATATTCTGTTTATTGCCAGTACACTGCCATTGGCTAGTCTTGTTCCGGTTGTGAGAAGATAAGTCCCGGCATCAAGTTGTACACCGTTTTTGAAAGTGTTCTCCCAACTTGTACCGCCTCCCATATCGACTTGCCCTTCGTCAAAATTAAGTAGTTGAGTGGTCCCCTTATCTATTTTACTGATGGTAAAATGGCTGTAATACATTGGGTTAGCCAAGATCTTAGTAGGTGTGTAATCTAATTTCAATGTTCCGGCAGGAGGAATGACGGGAGTTCCCGAATCGAAGTTGACATCGATCCATTTATTGTTCTTGAAATATTGGACTTTTGAAGTAACGGCATCTTTACGGGCCTGGATACCGAGGCTTCGAGCCACGTCTACAAAGAAAATATCCCGTGAGCGAGGATCCGTCATCCTGAATTTCATTGTGCCTACAGGTGTTTGTGCGATGGACAGGGCTTTCTTGTCAGGATTCATCCTGATATGCTCCTTTATCCAAGTTGCGAGTTTGGAAGGGTCCTTGATAAAGCTTCGTGTAGTCTTTTTATCAAATGCGTTCTCGAAATAGTGCTTGAAGGGAGCGATGATCATCTCATCCTCAACCCGTGGACAGAGTTCGTTGCTGGTGGCCGTGAAATTATCTTCAAGAATAGCGAGAGGCATATCCCTCAAATCCTTGTCACTTAAAGTCTTCAGTAGCGCAATAGCCCGGGGTAAGTTGTCTTGATGGCGAGCCAGGAAAGCCTCGATTGTTGCATGATTTCCTCTGGATTTGACCAGATATGGGGCAGCGTCTGAAGATATTTTACGCGCTTCATTTTCGTTGAGGAAAGTGGACGTATAGGCATTTCTGATGGAGTCTTCTCTGGCAGTCCTTTTTTTGTTGGCGAGGTCCATCTCTGGCGTCACTTCCGGTATGAGAGCGTGCTCAGGAGGCGGCACGATATTCAGAGAATCCTCAGGAAAAGCAGTTTGCTGAAGATCCTTCTGCCCATTACGACTCAATACAATATTTACCGTCCTGTCTTTTCCAAAGGAAGCTTTGGCGTAATTGTACATCCCGTCTTTTGAAGCCCATACGAGCATGTCACCCTTACCTGCAGTGAGGAAGGTGCTACCGTCAGCATCTGTGTATTTCGTTACGGCTGAATAGAATTCTGCATAGTTGTAGATCTTGAAATCGACGCGTGCATCTTTCACAGGTTTGCCGTTCACATCCACAATATGAAAATCGACGCGTGCCGTTGTCGCGTAGTTGTCGATCAGATTGATTTCTGTGATGTTATTCGTGCGGAGGACGACTTCCTCGGGTCCTTCGTAGTCTCCAAACGCACTCGTGTGAATGAGGAGGGCGCGTGAAGCTGGTGCATTGAACCACCCGAGATTGAGGACAGGCTGGGGCTCGCATGCTCCGAAGAAGTACCATTGGCCGTCAGCCCAAGCTTCGACCCAGGCATGGTTGTCATCCGTATGAGCCCAACGAGGAACATACACTTGGCGGGCTGGTATACCCACGGCTCGGAGTGCAGCTACGGCAAAGGTGCTCTCTTCTCCACAGCGCCCCGTTGCTGTTCGCATGGAGGCGAGAGGAGCGGAAGTCCGGGCGTCGGAAGGTTCATAGGTCATGTGTTCGTGACACCAGTGATTGACTTCCAAGATGGCATTGTACATGTTCATCCCTTCTATTCTGGGTTTCAATTGCTTGTAAAACACGGCACGTGAACTGTCCAGATTCTCATTGTTGACGCGGATCGGCAGAACGAAATGCCGAAACAGCAACTCCGGAACTTTATTCCCCCATGGCATTTCTTCTCTGGTCTTGAAACTGCACCTGACATTCTCCAAATAGAAAGAGACGGGGTAGTCTGTCAAGTCGGCAAGAGGCATATAGGCATAAAGGAACTGCAAGGCTTCTTTTTCCTGTGGGGTGGCATGCACATCGCTGAACCCGGGGATAGGTTTCCCGATGAGTTTCATCCTGTTGTCAAAAACCTGTACGACTTTATTGCGGTAAGCCGCATCTGTGATGAAATGGCTGTTTTCCTGCCCTTTTATCGTCATACAGAAGATGCTTAATAAGATAAGAGAAAAGATCTTTTTCATTAAAGATAAATCTAAAATTAATACTTATATATCCTTAGAATTGGAATTGGTTGAAGATTTGTATTGCGTTGCTTGAATTTACAGATTGTTGAAAAGTGCGTCAATGGTGCTCTTAACTCTATCTGGAGTCGTGGTCAGGAATTCTCCAAACTGTTGTGTCCAGATCTGCCCGTCTTTGCTATTATGTCCTGCCTTCCTGCGTGCGGAAAAATGGTATTCTGTGATTTTGGTGGAAGAATATATCCTCGCAATATTACTTTCATTTACTCCACAGCCAGCCATTATCTGTATCCTGTGATCTGCCTGTCGCTGAAAGGCTGCAAGTTCCTTTACGCCTTGGATAGCCGTAGGCTTTTGACCGGATGTCAATATACGGTTAAATCCCAGTTGGATAATATCCTCAATTGCCTGTTGAGGATTGGAACAGACGTCAAAAGCCCGATGGAAAGTGATGTTCATGCCCTTTGCATGTTCCACGAGACGGGCATTCAAGTCCTTGTCGATCGTCCCTTCAGGAGTCAGGCAACCGAAAACGACTCCGTCAGCACCAAGTTCTCTGGAAATATCTATATCTGCCATCATTCTTTCTGCCTCAAGAGGGCTATAGACGAAAGACCCGGCACGGGGGCGGATAATGACATGCAGAAGGGTATGAGTCAATACTTTCCGCGCGACAAGGATTTCTCCATAAGAGGGTGTTGTACCACCTTCCGGAATTCCTGCACAAAGTTCGACCCTGTCTGCTCCACCGTCTTGGGCTGCCATACAACTTTCGACACAGTTGGCACAAACTTCGAATTTGAAATGGTTTCGATCTATCATAGAGGCATTCTGTCTAGAACTTGTATACCTGTTTTAAGAAAAGTTCCTAAAAACATGACAAAGATAAGGATAAATTTTCAGAATTGAGAATCCTGTAAATGTTATTTTATCAAGTTATTCCCTTTCCTTGATAATGGAAGACTTTATTATTGGCAAAGGGCAAAAGAGATCGTTCTTTGCATCGGTATAAAGTCGAGAGTTTAACGGATATAAGTTGTGAAATTAGTGTCGGATGCTCTTAGATAAGGGGCTGATCAGAATTTGTAAGGGGAATGAGACTTCCGAATTCTGATAAAGATTTAAGAGCGGTTATAGACTTATGGACGTTATCGTTTCTGTAATTCTGATGATCGATAAAAAAGGTAATGACCGTCTGAGAAGAAAATACATGGTTTTTATTTTGTTCCTTTACCGGAGTTTCTTAATTTTGCAATATGGAGACATTGAGATTAGAAAACTTGAGTATTGGTTATACAGAACATAGAAAAGTCATCAAGACAGTCATGTCAGGACTCAATGCCACGTTGTACAGTGGACAACTCACTTGTCTGTTGGGAGCTAACGGCGTGGGCAAGTCTACGCTCCTTCGAACGCTTTCTGCTTTCCAACCTCCGATTTCCGGTCAGATCATGCTGGAAGGGCATCCTCTGTCGGGTTATTCTACACACCAACTTTCTCAGTTGGTCAGTATTGTCCTGACTGGGAGACCTCATGTGCGGAATATGACAGTCACTGAAATGGTAGGACAGGGGCGTTCTCCCTATACCGGTTTCTGGGGGCGGTTGACGTCGAAAGATGAAGAGGTTGTCGAACATGCCCTTTCGTTGACTGGTATTGCCGAATTGAAAAACCGGTTGATTCAGACATTAAGTGATGGTGAGAGGCAGAAGATGATGATTGCAAAGGCTTTGGCTCAGCAGACACCTGTCATTTTCCTGGATGAGCCGACGGCATTCCTGGATTTCCCAAGTAAAATAGAGATGTTGCTTCTCCTTCGCAGGTTGGCCCATGAAATGGATAAGACGGTCTTTCTGTCTACTCATGATTTTGAACTCGCTTTGCAGGTAGCAGACTTGCTTTGGCTCATGGACAGTGAACGGGGCTTGTCTGTAGGCACACCTCGGGAACTGGCAGATCGGGGAGATCTCAGTCGATATGTAGAGAGAAAAGGAATCGAATTTGACCGTTCAACGCTGAGGGTTACGGTTATGAAAGAAAAACCGAAAGAAAGATGATTTCTGTTTGATAGACGGGGTACAGAATATTTAAATTCTTCCTAAAACCTTTAGAATATCCTCTTCAGTGCCGTTGAAGGGACCGTTGTGTTCTAGTTTTAAAGTGCACATCGCAGCTGCGTATTTCCCTGCCTCGAGAGGGGACAAACCCTGCATCCTGCAATAGAGGTATCCTGCAGAATAGGTGTCCCCGCAACCGGTGGTGTCGACGACGCGCTTGGGAGGATAAGCTGGGATTTCATAGAATTGTCCGTCGGCATAGATGATGGACCCCAAACTGCCTAGAGTGATGCAGACTTCTTCCACCCCCCAGCGATGGAGTTCCAGAGCAGCTTCTCTCGTATCTTTCTTACCGCTGATCGTTACCATCTCGGTCTCGTTGACTTTCAGATAATAAGTATATTGCAGCACTTCTTTCTTTTCTTTCCAGTCAGTAGGGTAGACATCCTCACCTCGTACTTCCCGCAAATATCCTTGGGCATCGATAGATACCCTGCCTCTTTGTGCCAAGTATTGGACGAGTTGAATGGGGAAATCATCATGCAACAAACTCCCGAGGTGATAAACTCCAGCGTGGATGTCTTTCAGTTCGTCTATACTGAAAGGATCTGCCTTGGCCAGTAAGCGCTGGCGTCGGTCATTGGGATTAGCGCCATAAATATTTTCAAAGAAGACGGTATCGTGCGACGGGAAAAGTGTGACGTCGATGCCTGCCTGCCGCATCTTCTCAACCGGCTCTGCATCTTTCAAGTTCATGGCAGTGACTAATGAAAATCTCACCTTCTTGGGAAGTCTGTTCATGGCATAGGAGAAATAAAAAGAAGTTCCTCCAGCCATATAGACCGTATTCTCAGGAGTGATGATCTTGTCTTTAGTGATATGGCCGATACAACAGATTGTATCGGCTTTTGTCTGCTCATCTTGCTGAGAAATCCTATCCTTGTTGTTCTCGCCTTGGTTAGTTGCCTGGTTCATCTTTCTTTATTTAAATATTTTGCAAATGTACTTATATTTTCGCAAAAGACGGGTGGTCTGAGCTAATATTCTGTTTATACAGATACTTTTCGAGTCTTAGAATCGTCTTTATGGAAGGTAAAGGAGTTGATTTCTGGGTAATTTGACCGGAAAAAGTAAATAATTGACGTAGAATATTGATTTTTCATTAACTTTGCATAAAAAATAGAATTAGAAATGGATAAGAAACAGATTCTCCTCATCAATGATATTGCCGGTTACGGTAAAGTGGCAACAGCTGCAATGCTGCCCATCCTCTCTTATTTCGGTTATTCGACCTATAATCTTCCCACACTTATTGTGTCGAATACGCTGGACTATGGAAAATTCAATATGCTGGATACGACCGATTATATCAAAGGAGTCTTCCCTGTATGGAAAGAACTGGGGTTTCACTTCGATGCGATTGCCACGGGTCTTCTGGCAAGTGTCCGTCAGGCAGACTATATCAGCCGATATTGTAAAGAGCAGGCAAAATCGGGCACACCGGTTTTTGTCGATCCTATCATGGGGGATGAGGGGAAACTCTATAACGGTATGACGAAGGACTCTGTCCGGAGTATGAGAGAAATGTTGTCTGTAGCTGACCTTTGTTATCCTAACTATACAGAGGCTTGTATGCTGACAGACCGTCCTTATCAACCTGAAGGGGTAGACAAGGCGACTGCACGTACTTTGCTGAATCATCTGAGAAAACTTGGAACGCGTTCTGCCCTGATTACCAGTATTCCGGTAGACGGACAAACCTGTGTCTGTGGCTATAATGCCGATACGGAATCCTATTTCTTCCTCCCCTATACCGAAATCCCTGTCCATTTCCCTGGTACGGGAGACATCTTTTCTGCGGTATTGATCAGGTACGTCCTCGACGATCATACACTGGAGGAAAGTACCCAAAAAGCTATGGATGCAGTATGGAAACTCATAGACTTGAATAAAGACAATGTAGATAAGAATCATGGTATTCCTATAGAGCAATACCTGAATATCTTATAGTATGAAAATCACGATCTGATACGGTAATTGAGGTAAGTTGACGTTATGATGTGAACGTTTAAAAATAAAAGTTCTTTAGTGTTAAAAACACTTCTCTCATCTGAAACTACCTCGAATATTTAAACGTTTTTCAAGCAATTTGTTTGTAATTTACACAGATTGAAGTAATTTTGCAGACAACATAGGAAAATCATAGAAAAATCATGGATTGGCTCGCTGGGCTTTTTAAGATTCATTCAGATATTGAATCAGTTGTAGTTATCTCGCTGATTATTGCGGTAGGACTAGGATTGGGAAGACTCAAAGTGAAAGGTATTTCACTGGGGATTGCTTTCGTTTTCTTCTTCGGCATCTTTGTCGGTCATTTCGGTTTCAGCATTGACCATACGATACTCGTTTACTCTGAGACTTTCGGTCTGGGGCTTTTTGTCTACTGCCTCGGACTGCATGTCGGTCCCAACTTCTTCGGATCGTTACGCCATGAAGGGATGGGGCTGAATCTATGGAGTCTGGCTGTCATCCTTTTTGGGACGCTGTTTGCCTTGTGCCTTATTCCTTTTACAGGCGTCAAACTCCCGGATATGGTCGGTCTGCTATGCGGAGCTACCACCAATACTCCTGCTCTGGGAGCTGCCACGCAGGCAATGGCTCATTTAGGACTCCCCTCAGGTACTTTGGCTCTGGCAACTGCCGTAACTTATCCTTTAGGTGTTTTGGGTGTTATTATTGTCATGGTACTGATGAGAAAAGTCTTTGTCAAACCTCGGGATCTGGAGGTGAAACCATTGACCGAAGACGATGAAACCTATATTGCCCAGTTTGTTGTGGTCAACCCTGCCCTTGAAGGCAAGACCATTGCGGATCTGACTCACATGACCCACTTGAAATTCATTGTATCCAGGCTATGGCGAAGCAATAAGGTCATTATCCCGGAACCGGATACGGTGCTGCATATCAACGATAATGTGATGATCGTGACGACTAAGGATGATGAGGAGTCCCTAGTTCTTCTTTTCGGCAAACTGAAGAAGAACTGGAATGAAGATAAGGTCAATTGGAATGCCATTGACGCAAATATCGAGAGCAGGGTTTTGGTCGTGTCCAGGACAGTCCTCAACGGAAAGCATCTGGGACAACTCCATCTGAGGGATACTTATGATGTCAATGTTAGCCGTGTGATCAGGGGTGATGTCAAACTCTTGGCGACCAGTGATTTGAGACTGCAATATGGGGATCGGGTGACAGTGGTCGGCACTCATGACGCAATAGACAATGTAGAGAAATTCTTCGGAAATTCCGTCAAGACTTTGAATGAGCCTAATCTGGGCAGTATTTTCATCGGACTTATCCTTGGTTTGGCACTAGGTACGATACCGATTCATATCCCAGGTATGGAAAGTCCGATCAGATTGGGTATTGCCGGTGGACCTATTATTATGGGTATTGTCGTGGGCGCTTTGGGACCTCAAATGCATTTCATTTCTTATACGACACGTTCGGCATCGCTGATGATGAGAAAATTCGGGTTGAGTATTTACCTGGCCTGTCTGGGATTGGATGCAGGAAAAGATTTCTTTGCCACAGTCATGAGACCTGAAGGTGTGATCTGGGTAGTCATCGGCTTCTTTATTACAGTTATACCTTGTCTTTTGATCGGTCTCATCGCTCTGAAAACAAAGAAATACGACTTTGGAACGATTTGCGGAATCTTATGTGGGAGCATGGCCAATCCAATGGCTTTAGGTTATGCCAATGATACATTGAAAGGTGATTCTCCCAGTGTGTCCTATGCTTCAGTTTATCCGTTGGGAATGTTTGTCCGAGTCATTATAGCCCAGATTCTGATTATGTTTTTCGTATAAGTACTTTCCCGCTATCTATTGAGTCCGCTTTGTTCGGATGGGAGTAAATACCAGAGAATGGGGCGGCATTTGTTTTCACATGCCGGATAATAGTGTAAGTGTTTCCTGATTTTTCCTTTGGGAGATTTTCCCCACCAGAACATAGCCATGCTGATAGGGCGCAAGTGGTGGAGGTTGGCATATTGCAGTAATCTGGGTTCACAACATTCCCCACAACCGGAAGGTGGATAAATATCGTTCAAGAGCGTTTCTCTCCCCGATGAATTCGGCCGGAATGAAGGATGAGACAGAATGTAATGTCTTCTGTAAATCTCCAATAGGTTATGGAATTCCCCATGTGAATCACACAGTTTAAAGTGATTGAACAGCCATTGCTGCAAAGCATCACTTTTGGCTTTCCTCTGAAACTTCAGATTCGTTATCCTCATGCGGTATTGGTCGAGCGCAAATTTTTTGTTGTCCAAATAAGTTGCATACAGTCTTTTGGTACGATGGACCTCCGCTTTCAGAAACTGACTTTCATGGATCAATTCTTTTTCCTCACTTTGACTCAAAGTTTGTTCAGCCCTTTTCTTATCTCTCTGCAACTTGAAAGTTTTCATGATCTCTTTCTTCTCATTGACCGCATCTTCAGACTCCCTTTTCAATAGGTTATAAGCGGTCAATTGGTTGTGGTATCGTTCAGAATGTTCCATTTGATCGATGTGACGATTGATACTCGTTATTTCCGACTCCTTTTTCTTAAAATAGCCTTTTGGCTGTAGATAGTCGAAAATGGCAGGGACGAAACCTTCCCAGTCGCTCCGTCCGCAAATCTGCCCACCATAGCCGACAAGATACCCCAAGTCCCTTAGAGAGTCTTGGACAACAAGGACACCGAACATCTTCCCTTGTGAGATTTCAGCCTTAAAAGCATCGGGTACTTCCGATGAAATCAGAAATTCTTGTACTTCTTTAGCCGCAATCAGACAAAGTGGATGAGGCTTGTAATGGAAAGGATCATTTAGTTTGTCAGGCAGAGGAAGGTCCGTGTTGATGGGGTGGAAGATGGTATGCGGACCCATGGAGAGAGACCTCCCGTTCTCTTTAGAGATCGTTTGATCGGGTTGAATCTGATTGTCCGGCAATATTTGATTTGTCATATCACTATTATTTGTGTGTTTGAAGAGATTCTTCATGTTCCGTCTTGGATGGAAATAGATCTCCTTCTAGAAAGTATAGAGTTGGTTGGCAATTTTCTGGTATCGAGTCGTCCTCTTTCTTAATGGGAAATGATATAGACTCGGAATCTTTGCAATTTATACCTTTTGGTGCAAAAATACAGAAAACTTTTTATATTCATTTATTTTTGTCGTATCTTTGCACAATAAATAATATGAATGACTCTTTTGTGCCTGCACTGTTGAGATGGTTTGATACGAATGGCAGGGATCTCCCATGGCGTCATACACATGATCCATATGCGATTTGGCTGAGTGAAGTGATTCTCCAGCAGACTCAGGTCGTGCAAGGACAAGCATATTGGGAACGCTTTCTGAAGACTTTTCCTACGGTACAGGATTTGGCAGCAGCCAGTGAAGATAAAGTCCTCCTCCTTTGGGAAGGGCTGGGATATTACAGTAGAGCACGCAATCTGTATAAAGCGGCACGGCAAATTGTCTCTTTGGGCCATTTCCCGACAACACCTGAAGAGTTGGAGAAATTGAAAGGAATCGGTCCTTATACGGCGGCGGCAGTGGCGTCTTTCGCTTTCGGTGTACCAGTGGCGGCCGTAGACGGGAATGCCTATCGGGTGCTCTCCCGTTTGATGGGCATTGATACACCGATCAATTCGACAGAGGGAAAGAAACTCTTTTCCCAGTTGGCGCAGTCATTTGTACCGGAGGATCGACCAGGTGACTTTAATCAGGCAATGATGGATTTCGGTGCAACACATTGTACACCGAAGGCTCCACAATGTACCACATGTCCTTTTATCGAAACTTGTATTGCTTTCCATACGCATAGAGTTGGCATGCTGCCTGTGAAATTGAAGAAGACTAAAATCCAGACCATTCGGTTTGCCTATTTCTATCTGCGTTGCGGTGGGGAGGTCGCCATTCATCGTCGGGAAAAGGGTATCTGGCAGGGGCTATGGGAACCCTTGTGGATAGAGAAAAAGGCGGATTCACCGCTAGATCCGATATTGGAGAAGATAGAGGAAAAGCCGGTGTTGCTCCGGCAAAGCGTAAAACACGTGTTGACGCATCGTGTCCTTTATGCTGATTTCTATTTGCTGGAGTTGACCGTGAAACCGGAATTGCCGGAAGGCTATATTTGGATTAAGGAATCGGAATTGGGAGAGTATGCCTTGCCCCGGCTTGTAGAGATATTGGTTGATGAAGTCCGGCAGTATACTGCCAGTGAGATCTCCAAAGAATCTACAGAATAAGGAAGTAAATTCGCAATTTAAGAATAAACAAATTAGAAGTAAGATGAAATCAAGAAATACGGTCCTCTTTGCTCTCTTGATTATCCTGAGCGTTACTACATTCTTTATCAATCGTGGAGCTCTGCCTACCGATATTATGGAGTCCCGTAACATCGTGACTGCCCGTGAGATGGTCTCTGACGGCAACTGGCTCGTACCCACGATGAACGGAGAACTGCGGTTGGAAAAACCGCCTTTGCCTACTTGGGTAGCAGGGGCTGTGGAAATGATTGCACCGGGAAGCCTTTCGGCCCAGCGCTTTGCCCCCGCAGTGATGGGTCTTATCTGGACTTTGTTTCTTTTCCTGACGGCAAGGTATCTTACAAGAAGAGATGATTTTGCAGTCAATACAGTACTGGTCTTCATTACTTTGTACAATGTCGTGCTCATGGGACGGTCTGCGACATGGGATATCTACTGTCATGCCTTTATGATGGGAGCCATCTACTTCCTGATGCGGGGATTTTACGATGATGACCATGGTTTCTATGAAGAAGATAGAGGCTTTTATGATTCTGGGTTAGTTCACCAGCATAAATGGCGGTGGTTCTTGTTGGCAGGACTTTTCATGGGGCTTTCCTTTGAGAGTAAAGGACCGGTTTCCCTCTATGCCTTACTCTTACCTTTTATCCTAGTCGTCATCTGTCTCAGACGTCCTCATATGAAAGGCAAATGGGGGCCGTTGATCGTAGCTATTTTGATCACTCTTGTCCTAGGCGGATGGTGGTATGCCTATTTGCTGACTTACCATTCAGAAGCTGTAGAATACGTTATCCATAAAGAATCTTCTGCCTGGTCCGGGCATAATGTCCGTCCTTGGTATTATTACTGGCGCTTTTTCCTGGAAGGCGGACTCTGGGCACCGTTTATATTGCTCTCTTTGGCTGTTCCTTTCTGGCAGAAGCGATTGGAACAACCGCGGAAATATTTTTTCGTTGTCCTATGGATGCTGCTCCAACTTGTTCTACTCTCCTGCATGCCGGAGAAGAAGATGCGCTATTTGCTGCCTATGGCACCTACGATAGCCATGTCTGTAGCATTTGTCTTGATGTGGCTGGAGACAGAAAGCCGGCATAAGAACTTGACCAAAGGATTTGTCTGGACTTATGCGGCCCTTTTCTTTATCGCGGAATTGTTCTTCCTGCAGCCTGTCGGAAAGATGTTTGGCAACCCGGAAGCACATAGCATCAATGCCGTATCGCAGATCAGTACCCTCAAGCATGTTCCCTTCTATCACAATGCAAAAGAGCCGTTGAGAATAGAACTTGTCTATGAGGCAAATCGGAAGATCTTGCCAATGAATTTAAGCGATTCCATCGAGGTCATGTCCTCACTTCCTCTCGCCGTCGTCTCGCAAAAGCCGATTGCTCAGGAGATGCCTGTCTCCATTCTGAAACATTTGGATGTCGTCAAGATAGGGTATTATGATGATAATAAGCATCCGAAAAAGGATAGACATTACAGTAGCGCCTTCCTCAATTATGTGACCTTGTTGAAGAAGAAAATGGATACGACTCCCAAGAAAGCCATCAACCCTCCTGTAACCGGAAAGAAGGGACGGTCGATTTTACATTCGGCATACCCCCGAAAATGAAAACAAGAACTATGAATATACTAAAATAAAGGAACAAAACAGTGATATGAATAATACAAGGGATTATGATTTCACGATTATCATGCCTGTTTATAACGAGGAAGATAATCTGGACAGAGTTGAGAAGTCTTTGAAGGCCTATCTGCCGACAGCCCCGATGAAAACCTGTCTGCTTTTGATCAATGACGGATCCAAAGATCACAGTCTAGAGAAAATAAAGGCGATATGTGCCCGCAATAAGGATTTCTATTTTATCTCCTCAAATGATAATCACGGTTTGAGTACTGCGATGAAATCGGGTATAGATACTGTTGAGAGTAAATATATCGGTTATATTGATTCTGATTTGCAGACAGATCCGGAGGACTTCAACCTCTTGTTGCAATTTGTGGCTGATTACCAACTTGTCTCCGGTATCAGGGCCCATCGCAAAGATACCTTTTTCAAGAATCTGCAATCTAAAATTGCCAATGGCTTCCGGCGGAAGATGACCGGCGATACAGCTACAGATACCGGTTGCCCGTTGAAAGTGATGTGGACAGCTTATGCCAAGCGCCTGCCTTTCTTTGACGGTATGCATCGTTTCCTCCCAGCCTTGATGATGTTGGAGCAGGGAAAGTTCAAGGAAGTACCAGTCAGGCATTATCCCCGTGTGGCAGGAGTTTCGAAATACCATCTGTGGAATCGGCTGAAAGGTCCCTTTGTCGATTGCTTTGCTTATCGGTGGATGAAAAAACGATATATCCGTTATCATATAGACGAACAAAACCTTTATAAAAAAGCCTGAATGCAAATATCTCCACTTTTTGTTTATGCCATCGGCTTCATCGCCCAAGGCTTCTTCTCTGCCCGGATGCTTATCCAATGGATTCTGTCAGAACGCGCAAAGAAAGTCGTGTCACCCGATCTTTATTGGATTTGTGGTCTGGTAGGGAGCATCCTACTGTTTATTTATGGTTGGATGCGGGATGACTTCGCCATTATCTTAGGTCAATTGATATCCTTTTACATTTATATTTGGAATCTGGACATCAAGAAAGTATGGCAGAGGATTCCTCTGCTGTTCAGGATTGTGATAGGAGCGTTGCCTTTGGTCGCCATTTGCTTCATGCTTTCCGATGTGCCTCACTTTCTCTCCAGTTTCCTGCATAATAAAGCCGTTTCATTGCCACTTTTGATCTGGGGATCGGTCGGTCAGATTATATTTACACTGAGATTTGTTTACCAATGGTTTTATTCTTATCATCGTCATGAATCCATTCTACCCATAGGTTTTTGGGTGATCAGTTTAATAGGAAGTTCCATTATCGTCAGCTATGGTGTCTTCAGATGGGATCCGGTTTTGATACTGGGACAGTCTGTGGGGTTCTTGACATATATTAGAAATATTGTCCTGTTCCATAAAGAGCAGAAACAAGAAAAACGAATTGAAGATCATCTGTCTTAAAGTTGTGCTCCTGACGACTGAGTCAAGACAGAATGTAAGATTTGGGAGGTTGGAAATATAAATACATTGCGAAGGCAATAGATATAAAACAGGTAGGAAAATGAAGATACTAATTACCGGAACTGCCGGTTTCATCGGCCATCAGTTAGTGAAGGCGCTTGCTGCAGAAGGAGCGGAAATTATAGGACTTGATGAAATCAACGATTACTATGATCCGAATTTGAAATATGCCCGCTTAGAGGATACCGGGATCAAGCGGGAGGAGATAGTGCCTGGAAAAACTGTTCAAAGTCGGACGATGGCAAATTATCGTTTTGTCCGTTTAGATCTGACAGACAAAGAGCGTCTGAATCAACTTTTCGAAGAAGAGCATTTTACCCATGTCTGTAATCTGGCAGGGCAGCCCGGAGTGCGCTATTCCATAGAGAATCCGTATTCTTACATCCAGTCCAACATTGTAGGTTTCTTGAATTTGCTGGAGGCTTGCAGACATCACGGCCTTCCGCATTTAGTCTATGCCAGTTCGAGCAGTATCTATGGTATGGATGCCCATGTGCCCTTCTCAGAGACCGATCGCACCGACTCACCGGTGAGCCTTTACGCAGCTACAAAGAAGAGCGATGAAGTCATGGCATATGCCTATAGCAAACTCTATCATATTCAAACGACAGGGCTGCGCTTCTTTACAGTCTATGGTCCTTGGGGACGTCCGGACATGGCCCCGATAAAATTCATGAGAGCCATCTCTTCAGGTCAGGAAATCCCAGTCTTTAATCATGGCGATATGCTGCGGGACTTTACTTATGTTGATGATATTGTGGAGGGAATCCGCCGTGTCCTGCACGCAGACATAAAGGAAACAGTACCTTATAGAATCTATAATATCGGAAATTCCCAACCTGTCAGATTACTCGATTTTATCCATACCATAGAGGAGGTAACAGGAAAGCAGGCTCAGATGAAGATGTTGGGCATGCAACCAGGAGATGTCACCCGTACCTATGCAGATACGACTCGTTTGCAGAACGATTTTGGTTACAAACCTGAGACCTCCCTTCATGAGGGGATTCAGAAATTGTATGAATGGTATAAAAAATATGCTGAACTCTTAAGTTAGAATTCAGCATATTACTACTAAAACAAATGGTTTCATCGAACCGAAAACGAAATTTTGCCCTTGCTATTCAGATGAATTTCAGAAAGGCTTCTGCCTGATCTTGCAAGTGTTTCTTGTCTTCATTGGATAAGACAAGGACATCCGTAGTCCAGGCATCCTGATTGACATGGATTCCAGTCATTGGTGCCTTCATCACGTCAGCCTTGATGAATTCAAGAAGTTCTGTGAGTTTGTCTTTCATTCCTTTTGTGGCGAATGCTCCACCAGCACCGGAGACAGTGACTTTCTTGCCAGCTATGGCAGTAGGACCATTGAATATGTTAGGATCTTTGGGGCGAGATAGCCAGTCAAGCAAATTCTTGAGATACCCGGGATAGCTGAAGTTATATTCAGGTGAGAATATCCATAGTCCGTCAGCCTCCATCACTTCTTTCCTTATCCTTGCAACAACTTCAAGAACAGGATTCTCTTGATCCTGATTGACGAATGGGAGGTCGGTGAAATCGAGATATTTTATACTGGCTTTACCTGCCAACTTACTTTCTACATATTTTGCAGTTTGCAGGTTGAAAGATTTGGCTCTCGTTGAGCCGATGATAAATAAAATGGTTTTCATATATATGTCTATTGTATTCAGTAGTCAAAGGTAATTATAATTTTCAAGAAATTGCCTTTTCGAGTCGAATTTTAGTAAGAGCAGATTCAAAATATCCGACTATCGGTCATCAGTTTGAGGCCCATGGAAATACTTTCCTGTTGAAATATCTTCAGGCACAGGAGATATTGCCAAAACTTCCTCAAGCGTTTTATCCGAGGGCAAACTGCCACTTTGTGTTCTCGGACAACCTTAGATTATAAAAGGTCCAAACGGTTATTTGATAAGTCTCAGGTCAAGGATCTGGATATCTTTTCCATCAATTTTTATGGCACCTTCCTGCTCGAAATTAGAAAGGACACGGAGCAATGAGAACTTTTGAATACCAAAACTCTGGGCAATCTCTTGTCGGCTTCGGTCCAGATGGATGAGATGACTACCTTGCTCCTTGGCAATTTTACGAAGGAGATAAGCCACTTTTTCACGTACTGTATAAAGACTCAACACCCTGATCTTCCCCGTCAGGAAGACATTGATATTCGAGAGCAGCCGAATGAAATTCAATCCGATCTGCGAATGCCTTTCAGATATGATCTTGAGACTCTCTTTTGAAATCCGGAGAAGTTCGGTCTTGCTGTCAGCCTTGACGCTCACCGGTATCGCATGGTTGTCTGAAAAGAGATAAGCGGGCGCAATGATATCCCCGGAAGACAGACGGCTGACTTCGATCTGTTTCCCACTCAATGCAGCCATGCTGCAAATGAGAGAACCTCTGATGACAATATCCGCATAACGGCAAGGCATACCGGCTACAGTGATGATATCACCCTTCGAAAATTCGATGGTCTTGTAAGGGATATCCTCCATTATGGCTTCTAGTTCTTCTCCTTCTATCTTGTCGAACAGCGGGCATGACAGGAGTGCGGTCTTAGCTTTTTCTTCCATACTGCAAAGATAGGAAAAAAGAAATAAAATATTTTATTCAGGTGTAAGGAAAAAAGGTCTCCTGAAATTTTAAGATAACTTAACTCCAAATGGGCACTTTTGTGCCCTCTGGATAACCATTTGGTCTTTATCTTTGCAGTATACGAAGAGAGAAGGCACTCTTAATCATTTAAACTCTGGAGGAGAAGCCTGGTACTTCAGAAATAGGAGAAACACGAGTATGAAATTTGAAAAAGCAAAAGTATTCAATCTTGAGAATTGCATCGTATATGCCGATGGTGGAGTAGTGAGTAAAGAACTGGTCCATACTGACTTTGGCTCAGTGACCTTGTTCTCCTTTGATGAAGGCCAAGGTTTAAGTCCTCATCAGGCACCTTATGACGCTTTGATTTATGTCATAGACGGGAAGATGGAACTGACTGTAAATGGCAAGACAAATGTCCTGAAGAAGGGGGAGAGTTTCATTATTCCTGCGGGAGCTTTGCATGCCGTCAATGCTCCAGAACGCTTTAAAATGCAGTTGACAATGATCAGCAATAAGAAGGAGGCAGACGCATCATGTTAAATCATCCAATTTTAATCAAGCGGATCTATTCCCCCATGACACTTGGAGATGGATATCGGGTTCTGGTAGATCGGCTTTGGCCCAGAGGACTTTCAAAAGAGAAAGCCTGCTTGGACGAATGGAATAAAGGCATCGCTCCGACTGCAAGTTTGAGGCAATGGTTCGGACATCTGCCCGATCGATTTCCGAAATTCACTGAAGACTACCGGAACGAACTCGATCAGAATGATGAGGCCCATGCCTTTGCTGTCAAGTGCAAGTCACTTTTGGAAAAGTCTCCGGTGACGTTGCTTTATGGCGCAAGGGACGAAAACCACAATCATGCCATAGTTCTTCAACATTGGCTTCAAGAACAACTGGGGTAACTCAGTCATAGTCTTCAAAGAGAACACCCTACGGAGCTTTAAACAGCCTTTAGGGTTCCTTCTCGGGCACCCACCGTATGAATATAAGGGAAGTTCATTATGATGAAGTAATTGATGACGTTACGATCTCCACTTATTGGGGAAACATAGGTATGGAAAATAAAAAAAGGAAATAACCGATATTGTTCAGTTATTTCCTTCTTAAAAGATATGCTCTTTTAAAGTTTATTTAGACTTCCAAAGTCCGTGCAGGTTGCAATAAGCACGTGCATAAACTTCATCAGCGTCAGTCTTGAATTCTGCCTCAGGCTTGTCTTTAGGAGTCAGATATTGTCTCAACACTTTATTATCTGTTATCAACTCTATCCACTGGATATAGTGGGCTTCTGTCATAGGATGCTCTACTGCTCCGACCTTAACACGATACCCACCGTCGATCTTCTCGATTACAGGTACATGCTTTTCCAAAGCTGCATCGGTAGAATTTTCTTTCAACAATTCCATGGGTTGACCACAACATGTCAGTGTACCACCCGATGGGTTAACTACTTCTACGATGTTGCCGCATACGGCACATCTATAAACTTGTTTTGCTTTTGTCATAATGTTTTCGTTTAATGAACACTACAAAGTTAATTAATCTTATCGAATATTGCAAATTCTAATTCTTAAAAAATATAAATGATGAGAGAGTTTTCCAGACTCAAATCTTTGTGGCTCCGGAATGATGAAAATGAAGGTATAGGGCTTTTGTAGAATATAGTTTTTAATGTTCTGACCCTATGTACAATGGGAATATAAGAGGAAATCACGCGAGGGGGACTGAGACTTGAACTTCTGAAACTGATTTCGGCTAAGGGAAAATAAATGCCAGTTGTCAAAGAACAAGTTTAAGTGATCTATTCAGATGGTTCCTCCCATATTGTTGAGTGTAAAATCATCTCCTACAGTAATGAGAGGAAATACCGTTAGCGTATCATCTTTAGGAAAAGGGCAGGCTATAGGTGTAAGTCTGCCGTTGTACTTGGATCAATTTTATTTCGTGGAATTGATGCCTGATTGAGTCAGACTTATGATTTTATTATTCTGATTCTGCTGCTTCTCGACAACTCTCCCGGGTTGCTTCCCGGTTTACCTTCAGGAACAGATAATCCTGCTTTTTGATAATACTTCTTCCAGTAGTGTAGGATATGTCCTTTGCGGTCATGGAAAGACATGGGTATAGGCTGAAATATCAGATGGCCGGAGTGGTCTACATAATTTTTCTGGACAAGTTCACTACAGTAGATTTCCCGATCATCGGGCATGAAATAGAAATCATAAGGCCTTCCAATATCGTGCATGGCGTTCCGTATGGAAGATGGTATATCCACGTCACCTGTGACACGTCCTTGGATGATGGAAGGCGGGCAATTTGCCGTTGTATTCCTGTTGATGAATGAATCCAGTGGAGTGATGACCACACCTCGATGTATGGCTTCGAGGATCTGCCATCTCTTGTCTTTCCTGATGACAATGCCGACATGGTCAATGGTAGTCCCATAGATGCCCTGCGTTACTTTTGTGATGGCGTTGCCCTTGGGCACATAAGCAAAAAGGAGATCACTTTCTCGAAGAGAATCGGGGTTGAACGTCGGTTGTGCCTTTGCCGCTAAGTCGAAGGCAAGAAGAAAAAGGAAAAAGAAAATGTGCGTGACAGGGTTGCAGAACTTGTTCATCTCTTTTATTTGTTTTCTGCAAAAATAAGAAAAAAAACGATGCCCCGCTCCAATATGGATAGGTTTGACATCATTGGAGGTCAATAGGTACAGTCGAGGGCCTTTCAAAAAACATAAACGGCAGGAAAAGACCGTTCTCCGAATGAGAACGTTGCTTTCCTGCCGTTTACGCAGAAGGTCATAGACAGACCTTTTAATTTTCCACTAACTGGAATTTCCTCACGTCTTCTTCTACAGTCGAGATGGTTCCAAGGTCAAACTCATCCTGAAGCACTTTCAGAACATTCGGTGAGACGAAGGCAGGCAGTGTCGGGCCGATGTGGATATGCTTGATCCCCAGACTCAATAGTGCCAGGAGGACGATGACAGCTTTCTGTTCGTACCAAGCAATATTAAAGACTATCGGGAGGTCATTGATATCTTTAGCCTTGAAGATTTTCTGGAGTTTCATCGCAATGACAGCCCATGAATAGGAATCGTTGCACTGTCCGGCGTCAAGGACACGCGGAATACCATTGATTGCACCGAGGTTCAATTTGTTGTATCTGTATTTGGCACAACCGGAGGTAAGGATGACGGTATCTTTCGGTAGAGTTTCAGCGAAGTTCTTGTAGTATTCGCGACTCCTCATCCTTCCGTCACAACCGCTCATGACAATGAATTTCTTGATGGCACCACTCTTGACTGCATCAACGATCTTGTCAGCGAGAGCCAGCACCTGATCGTGTGCAAAGCCACCTATGATCTCACCGTGTTCGATCTCTTCAGGAGCCTTACAGGTTTTAGCCAAAGCGATGACTTCGGAGAAATCTTTATGGCCGTTCGCATCTACAGGGATTTGTTTCCAACCGGGATAGCCTGCTGCATTGGTGGTAAACACCCGATCCTTGTAACTGGCCTTCGGTGTCGGCGGTACGATACAATTGGTCGTAAAGACGATTGGACCATTGAAGTGCTCGAATTCCTGGCGCTGCTTCCACCATGCATTTCCGTAGTTGCCTACAAGATTCTTGTATTTCTTCAGCTCCGGGTAGTAGTGGGCAGGCAGCATCTCGCTATGCGTATAGACATCGATACCTGTTCCCTGAGTCTGTTCCAACAGGTCTTTGATATCCTTGAGGTCGTGACCGGAAATCAATATCCCCGGATTCGTGCCTACTCCGATATTGACCTTTGTGATCTCAGGTTTTCCGAACGCAGTCGTGTTCGCCTTGTCCAGCAAGGCCATGACTTTGACGCCATATTGTCCGGTAGCCAATACCGTATGGAGGAGTTGGTCTTTTGTCGATTCCGGATCTGAGACAATCTTCAGAGCCGAAGTCATGAAATTGACGATGTCCTGACTGTGATACCCCAGACGGGCAGCGTGCTCACCGTAGGCAGACATCCCCTTAAGTCCCAATACTGTAAGTTCTTTCAGGGAGCGGATATCCGGATCTGTATTGCGCAGCACCGTTTCCCTATCAGCTTCCTGTTCATAGTCTGACCGTTGTCCCTTCCATGTCACTTCGTGGAAATCAGGCAGAGCGACATTGTTCTTTTGAGCCAGACCGATCAGTTCGGCTTTGATTCGGACTCCTGCATCTACACGTCTCAGGATACTGTCGTCATCGAAGTTCGCATTCGTGATCGTTGAGAAGATGGCGTCATAGAGGAAGGTCTCTATGTCAGGCAACGGTTTCACGGATGCTTCGTGAAGTTCATGATAAACTGTTCCGATGCCTCTTACCACAGAGATCAGCAGATCCTGATAGCGAGCAGTCTGGGGAAGTTTACCGCAAACCCCTCTAAAAGTACATCCTGTGCCAAAAGCTGTTTCCTGGCATTGAAAGCAAAACATTTTCTTTTCCATAATTTTGAGTTCTAAATCATTTACGCTGCAAAATTATCTTACTTTCAATGGTTTGCCGGCCACATTTGTGCCCGTAGGTCCTATAAAATAAGTTAAAAACGATTGAGCACTCGGGATCGGGTCTTTTGCGATGCTGAATGCAACTTGCCTTGGGCCGTTCCTTTTCAAAATAGATCAGTTGAAAGATAGTGTTTTTCATACATCAACGTCAGTCCTTTTGGAGAAAAATACTTGTATAAGGATGGAAACTCTATAGTGCTGATTCTGCCAGTAATTTTCATTGGAAGAGGGGGCTGCCAATCAGTGATGGGAGAGGGGAATTGCTCTATCAGGGAAAGGGCGGTTTATGTTTCGAGAAAGTCAGCGTTATGTTTCTCGAAAGAGACGGCTGACTTTCTCGAAACTACGAATGCTTGTTTCCCTATGGCAAAAGACCCTGTTTCCCGGACCGCCAAATAAGCTGTTAAACAGGTATTTGGAAGTGGTTCTTGACAGAATGTTTTTCTTGATAGTATCTACACTATACTCATTCCACTCCCAGGGCATCAGATGTAGAATTCGCTGGTGTCTACCAGTCCCGCCCTGAAAGCATATTTCACTGCTTCATGGGCAGTGTTCACACCCAGTTTTCGGAAGATATTCTTGCGGTGTGTATTGATCGTATGAATAGAGCAGTAACGTTCGGCCGCAATTTCCTTAGTTGTCTTCCCCTGTGCAATAGCTTTAAGGACTTCTATTTCTGTCGAAGTGAGGATAGTCGTGACCTCCTGCTTTTTCTGTTGCTCCAGTAGGATCTCCATAGCCCTCTGGCAGATGTATCTGTCCTTTTGGGTGGCAGCCAAGATCGCATCTCCAATGATGCTGACGGGAGAATCCTTGAAAATGACGCTGAAGTGGTGGTTGGAATAGATGACGCGCCGCAGGAAATCGTCAGTCAGATCTTCGCTGATCAATATCCATTCCGCCTCAGGAAATCTTTCGCTGACGATAAGCAGGCCATTCTCATCCTCAAAGTCAAACAGGGTATAGTCCAGAAGGATAACCACATGACCATCCTCTTTAAGGAGTTCTATCAACCTGGTCTTATCTTCTACACGGATAATTTTTCCCGGGGAAACCTTTTCGATTATTGCTTCAAGTCCTATTCGAGTGAGTTCTTGGTTATCTGCTAAAAGATATCTTACCATATATGATAGGCTCCTTTCCTGTTAATTACGACAAAAGTACATCTTTTATATTACTCAAAAAATAGTAAATACATGGTATTTGACATACCATAAACGTGGTAAGTGAGGGTGTCTTTCCACGATTGTGGTATGTCAAATCAGGATAATATCTGTCAGTTTTGAGGCCCTGAGCTTCGGGTATCCTAAACCTTGTTCTTAGAGAAATGATTCAGGATAAACCGGCCGCCGAGACTCAATACCAATACGATGACCGTGAGGACGACCGCGGCCGCATAAGCCCGGTCCTGTACAGATTGTTGAGGGGCGCTGAGTTGGAAGAAAATACTGAGAGGGAGGGTTGCTGCCTGCTGGTCCAGGCTCTTGGGAATATGGTCGGAAAATCCGGCTGTGAACATGACTCCGGCACAGTCACCTATGGCTCTTCCGATGCCGAGTAAGGTCGCTGTCGCTATCGCCGGCGCTATTTGCCGGAGCACCACGCCTATCGTCTCAAGTCGGGTAGAGCCGAGACTGTAAGAAACTTCCAGAATGTCTTTCGGAATGGATTTCGCCACTTCATCCATACTCCGGATGAAGATGGGAATGATCAGGAGCGTGATGACCAGAATTCCTCCAGCCAAAGAAGCCCGCATTCCCAACCATATCATCAGAGAGAAGGCAAAGGCACCGTAAACGATGCTGGGGATTCCGAAGAGGGTGTCAAAAGCCAGACGGGCAATATAGCCGAACTTACTGTCAGGTTTCAGGTATACATTCAGGTAGAAGACCACGGGTAGGGCAATGAGCAGTCCCAAAAGTGTAGAGGCCCCTACGATGTAGACACTGCCGACAATAGCGTTGAGGAACCCGCCTTCACCTCCGATATAGAACCCCCCACTGGGGAGCTCGGTGATCATCTTCCAGGTCAGTACAGGACAGCCCCGTTTGAATATCGTCCAAATGACGCTGACTACAAAATAGAATACGATGGCCAGAGACAGGTACATCAGTATTTTGGCTATCTTCTCTTCTACGAATTTCCCTTTGACCATAGCATCAGGTATTTTTGATCCTCCGCAATACGATACGGGAACCTAAATTGAGTATTACAATGACGAAGAACAGCAGGAAGGCAGCGAACATGAGCGCACTCTCATACATCGGTATCGAGAGCATCTCCCCATAGTTGTTGGCTATCAGTGCCGGGATAGGGTAGCAGGCATCGAGAAGGCTGCCGGGTACGACCGGTACATTGCCGCACACCATCAGCACGGCAATTGTCTCGCCGAGGGTACGACTGAGAGCCAGTACGATGGCGGCAATCATGCCGGGGGCGGCTTTCCTCAAGACCACGAATTTGGTGGTCTGCCAAACGGTCGCCCCCAGAGACAGTGACGCATCCCTCAGTTCTCTGGGAACATTGGAGAAGAGTTCCATAAACAGTGAAATGAGAAGGGGCAGGATCATCACGCTGAGTACGATCCCGCCGGTCAATACGGTATAACCGCTGTTGTTCCCGGAGAATAAAGGTGCGACAAATTTTGCTATCCAAGGTACGATCAACAATGTGCCCCAGACACCGTAGATCACTGAGGGTAATCCTGCCAGAATATCAAGCAGGGGATAGACATATCTACGGACGACAGTATTTGCATATTCTGTCAGGTAGACAGCCATGAACAGAGAAATGGGCAGGGCTATGATGATGGCTACCGCCGTACACCAGAAAGTTCCGGCCAGGAAAGGCAGGAATCCGAACTTGCCCTGCATCGGTTTCCAGTTGCTCTCAGTCAACAGATCCCACAGGTGATATTGATGCAGGATCGGAGCTGATTTGAGGTATAGTCCGATGGCCATGGCAATGACGAGCAGTATTGAAGAAAGGGTCAGTACAAACATTCCCTTTTCTGCCAGTTTGTCTTTGAGTATTCTATAGTCTATCTCCATTTTTCCACAATTATTGAAACAGTCAACTCCCTGATCCGGAAATCCGGATCAATATTGTTGGCTTCTTCTATCCTGAACAGACCTTTTTTCTTTTTTGGAAATCAGAGTCGGACTCATTGTTTCTGATGCAGTCCGCACTCACGATGATCGGGAGATTCCCACCACCAGCGTCCCGCCCTGATATCCTCTCCGGGTTTGACAGCCCGTGTACAAGGTTCGCAGCCGATGCTCGGATAGTTCTGATCCTGGAGTTTGTTATAGGGGACATGATGCTTTCTGATGTATGCCCATACCTCATCTTCCTCCCAATTGATCAGCGGGTTCACTTTGATGAGTTGGTGGATATCGTCCCATTCTACCAGTTGCATGTCCTTGCGCGTGATGCTCTGTTGCCTGCGGAGTCCGCAGATCCATGCATCCAGGCCTTGCATCGCCCTGTGTAGCGGTTCCAATTTGCGGATCTGGCAACAGCGGTGCCGGCTTTCTATGGATTGATAAAAGAGATTGATGCCCTCTTCCCGGACCATGCGTTGCACTTCTCTATAGTCTGGAAAGAATACCTCGATCTTGATATTGTAGGTCAGGTTCGTCCGGTCAATGAGTTGATAGGTTTCCGGAAAGAGACGCCCTGTATCCAGAGTGAAGATCCTGCTGGACGGGTTCTCCTTCACGATGATGTCCGTGAGGACCTGATCCTCAATGCTGAGGCTGGAGGAGAGGGCGATACGGCCTTGGAAGGCATCGAGGAAATACCTCACCACCTCTTCAGCGGGTGCATTGCGGAGTAGTTGGTTGAGTTGTTCGACCTGCCTGGCTTTATCTTGTTTTGTTTTCATCAGCAAAGTTATAATGACTTCATGTGTTCTTACTTGATCATACCGGCGCCAACCGTCTCATTGGTATCCGGATCGATGAAGATCAGACTGCCGGTGACCTTGTTTTCGGCATATTTGTCAAATACCAGTGGGTTGGCCGTATGGACCGTAATCTCGGCGATGTCATTCATGTCCAGGTGGTCTATGCCGTTTTCCTTCTCCAGCGTATTGATATTCCTGCGGTAGTTGATGCTTCGGATGATCCCCAGACTTTCGGCAGTTGTCTGGCGGATGATATACTTGTTCCGGATCTGGGCAGGACGCTCGTTGAACCAGCACACGTCCATCGTGATATCCTGGCTGATTTGGGGTTGCTTTTCATCCACTTTCACCAGTATGTCACCACGACTGATATCGATGTCGTCAGTCAGCAGGATTGTCACACTTTCCGGAGAGAAAGCTTCTTGGAGGTGTTGATCTACGAAATCAATGCTTTTGACGGTGCTTTCCAATCCTGAAGGCAGTACTCTGACACGATCGCCCGGTTTGAGCAGTCCGCCGCTCATGCGACCCGCATATCCTCTATAGTCAGGAAATTGATCACTGATGGGGCGGATCACCAATTGTACCGGAAAGCGGAAGAAGTCACTCACGGTCTTATGTACCACAGGTACGGTCTCCAGATAGTCGAGTAAGGCTTTACCGGTATACCAAGGCATCTTGTCACTCTTGTTCACGACATTGTCACCAACTCTGGCGCTGATGGGGATGAAGACGATGTTCTTGATATGAAGCGCCTCCGACATCTTCTGATAGTCAGAGACGATCTTGTCGTACACCCCTTTGTCGTAATCGACAAGGTCCATCTTGTTGATGGCTACAAGGATGTGGGGGATGCCCAAAAGAGATGAGATATAACTGTGTCTGACCGTCTGTTCCAGAACGCCATGCCTGGCGTCGATGAGGATGATGCTCAAGTCCGCTGTGCTGGCACCGGTAACCATGTTTCTGGTATACTGGATATGTCCCGGTGTATCAGCGATGATGAACTTGCGTTTCGGTGTAGCGAAATAGCGGTAAGCCACGTCAATGGTGATACCCTGTTCCCGCTCAGCCCGTAAGCCGTCGGTGAGAAGGGCGAGATTCACCTCTTCATTGCCGCGACTTTTAGAAGCGGCCTCCACAGCTTCGAGTTGATCCTCGAAAATAGACTTGCTGTCATAGAGCAAGCGTCCGATAAGTGTACTCTTACCGTCGTCTACACTGCCCGCTGTAGAGAAGCGGAGCAGTTCCATATTTAAATATCCTCTTGTATCCGGCATTATTCCTTAGTTGAATTTGATGATGATATACTTTTTTGCAATTTCGATTCCTCGTATCCCGAGCGGTTTTTTTAGAAGTATCCCGCCTTTTTCCGGTCTTCCATTGCCGTCTCACTGCGCTTGTCGTCAGCGCGGCCTCCCCGCTCGGTGACGCGGCTGGATGCGATCTCGTCGATGATATCAGCTACTGTCGTCGCCTTGGATTCTGTCAATCCTGTACAGGTGATGTCTCCGATCGTACGGCAGCGGACCATCTTCTTGACGACCTTCTCTGTGGGTTTGCGCTTGATGACAGGCAGGGCAGCGAGCCATTGCCCGTCACGCTTGAAAACTTCCCGCTCGTGGGTGAAGTAAAGGCTCGGCATAGGGATGTTTTCCAGGTAGATGTATTGCCAGACATCCATCTCGGTCCAGTTGGATATGGGGAACACCCGGAAGTGTTCTCCCACATTCTTCCTTCCGTTGAAGATGTTCCAGAGTTCAGGTCGCTGGTTCTTGGGGTTCCATTGTCCGAATTCGTCACGGTGGCTGAAAAAGCGCTCTTTGGCGCGCGATTTTTCCTCGTCACGACGTGCGCCGCCGATAGCCGCATCAAACTTGTACTTTTCGATGGTATCAAGGAGCGTCACGGTCTGCAGTTTGTTGCGGCTGGCATAATAGCCGGTCTCTTCTTTCACCCTTCCCTTGTCAATACTCTCCTGTACAGATCCTACGATGAGTTCTGCCCCGAGTTTCTTGACCAATGCGTCCCGATAGTCGATCGTCTCCTGGAAATTGTGCCCGGTATCGATATGCAGTAGAGGGAAAGGAATCTTGGCAGGGTAAAAAGCTTTGTAAGCCAGGTAAGTGACTACAATAGAGTCTTTCCCTCCTGAAAACAGGATGCAAGGCCGTTCGAACTGTGCGGCTACTTCCCGCAGGACATAGATGGACTCTGACTCGAGTTCCTTTAAATGTGTAATGTTTTTAGTATACATAATCTCTCTTATATTTCTTGTTTGCGATTTTCTAAGCAAATGATGCCGTTCAAGTGATATCCAAAATGCCTTGTTCTATGAGTTGTCTGATCCGGTTGCGAATCCTGATCGACCGTCTGACATCTCTTGCGTCAGAACCTACGGAAATAGTGAGGTTGTCTTTCAAAAAGACGGCGGGCGATACGAAATCGCAGTAGTCCGGATCATCACAGACACTTGTCAGGATTCCCCGGTTTTCTGCGATCTGTTTGATGCGGTGGTTCTCCTTCAGATCAGCAGTGCAGACATAGAGAATCTTCGTATCTTTCAGGTCTCCCGCTTCAAATGTCCGTTCTATGAAGTGAAAAGGCAGAGACCGGAGTGCTTCAGGTATCTCAGGCGAGATGAAAGTCACCTGATCCGTCAGCCTTGCCAGTCTTTTGGCTTTCTTGATACCTTCCGGACTGCCGCCGATAATTGTAATATGGGCAGTTGTCTTAACGGCAATGGGAATGAAATTCAAAGGCATGGATATGTTTTTAGAATTATTTCTTCTTAATCGTCACTTTCCAATAGTTGCCGACCTTTTCAGTGGCAAGGACAGTGTGCCCCTCGTTCTTTACACTTCCCGGCACATTCTGAATAGGTTGCCCGTCGTCGAGGAGAATCTCGAGGATCTGCCCGCTCTTCATTGGAGAGAGCGCGATCTTGGTCTTGACGAAATTCATCGGGCAGGCTACTCCACGGAAGTCCTTCTTGAGATCAGGTTGGATCTCGTTACCGGTAGCAACCTTTGAAGCAACTTCTTCCTTTTTGGAACTTGTTTCTGCAGGTTTCGTTTCGACCTTAACCTTGCTGTTTTCTTTCCCTTCAATATTGAATTGCAAGTTGTCTCCCATGTTCTTGTATAAGTCGTTCAGTAAGTCGGCAAGTTCGAAAATAAGGGTTTTGTCAGCCGCTAAACTCTGATGTTGGCGGGCTTTGTCGGTAAGCACCTTGAATTTGGCAGGTACGATGCCTGCTTGGATGAATTCCTTGATGAAACCATCGTAGACATCGTCGTCCGTACGCGGATCGATTCCTCTCGTGACCAGTAACATCCGGTTCTCGGAGAATACGATGGCGTGCAGGATTTTCTCTTCATCCCCGGCATTGCCGCTTTCCAGAGCCTTCCGCTTTTCTGCAATATTGTCCTGGTCTATCTCGATGATGTCGAAGAGACCTGCGGAGCACTCGGCCTGTCCGTATTTCACGAGGCTGAACTTCTCGTCATCTCCCCAATCATAGTAGGCTTTCGGCTCTTCGGAGAAAGGTTTTACTTTTTTATACTTGAGAAGCAATTTCTCCACTGTATCCACCCCTTTAGCCTTGACATACTCGTAATAATCGGTGTAATTGCTTTTGTTTGCGATGACATCCTGCAGATAGTCTGTGACGAAATCGGGGAGATGCTTAGCCGGGACATAACCTTGTTGGACATCAATCTCATTATGGCCTTTAAGCGGCAGCCAAACGGTATATGCAGGGAAAGGGTCATCACCTGTTCTGGCGATGCGGCCGCTGAATCCGAGGTCTGCCCATGTCGCGTTGGCACAGATGTTCGTGCAGCCGTTCATATTCAGTTCAAAGTCGGGGATTGCATCCAAATCGAGCCCACTGGTCATCAGGCGTCTGGTCACCGCATTGATGGCGCCTTTCGGCAGGCATATTCCCAGACGGCAGGTATCAGCTCCCGTGCAAGAGGTCATATTGGTCACGACGGCAGGATAATCTATTTGGTAATCACCGATCTTCTTGAAAAACTGGTAAATATCCGGCAGGTAGTCTTCATTGATATTGCGTACTTGGATCTGTTCTTTCTGTGTAAAGCGGATCACGTCATTGCCAAACTTTCCCAGATGTTCTGCTATGGCAGCAAAGAATTCTGTCCGGTTATTCCCGTGTTCGACGGGGAGGTAAGCATACCAGAGGTTTTCAGCCACCCCCTCTTTGGTTGTTTGGCGGTGGGCATAGCGCTTTTTCCAAATCTTGAAAGCATCACTGTTGTCAACGACGGGATCGAATGGAGGTTTGTGGTGTTCCAGAGGCAGGGCAGGCACGAAGAAGTCAAGACTAGCATCTTTCTTCAAGGCATCGAACTCTTCATAGTAGTGCTTCTTAGCTTCCTCTTCACCATATTTATAGAAGACATAGCGCATGCGCGCTTTATGGCGGTTACGCCGGTTGCCATATTTGTTGAACCAATTCTTCAGGGCTTTTGCAGCGCGGTACAGGTCGACTTCCGGCAAGAAATCGAAAACCTCCCAACCGGTATGAGGATTGGTGGACGTACTGCCTGCTATGAGTACACGGAATCCCCGTTTGCCATTCACAAGTCTTGCCTGCAGGCCAAAATCTGCGACATAGGAAGAGTGGGCATCCTTTACATTATAGTCTGCAGCTACCTTATATTTTCTGGGCATCGTGAAGGAGTCTTTCTCGGCAATCAACCTTGACGTCAGTTCTACGATGTAGGGGTAGACGTCGAATTCTTCATCTCCAGTAAGTCCGCTTCTGTCATTGACAGTCATATTGCGTACGGTATTTCCACCTCCACCGGCAGTGCTCAGCCCTGCCTTCTCCAATTTGCGCAGGGCAGGGATGGCATCGAGTATATCGACATTATGGATCTGTATCTCCTGTCGTGTGGTAATATGCAGATGAGAGGTAGACAACTGGTGACCGACAAAAGCCACCTCGGCCAGTTGCTGAGGTGTGATGAGTCCTCCGGCACAGCGTACGCGGAGCATATAATGCTGGTTCTTCCTTTGCTCGTAGATACCCATAGGTACGCGGTTGCTCTTTAACTCACCGGCAGGGATTTCTCCTGCCTTGAATTTTTTGATCAGTGATTCCGTATAGTCGAGATCACTGTCAAGTGTTGATGGAATTCTATACATGTTCGTATCTGTTTTCAGTAAAGAAGAAATTAGTCTTTCGCGTAATGAATCTCTTTGTCGACTACATTACTTCTGATGATTTTGAATGAATTCAGATGAATGCCTTGGTAGAGTGAGAGAATAGCGTAGCGTATATGCGGATCGTTCGCCAGTCTGATATCCTCTTGTGAGGGGCGGGACGGTGAGGCTGGGTGGCTATGCCAATTGGCGAGGATCTTCAGTCCTTTGCTGCGGGCATATTTCAGAGCGGCAAACTGATCCTTGGGAGCGAAAGAAAAATGCTCTGAGCTATGGTCGATGTTTTCCATCCAGTAATTCTCGGTGACGGTATCATCGTGCCCCATCAGATAACCGCAAGTTTCTTTGGGGGCGTCTTTTTTCGCCTGATCAATCATTGCCTGTATGACATTATCATTGATTTTCATTCGAAAATGTTTTTATTGCGAACAGCCAGTAAATCGGCTATTCAGGTTTAACTTATTTGTTTTGACACAATAAAAGAATAAGCAGGCTGCGGTATGCTGTCTGCGGCTATTGGCTTAGG